>CAUWKK010000018.1:0-46333 GCA_963559385.1 uncultured Schaedlerella sp.
ATAAAATCAACGCTTGTAAGGCTTTTTTGTCCATTTAAGTGTCAAAAACAGGAGTCCATTGATAAATGGAATTTTGGATAATCATACTCTACAGTATCCAACAATTTCAGAACTTCAATTTCTGTATCAAGTTCTTCTTTGATTTCTCTAACTAGTGCTTCTTCCGGAGTCTCCCCCACATCAATTTTCCCTCCAGGAAACTCCCAACCATCTTTGAATTCTCCGTATCCTCGTTGAGTTGCAAATACTTTTTTATTATCAATCAAAATTGCTGCGACTACTCTAATTGTTTTCATTTTTTTCTATTATTTTTATTATCCATTTACAATATATTCGTAAATATCCTCTCTCACTGGGGTGTCCAATGCCCATTCTATTTCCACTGCTGTTTTATCAGTATTTGGCATTACAAATTCTTTTACTGCTCCTGTTGAAGTCATTCTTCCAAGGTAATAAAATTCTTTTGAAATTTTATCATCTTTATTTTTCCTTACAAAAAGCTGCACATCTATGCCACGTTCTTTTGCCTTCAGGAAATTTTGCACATCTTCTGATTCAATACTCCGTCCGCTTTTGGAAATAGCAATCAAATGATCGGAACTTGTAAAATGGTCTTCATATTTTGTTGTATCACTAATATCATCCTGTTTATCATAATTGATAAATACTGGAAAGGTTTTTGTTTTCTTATCATACTTATACCCACCGATATTCAATGGAACCTCATTTCTTTCCCAATTTAACAAACGACAGGCATCTTCATATGTATATTTCTGATAAAGAACTAAATCCGTATCTTGATATCTCATACTGAAATTTTCTTTATATCGTAAAATCCCAAAATCAATAAGTTCTTCCAAAATGCGATAAAAATCTTTGTTTTGTAACATCTCTGAAAACAACTTAGACACCTTGTAATCAGAACCGTCTTTTTCCAGAAATACACACTGAGAATACGTCTTCTTAGCAGCATTTGTAGGAAATTCATTTGTCATCATGTTTACAACATTTTCAGCACAATTATCATTCATCGAACAATTATAATTATCGTGTAATGATTTCTTTAACAAATCCATGATTCCATTTTGATATTTAAGCAGCCGCTTTAACATTTCCAACTCATGAATTCGTTTTCCATTTGCCAATTTCTTTGAAACAAATTCTATTACGGTTTCTTCATCTTTCGATAAGCGAGTTGTGTATTCTTTTTCATACTTCACAAGAAACTTATAATAAGATCCCAGACTATTATTATCAAAAATCCTAAGTACATCCATCTCTCCGTATTTGTCAAAATCTACAAGTGCCGGAATATGCCCCAGTTTATTTTTCAGCTTCATATAATTCTCCCGGATTAATTTAATGTCATTAAAGTTTGCATTATCAATTGCTTGAAAAATTCTTTTACGAGAAATTTCATCAAAATGAATTGTGCTTGCGCCTGGAATCTAAAAGGGTTTTGATCATTTCTTTTCTCTTGGCATCATTCACCTCTTCTACATGGAACGAATAAAATCTTCGCTCTTTGGAACAGCCGCAAGACGTGTTCTAATATACTCCTGCATTCCAGGATCAGTACAATAAATGTAGCATCCCTTCATGCCGCGTGTCATAAGTGTACGATAGGTATTCTTTATAATTTCGTCAGCACGTGCTAAGGCTTCTTTTGGATTTTTCTTATACATGGTTTTTAATCCTTTGATTGAATTATCTGTAGAGGCTCTTTTAGTAAAGTCTGTCACTACCTGACCATTTTCATATCTTATATCATCTCCCAAAATAACTCCTACATAGTCAAATTCCAATCCTTGTGTTGTATGAATGCAGCCAACTTCATTTACTGAAGTATCGCTCAGCGCATAGATTGTATTTCCAAGATTCCAGCTCATCTCAAAATCCCCAATTATGATATCATGATAGTTCGTGTCGTTCTGTTTTGCTTTTTCCCATTTCCAACAATAGCCTGCCAGAACTCTTGCCCTGTTTGCAGCTCTGTTTTTCTCGATAATAATGTTTCTAACTTCATTTGGATTGTCGCAAAGATGTACCTCATAATCTATGCCATCAAGATTATAATTCGCTGTGTTTCGTATCTCCAATAGGTCATCCACCCACGCAAGATATCCATTGGAACCATTACAGCGAAACTGAGATTCCAGTTCCATTTCAATAACCTCAGATTTTTCAAATTCTGCCCATTTCTTGATTTCATCGATGGAACCAATATCTGCCATGGTAACTCGCTGACTTTCATCAATAAAAAATACAGAACACATTGCTGAATGAATGATCTCTTTAATCTGATTTTCATTGCCGGTCTTTTTTGTGTACTGGCTTCTTTCTTCAAGTCTGTGTGCCTCATCAGCGATCAGCGTATGTATCTGATTACGTCCCACATTTACATAACTGGATGATCCTTTGAACATATTTTCCACTCCAGTCAATCGCTTCTTTCCCTTTAGTTTCTGAAGATATACCTGCCGAGGTGCCTGGTTTTTCGATACATACTGTACAACTTGATCTCTTTGTGTCAATTCTGCCAGGAGTTGAACTGCAACCACGCTTTTTCCGGTTCCTGGTCCACCTTTACATATTACTGTGCGTTTTTTATGATCTTTCTGACACCTCTCAGATATTTTCAGGATTTCCTCGTAAACAACTCTTTGTTCGTCAATCATAGTAAATTCCTGATTTCCATCCAGCATGGATGCAATAGAATTCTGTAAGCTCTTTGATGGTTTTATTTTTCCATGATCTACCTGATAAAGGATTTCTTTTTTATCACCCTTTTTGATCCATTTCTTGATAAAATTTTTTAATTCTTTCGTTTGTGTTCTTGTAAATGCCGGAGCTTCATGCAAATACTCTGCATATTGTTCGTCATCGAGCGGATCATTATCTCGTCTGATATAGTTATGTAAAAAAGCACATGGTGCAAGTTTGATATCCTTATCCTGTACAATAGCATTATAATCCAATATTAAACGTGCATATGACCAGGCCTGATATGATGGATGAACAACTTTTCTGAGGGCATTTCCTGTATAAGTCTCTACCAATTCAACAACTGCATCCGTAGCCTCTACTTTTTCTATTTTCTGCCACTGCTTCAGTTCAACAATGACCATTCCAGGTTTATTATCAGCTCCATAACCGGAAATCATGAAATCAATTCTCTTCGCTGTCTGTGGAACATTGTATTCAATTGCCACTCCTGCATCAGAGGGAATTTCCGAATCATTCATAATCATGTACATACGAAGCATGGAGTTTTCCCATGACATAAATTCATTAGCTGTTGTATGGAAACCAAGCTTATCCAAGATGTTCTGTTCAATCTCTTTTGCAATAAGACCACCTTCAACGCTTCTCATGAAGTCACTCTTTAAACCATCATAAACGATCATTTTTCTGTTCCTCCCTCTTTTACATATGCTGTATATTTATCTGCTCTGCCGGATATTTTCTATTATTCTCTTCAAGCTTTGGCGTTACGATTTCTGAAATATCAAGCCCCCAAAATCATTCCCCATCAATAATGCATAGATGTGAACATCCGCCATTTTCTCTTTATTGGATGGTTGTCTTTATCCGGCAAAAATTAAAGTTTATTGTATTTATCACTCTTCCCTTTTGCTTTTTCTACAGGATATTTAACTTCATTCTGGGTCATTTTCATATTAATAATTTCATCCGCATCTAACCCAAGCTTATCTAACAAATTTTGGCTATACACCAGAATATCAGCCAATTCTTCTTTCACATGCTGCAGATCATATTCTTCCTCAGACCATTGAAAGCACTCTAAAAGCTCCGCTGCCTCAATCACAATTGATTTCGCAAGATTTGCAGGGGAATGAAATTGATCCCAGTCTCTGTCTTCAGTAAATTTTCTAATTCTGTTTATCGTTTCCTGTTTCATAATTTATAATCTCCTCTATTTCAAACACTGACGAAAATAATTTTCCAATGCTTGATTCATGTAATACCATCATATTCTTTCATTGTTCCTGTCACAGGTCGTAATATTTATTTTACTATTTCTCATTACTCAAAATATATTTCCAGCATTGCCTCCTGATAAGCAGCTTTTTTCTCTTGTTTCATAGCTTCCCGGATTTCTGTCAGTTCTTTTCTATACAGTTGATCAAGCTTTTTCAGCCTCTGTGAACTTAATTCCACCTCTGACAAAAACTGTAAATACCATTTCTTCTCATATTTCCAGAAACAGAAGCTGTCTCCATATCGTTCTTTTAATTTTTGTGCTATAAGCAGTCCCTCAGGATCATAATCACCCGCATAGAAAAGTCTGTAACTATCTTTTAATTTGTCCAAAAGAGTTAATGCTGCAAGTCTTGGCTGACCATTGACACACACAGCTGTACATTCGGGAATCTGGTCGATCAGCAAAAAAAATACCGCCGGATTTTCAACCACATAAATATCTTTCTGCCGGGCCTTCACACGTTGAATATTGCCTAATGTATTCAAAGTCAGACGCAATGGCTCATACTCTTTCCAGAATCCTTCTATGCCCTGATGCAGACTTCCGTCTTTTTTCCATGCACGAATCCCATAAACAAGAACGTCATTGGACAGATCATCCTTTCGGATTCCCACATTATAGAAAAGACGGTTTTTATCTTCTGCTCCTGATATCTTTCCTTCATGATTTTCCGGAAAATGCCATGTTAAAAAAGCTGTCAGTATTTTTTCTGCTGTTGTTCCTGTGTCAAAATAATGAGGATTCCCAGTTACTTTTGCAGCAAATACCGAAAGCAGTTCTCTGTTTTCAGCACCTTCCATATGATTCTCATCCAATCTTCTTACTGCTGCCAGAAAACTGTCAAGTATACTGCAAAGACCTTCTGAATCTTCCCCATACTGCTGGATAAGAAGCTCATAGCCTGCCAGATGCTTTTCCATAACCTGTTCAATCCACAAAGCGCCTGGATTCCCCTTCCACGTTTCTATGATCCCTTCAAAAAAAGCGCATCTCTTTTCCAGTTGTTTTTGTTTTTCCTCTTTTTTCACCTCCAGCTCCTGGCCGAAATATTCTCTCAGCAGCTCCTCCCCTGTAATTCCTGCAAAACGACTGTCCTGAAGACATTTTTCAAACAATGCGGCAGAAATGGTTACTGTTTTATTCTCTGTATAGTCTTTTTGAAAAAAACCACTGAGTTGTGCCTTTTCTTCTTTGCTTAATCCAGAAAGAACAACTTTGCCTCCCAGGCGTCCAAGACTGGCATACTTCTCTTTCCATTTCAAAAATATTTTTCGGTAGACCGGGCGTTGACGAAAATATTCCAGGCATTCATCCAGTCTTTTTTTATCCTGTATGTCTTTCATTTACTGCAGCCCCTGTTCCTCATTTCTATTCACCATAATTTTCATTTTTCCATTCCAGATATATCGTATCACAGAAACAAATCTTGCATTTTCCGGCCGGATCAGCTGATAAATAGCCAGTCCCGGAACCGTATCATAATCCCCCCATAAAATCTGAGAATTAATCATAAAGTTAAATTCAAATTCTACCATCAACCGGAACATATCACGGATATTTGTTTCATCCACACCGGCAAAAGCCTCATCAAGAGAAATCAATTTGGGGGCGTCATCCCGTGCTCCTGCGTACTTGGCTACCACTGCTGAGAATAAAGGAACATACATAGCCATAGCTTTTTCACCTCCACTGAAAGTGAAAAATACGCGGTCTGTTAATTCTCTTTTCTTTTCCCCTGTTTTCTGGCATTCTAACTGAAATTCAAACCATTTTCGGTAATCCAGTACTTCCCTCATAATTGCATGAAAAGACTGAACAGTTCCAGTTTCACCTGCAATTTTACGCGCCTCCTGGATTTTAGAACGAAAATGGCGGGAAAGACTTTCTGCTTCTTCTTCACGCATGATCTCCGCATCTTTCTGCAGCAATTCTACTAAAGTACGAGTATCCAGCTGTTCCTCTTTTTCTGCCCTTTTATTCTTCCATCGAAGACTTAATTTTAATCCACTGGATGTCTGCATAGACTCCATCAGCATATTCATTTTATCCACCCAGCGTCTGCTTGCCTGTATTTTTATCCTGATCTTTTTGCTGATAGTATTGGCAAGGATATCTTCGAATAACTCTCGATCCCTCTCATTTAGCAGTCTGGACAATGCATCTGCATCCTCCACAAGCTTTCGGATCAATTCTTTAAAGGTTACCGGAGTTCCCCTGTATTTTGCAGAAATGTCAATTCTCTTTACACTTCTGTCAAAGAGGACTGTTTCTTCATCTAATTCTGTAAACAGAGACAAAAGTGTAATCTGATAATCCAGGAGACAGCCTCTGTTCTGATGATAAATCTCCTGAAGATTCCCAAAGAGATCGTTTTGTTTTTTATTACCAAATTCTCCTGCATACATTCTGCAGATTTTCCTGGCCTGGTCTTCCATATCCTCTGTAAGCACAAAATTTTTCTCTACATACCCCAGATCATACTCTTTCTTAAATACAATCTGATAGCGCTCCTTTTTTCTCTGCAGCTCCTGCTTTTTTATTAGATTATCCTGCTTTTTTTCTTCAAGAATCTGTATTTCTTTTTCCAGTGCCTCCTGCTTTCTTACACAGTTTTCCCGTTCCTTTGGAAGCTCCTGAAGACGTTTTATACAAATATCCAGACGTTCCCGGATCTGTTCATAATCCGTAAGTTCCAGCTGTTTTCTGGCAGAATCTAAAAGTCCTTCTAATTCCCTGATTTTCTGCTGATTTTTTATCTTTTCATACCGGATCTCATCCAGATCCTGTTCCAGCTCCTCCAGATATTCCTTCTGGCTTTCTGCAAATCGAAGACTATTTTGATAATTTCCCCAGGAAATCTGAAGGCCGGATAAAAGATCTTTATAACAGTTTAAGGAGTCCTGTACCTGTACAAACAGATCAAATCGCGGCGCTAAAAATGCTTTTGAACAAAGCTCCCTCACACGAATTCGTATCTGATCCAGAAGTTTCCTCTCTTTTTCTGTCAGCGCCTGCTGCTCTCCCATTCGTCTGACTGCAAGCCCCAGTTTATACTCCCATTCTGATAATGATTTTGCCGCAGTTTTCAGATCATCTTCTTTTGGAAAGTGCTCCCATTCGTCTTTCAGAAGTGCTTTTCTGTCTTCATATTTATTTAAATCCTCTTCTAAAAGAAGCAATGCATTTTCTTTATGTTCCAGGATTCCTGTCAGCTCTTCTATCTTATTTTTTCTGTATTCTTCTCTGGCGCTTACACCGATAAAGCGAGCTTTATATTCTTTGGTTACCGTTCCTTCCAGTACACCGATCCGATAATTTCCGTTCCTGTCGATCCAGGAATGCCCGTCCTGCTGATTATGATTTCCAAAGCCTATAGAAGATAATATATTAGAAATACTCTGATACAGAAGGATATCCTGATCTCCGTTATCTACTGCCAGAACCTGAGTTAAGTTTTCTTTCACATGAGAAACATCACTGAAAATATACTTATCACAGATACCTGCATCCAAGGCAAGAACCTGCTCCCGATATTCCTCTGAAATAATCAGAGCATCCAAAACTCCCATATTTAACAGTGCTTCTTCCAGATGATCAGCCTGTTCCCTGGTTAATTGTTCATCAAATTCAATGGTCTTATAAAACTGCATATAGGGAATTCCCTTCTCCATTAAACGATGACGGTTTTCTTTTACACTGTCCGGTTGTTCCGGTTCAGGATCCTTCTGGTTTTTCCAGTCTTCCAGTTCTGTTTTTGTTGCCTCCAGTTCTTCCCAGACTCTTTTTTTATCCTGTTCTATCCGGAGAATCTCCCGATTTAATCCCCCTTCTTTACTGAACATAACATTCTTTACCAGATCACGAATTTCCAGAAAATCCTTTCCCAGTTCATACTCATGGATTTTGCGGGTCATCTCTTTTAAAATATCCGGCTCTGGATGAAGTTCCTTGTTTCCATGTGCCCAGATATAAATTTTTTCAGTCAGCTCTGCCTTTGTTTCCTCAAAAAGTTTTTCATACTGCTGAACTTCTCTTTCTGTGTAATCTCGTTCCTTCTGGCAGAGATCCAGTTCTTCCAGATATCTATCATAACGTTCCTGACTGTTCCTTTCCTCCTCCAGCCCCTCCTTTCCCTGTCGTACTTTTTCACTGTAGTCTTTCAGCAAAGCATTATGAGCGGAAAAAGAATAGGATGGATTCTGATCCTCCAGAAGCTCTTTTCTTAAAAATGAAAACTCATCAAAGGGGACTTCCTCCATGACCTCTTCCATTTCATCCAGACACTCTTCCATAGAGCACCATATACTCTCATTTTTTTCTTTTTCTTTTCTGAGTTTCTCATCAGCATCCAGCTGTTTTTCTTTTTTCTCCTGCTCCTGTGATTCCTTTTTCTTCTGCTCTGTCTGTTTTTCCTGAAGTTCCTGTACAAGCTTCATTTCCTGTTCTTTCAGTCTTGCCGCATCACTTCCTGCCAGAGAATCACGCTCTTCTTTTAATATATTTTCTTCACAGATCAGATTTTCATAGTGTTGCTTTTCATGGATCAAAAGTTCTTTCTCATCCTTAATTTTTACTGAATTTTCCTGTTCTGTTTTTTCACAGATATCCAGATTTTTCAGAACCTCAGTAAATATTAGCGCTTTATCATAAAGCACAATCTGATTATACTGATCATAAACTTTTTCAATCTGTCTGGCTGCACTTATACTTTCATTTAGAGCATCTAAGTTTGTTTTCAGACTGTCCATATTTTCAATTGCTTCAGACATCGGACGAAGGTCATCCTCCGACAAAGTCTGCAATGAACTGCTCAAAATTTCATTAATCACCGAGGGCTTAAAATCTTTGGAAAGTTTAGGTGTTCGGAGCTGGATCAGAAGTTCCAGAAGTTCTTTGTATTCCTCTGGTGTCTCAAAACCAAATAAAAGACGGTTAACACAGGCAGCATATTCTCCCTGTGTTTCCATAACCATACCACCGGTTCCTATACGGTTTCTCAACTCTGTTTTTGAACAGGTTATCTTATTTTCTACATCCTTATAAAGAAAAATATCCTGTCCTACTCTTCGATTATCTGTAATACAAAAATACCAGGATTCCAGCTTTTTATTTTTTCTGGCACGGATTCCCAGTCCTAATGTCATGTATTCTTCACTTTTTAACCTCTTAAATTCCATATAAAGATATCCGGTACGTTCCTCTCTGTCATCTCCTTCTTCCAAAAGATAATTTTCCATTTTTCTTGCCCTCGAGCCAAAAGGATCCAGGCGTTCCGGCCGCATATTTCCATCCAGTAAAAGGGGGATAAAACTCTGCATTGTAACAGATTTTCCGGATCCATTGGCACCTCTTAACAACATACGACCATCCAGAAAATCGAACTCTTCTTCATCATAATACCAGAAATCAATCAGCCCTACTTTATTAATCTGCCACTTGCTATTATTCATCCTTTGCTCCTTTTAAATGAAAATCTGGTGGATAGGTTCCCATAATCTTTCCCATTACCGGCTTTATAATAATATCTTCATGCCGTTCTTCAATCAACATTAATTCACTCATATACTCGTATACTTCCCGGTATATTTCTCCAAATGTCATTTCCCGATATGTTTTATTCCAGGCACAGCAAAATCGCTCTTTGCACTCCTCTACCATCTTCTGAAAGGTTACTTTTGGAAGTCGGATTTGCTCATCCGTCTCTATATAAATCTCTCCTGCCTGGATTTTTTCCTGCAGCACACCATTAAATAAAAGTACAATATCTGACAAAGTATTTTCTTCCGGAAAGGTTCTTCCCAGGTGACAGCTTTCATCCAAAATCAAAAATACACTGTTTCTGTGTACCTGAAGTTCACAGTCGATTAATTCAGAAAGTTCTCCCTGTATCATATTTCGATAATTTCTAATATAAGCAAAATCTTCTTCTGAATCTGCATTTTTGTACATTCCCATAGACATCAAAAGCTTTCGATAAACTCTCTGTCTCCGTACAATGCCCCGGTCCTCATTTACATCTATCCATTCTTCCTTTTCAAAATCTTCCGGTTTCGCATAGCTCATAATATCCTGGGTAAAATTCTTCATAAAATATCTGGAAGCTCCCGTATTTTCGTACAAAACTTCCCCTGTATAATCTCTGGCAAATCCGTCTTCACTTCCGTCATCCACCTGTAAAATACCACAAAATGTACAATATTTCATAACTTTTATCAGATGACGGCGATATCGATAAATAGTCCAGTCAATCTGTTCTTTTTCATACTGACTTTGTATATACTCCGCAAGTTCAGAAAGTACAAACTGCTCTTCTGCTTCTTTTTCTTCCAGAAACATAAGAACAATACAGAAAAAAACATATTCCACCGGATCTTTAAATTCCATAATTCCCATCCAGTTTTCAGGCTTTGCAGGCATTTTTTCCACCTTGATAAGATAAGGATTTACAATTACCTGATATCCCATTTTTTCTCTTAAAAACCGTTTCTCTTCCCCGGAAGCCAGAGCTTCTTTTACCTGATAGTAAAGTTCCCTGTCTCTTGCTTTCAGTATCCATCTCCGATTTAATAAAATCTCCAATATGTTCATTTTATTCCTTTTCTTCCTCGAATATTATGGTATAAGCCGGCATCTGAAAAACACCGTCAGTACAGTTCAGCGTACAGTATTCACGGACATCTGTTTTCTCTATATAATAGGTTTGTCCCTCTTCTGTCTTCGCCCTGGAATTCTTTTTTTCCAGAGCCTTTGACAGCCATAACAGAAACATATCTCTTACCTGTGGTTCAAGTATTGGCAGCTTTGAAAATTCCAGACGATTATCTTTTATATAGCTTTTCAAAAGTTTTCTTTCTTTTTCCTGTTTCTCTATTTCTGCTATACGCATTTCCTCTTTTTCCCTGGAATGATCACGGATTCCTGTTCGTTTTGCTTTTTCACGGTATGTTCGAATTCTTGGAGTCAAAGTGAGTACACAGGGATTTTCTTCATATACTCCACTGTTAATGCTGTCTGTTTCCCGCTGGATAGCGCCCTTTAAATGCAATGGCTTTTCTATGCCAAATACAACCGCTGCCAGTCTATGAGCCTCCTGAATATCTCTGCATTCAGAAAAAATCTGAGCTACTTTTTTATACTCTTCTCTTCGGTTTGCCCCCTGGCTGCTCATTTCACTTATTCGGGCTGCATACCGGGTAATCTTGCGGATAATCTCATTAGTTGTATCAAACACTTTTCCGGCTTCTGACTGTATTCCATCTTTGCCAGCAAACCATTCCACCATACTTTCCCATCGACCCATAATTTTATCATAGATCATCTTTTCGTCCACTTCTGCATCAATTCTCGGAATAGAAAGCTCATAGGATGTGACCTGTTCTACAAGCTTAGTTACAATTGTTTTGTCAATATTCCAAAGCTTCTGTTCAATTGCAGAAACATTCGCCTGAAGTCCTTTTACAAAAGAACGCAGATACTCAATAAGGCGATCTTTAAATAGCAGAAATTCCTTTGTTTTCATCATTTCTTCTGCTTTGACACTGTTCAACTCCCGCATATAATCCTGATAGTTCTGGTTCAGGCGAATAAAATCATTGTTCAGATCATTCCACCATCCATACAGCTTTTCCGGATTCTTAGATACCATTTCTTCCAGTCTTCCGAAATTAATTCTCAGACGTTCCAGAAGAGTTGGTTCCAATGAAGATCCCTCTATAAACAGATTTTCCACCCTTATAACCATTCGTTCTATTTCTACTGCTGTTTCCGAAAGCTGATAACGAAATTTTTTATTTTTAAATTCTTCAATACTGCTGACTTTTCTGGTATCCTGGATTGTTACCAGATTCCCCCAGGATGCAAGCGCTGTCAGATCCTGTTGACATTGCTCCATTGTATAGGATCCAAAATATGGATCTTCTTTCAATTCCTCAAATACTTCTTCCTGATATAACCAATATTTTAATTTCTCATACTTTAAATAAAAAAGCCGGATGATCGGACGATATCTGTCTGTATTTTCTACGTTCAGATATTTCGCCTCAAGCATCGGCTTTCTCATTTTTTCCTGGATCTTCATTGTATTTACCTCAGATATTTTATCCCTCTACGTTTACTTTTTTATAATAGCATATAATAAATAAATCTACAATAACTGTCTGTAAAATCAATTCAGCTGACCATTCTAAGTCTGCCGTCAAAGGATAATGTTCCTGATTTTCAATCTGATCCATCTTTTTCATTATAAATATTTGACATATATTTTTATTATCCTGATATCGATATGTATTACAACACAAGTTAGTATTGACAAATTTTGAAATTCATGTATAATGAACATTGTTCATTTAAAAAAGCGCCTGAAAAGACGCTTGCAAATAAACTGGTTTCTATTCAAAAGAATAACCTTATTTTATAAAGGAGTTTTTATATCGTGAAAGTAAAGAAAAAAACATTATTACTTATTGCCTGTATCGTATGGTTTATGGCCGGCTTTAATATTTTGAGAATAGGTATTCTCTCCTATCCACCATATCTTTCAATAATAAATATTTTACTCTCCATTGTTGTTTTTTCTGTTTTTCAACATTTCATTTTTGGACGGCTTGTAAAAAAACATACTGTACGAATTCAAAATTATGAAGAAGAACAACACTTTTTTATGAAATTCTTTGATGTAAAATCATTTATTATCATGGCTGTTATGATGAGTGGAGGAATTTATCTTCGTGCATCTTCATTTGTTCCGGAACGCTTTATTGCAGTATTTTATACCGGTCTTGGATCTTCTTTGCTCTTAGCCGGAATTTTATTTGGTAAAAATTACATTCAATATAAGGCAAAATAATAGAAGCGTAATCACGACCACCGACTTAGCCCAGCATCATAAACTTAAGAGAATCTCAGGGCAACCGCATAAAAAATATTAATACCAAAATGATCACTTTTCCGTTATAATAAAAGAAAAGGGTGTTTTTTATGATGGAAATGAAAATGTATTTTTCAGATTTAGTAGATAACAGAGATAACCGGGGACTGAGACACGACCTTGGAAATATTATAGTTATGAGCATTATGCTGTCTTATGCGGTTATACAGATGCAGAAAATATGGCATTTTTTATGAAACTTCAAGAACCTTATTTTGAAAAAATACTGGATTTAAAGTATGGGACTCTGTCTGCGGATACCCTGATTCGGGTGTTTGCGATTATAGAACCGGAAAAATTTATGGAGATGTTTTATCATTGGATCCGGGATGTACTGTCCACACTTCAAAAAAATGAAATTACGGAACCGCAACGAATTGCCATTGACGGGAAAGCAGTTCGTGCAGCGGCAGTAAAGGGTGGAAATATCCCCTATATCATATCCGCATATTTGGAAAATTATGGTCTTTCCATCGGGCAGTTAAAAGTAGGAGAAAAAACAAATGAAATCAAAGAAATACCAAAGCTGTTAAAGAAACTTGATATTTCAAAATGTGTCATAACCATTGATGCAATCGGTTGCCAAAAGGAGATTGCGAAACAGATTGTAGAACAAAAGGGGCATTATTGTCTTGCAGTAAAAACAAACCAGGCAATCCTGTATGATGAGATCAGAGAATATTTTTCTTATGCAGAAAAGGAAGAACCTGAAAAGCTCAGTGCTTATGAGACATTTGAAAAAAATCATGGGCGGATTGAAAAAAGGAAGTACAAAATCTCACAGGATATTGATTATCTGACGGGAAAAGAGAATTGGAAGGGATTAAAATCCATCGGCAAGGTAGAAAGCATCCGGGAAATTGATGGAAAAAGAAGTACAGAAACAAGATATTATATCTTAGATCTGGAAATGACATCAGAAGAAATGTCTCATATCGTAAGAGGACATTGGGAGATAGAAAACAGTCTGCATTGGGTATTGGATGTTCATTTCCGGGAAGATGCCTGTAAGATTAAAGCAGAAAAGGCAATGCAAAATCTGTCCCTGATCAGAAAAATTTGTTATAATTTGATGAAACTGGATAAACGGTTTGATAAAAAGAAAAAATGACTTATAAGAAAATGAGTATGTTATATACGTATCATTTAGAATATATACAGGAATTGATTTTTCAGAAAATTGCAGAAAACATTAAAAAATATCCATCAAGGGATTTTATTTTCCAGATGGATATTTTTATGCGGTTGCCCTGTAATTGGTGCACGCGAAGATGACGAAGTCTATGAAATGGCGCAAAAACGTATTAACAAACATAATTTGTAAAAAGAAACGGCAAAATCAACGCCGTTTCTTTTTACTGTCTGCTCTTTTGCCCCGGAGTATCCCTTTTGCCAAAAAGTATGGGTTTTGCCAAAAAAAGGAGCCTGTGAAAAAATCTCTGTAAATTAAACAATACAAGGGTCTTCTATGATAAAATATTAAAATCATAGGAGGCCTTTTATTATGGCAAACAGAAAAAAAGAAGTTTACAAACCAAAACCAATGACCGAAGGAAAAAGAAATCTTATTCAGGGATTACTTCAGGAGTACGATATCCAGTCTGCTGAGGATATTCAGGATGCCTTAAAAGATCTACTTTCCGGAACAATTCAAGATATGCTTGTAACAGAAATGGATGACCATCTTGGCTATAATCGTTATGAAAGATCCGGTGAGCCTAACTACCGTAATGGTACGAAATCCAAGATTGTTCGTAGTAAATATGGTGAATTTCAGGTAGATGTACCTCAGGATCGTCAGAGTTCATTTGAGCCACAGGTGCTTCCGAAACGTCAAAAAGACATTTCTTCGATTAATGACAAGATTATCTCCATGTATGCAAAGGGAATGACTACACGACAGATTTCAGAAACCATAGAGGACATTTATGGATTTGAGGTAAGCGAAGGAATGGTATCGGATATCACAGATAAGCTCCTTCCACGAATCGAGGAATGGCAGAATCGTCCCTTGTCGCCTGTGTACCCAATTGTTTTTATTGATCCTGTACATTTCTCAGTACGTGATGATGGTGTAATCAGGAAACTTGCAGCATATGTTGTGCTTGGTATCAATGAAGATGGAATGAAAGAAATCCTAAGCATTGTTGTTGGCGAGAACGAAAGCAGTAAGTACTGGCTGTCTGTATTGAACAGCTTAAAGAATCGTGGAGTTCAGGACATTCTCATTCTCTGCTCCGATGGTTTAACTGGTATCAAGGATGCAATCTCTACGGCATTTCCAAAAACGGAGCAGCAACGTTGTATTGTACACATGGTGAGAAACACGCTTAAATACGTTGCAAACAAGGATATGAAAGCATTTGCAAAAGATCTAAAGACAATCTATACCGCTGCAGATGAAGAAGCTGCCAGAAAGCAGTTAGAGTCTGTAACGGAAAAATGGTCTGGTCAGTATCCAAGTTCGATGAATCGCTGGCATGAAAACTGGGATGCAATATCTCCGATTTTCAAGTTTTCCAAGGAAGTTCGTACCGCATTTTACACTACAAATGCCATAGAATCATTGAATTCCTGCTATCGTAGATTGAACAAGCAACGCAGCGTATTTCCAAGCTCTCAGGCACTAATGAAGGCTCTATATCTGGGGACTTTCGAGATTGCCAAAAAGTGGACAATGCCAATCCGAAACTGGGGAAAAGTTCGTGGTGAGCTGGAAATCATGTACCCTGACCGGATGCAGATATAGCAACAAAAGCTATAATATCAAGAGTAAATACACACGGACGGCTCAATTCTTCCCGTAAGCAATCTTCCCTGTATAAACCGGATTATCCAGAATCTTCATGATCAGCCCTCTGGCAAAATAATTCAGCTCATGCCCTCGTACCTTTTTCTTCGTATAACCTCTCTGGTTCAGATAATTGCAGATAGCATCTGCTCCCATATCCGTATGCACAAACTTGTCATAAATAATCCGCACAATCTCCGCTTCTTCCTCATTCACCACCAGTGTACTGTTCCTGGAATCCAGATTATATCCGAAAGGAGCCTGCCCGCCATTCCATTTTCCCTCTCTGGCCTTCTGCTTTCTTCCTTCCATTGTCTGAACCAGAATATTCTCCCTTTCAATCTCAGCCACTGCCGACAGTACCGTGATGGTCAGCTTGCCGGAATCCTTAGAGGAATCAATCCCGTCTTCCACACAGATCAGATTCACGCCATAATCCTGGATAAACTGCAGGGAATTTAAAACATCCGCCGCATTCCTTCCAAAACGTGACAGCTTAAACACCAGAATAAATGCCACTCCGTCACGTTCCTCGGACACATCCTGCAGCATCCTCTGAAACTCTGGTCTTCCTGTAATGCTCTTGCCGGATTTTCCGGCATCACAGTATTCCCTGACCACTTCCATTTCTTTATAGTCCGCATACTTCCGAAGCCGCTCTGTCTATGCTTCCAGACTGTATCCCTCTGTCTGAGCCGCTGTAGAAACACGGGTATATATGTAACATTTCTTTCTCAAATCTTCACCTCATTTCGGTTGCCCATCGTCATACGGTTGCCGTACATAAAATATATCGGAATCACCCGTCTGCGCCAACTCGCAGAACGACCAAAAAAACTGCCCCAAAATCCACCTTCCCCTATGCGGTTTCCATAGCACAAAAAGACCGGCAGCCCCAAAGACCACCGGCACACTCGATCACTTCCCCTGAAGCTGTGCATTTCTCTCCTCAATCTCCCCCAGAACCACATCCCCGTACTTCTGGATCATCCTTGCCAGAAACTCTGCACACTTTTCCATGTTTAACCTGGCCTGTTTCTCCGTCAGTCTGCCGGTATCGATCAGTTCAATTTTTCTCATAGCCAGAAACCACCTCCTACTGTTCCAAGGAGTCCTGGTCTCTGATTTTTTAAGTTTTCACACAAAAAAATAAAACCTGCTGCCATCTGCAGATCTCTCCACAGACAACAACAGGTTTTCCCTGATGCATTTATTTACTTTACCATCCCTTCAATACCATCGGTCATACGGATTTCCGCGCACCTTCTTTGTTTCTGATGCCTTCTCAATACTCTTCTCATCCTCTTCCCTCGTTGCAAACAGCCTGTGAGCCTTCACCTGTATTCCGCCTCCCGAATCTGTAAAACGGACCAGAAACATCCCGCCAGAACACCTGCGGATCTCCACTTCTCTCACATACCGGTTTGATTCCACAATATATGCAGTATCCCCGACTTTCATAGAATCACACTCCTGCACTCAAAACATCCTTCATCCTCAACAGAACCGGAAGCATCTGCCCCTCAGCAAATCTCCGTTCAAAAGAGCCATTGGAAAAATGATCCTCTCTCAGCAGCATTGTCAGTAATGCTGTACAAAGCTCATAATCTGCCCTCGGAATACGTTTCAATTCTTTATCACAGTCAATCGGCTCCGTAATCATATAATCCCCATAATTATTTTTCAGATCCCCCATTGTCTTTAACAGATCTGCATACAGATTCTCTTGTGGATTCTTTAATTCCAATATTTCCTGAATTTTTCGTATTTTCTCTGCCTTTGTCAATGCTATACACCACCTTAAACCTTCGTAGTTTTTTCGAATATATGTTCTATATTATCACATCGACGCAGATTATTCCATCCTTCAGTCTATATATTCTGCATATTCAGCAAAATTTTTCTCTGCATAACTCACGGCATTTTTTATAGCGGCTTCCTTTTTCAGAGTTTCCCTATACTTTTGCATTTGTTCCGCATAATCGTCAGTTTGTGACACGATAATGTTATTAACAGCAGAAAGAACCATTCCAAATTTCTTTTTATCGCCATTTGCAAATTCTATCTCTATGGAACTTCCATTATTATCCGTAATTGTTCCCAAACCATATTTCTTATGCTGAATACCTTCACCAATTTTAAAAACCATATTCAGACATGCTAATGCTTCCTGCAATTTCTTCAATTCGTCTTGTGCTGCTTTCAGTTCTTCTGCGAAGCGAACTGCTTTCTCTTTCTTTTCCTGTATCAGCTGTTTTTCTTTTGTCTTTGGACGTTTAAAAGTTATACTGGAAAAAAGTCCGTATGTAGAACAGCAATAAATTAAATCAAATGCCAGTATATGTTTTTCTTTATCCTGTGCAAAAGTCTGAGGATCAATACCCCATCCATTTTCAAACCGGCTGGCATCCGTCTTCATCATCTCAGGACAATTTTTAATTGCAGATACTATCTGATTACACATGCGGTAATAAACATCTAATTTTACAGAATCTCCAGATCCCCAATCATCATAAAATTCAATACAGTCCGCAAAAATAAGTGCATGACTCGATTTGAAAATATAGTTATGATCTGGATCATATAGAAACAGATACGTTGTTACCGAATGCATATCGTCCTTATACAGATAACTCCCCGGAAAATATTTATCCCGAAGCTCATGGCTTTTCTTCAAAAATGCCGCAACCGCATTCTGCCTTTTTTCCATAGTCCCATCCGAACTTTCAAACAGACTTTTAAACATATTTCTCACTGTTTCCGGCTCATGCTCCGAAAAACGTACCAATCCCTGAAACGGCTGAGTATAACTGTCCACAAGATTGCCTGTAAGTTTCTTGACTTTAAGCAGGTTTGCTGCAAATTCTACGGCTTCACTTTTTAACTCATCATCCATCAAAGGACGAAATCTCTTAACTATCTGCCATTTATAATATTCCATATGCTCAGAATTATTCAGTTTTTCAAAATCATCTATATAATGTTTAAAAATTTGCTCCATATGAAGCTCATTCATAACTTTCGTCTCCCCCAATATATATGTTTCTAATTATACATCTTTCTTATCATTGCACTTCATACAAAGCCTTATATATATTTCCAATTTGTATTTCTGATCCCCATAATTTCATATTTATTTTCCACTTTTCTGCGAAAAGCACCGATGGGGTCATGAAACCCGTTGGCTAACTTCCGCTTTTTAATCTATCTTCCTTCTGACATTATCTTTTTATAAGACTGACACACTACAGAACACGTGGAGGTGAGTGGCGGGGCTGTATAGCGGCGACCTCGCATATTTATATGTTGTCGGTCATCCGTTAAGGCATCAATGAATGGCGCATAACAGTAGCCCGTAAACTTATCTCTTCCAAAGTCGACTCGATTTTGCCGGATGACCAGTCACTGTCAGTTTTATTACTACAAAATCAGGAGGTTATTTTATTGTCTTTTAAAATCTTTCGTAAAAATTGCTGTGGACTTGATGTCCACAAAACCTGGATTTATGCTTGTATCGGTATTACCGATACAAACGGCAGAACTGATTATAAGCAAACTCGTTTCTCGTCTTTTTCTAAAGGACTCAAGGAACTGTCTGACTGGCTTGCTAAATATCAATGTACTGAAGTTTGTATGGAATCTACCGGCAAGTATTGGATCCCTGTTTTTAATGTTCTTGAGAAAGCAGATGTCTCTGTCATTCTTTCTCACCCTAAATATACCAAACCACAAAAAGGAAATAAGACGGATCGTAAGGATGCTAAATGGATCTGCGATTTATTCATGTGTGATATGGTAAAACCTTCCTTTATCCCACCTGCTGACATCCGCCACTTAAGAGATTTGGTAAGATACCGTTTCAAACTCATCTGTATGATTACAGGTGAAAAGAACCGTGCTCAAAACTGTCTTACTGTATCTAATCTTAAGCTTGACGATGTATTCAGTGATGTGTTTGGAAAGTCTTCCCGTTCAATTACTGAATATATTCTTGAACATCCAGGGGATTTATTTGATGTGACTCCTTTTGTGGACAGACGTTGTAAGACGCCAATCGAAGAAATTCAGGCTGCTGTTGATGGAGCTATTTCTCCTGAACAGGCCGTAAAACTTCGTCAGTGTCTCAACCACATTGATGAATTAGAAAAGCATCTTGAAGAAATAGAACAGGAAATCCTTCGTCTCTCTGATAAATATCAGGCTGCTCTTGATCTGATCCGCACAGTTCCTGGATTTGACAAAAATCCTATGACTGCCATCCAAGTCCTTTCTGAAATCGGTGGTGATATGTCTGTTTTCCCCTCAGCAAAGCACCTCGTTTCATGGGCAGGATGTTGTCCGCGCAATGACCAAAGCAACAAAAAAATCAAATCAACTCGAATTTCCCGTGCTGGTTCTTATTTTAAACCAGTTCTGGTACAAGTTGCAAATGGTTTATTACGTTCTAAGAAACATCCGGAAATAACGGACCGCTATAAACGTATAAAAGCACGTCGTGGTCACAAGAAAGCCATTATTGCAATCTGCCGTATGCTCCTGACCGCTATCTGGCACATACTCTCAGATTTAAAACCTTATACAGCGGAAGGCTTTCGTGAATCATGTCCTGTGAACAAATCAAAAGTACTGACCAGCTCACAGGCTCTTAATTTATTAAAACAACGTGGTTATATTATCAAAAATGATCTTACACCTGCCATAAATTAAGTGTCGTGTCTATATTTACTTTTTGAAACCACCCCAAGGATGGTTTGTTTGCTATGCAATTTTATTTTTTGCTAACCACTACCTCTTTGTTTCAAACTTATGACCTCCTGCTTTTTATAACTCTATCTTAATACCATCATTTCACCGTCTCAAATTGTGTTTTTCCTCTTTAAAACGGCAATGTTTTTTGTTAGAATATGAGTATATTTTTGAAGGAAAGGATATGACTTGTTATGGCCAAACTAAATCTCCCTCTCAGACAGCGCAAGCTCCTTCATCTGATGCAGGAACAGACTACATATATAACCGGAAACGAATTAGCCAGACAGCTTAATGTATCTCCAAGAACCATTCGAAGCGATATCGTAGAAATTAACCGCAATATTCACGTTTATCATGCTAAAATTTTATCTGAACGCAGTAAAGGCTATCTTTATTATGCCGAGGATCCTGAACTCATTCAAAAAATGAACCAAATCGATACTGCTTTTTTTACCAAAGAAGACCGTATCCGATATCTCGCTTTTCGCCTATCTCTGTCTGATGAACCGTTGAATATTTACGATTTAGAAGATGAGATTTATGTAAGCCACACTACTCTGGAGCATGATCTTCATTATTTAAAAATGAAATATGTATTATCAGATCCTTTTATCAGCCTCATTCAAAAAAAGGATACTCTTTCTTTTGAAAAAAATGAAAAAAAACGCAGAATTGTCCTTAACTATCTCTTTTATGAAGACTGGAATTACAATACTGGCGGAAATACCTATTATGGATACAATTTTCTAAATAAAGAGATTTTAGAATATATCATGGAAGAATGCCCAATACATCTGAGTAAATACCATATTAAAATGGAGGATCCGAGTCTGGTTTCTCTGAATCTTTCCATTGCTATTATGTACCACAGAATTCAATCCGGTCATCCGCTTCCAAATACCGCCCCTATTCTCAGATCCGATACACAGGCGAGTTTTGCAGCCCAAAGTCTGATGGACACATTAGAAAAAAATTTGCACTGTTCCTTTAATCAGGAAGAGAAAGATGATATTTATTTACGGATTGCTTCAGGACATTTACCGGATATATCCCACATGAATCTTTCAGAATTATCTCGTTTTTTCGGTCCGGTCACACTCGATTTAGCAAATGCCTATATTGAAAAAATAAATCAGGTTTTTCACCTGGATTTTTCAGGAGATGAAGACTTTTTCATCACATTACTATCGTATCTCCAATATCTTCAGGCACCGGTACATATTTTCAATCTACAAGGAAACCCGGATATCACCAAGAAGAATCTGCTTGCCGAATTTGAAATCGCCTATCTATTTCAGAATCTGGCCCTTGAATTTCTGGGATATTATATTGATCAGACAGAACTTCTGTATCTGGCCCATTGTATATCCGGCGCTTTAGAGTTTTTATATGAGACTCACCCGGACACCAAATTAAAAACAGTAATTTGCTGTCATATGAATATGTCCGCTGCATGGGCGCTGAAAAGAAAAGTTCTCGGCGCATTTGACAAATATTTGAATATTATTGCGCTCCTTCCGGTAAATGCGAAAAGCGCTTATGATTTTCAAGATACAGATTTGATTTTATCAACAGTCCGCAAACCGATTGCCACTCATTCTGATATAAATACAATCCAGATCAGTAACCTAATGACGCCGCGAGACTATCTTACCCTATCTGCATATATTCAGGAAAAGCAGATTGAACAAATGTGTTCTTCCAAAACAAAATCTCTGAATGAACTGCTGAAAGATGCTTTTTGGCATGAAAAGCAAGACTTAACCGACCGTTTTTCAATCATCGAATACATGGCCTCTGATTTCATAAAAAATCAGATCGTTCATGAGCAATTCCTCGCCGATATTCTTCGCCGGGAATCTGTTTCCACATGTGCGATCGATCACGGGCTTCTCTTTTTACACTCTTTGCTTCCTGCTAAAGAAACAAAGCTTTCTGTTGCAACATTAGATCATAAAATTATTTGGAACTCACATAAGATACGGATTATCATTATGGCAGCATTCCATCCCGATGATATTCCTCTTGTCTTTCGCCTCTTACATATCTTTTATAACAATTCTATTGATCTTGAAAAGCTGCAGCTATTAAAAACAAAAACAGAGGTTCTTGATTTCTTTAATTCTCAAAAGTTCATCTAAAGAAAAAGCGGATACCCTCAAACAGGTACCCGCTTTTCTGCAATAAAGTCAAAGCCTTGAAACTTGCAAACTCCCGTATATCTTTTTACTTCCTCTTTGCCCGTCAACACGCGGACCGCTCCGGAAGCCATCGCCTCCAGCTCAAATTCTCCCGGATAAGCGCTTACAGGCGCAATCCATTCACAATCCGCTTGAATCTGTTCAACCAGATCATTATTATGAACCATACCTCCTCCAAGGAGGATGCCATCTACATTTCCGTGCAAAACCGCAGCCATAGAACCGATACATTTTTCAATCTGATAAATCATTGTATTCCAAAGCATTTCGGCATATTTATCTCCGTTGGCAGCCCGATTTGTCAACTCTATTGCATCTGAGATTCCCAGATGATTTACAAAACCACCGCTTTTTGTACAAAGCTGCTGTACACTTTGAATATCCTGTCCCTGCACATATTTAAGAATATCTGCTACAGCAACACTTCCACATCTTGTAGGCGCCATTGGTCCTTCTC
Organism: uncultured Schaedlerella sp.; assembly: GCA_963559385.1. Classification (GTDB taxonomy): domain Bacteria; phylum Bacillota; class Clostridia; order Lachnospirales; family Lachnospiraceae; genus Schaedlerella. Next base: position 23,131 of record CAUWKK010000018.1, read on the forward strand.
CGCCCACAATATCAAAACCGTCAATCATTTTCCCTTTTTGATGTGAGGACACAGAAATCCCTCCACCGATATGACAAACTATGAAATTACATTCTTCATACTTTTTTCCTATTTTTTCTGAATGGCGGATCGCAGTTTCCTTTAAATTTAATGCATGAAGATGTACCTGCCGATAAACGCCTTTTATTCCTGTCATCCGTGCAAGATCTTGAAGTTCATCCACATCCGGCGGATTTACCACATAAGCCTTCGCAGCATATTTTTTTGCAAATTCATTTGCGATACTTGGTCCCAGACATGCCGGATGAATCACTCCGTTTTTTGCATTTACAGAATGCTGTAGAACAAGTTCATCAATCTCATAGGTTCCCCCTTCCATTGCAAGAAGACCGCCGCCTCTTCCTACACAGGCGTCCAGATTTTCCAAATCAATCTCATTTTCTTTCAACAGCTTTTCAATCGTTTCCTTTCTGTATGTAAGCTGTTCCTCTAATGTTTTATACTGCTCCAATACACTCGCATCATGAGCAACGGTGGAAGAATATATTTTTTTATCTCCTTCAAATAATGCAATCTTTGTAGATGTAGATCCCGGATTCACAGTAAATACTTTGTAAGCTTTCATAATATCCTTCCTCTATTTTTGATACTTTTCTTCTTCTTTTTTTGCAAATCCAGGCTTTGCAAGCAACGCAAATGCAACTAAACCTATTAACATTAATACAGCTCCGCAAATATACGGAATTTTGTAACTTCCGGTAATTCCATAGAAAACGGCAAAGAATGCAGGTCCGACTGCTCCGACAGTCTGGATCATCGGCTGAATAATCCCATATCCGTTGGCAAAGCTGTCACCAAACTCTTCGATACACAGAGATGCCGGCCAGTTTGCAGCTCCGCCTACAACCATACCAATACATACCAATGAAAGCCATACACACACTGTATTTCCTGTAAGATTTAAAACCATTGCAAGAATTCCGAATACATAAGATGTATATGCTGCCTTTCTTGCTCCAATCTTGGAATCGATCACTCCACACAGATAAGAGCCGGGAAGCGCAAGAAGTCCAGATGCCAACATCATCATACCTGCTGTTCCCTCAGCAAATCCAATTTCCAGCAATCGAGGGAATAACTGTACCATTAAGCCACTGGCGAATAAAAGCTGAAATCCCAATGTAATTCCATGAATCCATACCTGAGGAGTAGAAAGAAGCTTTTTCGTTGTCCAGATACTTTCTTTATTAATGCCTTTTTCCTCTTCTCCTTCAACCAACGTTCCATTATCCGGTACAAAACCTTTCTCCGCCGGAGTATCGGCAAGAAAACATACTAAGATAATCAGCGCCACAGCAAATACTATAATAAACGGAAGAAAGCCACCCAATGATCCCATTGCTTTATAACCGGTCTGATACATCATGGTAGCAATACCTGAACAAAGAGGTATTCCCATTGTTACGATTCCCATAATAATTCCTTTTCTTTTAGGAAACCATCTTGCGATCATAACCGGTGCCAATTGATAACCGAGTGCACATGAAATACCGTTTGCAACAATCAGGCATACTGCAAACACCCACAAATTTGTTGTTACACCCATTCCGATCACACCGGCAATCCAAATAATTCCACAGACAATACTCAGTTTTTTTACAGATGCTTTTGTAGACAATTTACCAAAAATAAATCCGGCAACTACATTTGCAACTGCTCCGAGAGAGATAAAACTAGTCAGCATTGCCGCATTCCAACCACGAAGCTCTGATAACGTTCCTGATGCAGCATTCATCGCACTTCCCACGGCAGTAGCCGTAAAATATGCCAGAAATGCATAAAGGATCAATGCCCATCCTTTTCCATACCCCTTTTTTACTTTTGTTTCCATAATTTTTTTCCTTTCTGCATAATTATTTTATTAAGTTTAAATCGCGATTTTATTTTATATATTTAGGATATAAAATTATAATTGTATACTCAACTTTTCTATTTCCTTATAAATACGGAAAAAATCGTTTTATAAAATCTCATTTTTCAATATAATGCAGATAAAGAAAAATAAGAATCTCTCACAGAATATCAGCCGAAAAAAATCACTGATTCCTATGATAGATTCTTATTTTAAGATTGTATATTTAGAAATTGCCAGAAACAGATACCACTGGTTTGATCACTTTTATTGATCCATTCCACACATTGTTGCACGCTCTGTCAATTCCTTATCATTCATCACCGCATCATAAAATCGGAAGCCTCCGGCAAAATTATAGGTATCATACCCTTTCTCTTCCAGAATCCGCGCGGCAATATAGCTTCTGAGTCCGCTCTGGCATATTACATATACCGGCTTTCCTTGTTCCACTTCATCTAGCCGTTCTCGGAGTTCATCTACCGGAATATGTTGAAAGTGTTCTATATTTCCTCTTCTGTATTCGCCATCTGTCCGCACATCCAGAAGCGTCACACTTCCATCACGCGGCAGTGTCGTAACATCCTCTACATACCACTGCTTTAAGATTCCTTTGGAAATATTATCGATGATAAATCCCGCCATATTGACCGGATCTTTCGCTGAAGAATAAGGCGGTGCATACGCCAGATCCAAATCCTTTAACTGCGTTGCTTTCATTCCTGCATGGATTGCCGTTGCCAACACATCAATCCGCTTATCCACTCCTTCATATCCTATGATCTGTGCCCCAAGTAAACGGTAAGTATCTTTCTCAAATACCACTTTCATAGTCATAACCTTTCCGCCCGGATAATATCCTGCATGGCTCATTGGCGAAAGAATCACTTTATCCACATCCAGACCAGCTTTTTTCGCATGTCTTTCATTCAATCCGGTTACAGCTGCCGTCATATCAAACACCTTAATAACCGAACTTCCCTGACTACCGAGGTATCTGCTGTCACCTCCGCAAATATTATCTGCAATGATGCGCCCCTGCTTATTTGCAGGTCCTGCTAAGGAAATCAAAGCATCCTCTCCGCTCACCGCATGCTTTACCTGCACAGCATCGCCCGCAGCATAGATATCGGGTACGGAAGTTTCCATACGATCATTTACCACAATGCTGTCCTTGATTCCCAGCTCCAGCCCCGCCTCTTTTGCCAAATGTGTATCCGGTGTCACACCGATTGCCAGGACAACCATATCTGCATGAAGAGGTTTCTCATCCTTCAGAAGAACTTCAATACCGCCATCCTTTTCTGCAAATCCCTCTACCGTATATCCTAAAGCCAGTTTTACGCCGTGCTTTCTCATCTCACTATGTATAAAGGATGCCATATCGAAATCAAACGGATTCATCAACTGCCTCGGCCGCTGTACGATCGTAACATCCATTCCAAGCTCCTTCAGATTCTCAGCAAGCTCCAGTCCAATAAAGCCTCCACCAGCCAGAATTGCCGACTTCGGTTGATTCTTCTCAATATATTCTTTGATACGAAAAGTATCCTCTACCGTCCGCAATGTGAATAACTTTTCTATCCCGATTCCCGGAAGTCTCGGTTGCGTTGGTTTTGCTCCCGGAGAAAGAATCAATTTGTCATATACTTCTTCAAATTCTTTACCATTTTCCAAATTCTTTACCGTAACAGATTTTCTCTCCGGATGAATAGCTGTAACCTCATGGTGTACCTTCATTTCAATGCGAAAACGTGTAAAAAAACTTTCCGGCGTCTGAAGTGTCAATTCTTCCGGATCCTTGATCACATCCCCTATATAATATGGAAGTCCGCAATTCGCATAGGAAATATATCCTGACCTCTCAAATACAACAATTTCTGCTTTCTCATTCAATCTTCTGATACGTGCTGCGGCAGTTGCTCCTCCCGCTACACCACCTACAATCACTACCTTCATATTATCTCTCCACCTTTCCCATATAAGAAGAAATCCCTCCAATATTTGTTACATTCATATACCCCATATGTTTCATTGCGTTTACAGCCTGAGAACTTCTGGAACCGGAGTAACAATACACATACACCGGCGTTTCTTTTGTTTTCACTGCCAACTCAATCTTCTCCATACTCTGGAGAGGAACATTTTTACTTCCGGGAATATGTCCCTCTTTATATTCCTGAGATGTACGTACATCTAACAGCACTGCTCCTGCTTCATTCTTATATTCCTCTATTCCCTGATTGATATCTCTTTGTTTGAAAATATCAAAAAATCCCATCATTCTTTCCTCCTTACCATATATCGGATCGTATGTACCTTTATAATTATAATATAACAGGATTTCCATAAATCTTCTGTGATATTATCACTCTGTATAAAAAAAGAAAAGCTAATCTGCCTAAGGACAAACTATCTTTTCTCTTTTCACATCCTATAAATATAATCCTTTAAAAATTTATATTTCCCTGTAACCAGATTGTTCCTTTAAATCTTCGTCCTATTTCCGGTTCACCAAGAACTTGATTTTTCGGTACACAAATGTCAAACTGCAGTTCATTTACATTAAGTTTCATCTGATATAATTTTTCTTTCGTCAGACAATTTTCCCTTTCCCTGATTGCCAATATCTCTCCCAGTATAGAATACATATCACATTCCACACCGTAGGGCATAAAATAGGTATCCACAATAGAAAAAACATCTTCGTATATCAATCGTTTTGATACCTTGGAATAAATGTCCATATCATCTAACGTCAATGTTTCAATCGCATTCTGATCTCCGTTTCTTGCCGCATTTAATAGCTGCTTTCTGTTCTGAGAATTAATCAGTTCATTTTTCACCTGCTGTTCACTCTTGCTCACCGGAAACAATATTTTTCCTGACAATGCCAGCCCGGAAAGTGTCACTGTTATAGCTTGCTCAAACTTTGCTCCAAGCTGACATTCTTTCATATACTCGATTCCGTTTTGCAGATGAAAGATCAGGGTAATTCCGATTCTCGCATCTTCACATATACCGACATATTCTTCCTTTTCAATTCTGCGCTCTACTACTACATCTGCACAGGTTGTAACTCCGCTTCCCTCAAAATACGGAAAATAATACTCCTGTTCAAATTTTTCCTGTTTATCAATTTCCCCACAGAGAGTAATTCCAATTCCCTGTCCATATTCTTTCTGTAGCTCACAATAATCAGCCTCTTGATTATAGGAAATAATCGTCTGATGTGTACACTCTTCTCTTGTTTTTTGAAGAAGTTTTTTCAATTCCTTTTTGGTCTGTATATTACCAAACCCAATTGCTCTTAAATACTGATGCATAAATACTCCATTTGTAACTGTCCGGTACTCTCACAGTAATTTTATTTTTTCGGTGCAATCGTTGTATTTCCGCCCATATACGGCTGTAATGCCTCCGGAATCCTTACAGAACCATCTTCCTGTAAATTATTTTCCAAAAATGCGATCAGCATTCTCGGCGGTGCAACCACTGTATTATTCAATGTATGCGCAAAATACTTTCCACTTTCTCCTTTAACGCGGATTCCCAATCTTCTTGCCTGTGCATCCCCCAGATTAGAACAGCTTCCCACCTCAAAATATTTCTTCTGTCTCGGGGACCATGCCTCGACATCTACGGATTTGACTTTCAGATCCGCCAAATCTCCGGAACAGCACTCCAATGTCCGAACCGGAATGTCCAGAGAACGGAAAAGATCAACTGTATTCTGCCACAGCTTATCATACCATTTCATACTCTCCTCCGGCTTACATACAACAATCATTTCCTGTTTTTCAAACTGGTGGATACGGTACACTCCTCTTTCCTCGATTCCATGTGCTCCCTTCTCCTTACGGAAACATGGAGAGTAGCTTGTAAGCGTCTGTGGAAGCTGATCTTCCGTAAGTTGGGTATCAATAAATTTACCGATCATAGAATGCTCGCTTGTACCGATCAGATACAAATCTTCTCCCTCAATCTTATACATCATTGCATCCATTTCCGCAAAGCTCATAACTCCTGTTACTACATTGCTGCGAATCATGAACGGCGGAATACAGTAAGTAAATCCACGATTGATCATAAAATCTCTTGCATAGGAAATTACGGCAGAGTGAAGTCTTGCAATATCTCCCATTAAATAGTAGAATCCGTTTCCCGCAACCTTTCTTGCACTATCAAGATCGATTCCTTCAAAGCGCTCCATAATTTCTGCATGATACGGAATTTCAAAATCAGGTACGACCGGCTCTCCATATCTTTCTACTTCCACATTCTCACTATCGTCTTTCCCTATCGGCACAGACGGATCTATGATATTCGGAATTGTCATCATAATTTTCTTCAGCTTTTCTTCAACATCTTTTTCTTCTTTTGAAAGTGCTTCCATTCGGTCAGCGCTCTCTGCAACCTGCTTTTTCAAAGCTTCTGCTTCTTCTTTTTTCCCTTGTGCCATCATTGCGCCAATCTGCTTAGACGCTTTGTTTTTTTCTGCCCGCAAAGCTTCCACTTCCTGCTTTATTTCACGGTTTCTTACATCCAATTCCAATACCTCGTCAACCAATGGGAGCTTTTCATCCTGAAATTTATTTCTGATATTCTGCTTTACAATCTCCGGGTTACTTCTGACAAATTTAATATCTAACATTTTATTTTCTCCTTACTCTCTCTTTTTATTTTTACACATTCATGTATTTTATTTTAAATCTAAATTTACATCTTTAAGATCATATGCCTCTTGAAAAATTGCTCTTTCCAGACATTCCTTTTCTTCCTCTGCAAGTTCGATGTAACTTTCACCTTTGACAACCTCTTTGATATACGTATAGCATCCTTCTCTGCTGTGCATTGCATTGAAAATCCAACCGCTGTTTTCATCATTCAGCATTGTCAGTACAAAGCTTAAGTTTCCTCCCATTTCATGAAATGCATCATATCTTACGATTCCATTTTTCTGATACGTTTGTTTTAACTTCTTATAAATTTCTTTTATTTTTTCTTCCGAGGCATCTGTTTTAACCGCAAGTTCATCCAGCTTTTTAAATTTAGACTGAAAGCTCTCTTCCAGAGTTTTCCCGTCTTTTCCTTTCATAAACGATGAATAGCTTCTCTTCAACCGATTATACTTCATATTTACACTGATCAGCATTATAAATAATAGCAGCTGTATCAACAATAATGCAATGATCAAATAGCCTATATCAATTCCAAGATTGCCCAGAATTCCACTTGTCATCTTCTACCTCCTAAAATCTATTTATGAATTGACATGATCATATCATAGATTCTTTCCAGTTCATCCTCAGAATAATATTCTATTTCAATCTTTCCTTTTCCGTTAGCCTTTGCATGGATATTCACTTTTGTTCCCATGATATTTTTCATTTTTTCTACAATATCATCATACACAAACGTACGTTCTTGATTTTCTATTTTCTTATCTTTTTTCGGTGTCTTTAATGCCTTTACTAATTTTTCGGTCTCACGTACACTTAATTTTTCGTCAAAAATCTTACTTGCAATAATATACTGCTGTTCTTCATTATCAATTGCCAATAATGCTCTTGCATGTCCTGTAGAAATCATATCGTCAATAACCATTTGCTGTACTCGACTGCTTAACTTTAGCAAACGCATAGAATTTGTTACTGCAGTTCGACTCTTTGATACCCGTTCGGCAACCTCGTCTTGTTTTAAATTGAACTCTTCCAACAACCTTTTGAATGCCATTGCCTCTTCAATCGGATTTAAGTTTTCTCTTTGTATATTTTCAATCAAAGAGATTTCTACGATTTCCTGATCTGTATAGTTTTTAATCAACACCGGAACTTCTTTAATTCCTGCGAGTTTTGCTGCTCTCCATCTTCTTTCTCCGGCAATAATTTCATAATATCCATTTTTCTTTTGTACAAGAAGCGGCTGAAGAACACCAAATTGTTTGATTGAATCGGCAAGTTCCAGAAGCGCATCTTCATCAAATTCTTTTCTCGGCTGATCTCTGTTCGGCTCTACTTCATTAATTTTTAAATATATCTCACCGCTTTTTTCTTCTTTCATATTAGCAACTTCTGTTTCTGTCATTTTTATATTTACCGTTTTTTTCTCCGATACTTTTGCTGATTTGCTCGTTTTATCCGGGATAAGACTATCTAACCCTTTTCCAAGTCCATTTCTTTTTACCGCCATTATTATTCCTCTCCTTTATGAATCACTTCTTCTGCCAGCATTATATAGCTTTCCGCTCCCGCAGACTTTGGATCATACATATTTATTGGCATACCATAACTTGGAGCTTCCGCAAGACGTATATTTCTCGGTATGATTGTTTTGTAAATTGTCTGTTCCAGATTATCTTTTACATTCTCTACAACTTGAAGTGAAAGATTTGTTCTTGCATCATACATCGTAAAGACTACACCCTCAATATACAGATCAGGGTTCAACCTTTCTTGTACAAGATTAATTGTATGAATCAACTGGCTCAACCCTTCCAGCGCATAATATTCACACTGAATCGGTACTAAAACAGAATTTGCAGTTGTCATAGCATTAATTGTAAGCATACTCAGAGCCGGCGGACAGTCAATGATCACAAAATCATATACTTCTTCGATACTTTCCATTGCATTTTTTATAATATATTCTTTATCTTCCACTCCGATCAATTCAATTTCCGCTGCTGACAAATTTATATTTGACGGAAGTACATCCAGATTTTCAATCACCTCTTTACAAATACATTCTTCGATTTCTACTCCGTTAATAATCAAATCGTAAACACTGTTTTCAACCTCATCTTTATCCACACCAAGTCCACTTGTCATATTTCCTTGAGGATCAAGATCTACCGAAAGAACTTTTTTCCCTAAACTTGCAAGAGAAGCTGACAAATTTATAGCTGTTGTTGTCTTTCCAACTCCGCCTTTTTGGTTTGCAATTGCAATAATTCTACCCATTGTTTACACTCCTTTTCTTTTGGAAACGTCCTTTCTTTTTAGTCAGCGACGTTACTTATCCATTATATCACTATTGCAATTTATATTCCACTGAAAAATGTTTCACGTGAAACATTTTAAAATATCTTTTAGTTTTATTATATTAAGTACGATTATAATCAATAATCTCATTATATATTTTCTCTTTTTCAAAACAATTTCATTACATGAAACTTAAGTTTTCTGTATCATAAAAATAAGACAGAATGTTTCACGTGAAACATTCTGTCTTATTTTTATAGTAGTGGTTCTTTAGCCGGAAGTCCTGCCTTTCTTGGATATTTCTTTTTTGTAGCTTCTATTTTTTTGATTTTCACAAAAGTTCTTCCTATTTCTGTGCTAGGAAGTTGAAATTTCTCTATTACTTCTATTTTCCCTCCAAGTATTCCAACAGCTTTTTCAGAGTTCTTTATTTCTTCATCAGCCTCACCACTTTTATAAGAAATGAAATATCCTCCCTGCCTTACATATGGAATACAATACTCACTAAGTGTAGCAAGATTTGCTACCGCACGCGACACACATACATCGAATCGTTCCCGATATTCTGTTTTCTTTGCATAATCCTCTGCTCTTCCATGAAGAGTTTTAATTTCTTCCAATTCAAGTTCCTCTATAACTGTATTCAGAAATTTGATTCTTTTCTGTAAGGAATCCAATAATACTATTTTCAAATGCGGATAAGCAATTTTCAAAGGAATCCCCGGAAATCCCGCTCCTGTTCCTATATCAATCAGTGATTCTATTTTTTCCGGTTCAAGCACTCTTTTTACAGCTAAACTATCTATGAAATGCTTTTCATTCACTTCATTATATTCTGTAATTCCTGTCAAATTCATTACTTTATTCCACTCAACGAGTAATTCAAAATAGCGATAAAATTGTTTCTTTTGCTTTTCCGTTAGTTGAATTCCCAATTCTTCTAATTGTTTTTCAAATTTATCTTCCATTTTCCAAGCTTTCTCCATTTTCTACTTTCACTCAATTCCCCAATTCCTATCGCATAAAGTTAATTTCCATTAAGATATACGAGCAACACTGATATATCCGCCGGGGAAACTCCTGATATTCTGGATGCCTGTCCGATAGATGCCGGACGAATCTGAGACAGCTTTTGCTTTGCTTCAATACGAAGACTTGGAATTTCCTCATAGTTTATATCTTCCGGTATTGTCTTGTTCTCCAGTTTTTTAAACTGTTCTACCTGTCTCAATTGTCGTTTGATATATCCTTCATATTTAATAAAAATATTAACCTGCTCAGCTACCTCGTCCGGTAACGCTTTTCGTTTCGGATCGATTGATTCCAGACATTCATATGTAAGCTCTGGTCGTCGGATCAGTTCTGCAAGCGTTGTCCCAGATACAAGCGGTGTACTTCCGTACTTTTCCAACAATTTCTGTACACTCTCCGACGTCCCTACATTGGTATGCTCCATACGTTCGATTTCCATTTTAATCTGTTCTTTCTTTTTTAAAAGTCGTTCATATCTTTCCTTTGAGATCAAACCAACCTCATATCCTATTTTTGTCAGTCTTTGATCCGCATTATCCTGTCTTAAAAGCAATCTGTACTCTGCCCGTGAGGTCATCATGCGATATGGTTCATGACTTTCCTTTGTGACCAGGTCATCAATCAATACACCGATATACCCTTCTGAACGATCGATCACAATACCTTTCTTTCCTTGTAATTTTCGCGCCGCATTGATTCCCGCAACAAGTCCCTGTGCGGCAGCCTCCTCATATCCTGAACTTCCATTAAACTGACCTCCACTGAACAAGCCCTCTACTTTTTTAAACTCCAGTGTACTTTTTAACTGTCTGGCATCAATGCAGTCATATTCAATCGCATATGCATTTCTGACAATTTTAGCATGCTCCAGTCCCGGAACACTACGATACATTTCATACTGCACATCCTCCGGAAGTGAACTGGACATTCCTCCGATATACATTTCTGTCGTATCTCTTCCCTCAGGTTCAATAAATACCTGATGCCTGTTCTTATCAGAAAATTTCACAACCTTATCTTCGATAGACGGACAATATCTTGGTCCTGTTCCCTCGATCATTCCCGAAAACAAAGGAGATCTTTCCAAATTCTCCCGAATAATTTCATGTGTCTTTTCATTTGTGTATGTAAGCCAACATGAAATTTGATCAATCTGAACACTCTTAGGATCTGTTGTAAAAGAAAAAGGCACAACAGATTCATCCCCTTTTTGCTCTTCCATTTTTGAAAAATCAATAGAATTCTTATCGATTCTTGCAGGTGTTCCCGTTTTAAACCGATACATGGTTATTCCTAATGCTTTCAAGCTATCCGTAAGATGATTCGCTGCCTGCAGTCCGTTTGGTCCTGTCTGCATACTAATATCTCCGTAAATACATCTCGCCTGCAAATATGTACCAGTGCATAGTATTACCGCATTACAGTGGTAAATTGTACCGGAATACGTTTGTACTCCTTTAATTTTCTGCACTTTACCATCTTCTGTACTTTCCGTCAAAATATCGGTTACTTCTATTTGACGTATATCCAGATTTTCCTGATTTTGAAGTACCTGCCGCATCGCTTTGCTATATTCTGCCTTGTCTGCCTGTGCACGAAGCGAATGCACAGCAGGACCTTTGGATCGATTTAACATCTTTGACTGAATAAACGTTCTGTCTATTACTTTTCCCATTTCTCCGCCAAGCGCATCGATTTCCCGCACAAGATGTCCCTTGGAACTTCCTCCGATATTCGGATTGCATGGCATCAGCGCAATACTATCCACACTGACTGTAAACATAACTGTTTTAAATCCAAGTCTTGCCGCCGCAAGTGCAGCTTCACACCCCGCATGCCCTGCTCCTACAACTGCAATATCATAACTGTCTTTATTTTCCCATACAGAATTTGCTGAATATTTCATTTACCAAATCTTCTCCTATTGTCTCACCTGTAATACTTCCAAGAGCTTCATATGCATCTATCAGATCAATGGAATAAAAGTCTTCCGGCATCTGATTGTCGATACTATCAATTACCTTTTTCAAAGATTTTTCTGCATCTTGAAGCGCTGCTTTTTGTCTTATATTTGTAATATAAATTTCATCATTAAAAGCAATCTCGCCTCCCAGAAACATCTCTGTAAGAGTCTCTTCCAATTCTTGAATTCCCTGCTCCTCTTTCGCTGAAATTTCCAGAATAGGAATTTCAGTTCCAAAATAAGAATGCAATTCTCCTCTGTCTAAAACGGTATTCAAATCCGATTTATTCAATAGCACAATTGCTTTCTTCCCTTGGATCAGACGAATGATTTCTCTATCATTCTCATCAAGATTTCTGGATGCATCAGCTACATAAATGATCAAATCTGCCGCTTCTGCATATTCCTTTGCACGATCGACACCAATCTTCTCAATGACATCCTCTGTTTCCCTAATTCCTGCTGTATCAATGATATTCAGACTTAATCCACGAATCTGAATCTGCTCTTCTAATACGTCTCTTGTTGTCCCCTCAATGTCTGTCACGATCGCTCTCTCTCTTCCGGATAATACATTCAAAAGAGATGACTTTCCGGCATTTGGCTTTCCAAGTATTACAGTCTGTATTCCCTCTTTTATAATCCGCCCGTTTTCTGATGAAGCGATCAATTCTCTTAGCTGTTCTGATAATCGCTCTGCAACACTTCGTAATGTTTCCCCATAACCGTCTACACTGATATGCTCGGGATCATCCAATGCCGTTTCTATAAACGCCGTATGATACAAAATCTCAGCTCTGATTTTCTCGATTTTTTGTTTAATACTTCCTTTCAATTGACTGATCGAGCTTTTCAGCGCATATTCATTTTGAGATTGGATAACATCAATTACTGCCTCTGCCTGAGACAGATCCATTTTTCCGTTTAAAAAAGCTCTCTTTGTAAATTCTCCCGGCTCCGCAGGTCTTGCACCATATTTCAAAACAATTTCCAGAATTTTTTTTACAACAAAAATTCCTCCATGACAATTAATCTCTACCGTATCTTCTCCCGTAAAGGTTCTCGGAGCCCGCATGATTGTGACCAGCACTTCATCAATCGTCTCTGTCTCGTCCTTGATATATCCATAATGGATCGTATGATCCTGAGCCTGAGACAGGGGTTCTTTTCCACTATATATTTTATCGATCACCTGCAATGCTTCTTCTCCGCTTATTCGAACGATCCCGATACCGGAATTGGTCATTCCAGTAGAAATTGCCGCAATCGTATCTTTCTTTATCATAGACAACCTCTTTCCTTCATTTGCATTTTATTATACCATTTTAAACTCAAACATAAAACATCTAAAAAGAGGAAAGCAGAGTGTGATACAAACTACTTTCCCCTATCATTTTGAATCATAGGATTTTATCTTTTCAAAGTAACAACTACTTTTCTGTAAGGCTCTTCCCCTTCACTGTGTGTTGTTACATATGGATCTGACTGTAATGCAGAATGAATGATTCTTCTTTCATAAGGATTCATCGGCTCAAGAGATACCGGTCTTCTGTTTCTCTTTACCTTATGTGCGATATTCTTTGCAAGATGCTTTAATGTCTCTTCTCTTCTTGCACGATAATTTTCTGTATCCAGCTTCACTCTCACATAACCTTCCTGATGCTTGTTTGCTACCCGGTTTGCAAGATACTGAAGAGAATCTAGCGTCTGTCCTCTTTTTCCGATCAGAATCCCCATATTCTCTCCTTGCATATCTACAGAAAGAGAACCATCCTCTTCTATCACGGATGTAATTTCTACTTCCATTCCCATTGCTTTCAATGTATCCGAAAGAAAAGCTTCTACAGCAGCCTTCGCTTCCTCTGTGACTCTGGCCGTTACAATTTCACGTTTTACAGGAGCTTTTTCTTCCTGTTCTGCAAGCTTTCTTTCTTCTTTTACAGTTTCTTTTTTCACTGCTTCCTTATGTTCAGATTTCTTTTCCTCTTTTTTTGTTTCTTTAGATTTTTTCTTCTTTTCTTCCTTCTTTTCATCCAAAGAAAATTCAAATTTAATTTCCGGCTCTTCCTCTACCTCCTCCGGCTTTCTTCTGGCTTCGATCACAGCCTGCTTCATACCAATACCAAGAAATCCGGCGCTTCCCTTTTCAATTACTTCATACTCCAGCTTGTCGCTCGTGACACCTAATTGAATCAATGCTTCTGTAATCGCATCATCGACTGTTTTAGCTGATACTCTGATACTGCCGTTCATAATTGAATCCTCCCTCTTTACTTTTTATCTTCTGAACTCTTTGCACTGTTATATCTATTAACCAGATTTGCCTTTGAAGCAAGACTTCCTGCCTTTGCATTCTTATTATACTTTGCTGCTTCCTCCAGTTTTTTCTGTCTCTCCGCCTCTGTCATTGTAGATTTCTTCTTTGTCGGTTCCACACTTCTTGTACTGGTTGTTGCCATACGATTAATTTCCTGTGCGGAAGTTCCTTTTCTTTCACGCTTCTTTGCAGCTTTTTTCTGATTCTCTTCGATCAGCTTGTCAACTCCCTTAGAATTCAGATACTTGTTGATTCCAAGCTGCTGTACGCAACGTACCACGGCACTGATTGCCCAGTAAAGACCAAGACCTGCCGGAAGTGTAAATCCCATAAATACAGAGATAAGCGGCATTGTATATGTCATGGCTTTCATTTGATTTGCCATTGCATTGTTCGGATCTGTTGCCTGCTGCGTGGAAGTCAGTTTTACACTGAGGAACTGTGTCAGACCGGCCATAACAGGAATGATAACCGCAAGAATAATTCCTATAATGGAAAACTCGCTGATATTTGCCATGAGCATAGTCCACGGTGTTTCACCGATATTAATTCCGATAAAGCTGTTCAGATGACTCATCGTCTCCTGCGTATCAGCAACAATATTGGCTACAGACGGCATCTTCTCAACAAGGTTTGCCCATGTTGCATCCTGGAAACGATACAATACATTTACCAAGGTATCCGCCTGAGAATAATCAAACTGCTTCGGATTCAGAAATACCGGGCTTGCAGATCCTATCTTTTCCATAATTCCCTGGAATCCATTCGTTGCCATAATCTGATCTACTACCGGCATATACAGCTCTTTCACACCCTCAACATACTTTGGAATGTTCTGAATAACCGGATAAAAAGAAAATAAAAGCGGCATTTGAATCAGCATCGGAAGACATCCTCCTGTCGGTGATGTTCCGTATTTCTCATAAAGAATATTCAATTCTTCCTGCTGCTTCAACATAGAAGCCTGGTCCCTTTTGTTTGCGTACTTTTTCTGAATTTTCTGCATTTCAGGAGCCAACACCGACTGCATCTTTGACCATTTCTGCTGTTTGATCGTCAAAGGAATCATCAGTGTGTAAACAACAATTGTGAAAAGAATGATAGAAATTCCAATATTCTGAATACCAAACACTCCGTCCAGAAAATTGTAAATTCCGTTCATTACTTTTCCCATCAGCCATGCAAGCTGCTTAACGATCGGCCAGTCTGCATAACCTGACGCTAAAATTCCATACATCTCTTTTCCTCCTTATGGTACGGGATCATATCCCCCTTTTGCAAACGGATTGCAACGCAAAATCCTCCACGCCGTCAGTAACCCACCCTTAATAACACCATATTTTTCAATTGCCTCAATCCCATATTGGGAACATGTCGGCGTATAAATACAATGCCACTGTGTTTTCAATCCTGACAAATATTTCTGATAAAAGCGAATCAGCCCGATACATATCTTTTTCATCTGCGTCACTTCCCTATATATATATATTATGAAGCTTCCCCAAGTGGATCAGTGCACTTTTCATGTCTGCAAATGTGATTTCTTTTGCGCTGACTCTGACTACGATTATAATGTCATATCCACATTGGAAATTCTCTTCTAGAAGCCGATAATTTTCCCGGATCAGTCTTGCCAAATGATGTCTCACAACACTGTTCCCTACCTTCTTGCTTGCGGAAATCCCAACTCTGTTTTTTTCAAGCTCATTCTTTCGAACATACATTACAAGATACTTGTTTGCGTAGGATTTTCCGTTTCTGTATACCGCTTGAAAATCATTATTTTTTTTCAGAGATTCTGAAAATTTCATAGCTATCCTCTTTTTCTTCTTTCACAGTTTTCCTTTATGATGCAAAGAAACCAGACGAAAACTTGTCCCAAGCTTCGCTGGTTTACATGCGGAAATCGAAATATTTTGCCTTCCTGATACTTCTACATAAATAGAAGAAAAGGCCACATATATGCGGCCTATGCTGATAACTGTTTTCTTCCTTTTGCTCTTCTGGCAGCTAATACTTTTCTTCCGCCCGGTGTGCTCATTCTTGCTCTGAATCCATGAACCTTTGCTCTGGAACGCTTCTTTGGCTGAAATGTCATTTTCATTATTCATACACCTCCCTTATATCCGGATATACACAATAAACACTTTGCAGTATTTATAAATTGCCTTCTTTTTGAATCTTTCTTCCTTAATATATAAGTTTCTAAAAGACACTGCTCTTAATTATATTCAAAAAATTGCAATAAGTCAAGCAAAACAAGCGATTTTGTTTCATTTTTCATTTTATTTTCTTCATTATTGTTCCCCATCCGCAGTATGACACAGTGCTCATTTTCTACAAAAAACGGACGAATGTGGAAAATGTGAATAACTATGTGGAAAACTTTGTGGATAAGGGTTGGAAAATCTGAAAACAGGTTGTGGATAAAAACTTTTTTGTTTCTAAATTTGTCTCAACTGCAAGGGTTTCTTAATGTGAATATTGTGTAATGAGTTATCCACATCTTTTCTCATTGCGTCTGTCTCCATTTTGATGTAAAATAGAATAGAGAGATTGTCTTTATATCTCTCTATTCTATTGATTAGGAGTTATTGTAAATGAACATTGTAGAAAAAAATTGGGAGCAGATTTTAAATAAGATGAAATTGGAATACTGCTCATCTAATATTTCATACAATACCTGGATTGCACCGCTTACCGTATATGAAGTTACAGACGGTACGGTTTATATTCTTGTAAAATTAAAAGCCAGCCTGGAACATATTGAAGAGAAGTATCTGCTTCCTTTCAAGGTATGCATCGCAGAGGTGACCGGTTATGAATATGAAATTTCTTTCGTAACTGAAGATCAGCATGTTGTACAGCAAAAGCGAAACATGACTGCCCAGAATCAGAAGTCCAATCTGATATTTGAGCAGGCAAATCTGAATCTGAAGTATACTTTCGATACCTTTGTCGTCGGTAACAACAACCGCTTTGCCCATGCAGCAGCATTGGCTGTTTCTGAATCTCCGGGTGAAGCGTACAATCCGCTTTTTATTTATGGAGGAGCCGGACTTGGTAAAACCCATTTGATGCATTCCATTGCACATTTCATTTTGGAAAATGATTCTTCAAAAAAGGTTCTGTATGTAACCAGCGAAACGTTTACCAATGAATTGATCGATGCCTTGAAAGTGGGTAAGAGCGGCAATGATCTTTCCATGAACAAATTTCGTGAAAAGTACCGCAATATCGATGTTCTTCTGATTGATGACATCCAGTTTATCATCGGTAAGGAAAGTACCCAGGAAGAATTTTTCCATACCTTCAATCACCTTCATGGCGCCGGAAAACAGATTATACTTTCCAGTGATAAACCGCCGAAGGACATTGAAACTCTTGAGGAACGATTAAGAACACGATTTGAATGGGGACTGCTCGCCGATATATCTGCACCTGATTATGAAACAAGAATGGCTATTTTACAAAATAAAATAGAATTGGATAATCTGGAATGCTACAATATCCCAAATGATGTCATCCAGTATATTGCAGAAAATATCAAATCAAACATTCGTGAGTTGGAAGGCTCTTTGAACAAATTGATCGCGCTTGCCAAACTTGTAAAGAAACCAATTGATATTCCTCTGGCATCTGAAGCATTAAAAGATATCGTAACACCTTCCGATGTTCGAAAGGTAACACCTGATTTTATTATGGAAGTCGTATCCGAACACTTTAACGTTTCAATCGCAGATTTAAAAGGCAAAAAACGGAATGCGGAAATCGTTCTTCCGAGACAGATTTTTATGTATCTTTGCCGCGCACTGACCGATACGCCATTAAAGTCAATCGGTGTATTACTCGGAGGTAAGGATCATGCTTCTGTCAGCTACGGAGTTAAGAAAATTGAAGCGGATATGAAAGCCGATGAGGCACTTAATAATACGATCAGTATCATTAAGAAGAAAATCAATCCGCTTTAATGTGAATAACTGTGTGGATAGTATGCGGATAATGCAGTTGAAAACTTTTTTGTTTCTGAAGGAGTTCAGATTTATCCACAATTGCTTCCACTGCCGTAAACACCGTTTTAACATACTTATCCCAACGTACAAACCCTTACGGTACAAGGCTTTGAAGCACTTTTCAACTTATTCACAGCCCCTATTACTATTAAGGCGGAAATAATTTATTTATATATACATAAAAAAGTGACGTCGGAACTTTTCCACATACACTGAAAGGAGTTTTTCATCATGAAGATAATTTGCAGTAAATCAAATCTTGTCAAAGGAGTCAGTATTGTATCCAAGGCAGTACCTTCCAAAACCACAATGCCTATTTTAGAATGTATTTTAATTGACGCTTCAACAGATGTAATTAAGTTAACCGCAAATGATATGGAGCTGGGAATAGAAACCCGAATTGACGGAGAAATCATCGAAAGAGGTATCCTTGCTTTAAACGCAAAGATTTTTTCCGAAATTGTAAGAAAGCTTCCTGATAACGATATTGTAATTGAAACAGACAGCAGCAACCAGACAATGATCACTTGTGAAAAAGCAAAGTTTAATATTGCAGCTCAATCAGGAGAAGATTTCTCTTATCTTCCGATTATCGAAAAAGAAGATTATATTACAATTTCAGAGTTTACTTTGAAAGAGGTCATCAGACAGACCATATTCTCAATTGCAGATAATGATACCAATAAGATGATGACAGGAGAAATGTTTGAAATCCAGGATAATATTCTTCGTGTTGTTTCTCTGGACGGTCATAGAATTTCTATCCGTAAAATTGAACTGAAAGATTCTTATGGACAGAGAAAGGTAATTGTTCCGGGAAAGACATTACAGGAAATCAGTAAGATCATCGGAGGAGAAGCTGAGAAAGATGTAGATATTGCCTTTACAAAAAATCATATTGTATTTGAATTTGACAGAACGATCGTTGTATCTCGTTTGATAGAGGGAGACTATTTTAAGATCGATCAGATGCTGTCCAGTGATTATGAAACAAAAGTAAAAATTAATAAAAGAGAATTTTTGGATTGTATTGACAGAGCAACGCTGCTTATCAAAGAAGGTGAGAAGAAGCCGATCATCATCAATATCGGTGAGGTGGCAATGGAATTAAAGATCAAATCCCAGATTGGTTCCATGAATGAAGAAATTGAAATTATAAAAGAGGGAAAGGATCTGATGATCGGATTCAATCCTAAGTTTTTAATTGATGCATTAAGAGTTATTGATGATGAAGAGGTTGATCTGTATTTTATGAATGCAAAGGCTCCTTGCTTTATCAAGGATGAAAAACAGTCATACATTTATCTGATACTTCCGGTCAATTTTAATGCGGTGGCTTAATCCGAATAGGTTATGTATGTTATAGATTATTGTGTGTGCCGACAAGAGTTTCGTTTACGAAACTCTTTGTTGGGTTTTGTGCCCTGTAAGGCACATATTTAAAAGGCGAATTGACCATAGATTGTATGAAAGGGAAAATTATGGAAATAATTAAATTGCGTGAACAAGACGACTTCATTAAATTGGGGCAGGCATTGAAGGCGGCCGGCCTGGTAGAAAACGGAGCAGAGGCAAAAGATGTGATTCTCGACGGAATGGTAATTGTCAACGGAGAAATCGACACAAGAAGAGGTAAGAAACTTTACAGCGGCGATATCGTAGAATATGACGGCGAACAAATAAAAATTGAAAAATAATGAGAAACAGTGTAAAATAGATATGATATACAGTAAATACATATTGACGGAGAGAATATGATAATCAAGTCTTTGAAACTGAAAAATTATAGAAATTATGAATTACTTGATTTGAATTTTGATTCCAGGACCAATATACTTTACGGAGATAATGCACAGGGGAAAACCAACGTATTGGAAGCTTTGTATTTATCGGGAACAACAAAGTCGCACCGAGGTACAAAGGACAGAGATTTGATTCAATTCGGATACGATGAATCACATCTGGAAACGGTTGTAGAGAAAAGAGGTATGGATTTTCAAATTGATATGCATTTGAAGAAGAACAGTCCGAAAGGAATTGCAATCAACAAAATTCCGATCAGAAGAGCGGGAGAACTGTTCGGAATCGTTCATTTTGTGTTTTTTTCTCCGGAAGATTTAAATATTATCAAGGATGGACCGGCTGGGAGAAGAAGATTTATTGATCTGGAGCTTTCTCAGCTTGACAAGGTATATCTGAGCAATCTTTCTAACTATAATCGTATCATCAATCAAAGAAATTCCTTACTCAAAGAAATTAATTATCAGAAGAATTTAATTGATACATTGGATATATGGGATATGCAATTGGCAGAGTACGGGAAAAAAATTATAGAGAGAAGAAATGAATTTATAGAGCAGGTGAATGGGATAATTTCAGAGATCCACTACAAATTAACCGGCGGAAAGGAACGTATTGTATTATCCTATGAATCATCAGTCGGAAATCAGAAATTTGAAGATGTTCTGAGGAAAAACAGAGAGAAGGATATTAAATTTAAAAGTACGTCCGCAGGACCGCATAGGGATGATCTTTGCTTTTATACAGGAAGTCTGGATATTCGAAAATTTGGCTCTCAGGGACAGCAAAGGACGGCGGCTTTATCGTTGAAGCTATCGGAAATCGAGCTTGTAAGAATGTTGATCGGAGATACGCCGATCTTACTTTTAGATGATGTATTATCGGAGTTGGATAAGCATCGGCAGAATTATTTATTAGATAGTATTCATGATATACAGACGGTAATTACCTGTACAGGATTAGATGAGTTTGTAAATCATAGATTTTCTATTAACAAAATTTTTCATGTGAAGCATGGGATGATAGTAAAAGAAAATTAGGAGGTTTTTCAATGGGTGCAGCAAACACAGAATTTGATGCAGAATATGGAGCAGATCAAATTCAAATATTGGAAGGATTAGAAGCGGTTCGTAAAAGACCGGGTATGTACATCGGAAGTACATCATCAAGAGGACTTCATCATCTCGTATATGAGATCGTGGACAATTCTGTGGATGAAGCACTTGCAGGATATTGTGATACAATTTTGGTAACGATCAATCCGGGCAATACGATCACAGTCGTAGATAACGGACGCGGAATCCCGGTAGGAATTAACCATAAAACAGGACTTCCGGCAGTAGAAGTTGTGTTTACCGTGTTGCATGCCGGAGGTAAATTCGGCGGCGGAGGGTACAAGGTATCCGGTGGACTTCATGGTGTAGGTGCATCTGTTGTAAACGCACTGTCTGAATGGCTGGAAGTAGAAATATGCAGTGACGGAAAGGTCCACAAGCAGCGTTATGAACGCGGAAAAGTTGTTTATAAATTGAAGGTTGTAGGAGAATGTGAACCTGAACATACCGGAACCAAGGTTACATTCAAACCGGACGGCGAAATTTTTGAAGAGCTTGTATTTGACTACAGTGTGTTGAAGCAGAGACTTCGTGAAATGGCATTTCTTACCAAAGGACTTAAAATTGTGTTAAGGGATGAAAGAGAAGAGGAGGCTGTTGAGCGAACCTTTCACTATGAAGGCGGTATCAAAGAATTCGTAACGTATTTGAATAAGAGTAAGACACCTCTTTATGAACAGATTATTTACTGCGAGGGAATGAAAGACGGAGTGTCCGTAGAGGTTGCGATGCAGCATAATGATTCCTACAGTGACAATACGTATGGCTTTGTCAATAATATTACAACTCCAGAGGGGGGGACTCATGTTGTAGGATTCAGAAATGCATTGACAAAGACATTTAATGATTACGCAAGAAAAAATAAATTATTAAAGGACAGCGAGCCGAATCTTTCAGGAGAAGATATTCGGGAGGGATTGACTGCCATTATCAGTGTGAAAATTGAAGAACCTCAGTTTGAGGGACAGACAAAGCAGAAGCTTGGAAACAGCGAGGCAAGAGGTGCGGTTGACAATGTAGTAAGCAGTCAGCTGGAGATTTTTCTGGAACAGAATCCGAATGTGGCGAAGATGACTGTAGAGAAGTCTGTTATGGCGCAGCGGGCAAGAGAAGCGGCGAGAAAAGCAAGAGATTTGACAAGAAGAAAGTCGGCATTGGAGGGAATGTCTCTTCCGGGGAAACTGGCAGACTGTTCGGATAAAGATCCTGTAAATTGTGAAATTTATATCGTAGAGGGAGATTCCGCCGGAGGATCTGCAAAAACAGCCAGAGATCGTGCAACACAGGCAATTCTTCCGCTGCGTGGTAAGATTTTGAATGTAGAGAAAGCAAGATTAGATAAAATTTATGCAAATGCAGAAATCAAGGCGATGATAACTGCTTTCGGTACAGGAATACATGATGATTTTGATATCAGTAAATTGAGATATCACAAGATTATTATTATGACGGATGCCGATGTGGACGGCGCTCATATCAGTACATTATTGTTGACATTTTTGTATCGATTTATGCCGGAATTGATCAAAGAGGGATATGTATATCTGGCACAGCCTCCTCTTTATAAGTTGGAGAAAAATAAAAAAGTCTGGTATGCATACAGTGATGAAGAATTGAACGATATTCTGACAGAAGTTGGACGTGACGGTAACAATAAGATTCAGCGTTATAAAGGTCTTGGAGAGATGGATGCAGAACAGCTGTGGGAAACAACCATGGATCCGGAACACAGAGTTTTGCTGAGAGTAACAATGGATGATGAAACCTCGTCTGAGCTTGATTTAACCTTTACAACCCTTATGGGAGACAAGGTAGAACCACGGCGAGAATTCATTGAAGAAAATGCAAGATTCGTTGAAAACTTGGATATCTAGCAGATACAGCGACAATCGATCATGTAAGAATGCTGATATCAAATTTATTTGAATATCAGCATGATTGCATGAGTGGGTTGGCATTGAAGATGCCAACCCAGCGAGAAAACGAAGTTTTCGAGCTGGATTGTAGCGTGAAACAATTAGCGAGAAAACGAAGTTTTCGAGCTGAATTGTAGCGTGAGGCAATTAGC
>CAUWKK010000019.1:0-46026 GCA_963559385.1 uncultured Schaedlerella sp.
AGACGGGGTTCGAACCCGCGACCCCGACCTTGGCAAGGTCGTACTCTACCAACTGAGCCACTATCGCATTTCTTAGGTGTTCCTCAGAACAATATTAACTATACTATAGGAACACCCAGAAGTCAACACTTTTTTTAATTTTATCCGTCTGAATTTTTATATATTTTTCAGACAATTCGACCAATTCAGTTTTTCTCCTCTTCCGACAACTCTAACCCCAGTTCTTCAAGCTGCTTGTCATCAGCCATACTCGGAGCCTCTGTCATCAGGCAGGACGCATCCTTTACTTTCGGAAAAGCCATAACGTCACGAATGCTGTCTACCTTCGCCATAAGCATGACAAGACGATCCAGACCATACGCAAGTCCTGCATGAGGCGGAACACCGTACTTAAAAGCATTCAACAGAAATCCAAACTGACTGTATGCCTGTTCTTTTGTAAATCCAAGTACCTCAAACATCTTCTCCTGAATATCATTTTGATGGATTCGGATACTTCCTCCGCCGATTTCATTTCCGTTGAGCGTAATGTCATACGCCTTCGCACGCACTCTTCCCGGATCGGAATCAATATACTGCAAGTCTTCTTCCATCGGCATCGTAAACGGATGATGCATTGCGGTGAAACGATTCTGCTCCTCGCTCCACTCTAAAAGCGGAAATTCGGTGATCCAGAGGAATTTATACTCATTTTTATCCAGCAGTTCCATCTGACGTGCCAATTCCAGACGCAGATTGCCAAGTACGTCCCATACAACCTTATTCTTGTCTGCGGCAAACAGCAGCAGGTCTCCATTCTCGCCATTCATAGCCTGAATCAGGTTCTGTGTCTCTTCTTCTGTCATGAATTTTGCAAAAGAAGATTTTACTGTACCGTCTTCCTGAACCGCAATATAAGCAAGTCCTTTTGCACCAAAGTCTTTTGCAAAGCTGACCAGTTTGTCAATCTTCTTACGAGGCATTCCGCCCTGTCCCTTGGCATTGATACCGCGGACCGTTCCGCCGTTTTCAATTGCTCCCTTAAATACAACAAATTCACTGTCTCTGACTGTTTCTGTCACATCGACTAACTCCATACCGAAACGGGTATCCGGCTTGTCAGATCCGTAACGATCCATCGCTTCCTGCCATGTCATTCTCGGAAGCGGAAGTTCTACATCAATATTTAAAATCTCTTTAAACAATTTTGCAAGAAGACGCTCATTTACTTCAATCACATCATCTACATCTACGAAGGAAAGTTCCATATCGATCTGCGTAAACTCTGGCTGTCTGTCCGCACGTAAATCCTCGTCGCGGAAACATTTTGCTATCTGGAAATAACGATCATAACCGGAGCACATCAACAACTGCTTGTAAAGCTGCGGAGACTGCGGCAATCCATAAAAGCATCCCGGATGCACACGGCTCGGCACAAGATAATCTCTTGCGCCCTCCGGAGTTGTCTTTCCTAAAATCGGTGTTTCAATCTCCAGAAATCCTTCTTCTGCCAAAAACTGACGGGTCAGAGTCGCAATCTGACTTCTCATCATTAAGTTTCTCTGCAAATCCGGTCTTCTTAAGTCCAGATAACGATATTTCAAACGTACTTCATCCTTTGTCTTGGAATTCTCCTCGATCGGAAACGGCGGTGTCTCAGATTCGGACAGAATCCGCATCTGCTCCGGAATCACCTCAATCTCACCTGTTGCGATATTGCTATTCACTGCACCGGAACGTTTCTCAACGGTTCCCACAATGGCAACCACATATTCACTCCGTAAACCTGCCGCACGTTCAATCAATGCCGCATCACATTTTCCTTCTTCAAATACAACCTGAATAATCCCCGAACGGTCACGGACGTCCACAAATACAAGTCCGCCCTTATTTCTGTTCTTCTGTACCCAGCCCATAACAGTAACTTTCTCACCGACATTCGCAGCAGAAAGTTCTGCACAGCGATGTGTACGGTGTAACCCCTTCATTGACTCTGCCATGATATCTTCCTCTTTTCTCTTGTTTGATTTCTTTATACTATTTCTCACAGAATACTTCTACAATATCCGTATATCCCTGCTGATTCAACTGTTCTTTCTGGAACTTTTTATTCTTTTTCATATTGACAAGCATGACCTGCAATCCGTCTGCCCGGTCTTGTTTTGCCTGCTCTAATACGTTTAAGAGCTGTTCCTGCGGAAGCTTTTTCTCCAGAAGATAGGCTCTCTTTTGGCGACTGGTCGGAATCTGATAGCCCCGTTCTAAGAGCAGCATTACAATCCGCTCAAATCCAATGGAAAATCCGACTGCCGGAGTATTCTGGCCGGTAAATTTTCCGATCATTTCGTCATACCGTCCACCGCCACCGACAGATCCTCCGAATTCATCCATGGAAATCTCAAAAATCGTGCCAGTGTAATAGGACATTCCGCGCACCAGCGTCGGATCAAAGCTGATTCTAAAATCTGCCTCTTTCGCACTCTCTACGCTTGTGATGATCATTTCTAATGACTCTGCCGCATCCGCCGGGAGATAGCCTTCCAGCTTTTCTTTACACCACCGAACGCCTTCCACGTCATTCGTAATTTCTTCAAAAATCCGGAGATACTTGTCCACCGCCTCTTTTGCGTAGCCGTTTTCCTCCAGTTCCGTCCGTACTCCGTCCAGACCGATCTTATCCATTTTATCCAATGTAATAAACACCTGATCGTATTCACTTTCTGCAAATCCACTGTATGCGGCCATTGCCTTTAAGAACCGGCGGTCATTGATACGGATCGTAAATTTTTTAAAATCCAGCTTGCCAAGCAAGGTGGAAGTTGCCAAAATCAATTCAATTTCTGCCAGATTCGACGGCTCTCCCAAAATATCGATATCACACTGCATAAATTGACGGAAACGACCTCTCTGCGGGCGGTCTGCACGCCATACATTTCCCATTTGCAGCGCTTTAAACGGAGAAGGCAGCTCATTCGCATGATTTGCATAATATCTGGACAACGGTACCGTCAGATCATACCGAAGTCCTCCGTCTACCAGATCTGCTTCTTCCTTTGCCTGTTCCAATCTCAATTTTTCACCGCGTTTCAAAATTTTAAAAATCAGTTTTTCATTATCGCCGCCCTGTTTACTGCACAAATTTTCA
This sequence comes from uncultured Schaedlerella sp., assembly GCA_963559385.1. Taxonomy (GTDB): domain Bacteria; phylum Bacillota; class Clostridia; order Lachnospirales; family Lachnospiraceae; genus Schaedlerella. The sequence continues at coordinate 3,125 of CAUWKK010000019.1, forward strand.
ATATGCTCCACGCAAGGTGTCTCCATAGAGGAAAATCCGAATGCCTTATAGGTATCCTTGATCAGGGCAATTACATAGTCACGGATCTCCATTTCTTCGGGCATCATGTCCTTCATTCCGGTAACCGGTTTCTTTTTCAATGCCATAACAATCTCCTTTTCTTTTCTATCATCTCATCAATTCTGTTCATATACTCTTCGATATTCTTTACATTTTCTACGCGGATCAGATTTGTCTCTTTTCCGTTCTGCAACCGCCGTTTTTCGGGCAATACAAGCTTCGTTCCTGCCCCGGCTCCGGCAGCCAATATGGTCTGTTTTTCTTCCATAATAAGTATATTGTATATTCCGGCTTTGTCAACCTTTGCATAACCAACATTCTCAAAATTGCCTGCAATGTTTTTCTGGCGGTATAAGTAATACGGTATCAGTTGCATTTTTTGTGCAAATTTCGCACTATCCTCTACCATTTGCCCGATTTCTTCATGCAGAGTACGGAAGCTTTCCTGCCCAAGTCTTGCCGCCCGTTTAATTGCCAATGCGTGTACTGTCAGACTGTCCGGCCGAAGTGCTTCGATCTGCTCTAAAGTATCTCGCATGTCCGCCGCCGTCTCTTCCGGCAGTCCCGCGATCAAATCCATATTGATGTTGTCAAATCCAAGCTCTCTTGCCATTTTAAAAATCCTTTGTACATCCGACGCCGTATGTTTCCGTCCGACCAAATCCAGGGTTTTCTGCTGCATGGTCTGAGGATTTACGGAAATCCTCGTCACCGGATGCTTACGGATCACTTCTAATTTCTCCCTCGTGATACTGTCCGGTCTGCCCGCCTCCACCGTATATTCCAATACACGCTCCAATGAAAACGAATCTTCGATCGTTGTCAAAAGACACTCCAACTGTTCTGCACTAAAAGACGTCGGTGTTCCTCCTCCGACATATACCGTATCCGGACATTCTCTCTGCTTCATTTCTCCCAACGCACGGATTTCTTTGCAGAGTGCATCTAAATATTCATTCATCCGGTCTTTCCAAAGGCTCACCGGTGAAGAACTAAACGAACAGTAGGAACAAATACTCGGACAAAACGGAACCCCGACATACAGACTGAACCCCTCCGGTCGCAGTTGCTCCAGCAATTCCCTTTCCCGTTTTGCGATCTGCACTGCCAAATCTGCCTTTTTTTCTGAGACACAATACTCTTCCTGAAGGAAATCTGTAATCTGCTCTGCATGCATCCCCTGTTCCAGCTTTTGCATGACCAGTTTGGTCGGACGAACCCCCGTCAGCATTCCCCATGCCAGCTTCTTTCCTGTTTTTTTACTCAGAGCCAGATACAACTGTTTCGTAATCTGCCGTTTCTTCTCCTGTTTTTCTACCGATGCAGCCTCTTTGGTCTCCCCCACAAAGGACAGAGCAACGGAAAAGCAAGAGCTCCCTTTTGCTTTCAACTGTACAAGAGAGTCTTGCTTTTCATCTACCTGCTGAAAGATTTCCTCATCCGGAAAAAACGCTTTCGTAACATGATACGCATTGTAGGTGTATAGTGTATCCTTACAAATAATTTCTATCATAGTCAATCCTTCTCTATACAAACGGATTATACTTTCGTTCCATTTCTATTGTAGTCATCTCCTCATGCCCCGGATATACCTTTACAGTTTCCGGAAGCACCAAGAGCTTCTCTTTCACAGAACGCACCAGTTTAGCTGCGCTTCCGGTCGGAAGATCCGTCCTTCCGATTGATTCTTGAAACAAGGTATCTCCACTGAACAGGGTCTGCTCTTCTTCCAAATAATAGCAGCAGCCCCCGATCGTATGTCCAGGCGTATAGATGACCGTAATCCGCATTCCGGCAATTTCCAACACCTGCCCGTCCTGCACATACACCGCCTTTGTAAAGGTATATCCGTCTCCATACATAGAAGACGCATTATAAGCGGCATTTTCCAAAAGTGCCTTTTCTTCCTCATGTGCATATACCGGAACCGAAAACTCTTTTAAAAATCCGTCAATTCCCATAATATGATCAAAATGTCCATGCGTCAGCAAAATTGCCCGCACTGTCAATCCCTGTGTTTTAATAAAGTCCACAATTTCCGTCTGAAAATATCCCGGATCGACAATAAAGCATTCTTTTGTTGCTTCATTGATTCCGACATAACAATTTGTCGATACAATTCCGATTACAAATTTCTCCAGTCTCATATTCTTAACCTGCCGTTCTTTCAATATCCATTACCCCGTCCAACTGATGTAATTTTTCAATCAGACGATGCAGTTCTTCCCGCCCATGCACAATAAAGCCAAGTTCCAGTGTTGCCGTTCCTTTTTTACTGGTACGAACATTCATAGATTTTACATCTATCTTTGCCTCTGTAAAAATCTTAGAAATATCCATTAATAATCCCTGACGGTCATGGGCATACATTTTCAGTTCTGCCAAATACTGCCCCGCGTTCTCATTGTCCGTATTACTTTCCCATTCCGCATCGATCAGTCGTTCCCGTTCTGCTGCCGACAGATGAAGCATATTGATACAATCTGTCCGATGGATCGACATTCCTCTTCCGCGGGTCACAAAGCCGACAATTTCATCCCCAGGAACCGGATTGCAGCATTTTGAAAAACGCACTGCCATATCGTCAATTCCTTTTACCACGATTCCGCTCTTCGATTTTCCGATATGCACAATTTTATTATTGGCTCCGGAAAGCTTCTCAAGAATCGTTTCATCCGTGATTTCTTTCTTGTGGTCTTTTTCATATTCTTCCACAAGCCGGTTCACAACCTGGCCTTCTTTCAGTCCTCCATGACCAATCGCAGCCATAACCGCATCCCAATCCCGAAAGCCGTATTTGCGCTGTACAATCTGCTGATACTTCGGTTTCAGTATATTGCTCAGATTCACCGACTTTGTTTTACAATAATTTGCAACCAGTTCCCGACCGCGTACAATATTTTCTTCTTTAAATTCTTTCTTGAACCATTGATTGATCTTTGATTTTGCCTGCGGACTTTTCACGATATTCAGCCAGTCCCTGCTCGGTCCCTTAGAATTCTGAGAAGTCAGAATTTCAATGCGGTCGCCGTTTTGGATCTTATAATCAATATTTACCAATCTGCCGTTTACCCTTGCCCCAACCATTTTATTGCCAACAGCGCTGTGTATCGCATAGGCAAAATCTACCGGAGTAGAACCATTTGGAAGATTCTTCACATCTCCGTTCGGCGTAAAGCAATACACATCCTCCGCAAACAGATCCAAATCGCCCTTTAACAGACTTAAAAACTCCCTATTATCGGACATGTCTCGCTGCCATTCCAAAATCTGCCGCAGCCAGTTCAGCTTTTCCTCCTGAGACTGCATGCTCTTTGCCGCATCCTTGCCCTCTTTGTATTTCCAATGCGCCGCAATACCGTACTCTGCGGTCTTATGCATCTCCTCAGTACGAATCTGAATTTCAAACGGCTGTCCCGACGGACCCATAAGCGTCGTATGAAGCGACTGATACATATTGATCTTCGGCATGGCGATATAATCCTTAAACCGCCCAGGAATCGGCGTATACATCTCGTGGATCACTCCAAGCGCTGCATAACAATCCTTGACGGAATCCACAATGATCCGGACCGCAAACAGGTCATAGACCTGATCCAGCGTCTTATTCTGATTGACCATTTTTTTATAAATGCTGAAAAAGTGCTTTACCCGTCCGTAGACTTTCGCCTTGATATGGGCATTCTCCATATGCTTGGAGACTTCTTCCACGATCTGCTGTACAAACTCTTCCCGCTTTGTTTTACGGTCATTTAAGTCCCTCACCAATTGCCGGAAAACCTCCGGCTGCAGGTATTTCAAGGACAAATCGTCCAGTTCGATCTTGATTTTGGAAATACCGAGCCGCTGTGCGATCGGCGCATAAATATCCATTGTCTCGCGCGCCTTCTCCTGCTGTTTCTCCGGACGCATAAACTCCAGCGTCCGCATATTATGCAGACGGTCTGCCAATTTGATAATAATAACACGGATATCTTTTGCCATGGCAAGAAACATTTTCCGCAGATTTTCTGCCTGGATTTCCAGTTTATCCTGTGAATAGGACAACTGTCCTAACTTCGTGACCCCGTCTACAAGAAGCGCTACTTCTTCACTAAACTCCCGGCTGACATCTTCCAATGTCATATCTGTGTCTTCCACCGCGTCATGCAGCATTCCCGCTACGATCGTCTCCTTGTCCATTTCCAGATCTGCCAGAATGATCCCTACCCAGAGTGGATGAATGATGTACGGTTCCCCCGACTTTCTCACCTGTCCCCGATGTGCCTCGGTTGCCAGACGGTATGCCTTTTCTATCATCGAAATATCCGCCGAAGGATGATACTTCCGTATCCGATCGATCAATGCCCGGTACAACTGTTCCGGATTCTGATAATCCTCCGGTGCCTTCACCGCATGTCCGTCTATAATCTCAAGATTTTGATTCAGTAATTCATATTCTGGTGTTCCGGACATATCCGTTCCCCTCTTTCTGTAACTCTATATTTTCATCCAAATTCTCCCGGATAATCATACACTTAATGCATCATATTCCTTAGTATAGCATTTTTTTCGGATTTTTCAAAGTTTTTTCTCTAACTCCCGCAATAATTCACCACCGTGATCTGCACACTTCTCCTCCCCATATATTCATTCACAGAAGGATAATAGGTAAAGGACATCTCCGAACTCTTCTCGATTGTTTGCAGACATTCCTGTACATCTCCAAAATACACCGCCTCCATCCGGTTTCCGTTTCTGTCCTCAACCCGAAATTTCAGTACATTACGGTTCTTTCCGACGATCCGCGGCTGAATGACCTTTAGGTTTTTCTCTGCAAAAAGCGGCTTTGGATTTCCTTTACCAAAGGGTTCCAAAACCTCCAATTCCTCAACCAGACCTTCTGTTACATACGGAAGCGGAAGCTGCATGTCAATCGATACCTTTTCTGTCAGATCCTCCTCTGTCAGATCAGCAAGTTCATTGATCGTCTGGCGGAACCGCAAAACATTGTCCTCGTCCAACGATAAGCCTGCCGCCAGCTTATGTCCGCCGAATTTCGTAAACAGCGCCCGGCATTTACACATTTCTTCAAACATGTTATATGCTTCGATGGATCTTCCCGAACCCTTGACCCCCTCTTCCGATTTCGTCAGTACAAAGGTCGGTCGATAATACCTCTCTCGAATTCTTCCCGCGATAATTCCGGCGATGCTTTCATGACAGTCCGGCAGATACACAACAAGAACCTTATCATCTTTTAAAGACATCGTTTCAATCTGTTCTACTGCCTGCTCTACCCCTCTTTCCGTCATTTCTTTCCGACTGTCATTGAGCGCTTTCAAATCCTCCGCCAGAATGACCGCATCCCGTCGATTCTTGGCACAAAGAAGCTCCAACGCACGTTTCGCCGTATCTAACCGTCCTCCTGCATTGATACACGGTCCTAAAACAAACCCGATATGATATGCATTCAAACGCTCTGTCGGAATCTGTGTACATTCTATCAATGCTTTCAAACCTTCGTTCCGAGTACATTTTAACATCTCCAATCCCTGCTTAACAAAGATTCGGTTTTCTCCGCACAAATCCATGACGTCTCCTATCGTGGCAATGGCAACATTTTCCATTAAATAGTCGATATCGTCCACGTCTCTCTGCATCACTTCATATAACGCCTCTACCACCTTATAAGCAACTGCTGCCCCACACAATCCTTTAAACGGATACTCACAGTCCGGACGATGCGGATCTACTACGGCATCCGCCTGCGGAAGCAGATATTCCTTCTCAGCTCCCACCCCCATAAATGGAATCTCATGGTGATCCGTTACAATAATGGTCAACCCCTGCGTTTTCCCATAAGCAATTTCCTCTGATGCCGCAATCCCATTATCACATGTAATGATCGTATCGATTCCCGCTTCAACTGCCCGATCGATCAACTGCCTGTTCAAGCCATATCCATCCTTAATCCGATCCGGAATATCTGTGTCTACATCCGCTCCCAGACCGGACAATCCCTCCTGTAAAATATAAGTGGCATTGACCCCGTCAATGTCATAATCTCCGATCACCCGGATTGCTTTTCCCTCCCGGATCTTCTCAGATAATATTTCTACTGCACGATCCATATCTTTCATTAACATACCGTCATACAGTTCTGCGATCGTCCCGTTCAAATAGTATTCTATTGCAGCATCTCCTATCACATCCCTGTTACGGATCAGCCTTGCCAATATGGGAGAAATCTGATACTTCTCACCTATCGCCCGAAAATCCGCCTTTTTCATTGTTACAAACCATTTTTCCATACCGTATCTCCGTTCCTTTATTTCCTAGTAATCAAAAATCGCCTGTATTGCATCTGTTATATTGATAATGTCCGCATATTTTACTCTGGACACTTTCTTATATCCTCTGTATCTTAAATCCAGCAATTTCATTTGTTCACACAATACATATCCGCTTACTTCCTCCGTCTTAATCTCTATATGCAGCGGATCTGCGGCTGCATCGGAAATGACCGGACATACGACAGCCTGCTCAGACTGAGTAAAGAAGTTCTTACTGACAACCAATACAACTCCCTTTATTCTTTCAATTGACAAAATATCTCCCTGCTCAAATATCAACTTCTACCACTGCTCCCTTCCGACAGGCTCGCCCCATTCAAATTCTTCATAAGGTCCTATTTTCCCCGCAAACTCTGCCGCCCGTTCTTCCAGTGTTCTATGTTTAAAAGTTTTGGTCAATATAATATTCTCACCCTGTACCTCTACATTCAAAAAATCATCCAAATGAATTCCTATGCCCTCCAGCAAATCTTTCGGAAGACGAATCCCCTGACTGTTTCCCCATGTTTTTACCTGCGCGATCATTATTTTCCCTCCCTTTCTTTTTTACAGTACCTCCCTTTAAAAAGACAGGTTTTACAATCTCATGTACTTCTTCATTTTTTTTGCTTTTTAATTGTTCTATTAATAATGTAGCCAATCTCTGCCCTATTTGAAAAATTGGCTGCTTCACAGTCGTAATATGCGGCCAGGTTACATTCTGATAGCCAAATCCATCAAATCCTCCGACTGACAACTGTTCAGGCACACTTATCCCCATTTCTCCACACGCCTGAATCAAACCAAGCGCTAAAATATCTGTTGTACAAAAAAAAGCAGTCGCATTACTATGTTTTAAAATTTTCATAGCTGCCTCATATGCTGACTGTACATTATTTTCAGCATAAAAGATTCTGTCTTTCTGAACTGATAGACCATGTGCTTCTAATGCCTGTTTATACCCTTTCTCACGTTCTGCTGTATGATTTGATACTTTTTCCTCTTTGATGTTCAACAAACCAATTTCCGTATGTCCCTGCTCGATCAGGTATTCCACCATCATTTGCGCACCATATGTATTGTCTATATCCACATAATTCACATCTGCTCTGTCTGTGTGTCCGAATAGCGTAATTGCACGCCCCTGTTCTTCTGCATGTCGAATCATCTCATCTAACTCATCTTCATGTACTCCGGTTACAATATATCCGTCACATGCATTCGTCTGCTTTCTGTTTCTTGTAATTAAAAAGGAATACATATTCCGGCTGCATACCTCACTGATGCCGGAAATCAACTGCATTACATACAAATCTTCCAATTCGATATGACTTGGTACATATACGTCAATTACATTCGTACGATTTGCCGCAAGTGCCTGCGCCGCCGGATTGATTGAATAATTCAATTCCTCCATTGCCCTTTTTACTTTTTCAATTGTTTTTTTCGATACCATCTCCGGAGAATTAATTACTCTTGAAACAGTAATTGGTGATACTTTTGCTTTTTCTGCAACTTTCTTTAAATTACTCACATTTTCTCTCCTAGATAAATTTCTTCCAAAATGATAACGCTATCATTTCTTGTATCTATCATAATTCCATTTTAGAATTTTTACAAGCCAAAAATTTTTTTTCGTTAAAAATCACTAATTTTTCACTTTATTTTTGTATAAGATAAATAAAAGAAGCCCCCACTTTACGATTTTTCTTCGTAAAATCAGAGCCTCTTTTTTCAACTATGGATTATTCTGTTTTTTATTTTCCGCTTACTGCTTTCTTCTCCAGCTTCGTCTTCATGATATACCACAGCGCACCCGTAATACATACGGAAGAATATGCGCCGCAGACAATACCAACCATTAACGGAAGAGCAAATTCTTTAATAGAACTTACACCCATTACATACAAAATCGCAACCATAACAAAAGTCGTCAGTGAGGTATAAATACTTCTTGTCAGCGTCTTTGTAATACATCTGTTTACCAGTACATCCAATTCTTCGCCGCGTTTCTTTTGCTTTAATTCCTCACGGATACGGTCAAAAATAACGATTGTCGCATTGATCGAGTATCCAACGATCGTCAGCATACATGCAATAAATGTATTTCCGACAGATACTCTTGCGATCACATAGAACGCCAGTACAACAAGAACGTCATGCACAAGCGCCAATACTGCGCTGGTTGCAAACCGGATATCCTTGAAACGGAACCAGATATATAAAAGCATACATATCGTTGCTACAAGAACTGCTACAACTGCATCCTGACGCATTTCCGAGCTTACCGTAGAACTGATATTTTCCGCAGTGATCTCATCCTCATTTACTTTAAAGTGATCTACCATTGCTTTATGAAAAGCTTCACGCTTTTCAAGATTTAACGTCTGCGTCTTGAAAATCACCTGCTTGGTTCCCTCTACCTTCTGCACCTGAACATTCTTATCTCCGGTCGCCTTTTCAATCAGAGGTACAATATTCTCATCGATTTCGTCCAGTGTATAATCCTCCGCAAATGTGATGTTTGTAGAAGTACCGCCCTTAAATTCCAGGCTATAGTTCAGCATACCTTCCCCGCGGGATGTATGGATTCCCATAAACACAAAACCTACAAGGATCACCGCAACGGAAATCCCGAAGAAGGCTTTTCTCTTGCCAAGGAAATTGATCGGCTCTCTTTCTTTCAAAATTCGTCCATACGCTTTCTGACTGCGGATCCCTACGGCATAGAAGGAATAAATGATCAGTCGTGTAATGACCAATGCGGTAAACATAGAAACCACAATACCGAGTGCCAATGTCTGCGCAAAGCCCTTCACTGTTCCGCTTCCCAATCCCCACAGAACTGCCGCTGCGATCAGTGTCGTAATATTACCGTCCAAAATCGCTGACATCGCTTTCTGGAATCCTGCATTCAGAGAAATTTTTACAGCTTTTCCTGCTGAAAGTTCTTCCTTCACTCTGGCAAATATAATGACATTTGCATCTACCGCCATACCGATGCCAAGGATAATACCCGCAATCCCCGGTAGCGTCAATGTAATATCAAACGCATTTAATAAAACAAGGATCAGTCCTGTATAGATCAAAAGTGCAAAGCTGGATGCCAATCCGGGAAGCAGATATACAACACACATAAAAATACATACGATTGCAAGGCCGATCGCTCCTGCTTTCAGGCTGGTACTGATTGCAGCCTCTCCGAGCTGTGCTCCTACTACGTTAGACCGAAGTTCCTCCAATTCCAGATTCAATCCGCCGATACGGATCGTAGAAGCCAGCTTGTCTGCGTCTTCAAAAGACATGCTCCCCTCGATCATGGCACGTCCGTCCGTAATTTCCGCATTTACACTCGGTACGCTGACAAACGCACCGTCATAATAAATACCTATACTCTCTCCTGCTGCCTTTGCCGCCTTCGTTGCTTCCGCAAACTTCTCGGTTCCCTCTTTATTCATTTCCAGAGAAACCACATTCTTCGTCGCATTGGTCGTCTGATCACTGTAGGTTTCTGCCTCTGCGCTCTTGATGTCAGTACCCGTCAATACGATCGAACCATCTTTTTGCATCTCCTCGATCGTTTTATTCAGCTGAAAGTCTTTCGCCACATCGCCGGTACTTCCAACACGAGAATAATTCGCTTCTCCCTTGCTGTCTTTCTCTTCAACAAAGTATAAAGAGCCGGGCTGTCCCAGTTCATCCAGTATTTGATTGGCATCCGTCACTCCGGGAATTTCAATGCTGATCCTGTCATCGCCTTCCTGATATACCGTTGCCTCTGTACTATATTGCTCGACACGCTTCTGAAGCTTATAAATGGTATCTGCCATATCTTCCTCTGACGGCGTTCCTCCCTTTACCTGATAAGTAATGCTGACTCCGCCTTCCAGATCCAGACCCAAATTAATATTTTTAGCCGCACCTGTCTTTCCGTTTCCCCAGCCGACAATGGTCGTAAATCCCAACACAGCCATGAGAACAACGATAAATATCAGATTGAGTATACCTCTGCTTTTCTTCATGTTATTCATTTTACTCTTCCTTTCCTTCATTGGAATCCGAATCTGCCAAAGCCGCTTTGATCATAATCGCACACTCCACACGCTTTCGCTCCATTTCACAACTTACGTCGTATGTGTCATTGATCGTATGATGGAATTTATATGAATTTGCCATGCAGCCGCCGCTGCAGTAAAATCTGGCAAAACAGCTTTTGCATTTTTCTTTTGAGTAAACGCTGCATCCACGAAACTCATCGGCGATCTCCGGTTTTGTAATACCTTCCTCCACATTCCCCATCAAAAAGTCTTCATCACCAACAAACTGATGACACGGGTATAAATCTCCCCACGGTGTCACTGCCAGATACTCGGTTCCCGATCCACAACCGGACAAACGCTTCGCCACACACGGACCGCCTTCCAGATCGATCATAAAGTGAAAGAAGTTAAATCCCTTGCCCACACGCTCTCGATCCACCATGAATTTTGCCAGCTTGTCATACTCTGCAAAAATCTGCGGCAGATCACTTTCCTGAATTGCATACGGATCGGTATCCTCCCCGACAACCGGCTCAATAGAAATCTGTTCAAATCCGAGATCTGCGAAATGCTCCACATCCTTGGCAAAATCCAGATTGTTTCTTGTAAACGTACCGCGGATGTAATATTTTTCCTGATTCCGGCTCTCTGCAAGCCTTTGAAACTTCGGTACGATCAGATCGTAACTTCCTTTCCCGTTTCTAAACGGCCGCATCCTGTCATTGATCTCCTTACGACCGTCCAGACTGAGTACCACATTGTCCATTTCTTTGTTGACAAATTCCTGCACCTCGTCATTTAACAGAACGCCGTTCGTCGTCAAAGTAAAACGGAAGCGCTTGTTATGCAGCTTTTCCTGCTCCCGCCCATAGGCAACCAGCTCCTTGACCACCTGCCAGTTCATCAATGGTTCTCCGCCGAAAAAATCCACTTCCAAATTCCGCCTGCTGCCGGAATTTGCAATCAGAAAATCCAATGCCTTCTTTCCCACCGCATACGTCATCAGCGCACGTCTTCCGTGGTATTCGCCCTCCTCCGCAAAGCAGTAGCGACATGCCAGATTACAGTCATGGGCAATATGAAGACAAAGCGCCTTTACAACCGTTTTCCGCTGCTTTACTTCGTCTATGTAGTCTTCATAAATATCCTGTGTAAACAACTGACCTGCTTCGGTCAGTTCACTCAGAGCCTCAAGAATTTCTCTTACCTCTGCTGCATCAATTATCTTTCCGTCTGTTTCCAATTCCTTCATTACATACTGAAATGTCTCTTCTGTAAGGATGCTCTTCGCCGTATGCGCCGGATTCTGTTTTTCAAGACAGGCGATCACGGCATAAGCGGACTCGTCCACTACATGAACAGAACCACTGTTTACATCCAGAACGATGTTATATCCGTTATTCTGGTACTGATGTATCACAACAGATACCTCTCTTTCTATTTCTCTTATTGCTGTTTTCTCTTATCAGCGTCAGCCGGAACCGGACCTTTTTTGTCTTTGTCCTTATACCTCCGCTTCCGCCAAAACAAGGATAAGGCAGCGCCCTCAGTCGCCGGTCGCTGCCTTTGATTCGCATTATTCTAAAATGCTGTCCTTATTATTTTTTGTGTTCGCAAGTCTGATTTCCCACTGTGCAGGAAGTTTTACATGCAGACTGACAGGAAGTCTGGCACTCGCCGCATCCGCCTTTTTTTACTGTATGGTTCAATGTTTGAGTATTCAGTGTTTTAATATGTTTCATCTCAATATCCTCCTAATATTTCATAATGATATTGCAATTATAGCACACCGGCGGATGTTTTTAAAGTGTTTTTTTATGAAAGCATACCACCCAGCATGCCCCCGCCCGCACACATTAAAAATGTAGTCACGAGATCTGAAGTGCCTCCCTGCAAAGAGTGATACAAACCGAATGATACAAGAAGGAGCAATACAAAATACAACACTCCGACGGCCAGTCCCCATAGAAATTTCCGTTCTCCGGACATCTTCCCGATCACAAAGCCTCCGATAAATGTAGACACCACATAAATTACAATAATTCCTGCTGTCACCTTGCCCTCGTCCAAATTCCATTTATACAAAAGTCCCGTCAGCAGTAACAGCAAAATCCCTGTCAGTACATACGCACACAATAATGCTTTCAGTACACGGATCCCGTTTTGTTCTATTCCGTTTCCACGCGCTTTCTTTTCTGTATTCCTCATATTCTCCCCCTTATATTCCTTTTTCCGGTACAAAGCCTGTTATACTCTATGAATATAAAGGAATGTTTAGAACCTGCACTTCGCTTTTAAAGTATTTTATGCAGCCGATCTGTTATTGTTCCATCTGTTTCCCTAAAAAAGCAGCCGCACTCATCGCCACCTTCTGCTCTGCCTCTCCGAACCTTCTCTTTTCTTCCTTTTTCAGAAAAATAACACTTCCGATCACATCACCCTCACATAAAATCGGACTGATCACTTCCTCTGTTCCATACTCTTCTGCCCCGTCTGCAATGACTACAAAGCTTTTATCCTGTTTTCTTAAAAACACACATTCCCTTTCCTCTAATAATTCCGTCAGCTCCTTCTGTATATATTTCTCCTGAAGTTCCTTTCGCCCACTCCCTGCCGCCGCGATGATCTGATCCTTATCTGTGATACACACCGTACAGTTCATCGTTTGTGCAAGACTTTCTGCATACTGTCCGGCAAAAACAGACAATTCTCCGATCGGAGAATATTTTTTCAAAATCACTTCGCCCTCTCTGTCCGTAAAGATCTCTAGTGGATCCCCCTCCCGAATACGCAGCGTTCTTCTGATTTCTTTCGGAATCACAACTCTTCCGAGATCATCGATTCTTCGTACAATTCCTGTTGCCTTCATAGAAAAACTCCTCCATTTAACATCACTTTTCCTGATTTTTTCATTTCTGGAAATAGTATCTGTAAACAGAGGAATTTTATGCATTTTTATAAACAATCCGTGTAATGATATCTACACGAAAACGTCCTCTTAATTCTTTTATTGTTATGAGAAATAATCCTGCATCATCGCTCTATTGAAAAATAGAGCGCATTCTGCTAAAATCTTCATGGAACTATATCATTATGAATAAAGGATTTACAACTATGTTTACTTTAATTTTTAATCAACTGATCAAGATGCTCTTCATCATGATTCTTGCATTTATCTGTTATCGAATCAAACTTCTGAACCAAGAGGGAAACCGTAACCTGTCCAATCTGCTCTTAATGGTCGTAAACCCATGCCTGATCATTACCACTTATCAGATCGATTACGACACACAATTGGTACAAGGTCTTATGATTGCTTTTGCCGTTGCCCTTGCCGTACATCTCCTCGCAATCTTCATCGCCCGAGTCTGCATCCCCCAAAAAAGAAATGCGGAGTATGCTCTTGAGCGCTTCGGCAGCGTCTATTCCAACTGCGGTTTTATGGGGATTCCGCTGATCTACAGTGTATTGGGAAGTGAGGGGGTTTTTTATCTGACCGCATATATCACTGTATTTAATGTGCTCAGTTGGACGCACGGATTGATTTTACTGGAAGGCAAATTCACACCTAACCGCTTAAAAGAGGGCTTGACCTCCCCTCTGGTGCTCGGAACTGCTGTCGGTATGCTTCTGTTTTTCCTGCAGCTTCGTCTCCCGGAAGTCCTTCTGGATTCCATGAACTATATTGCAGACATGAACACTCCGCTTGCTATGATCATTGCCGGTCTTTCCATTGCACAGGCAGACTTAAAAAAGATTTTCAAAAACCTAAAAATTTACTATGTCAGCTTTTTAAAGTTAATCGTCATCCCACTGTCGGTACTTCTCTTCCTTGCGCTCTTCCGAATCGACTATAGGATTGCATACACGATTCTGGTTGCATCCGCATGCCCGACTGCAACCACTCTGACAATGATGGCGATCCGGTTTGATAAAAATTACAAATATGCTTCTGAGATTTTTGCATTTACAACCGTACTTTCTATATTCACCATTCCGTTTATCGCATTCGTTGCGGAATTTCTCCTTTAAGAGAAAAAGGAACGATCATACCGCCTTCTATACAAAGACTGCCCATGATCGTTCCTTTTCTTTTATATCTCGTGATTCGTCCGGCTTTCCGCTTCTATCTCCTGACGATAACCTGTTCATTCCATTTTTTATAAATCCCCTCTAATGCATCTACAACTCCGTCAATCCCTAAAAGACTTGCATTCAATAGCATCTGATGCGCTTCAATGCTGCCCCAGTCCCGCTCTGTATGCTCTTCATAATAAGCTTTTCTTGTTCTGTCCACCTTTTTGATCTTATCCCATGCCTGCTTTTCATTCATATCGTAAAGCTTCATAATCCTGCGAATGCGGTCTTCCTTATAAGCATACACAAAGGCATTGATACAATTGGAATAATCTCCGAGAATATAATCTGCACATCTTCCCACAATGATACAGGAACTTCTCTTTGCCAGCTTTTGAATGATCTGCGTCTGCATCTCAAACACCTGGTCTGAAAGCGGCTCTTCAAATTCCTTTCCGTTCATAAACATAATATAATCGCCCGAACCGAGAATGGCAGATGACATATAATGCTCCAATACGGATTCATCTACCTTTTCCGCCATTTCCGGGGTAATATCCAATTCCTTGGCCGCCATTTTAATAAGATTATGGTCATATAACGGAATATCCAAGCGCTGCGCCAGACGATTTCCAACCTCATGTCCGCCGCTTCCGAATTGTCTGCCGATTGTAATGATGATATTATCTGTCATCCGGATCACTCCTTTCGCTTCTGTCCTGATAGGTACAGTATACCTTATTTTTCAGAAAACCGAAACCTTTTTTATATATTTTCAGCAAAATGACGATTCGTTTTCTCTCGCTTCCGGCTTTTCCTCTATTTTCCGAATCTGTACAAACGCAGCCGCTCCGATAAACGCACAACCGACGATGCAGATTCCCATTCTCATAAAATCAGAACACAACCATACAAGCGCACCGGTCTTTGTAATCAAAACAGAGATTATATTCACTAGCATATGCAGTACGACCGCAGCCCTCAGCGAGCCGAACTTTTCATAAAAATATGCAAGAAACAGCCCCAAAACCAGTGTATATAAAACCTGTGTTACGGTTCCATGCACAAACGCAAAGAAGCATGCCACAGAAAGTGCAGCTCCCCAAAATCCCATTTCTTCTCTGCATCTTCTGTACAGAACGCCTCGAAACATCAGTTCCTCCGCAATCGGCACGATCATCCCCTGACAAAGGATCAGCACAGCAATCCTCTCGGAATACAACTCAGCAGATGCCGTAATATATGTAGTATCTTTCATTGCCAGACCACTCATCACGGTTACTACATTCATTCCGAGACAGAATGCACAGCCAAACAGCAGAATCCATACATACTGCTTTGCAGACGCCTTTTTATTAACCGGAAGTTGTGCATCCCGCTCCATTTTCCGGTCACGCGAAAACAAAAATGCAGTCAACGGAATCGTGCATAATGCAAGAAACGCAGCAATCAAGCTTTGATATTTCAACATCAATTCCGTCAACTCTACGGCAACCTGAGCCACCATCTCCATATAGTCTTCACTCTGTACAGACTGCATGATCCGCAGCATTTCCTGACTGTTCATAAGCATAATGACCGTCTGCACGATCATCTGTGCAAAAAACTGAATTCCCCAGTAAATCAGTATAGGACCTAAAATTCTCCAAAACCGTTTCGACTGTGGCGTTCTATTCATGATATAATATCCTCACTTTCTCTTTCATCCACCCCCTCAACTCTTCTTCTTTTCCACTTAAAGATCCTTGTACCATCTCCGGCTTTCCGCCGCCTCTTCCATGAAAAACAGCATTCAGCTCTCCCACTACTTCCCTCAGGTCCACTTTTGCGCTTCCTATCACATAGCGATAGGTATCTCCCTCAGCTCCAAAGAACACCGCACATACACGATGCCCTGCCTCTAATACTTGATTCATCAAAAACCGGGGAGCTTCCCCTGTAAGCTCCGGTTCAAAAAGGCAGACAACTTCTTCCCCTGTCTCCACTGCATTTGCCTTGTTCTTCAAAAGCTCTTTCTGCAGCTGCGCATACATCTGCTTCAAATTCGCATATTCCTCCTGCAAACGCTCTACCGCTTCTGCTGTCTCATCCTCCTTGGCACATAAAGCAGCCGAAATCCGCCGTGTCGCCTGCAGTTTTCTATTATAATCCGCCAACGCGCGGAATCCGCACAGCATTGTCACACGTACCCCGCCTTTATAACGCTGTACATGAGTCAGCTTAATCTGCCCGATTTCCCCTGTTCTCCCGACATGAGGCGCACAGCAGGCGCAAACATCATATCCCGGAATCGTCACGATCCGAACCTGCCCCTCAATCTCAATCTTGCTTCGATATTCCAGCCGCTGCAATTCCGCTTCCGAAGGATAGCTCACTTCCACTTCCAGATTTTGGACAAGCGCTTCGTTTGCCTGTTGTTCGATTTCCAACAGCTCTTCTTCGCTGATCTCTCCGTTAAAATCCATTGTACAGTCCGTACTGCCCAGATGAAATCCCACATTATCATAACCGAATCCGGCATGCACCAACCCGGAAACAATATGCTCTCCCGTATGCTGCTGCATCTTCATAAATCGTTCCTGCCAGTTGATCCTGCCGTTTACCTGTATGCCCGGCTCTAACGCCGCCTTTGTCATATGATAAATAGTTCCTTCCTGCTCCCTGACATCCGTTACTTCAACATCACCCAACAGTCCTGTATCCGCATATTGTCCACCGCCTTCGGGAAAAAATGCAGTACGGTCCAGCACGACCCGGTATTGCTCACCGTCTTTTTGACATTCTGTTACTACCGCAGAAAAACGCTTCATATAACTGTCTTCATAAAATAACTTTCGAGTCATTTTTTATCCTTTCCTATCGAAACAATTCAACCGCCCGGCTTGATCCGGCTGCGTTTCAGCCTTCACCTCCCTCATCGAACTGTTTCACTACATCCGCTCCGGCGCTTCAAATCCCAACAGCTCAATGCACGTCTCCAAAACTTCTTTTGTCAGTTTCAAAAGAGCAATATACCCCTCTTTCTTTCTCTCATCCTCCTCGGAAAGGATCTTGGTTTCATGATAAAACTTGTTGCATGCATTTGCTGTATCATAAATATACGCACAGATCTTATGCGGCGCAATTTCTTCGCAGACTGTATCCAACATATCATTAAACTTTGCCGTTTCCAGCATCAGCGCTTTATCAAATTCGCCCTCTGCCTCCCGAACTTTCAGATTCTCAATCGACGCTCCGGTTCCTTGATATTTATTTAAAATAGACTTGATCCGCACGATCGTATAGAGAATATACGGTCCGGTATTGCCCTCAAAGGAAGTAAATCTGTCTACATCAAACACATAATCTTTGGATGCCTGATTGGACAGATCTCCATATTTAATCGCAGCAAGGCCAACTGTCTCAGCTGTCTTTCTCGCTTCCTCTTCCGTCATCGTACGGTTTTCCGTAATCTTCTTGAGCATTTCCTCATCAATCTCACGGATCAGATTCTCCAGACGCATTACACCGCCTTCTCTTGTCTTAAACGGCTTGCCGTCCTTTCCGTTCATCGTGCCGAATCCAAGGAATGTAAGCTTTGTCTCCGGACGCACGATCCCTGCCTTCTTTGCACACCGGAACACCTGAACGAAATGCAGTTCCTGACGTTTATCCACTACATAGATAACCTCGTCCGGATGATATTGTTCTTCTCGTTCTACTAATGTTGCAAGATCTGTCGTATCATACAGGGCAGCTCCGTCCGATTTCAATATCATACACGGAGGAACCTCTTTCTTATCAGTCTCTTCCTGTACATCCACGACCAGCGCCCCCTGATCATAATGTGCAAACCCTTTTTCCTTTAACATCTCTACCATGCCCGGAATATACTTTTGGGCGTCTGCCTCTCCTTTCCAAAGGTCAAACTCCACATTCAGATTCTTATAATTTTTCTTCAGATCTTCTACAGACACCTGCATAATGTGCTTCCAGATCGCGCGATATCCGCGATGTCCGTTCTGCAGCAAAAAGGTTGCCTGTAATGCCTGTTCCCGATATTCCTCATGCTCTTTCGCATAAGCGCTGGCAGTCGGATAGATTTCTTCCAGCTCTCCAATCGTAAACGGCGCTTCTTCCGGGTATTCCCCGTCAAACTCCTCAAGAAAATACGGAAGTTCCGGCTGACGCTTCTTCAATTCTGTGATGATCAGCCCCATCTGATATCCCCAGTCTCCCAAATGGATATCTCCTATCACACGATGCCCTTTATAACGCAGGATACGCTTTACACTTTCTCCGATGATAGCCGAGCGTAAATGTCCTACATGCAACGGTTTTGCCACATTCGGTCCGCCATAATCAATCATGATCGTCTTTGGATTTTCGGCCTTCTCCACACCGAGACTTACATCTTCCGCCATTTTATTCAAATAGTCCGCCACAAAAGATGGCTTTACTTTCAAGTTAATGAACCCCGGATTCACAGCCTCCGCCAGTTCAAAGCATGTACTCTCCTTAAGCTTTTCTACCACATCCCCCGCAATCACGATCGGCGCTTTGCGATATACCTTCGCTCCCGCCATAGCGCCGTTGCACTGGTACTCACATAAATCCGGACGATTTGATAAAGTAACCTTTGCATAAGAAGCATCATAGCCGGCTTCCTGAAATGCCTGCTCCATTTCTTTTGTTATCAGATTCAACAATGTTTTCACCTTGGTTCACTCTCCGTATTTCTATATTTTCAAAATTTGACTTTTCCTTTGCTATTTTATCATTTATAATCAATTCTAGCAAGTGTTTCCGGCGGGGAACACAATGAAGAAAGGATAGGAATAACCACTATGAAAATAGGTTCACACGTAGGAATGAGCGGAAAAGAAATGCTGCTCGGTTCCGCAAAAGAAGCCGTTTCCTACGGCGCAAATACATTTATGTTTTATACAGGAGCTCCGCAGAACACCCGACGCAAGGATATCAGCGAATTAAACATCGATCCCGCATGGAACTACATGAAGACGCACGGTATCGAAGAGATCCTCGTCCACGCACCGTACATCATCAATCTCGGAAATTCTGTGAAACCGGAAACCTTTGAACTGGCTGTCGAATTTCTGGCAAAAGAACTGGAACGCACGATTGCCTGCCGAAGTCATGTATTGATCCTCCACCCGGGCGCCCATGTCGGAGCCGGAACAGAAACCGGTACTGCCCGGATCATCCAAGGATTAAACGAGGTACTTACTGCCGATACCGACTGTTGTATCGCACTGGAAACTATGGCGGGAAAAGGCTCCGAAATCGGTCGTTCTTTCGAGGAGCTTGCCCGTATTTATGACGGGGTAAAATATAACGATAAGCTTCGAATCTGCTTTGATACCTGCCACACAAACGACAGCGGCTACGATATTATCAATCATTTTGATGATGTGATCGCAGATTTCGACAGATTGATCGGAAAAGAACAGATTGCGGTTTTCCACATCAACGACAGCAAGAATCCTCTCGGCGCAGCCAAGGACAGACACGCCAATATCGGATTCGGCGAGATTGGATTCGACGCCTTATCCTATATCGTCCACCATAAGGATTTCGAACATGTTCCGAAGATTCTGGAAACGCCCTATATTCCCGATCCTGAAAACAAAAAGAAATCCTATGCTCCATACAAATATGAAATTGAAATGCTGAAAACCCGGCGATTTGATCAGACACTGCCGGAAAGAATCATCGCTGACAATCGAAAAAAATAACACAATTGTGCGTCACACTTTCTCACGTTTATACATGATTCCATGATGAAGCACACTTTTGCTGCGTTGAGCATAATCACAAAGAAGCTGCCGCTTCACGATCTATCACTAAGCGGCAGCCTCATAAAAAATACACGTCTGGGCGGGATCGAACCGCCGCACCTGCCTCCGGAGGGCAGTGCTCTATCCACTGAGCTACAGACGTATGATCAATGCGTTCGAAAGCACCTTTGTTATCGAACGCATTAATTATGCTATCACAAATCCCCGAAAATGTAAAGAGCGAATTCACAATGTCATAAGTTTCTTTTTTCTTCTCTCATAAAAATACACATGATCGCTTAACTGCTCTTCTTCCTCAACCTGTGTTGCATTGATCTCCCGTACGATTTCTGCCATTTCCTCCGGCGCTGTCCCTTTAGATTCGGGTACCAAAATCACTTCATGCACACTGCTCGGCAAAATATAATAATTTTCTTTCAATACATTAGCAGCAGCTTCCAACATCCCCGGATACATCAGGCAGGCTGCTCCAAAACTCCGAATCGAATTTGTGAGAACATACATAACATCCCGCTTTTTTCTTTCCTTTTCCCTCCTCTCGCTTTCGTCAGAAACAACGCTCAGCAGATCATGCAAAGCCTCCGGATCCGAATCCATAACCTCTTCCACCATCTCCCGCATTGTATAAATTCTCGCAGGCAGAAGCTTCCCTGCATTCTCACGTGCTAGCGAAAACAATCCTTCTCCCGTAATTCCCCACAGCTCTAAATGTTCATTTCGGATCAACATTGCAGCTGTTCCGTTTTTCTTCACTTCCAGAAGCACATAAAACACGAGACTCAGATCCAACACTTCTATATGCGGTACCTCTGAAAGTAATGTATGATTTCTTTTTGTATGGATCATCTTAAATATAATTTTGTCTCGAACCGCTTCATAACTTTCTATCTCCCCCGTATCCCACGGCTCCTCATACTTGACTGCCTCATAAAAGCGCATCACCTCCAAAAGTATGCTTTCAAATGGTTCACCCTGTTGAAATTGTTCGTAAAATTCCTCCAGATAAATTGTCGGCGAAATATTGACTGCCGGATCTTCGATCAGAATTCCTTTTTTTATCCTACCGTTATTTTTAACAGCTATATGGACGCTTGCCGTAATCCCTCCCTTCAGCTTTTGGTTCATTTTCTTTTCTACTTCGTACAAAAACTCTTGATATTCCATATCTTCCCTTTCTTTTTGTACATCCGTTTGAAATTAAAATGAGAAATGCGGTATGAACGATACCCAGATTCATTGATTTGAAAAATATTATGTGAATTGATTATAACGAACTGCCTCTTACATTGCAATCTCTTTTTTGAATTGCAACAAAACGGTGCAACGCCTGTATCGAAAACACTTTTTCATTCTGTTTTGCCGCAACTCTAAAAAAGGAAGCCCTTGCTTTCAAGACTTCCTTTCTCACTTCATTTCTTAATATATGCTTATCTGAATTATACTCTGGACAGATATTCACCTGTACGTGTATCAATCTTCAGTACATCTCCTGTCTCTACAAACAACGGAACCATAACCGTTGCCCCCGTCTCTACAGTTGCCGGCTTTGTAGCTCCCTGCGCTGTATCACCTTTGAATCCCGGCTCTGTCTCCGTAATCGCCAATTCTACGAACAGCGGCGGCTCTACCGAGAATACATTTCCTTTATGTGAACAAATCTTAACATTCTCATTCTCTTTCACGAACTTCAGTGCATCACCTACTACGTCCGCATTCAAAGCAATCTGGTCATACGTTTCTACATCCATGAAGTTGTACAGATCTCCGTCCTGATATAAATACTGCATCTCTTTTCTGTCGATATGTGCCTTCGGGAACTTCTCTGTCGGGCGGAATGTCTTTTCAACTGCGCCTCCGTTGATAATGTTTTTTAACTTTGTTCTTACAAAGGCTGCTCCTTTTCCCGGTTTTACATGCTGAAATTCCAACACTTGATAAATATTTCCATCAATCTCAACGGTTACACCGTTCTTAAATTCACCTGCTGCGATCATTTGTAAATCCTCCTTCAATCGCGCACTTCTAGCGCGTAACTTCTGAACTGTTTATAATTCTATAATAATTTCAAGCTTTTTTCAACCTTTTTTTATCAGCTTGCACGCTTCTTTTGCCCCTTTTTATAAAAATACAGGACAACTCTCTCCAAATAACGTTTCAATACGATCTGAATTTCTTCTTTCGGATGAATCGGTTTTACAAGAATATTATGCATCCCTGCTCTCTTTGCCCCCCACACATCGGTAAAAAGCTGATCTCCTACAAACAACGTATTTTTCTGATTTGTCCCCATATATTCCATTGCACGGATATAATTTTTCGTAGACGGCTTATGTGCATTGAAAATATATCGTGTCTGAATCTCTTCATTAAACATCTTCACGCGTGCTTCTTGATTATTCGAAATCAGACAGGATTCAAACCCAATCTCCCGCAAACGCCGAAATAATTTCTTTGCTCGTGAATCTGCCGGCGCTCCATGTGGTACAAGCGTGTTGTCAATGTCAAAAATCACACCTCTGTACCCCTCTTCATATAATTTTTCAAACGGAATAATATAGGTCGAAGCCACATACTCATCCGGAAAAAATCTCTCAAACATCTCTTTCTCCCTCCGTAAGTCTCGCTATGATGTCTTCACAAATCTCATCTACTGATTTTCCATCCGTAGAAACCGTAAGATCTGCCGCTTTTCGGTATTTTTCCTGACGCTCTGTCATCAACTCCAAAATCTGCGCAACAGTCTTCTTTCCTTTTAAAACCGGACGCTCATCGTTATCCTTTACCCGGTCATATATCGTCTCCGGCCTTGCGGTAAGAAGCACTACTCTGCCGTTTTTTTTCATTTCTTTTAAGTTTTCCTCCCGCATCGGAGCTCCTCCTCCGCAGGAGATCACCGTATTCTTTCTGGACTGCAGTTCCTTAAGAAGCGCAGTCTCCAGATCTCGGAAATATACTTCTCCAAAAACTTCAAAAATTTCGGGAATTCCCATTCCCTCCCGCTTTGAAATCTCTGTATCCATATCTACAACATCCATATCATATCTCTGATTCAGATATTCGGAAACCGTTGTTTTTCCCGTTCCCATAAACCCGATCAGCACAATATTATAGTCCAGCTTCACCTTGACCTCCTTCTTATGGCACCGTTTCTCTCTGTTCTTTGCGCACTTAGTGTACCATGATTTCAAATTCTCTGCAAGGGACAGCCCCTAGTTCCCTTTTTTCAAAGCCGCGTCTACATCCTCCTTGAAAGTCTGCCATGCAGCTTCATTCTCCACAAAATATTTCGGACAGTTTTTACCGGTCACATCATAATGCCGAATGACATCATCCGCTGTCAGATCATATTTATCGCATAGAAATGCGGTTAGCTTCACCATGGAAACATATGTCTCTTTCTTAAACTCCCCCGTTTCGTCCGGGTGGCAGCATTCAATGGAGATCGTGTCATGGTTTCGTTCATTGGAAGCATAAGCAATCTCCCATGTAGGGACACACTGTACGATTTCTCCGTCCAACCCAACTACAAAATGACTGCTGATATAATCTCCATGTCCGTCCTGAAGACCATTAAAATAGTCTCTGTTATTCTGTGCCGTACTGCCCGGATTTGCTGTATAATGAATCACGATTCCGGTAATCGGATCTGATTTCGTCCCCGGTCTGGAATATTCGTTCACATCCAAAAGCTGTACATCTATCTCCGGTTCAGATGCATCTACGTTTAAATTGCTTCCTTTTTCCTCCCAAGACACGCAGCGGTAAACCCCAAGTGTAAGCAACAGCAGCAATAACACAGCAAGTCCTGCTTTTACGACAAGCTGCTGCCTGTGGTCCAGTCCGGCAAACAATTGAAAAGACACCTTCGTCTTTTTTCTTCTTTTTGTATTTTTTCGCCTCTTTTTCATTTCCCCGCTCTTTTCTTATGTAATCTGAATGATATTTTTATATTACCATATTTTCTTTAATATTCTCAAAACCAAATCTGAATTTTTTATGAAAAGAAAGAAAAAGAACCGGGGAACAAGATTTTTACTTCTCCCGATTCTTCATTCTCTTTTTTTTACTCGTCTACACTGTAGTTCGGAGCCTCTTTTGTAATATGAATATCATGCGGATGACTCTCTTTTAAGGATGCCGCCGAAATCTTAACAAAACGTCCGTTTTCCTTCAACTCTTCAATACTATGTGTTCCGCAATATCCCATACCGGAACGAAGTCCGCCCATAAGCTGGAATACCGTATCTTCAACGGTTCCCTTATAAGCTACACGGCCTTCTACTCCCTCCGGAACCAGTTTCTTTGCATTTTCCTGGAAGTAACGATCCTTGCTTCCGTTTTCCATTGCGGAAATAGAACCCATACCACGATATACCTTATACTTTCTTCCCTGATACAGCTCGAAAGTTCCCGGACTTTCGTCACATCCCGCAAAAATACTTCCCATCATGCAGACATTTGCTCCTGCTGCAATTGCTTTCGTCATATCTCCCGAGTACTTAATACCTCCGTCTGCAATAACCGGAATTCCGTACTCCTTTGCAACCTTGTAGCAATCCATAACCGCAGATACCTGCGGTACACCTATTCCCGCTACCACACGGGTTGTACAGATAGATCCCGGTCCGATACCTACTTTTACCGCATCTACCCCTGCTTCGATCAACGCTTTTGTCGCTTCTCCCGTTGCCACATTTCCCGCAATCACCTGAAGTTCCGGATATTTTTCCTTTACCATACGCACGGTACGCAGTACGTTTGCAGAATGTCCGTGTGCCGAATCCATTACGATCACATCAACATGTGCACGCATCAGCGCCTCCACACGTTCCAGGCAGTTTGCCGTAATACCGATTGCAGCTCCGCAAAGCAGACGTCCCTGCTCGTCCTTGGCCGACAACGGATATTTGATCTGCTTCTCAATATCCTTGATCGTGATCAATCCTTTTAAATTACCTTCATCATCTACGATCGGAAGCTTTTCTTTTCTCGCCTTTGCAAGAATCCTCTTCGCCTCATCCAGTGTGATCCCCTCTTTTGCGGTGATCAGCCCTTCAGCAGTCATAGACTCTTTGATCTTCTTTGAAAAATCTTCTTCAAACTTCAGATCACGGTTTGTAATAATACCGACCAGCTTTCTGCCTTCTGTGATCGGAACACCGGAAATACGGTACTTCGCCATTAAATCGTTGGCATCTGCAAGCGTATGCTCCGGTGAGAGGAAAAACGGGTCTGTAATAACTCCGTTCTCAGAACGCTTTACCTTGTCAACCTCCTCTGCCTGCGCTTCAACAGACATATTCTTATGAATGATTCCGATACCGCCCTGACGTGCCATCGCAATTGCCATACGATGTTCTGTAACGGTATCCATTCCTGCACTCATCATCGGAATATTCAATTGGATCTTCTTTGTCAGATGTGTCGTAAGGTCTACCTCATTCGGAATGACCTCGGAATACGCCGGAACCAAAAGTACATCATCAAATGTAATGCCTTCTCCTATAATCTTACCCATGGTTTTTTTCCTCTCTTTCTCTATCTCTATCCGCTGTTTTATCCGATATGATACCGAAATTAAATATGCTTGTCAATAGCAAAAATGCATTATTTTTCACATTATTTCCCACTATTTTTCGCTCCATTATATTTCCTAATAGTTACTTATTTCTTTTTTAATAGAACCATTTTTCAATTCATTGTATTTTCCGGTAGAGTAGTCCAGCTTTGCTGGACACACGCAAAAACAAAAGGGACTGTACATTCGCACAGCCCCTTGATCTAAGCACCTTACATCATGCCCATTCCTGCTCCGCCCGCAGGCATTGCCGGTGTATCCTCTTTAATTGTTGCTACAACAGACTCTGTTGTCAAAAGTGTAGATGCTACGCTTGTCGCATTCTGAAGAGCGCTTCTGGTTACCTTTGCCGGATCCAGAATTCCCTCTTTTACCATATCTACATACTCTTCCTTATATGCGTCAAATCCGTATCCTGTTTCAGATTCTCTTACTTTATTGATAATAACCGCACCTTCCAGTCCTGCATTTGTAGCAATGTGGAACAACGGTGCTTCTAATGCTTTCAGAATGATGTTTGCACCTGTTTTCTCGTCACCTTCCAGTGTTTCCGCAAGCGTGGCAACCTCTTTGGATGCATGGATATATGCCGAGCCTCCTCCTGAAATAATACCTTCCTCTACCGCTGCTCTTGTTGCATTCAAAGCATCTTCCATACGAAGCTTTGCTTCTTTCATCTCTGTTTCTGTAGCTGCTCCTACACGGATCACTGCTACGCCGCCTGCCAGTTTTGCCAGTCTTTCCTGCAATTTTTCTTTATCAAATTCAGATGTTGTCTCCTCGATGCCTTTCTTAATCTGAGCAACTCTGTCTGCAATTGCCTGTTTTTCTCCACAGCCGTCAACGATCACTGTGTTTTCTTTCTGAACCTTTACAGATTTTGCACGTCCGAGCTGATCCATAGTTGCCTCTTTGAGATCCATTCCCAATTCTTCGGAGATCACCTGTCCGCCTGTCAGAATTGCGATATCCTGCAGCATTTCTTTTCTTCTGTCGCCGTATCCCGGAGCCTTTACCGCTACCACATTAAATGTTCCGCGCAGCTTATTTACGATCAGAGTTGTAAGCGCTTCGCCCTCGATGTCCTCTGCGATGATCAGAAGTCTGGAACCAGACTGAACAATCTGCTCCAACAGCGGAAGGATATCCTGAATATTGGAAATTTTCTTATCTGTAATCAAAATATACGGATCGTCCAAAACAGCTTCCATTTTCTCCATATCGGTTGCCATGTAAGCAGAAATATATCCGCGGTCAAACTGCATACCTTCTACAAGATCTAACTCTGTCTGCATCGTCTTAGATTCCTCGATCGTGATAACACCGTCGTTGGAAACCTTCTCCATTGCATCCGCTACCATTTGTCCGACTGCATCATCACCTGAAGATACTGCTGCAACTCTTGCAATCTGCTCTTTTCCGGTTACCTTGCTGCTCATTTCCGCAATTGCCTCAACAGCCTTATCTGTTGCTTTCTTCATACCCTTTCTGAGAACGATCGGATTTGCGCCCGCTGCCAGATTTTTCATTCCTTCATTTACCATTGCCTGTGCAAGCACGGTAGCTGTTGTTGTTCCATCACCGGCAACATCATTGGTCTTTGCTGCCACCTCACGGATCAACTGTGCCCCCATGTTCTCAAATCCGTCTTCCAGTTCAATCTCTTTTGCGATCGTAACTCCGTCATTTGTAATCAACGGTGCACCAAAAGACTTATCCAATACAACATTTCTTCCTTTTGGTCCTAGTGTTACTCTTACAGTGTCAGCAAGCTGATTGACACCTTTTTCTAATGCTGCTCTGGCTTCTGCGCCATATTTGATTTCCTTTGCCATGATGATCCACTCCTTCTAATTATTTATTTCACATAAAGAAGTTCTCTTCGCTATGCCTCGACAACACCTCGGCTATCTCAGAGAACAGCATTCGTACTAGACTCGAAAATACCTCGTCAAGTACTCTATGCTTCTACTATTGCTAAAATATCATTCTGTTTTACGATAATGTATTCCTGTCCGTCTAACTCTACTTCTGTACCTGCATACTTGGAATAAATTACTTTATCTCCAACCTTTACCTGCATGATCACTTCTTTTCCATCTATCATTCCGCCCGGACCTACTGCAATTACCTCTGCCTCCTGCGGTTTCTCTTTTGCCTGACCAGGAAGAACAATTCCTGATTTTGTTGTCTCTTCTGCTTCCAACTGCTTTAACACAATCTTGTCACCTAATGGTACTAACTTCATTATAATTCCTCCTTTAAATTTGCGCTGTTAGCACTCATTTCTTTCGAGTGCTAACCTATGAATATAAAATAGCACTCC
Organism: uncultured Schaedlerella sp.; assembly: GCA_963559385.1. Lineage (GTDB taxonomy): Bacteria > Bacillota > Clostridia > Lachnospirales > Lachnospiraceae > Schaedlerella. The sequence goes on from CAUWKK010000019.1 coordinate 31,318, forward strand.
GACAGACATTTGTCAACAGCGTTTCTGAATTTTTATATTTAGTTTATAAAAAATCCCCGACCGGACCGGTCGGGGGAATCCATCGTTATTTCTCTCTTCTTTTACAAATTCTTTCCGCGGCTCTCCACCGCATTATAAAAACCATTTTCGATGCGGAACACCAGCATATTTCCGTCCTCTGACTGGAATCGCTCTTTTATGACTCCGGTACAATAGAGGAGTTCACTTTTCGTCGCAATATAACATCTATACTTTGCATCCAATGAAATCGCTGTCAGATCTTTCTCTCTTAATTCCAGATAAATATAGTCTTCCTCCATATCATACCGAAAGACTCTCGCTTTATGCGTCGCCTCATCCAGAACTTCGTCCGCAGAAATTGTTTTTACCATACGCAAATCAACCGGATTTCCCTCGTACATTTTCTTCTCCTCTTTTATCCTCGGATTTTACATTCTTTCTTTTTTAATTTTCTCCAACTCCGTGAATACATAGTCATTCAGAACTTTAATATATGTACCTTTCATTCCGGAAGAACGAGATTCGATCACACCCGCACTTTCAAACTTTCGAAGTGCATTTACGATTACCGAGCGGGTAATTCCCACTCTGTCCGCAATTTTGCTTGCCACCAGTATCCCCTCGACACCATTCAGTTCTTCAAAGATGTGAATGATTGCTTCTAACTCTGAAAAGGAAAGTGTGCTGATCGCAGACTGAACAATGTGTTCCTTTCTCGTCTCTTCCGCATTTTCCTCATTTACAGAACGCAACATCTCCAGACCTACAACTGCAGTTCCGTATTCACTCAAAATAATATCATCAATCGAATACATTTCATTCTGCTTATATAAAAATAAGGTTCCAAGACGTTCTCCCGCAATATCGATCGGAGTAATAATAGCCTGATATCCGGCTACAGAATCATTAGAGAACCCAAGTGTCTCCAGATTCACATTTTCTTTCGTCGACAAAACACTCAGCAAACGCTCATTGAGCATTTCCTCTATATGGGAGCCTATGGATTCTCCGATCAATTCTCCGATCGTCTGTACACCGTCACATTTGCTTACTCCCAGAATTTTCCCCTTCTTACTGACAACCAACACATTAGAATTCAAAATCTCTGTCAGAACCGCACAAATATCATTGAACACTACTTTACTGGAATTATTATTGTGGAGCAGTTTGTTTATTTTGCGGGTTTTGTCTAATAGTTGTACACTCATTCTTCTCCTCCGTCCTTGTAAATATATGATTTATTAATTATCTCCTTTAAAGATGCATGACGAATTGTTTCGTGCTATGCACTCCCACAATCTTCAAATTGTGTATACAATTCAAAAATAAATCAACCGATATGAATATGCTATCATACAATTTTTGAAATAGCAACAAAATTCAGTTATCCTTTTTGATATTTTTGACATATCCGCATTTTTCGTCTGCACATGCCAGTTTATTTCCTTTTTCCACCATATATCCGCCGCATTCCGGGCATTTTTCTTTAGAAGGCTTCTGCCAGGACATGAACTCACATTCCGGATTATTCTCACATCCATAATACTTTCTTCCTTTTTTTGTCTTGCGGATCACCACTTCGCTTCCGCACTTCGGACAGGAAACTCCTATTTTCTCCAGATATGGTTTTGTATTTCTGCATTCCGGAAATCCCGGACAGGCAAGGAATTTACCATGCGGTCCGTATTTGATCACCATATTACGTCCGCATTCTTCGCAAACAACATCTGTGACTTCATCCTCGATCTCCACGCTCTCCAACTCTTTTTCCGCAATCTTCACCGCCTCATCCAAATCCGGATAGAAATTGCGGATTACCTCTTTCCACGGCACCTTTCCTTCTTCTACCATATCCAGAAGCCCTTCCATATTTGCGGTAAAATTCACATCCACAATACTCGGAAAAGACTGTTTCATAATATGATTCACAACCTCTCCCAATTCTGTCATATAAAGATTTTTTCCCTCTTTTGTAATATATCTTCGGGCAAGAATCGTGGAAATCGTCGGCGCATAGGTACTCGGACGTCCGATCCCGAGTTCTTCCAGCGTTTTTACAAGCGTCGCTTCCGTATAATGGGCCGGCGGCTGGGTAAAGTGCTGTTTCTCATCAAATCGGTCTTTCGTCAGCACAGAATCCATGGTCAGTCCACCGAGCAATACATTACTTTCCTCTTTCTCTTCATCCGCTTCTGTATACACCGTACGGAATCCCTCAAACGCAAGCTTAGATGCAGAAACCGTAAATATATATTCTGCCGCTCCGATTTTGACAGATGTCGTCTCATATTTTGCCGGCTGCATTCGGCTAGCCACAAATCGCTTCCAGATCAATTGATACAGACGGAACTGGTCTCTTGTAAGCGAATCCTTGATCGCTGCCGGTGTTCTCGTCACATCCGACGGACGGATCGCCTCATGCGCATCCTGGATCTTCTTATCACTTTTCTTTTCGGTGTTTCTCGCCGCCACGTATTCTGCTCCGTATGTCGCTCCGATATAGTCTCTTGCGACTGCATCTGCCTCTTCCGAAATACGTGTAGAATCTGTACGCAGATACGTGATCACACCGACTGTTCCGTTACCTTTAATATCGATTCCTTCATATAACTGCTGTGCGATCCGCATCGTTTTCTGTGTACCGAAGTTCAACGCCTTCGCCGCTTCCTGCTGAAGCGTACTGGTGGTAAACGGAAGCGGCGCCTTTCTGATCCGCTCCCCTTTTTTTATATCTGTAATTCTGTATTCTGCGTCTTCTACGGATTTTAATATTTGATCCAGTTCTTCCCTAGAAGAAATCGCCAGTTTCTTTTTCTCTGTTCCATAGAATTTTGCCGTCAAAGGACGTCTCTCGCCCTTTACTTTCAGTACCACATCCAACGACCAGTATTCTTCCGGAATAAATGCATCGATTTCCGCTTCTCTGTCAGCAATGATACGCAATGCCACAGATTGTACGCGCCCTGCACTTAGCCCACGCTTTACCTTGGCCCACAAAAGCGGACTGATCCTGTAGCCGACCATGCGGTCTAAAGCACGGCGAGCCTGCTGTGCATCTACCAGATGCATATCAATCTCCCGCGGCGCTTTCAAAGATGCCTTAATTGCATTTTTTGTAATTTCATTAAATGTGATCCGGCGCATTTTCTTCTGATCCAACTTCAACGCTGTTGCCAAATGCCACGAAATTGCCTCTCCCTCGCGGTCCGGGTCGGTCGCCAGAAAAACTTTGTCTGCCTTCTTCGCTTCCTTTCTCAGATTCGCAAGAATATCACCTTTTCCTCTGATCGTAATATACTTTGGTTCATAATCGTTCTCCGGTCCGATCCCGAGCTGACTTTTCGGCAAATCGCGGACATGTCCGTTAGAAGCTGCTACTGTATAATTGCTTCCGAGAAACTTTTTGATCGTTTTCACTTTTGCAGGTGACTCCACGATAACCAGATAATGTGCCATATAACTTATTCCTCCACCCTGAAAGCTCTCAGGCTTTTCACTTATTTTTCAAAATGCCCCGTAAATGAGCCTTTTATATTCTGATATAATGATTTTTCGAAATTTCTTCGATATAGTCTTTCATCTCTAATCTCACAAGAATCCGTAGTATTTCTGCTGCGGAAAAATTTGTCTCCTTCATCAGTTCCTCAATGCTTTTTGGATAAAGACCAACTGAACTATACACCATATCTTCTTCTCTTTCAAGCATTTTTTTCGTTTCTCGCTTTTTTTCCATGAAATTTATATTTGTAAATCCCAAATCCTGCAATAGCATTTCCGGCGAAATCAGAATCCCCGCCCCCTGCCGGATCAATAAATTACAGCCTTTACTTAATTCACTGTTCAAAGGTCCCGGCAGCGCCCAGACGTCTCTTCCCTGTTCCAGTGCCATGTCTGCCGTAATCAACGATCCGCTTCTTTCTTTTGCTTCCATTACAAGTACCGCATCTGATAATCCGCTGATGATTCGATTCCGTCTGGGAAAGTGAAACGACAGGGGCTGCGTTCCCGGCGGTAGCTCCGACAAAATTCCTCCTTCATGCTCCAGAATATCTGTGTAAAGCCCTATATGCTCTCGAGGATAACAAACATCCACACCGCACCCCAAAACAGCAAATGTCTTTCCGTTTCCCATAAGCGCTCCCCTCTGTCCTGCCCCGTCGATTCCTCTGGCAAGCCCGCTCACAATCTGTACGCCTGCTCCTGCCAAAGCCTCAGAAAACCTCCGTGCATAGGTCTCTCCGTAGCCCGAACATTTTCTTGCGCCCACCACTGCAATGCTTGACTCTGTATCTGACGGGATTTTCCCCTTCCCATACACCGCATAGGGTTGATCTGCAATCACCTTCAGCCTCTTGGGATATTGCTCTTCAAAACATAACCTCATCCAGATTCCCCTGCGTTTTAGTTCTTCCCATGCTTTCTCAAATGCAGTATCCTTTTTGGCGATCCGAAGCGCATTTTTTTCTTCTTCTTTTAAAAAATCAATCTTTTTTAATTCTGTTTCTTCTATATAATAAGCTTCCTTCGCTGATTTCATGTATTCCCTCAGCTTCTGCTTTTTCTTATCGCCAATCCCATGCATGGAAGCCAACCAGTATTCATATGGGTATTCCTGTTCTTTTATCCCCACTTTTATTTCCTCGTGCATCCATTCACCTCCCCCAATATTTTTTATCCATTGTCCGATACCCGATTGCTTCTGCCAGATGCGATGAATGAATCTGTTTCTCTCCCTCTAAATCGGCGATCGTCCGTGCTACTTTCAAAATCTTATGATAAGACCGCGCCGTCAGCGCAAGCTTTGTAAATGCCTCCCGCATCAATTGCTCCTCTTCCTTTCCCAAGACACAATAAGCTTCCAAATCATCTGCACTCATCATCGCATTGAACAGAGTCCTTTTTCCCCGATACCTGCTGTTTTGGATTTCTCTTGCCTTACAGACACGTCTTCGGATTTCAGCGGAGCCTTCCTCCTGACTGCCGGACAGTCTTCCTATTTTCAAGGCTTCATATTCTACCCGCGGAGTCTCTACACAAATATCAATACGATCCAGAAACGGCTGACTTAGTTTCCCCAGATAATGTTGAATCTGTCCCGGCGTACAAGTACATTTCTGACTGGGATAAGCTCCACAGGGGCAGGGATTCATCGCCGCTACCAACATAAAATTTGCCGGGAACAAACACACGCCCTGCGCCCTTGTGATACGGATTTCCCGTTCCTCCAAAGGCTGCCGCAGCACTTCCAGAACATTTTTCTGAAATTCCGGAAGCTCATCCAAAAACAACACCCCGCAATGCGCCAGACTGATTTCCCCCGGAGACGGAATCCCGCCGCCTCCTACCAACGCTCTTTTCGTCGTTGTATGATGAACACTCCGAAAGGGACGCGTTCGAATCAAAGGCTCTTCCTCATCTACTTCACCCAATATACTGTAGATCTTCGTAACCTCCATACTTTCTTCCTGTGTCATCGGCGGAAAAATCGTTGGAATCCGTTTTGCTGTCATAGACTTACCACTCCCCGGAGGTCCGATCATCAACAGATTATGACCGCCCGCAACTGCAATTTCCACCGCTCTTTTCACAACGCCTTGTCCATAAATATCCCTGTAATCAGGTTCTGACTCCGACGACTTCTCCTTATCATCTCCCTTTTTTACATGTTTCTTTCGTCCTTTTTTTATTTCTTTTTCTCCTTTTAAATATTTATAGACCTCTTTTAAATTCTCAACTCCTATAATTTGAATCCCTTCAACAAGCATTCCCTCACTCATGTTTGCTTTCGGAATCAGACAGTACTTCAATCCTGCGCCTCTTGCAGCCAGTACCATAGGTAAAATTCCCGATACACGCTGTATTTTCCCGTCCAGACTCAGTTCTCCTACAATCAGCATCGTCTCTAACCGTTCTTCCGGAATTTCCCCCAGAGATGCTAAGATAGAAACCGCAATCGGCAGATCAAACGCCGCTCCTCTTTTCTTCCGTGTAGCCGGTGACAAATTGATCACGATCTTTTTCGCCGGAAAATCCAACTCTGAATTCCGAATCGCCGTCCTCACCCGCTCTCCTGCTTCTTTGACTTCCGATGACAAATATCCCACCATATGAAAAATCGGAAGTCCGTTTCCTACATCTGCTTCTACATTGACAAACTCTACTTTCAATCCAAAAACAGCAGCAGATCGTACACTGCAAAACCCCATGTACCCACTCCTTTCTTTATTCTTTTTCCAAAATAAGTTTTACAAATCTGATTTTCGTTGTGACGACCGCCACAGATAATTGAGAATCTTAAAGATTGCCAGAAAACTTGATTTGTGATGTGAGTATAGCACGAGAACAAGGCTTTTGCAATAGCTGTTTTTCGACTATTTCAATTCAACGCTATTTCAAAAGCCCTATTTTAAAAACATACAATTCTTTTCTATGATCTGTAAATAATCCGGAAGTCCTTTCTTCTCCAGTATATTTCGCTGTTCCCGCTGCAAAAACCAGTAGATTACGGTTTCTGTTTTCGATATATCCTCTCGCTCCCTTTCAGGTGTCAGATAATACTGCACCTCAAAGGGTAATTCTGCCTTTTTTTCTATCTGTACTTTCAGACAATTTTCGCGAGCATCTCCCCAAATGGGTACAAAATCATGTGCTCGATATCCGATGCATGTACACTCTTTGGGGATTTCCTCTTTCGTACAAAGTGTGATTCCCCAGTCTGTCAGCCTTGCGGTGTGCGCATCAATCCGCCGGATATCCGTAAAATTCTTACATCCGGTCAGTTTCGCCGCTTCTTTGTACTGTGGATTGACGAATAATTCTTTTGTTTTTCCGCTGACAACAACACTTCCCTGTTCCATAATTACCAATTCTTCACAAAACCGATACACCTCATCCCGACTGTGGGATACGAGAATGACAATCCCCGGATAATCTGACAACATTTCTTCCATTTCTGACTGCAATTGCTCTTTCAAAAAAACATCCAAAGCAGAGAACGGCTCATCCAGCAAAATCACATCCGGTTCATATGCCATAATCCTTGCCAGCGCCGTTCTCTGCTGCTGTCCGCCGGAAAGTTGTCCCGGCAAACGCTTCTCCAGTCCCTCCAAACGGAATTTACGAATCATTTCTCTGACACGCTTCTGCTTTTCCTCTTTTTCCGCTTTTACTCCGGCGGCAATATTCTGTTCCACTGTCATATGGGGAAACAGGGCGTAGTGCTGAAACAGATAACCGATCTTTCGCTGCTGCGGCTTTGTATTTCGTTTTTGTTTGCTGTCAAACAATAGCTTATCGCCGACAGAAATTCTGCCTTGATCAGGTATTTCGATTCCTGCAATACTCTTTAATGTCATGCTTTTCCCGCAGCCTGACGCCCCCAGGATCCCGATTCTGGACGCTTCACTCTTCAATTGTACTGCCAGTTGAAATTCTCCTATTTTTTTTCTGATGTCAATTTCAATCCCCATATTACCACCGCTTTATATTTTTCATCTGTTTTCCGGATATCAGGTTCATCAGGAATATCACACAAAACGCAATTAAAATTACAATTGCCACCCACACGCCCGCAATCACATAATCACCGTCTTGAATGACCATTGCAATCCTCTGTGAAATTGTCCCCGTCTTTCCCGGTATATTTCCTGCCAGCATGGAGGTTGCTCCGTATTCCCCCAAGGCTCTTGCAAACGTAAGGATCGTTCCCGATGCAATCCCAGGCCCTGCTGTCGGAAGCACGATTTTCCAAAATATCTTTGTATCAGACATTCCCAGCGTTCTTCCCGCATAAATGAGATTCACATCGATCTGCTCAAGTGCCGCACGGGCATTTCGGTACATCAGCGGAAAGGCGATAACAGTTGCCGCGATAATACATCCCAACCAAGTCTGTACGATCTTGATATCAAACTGCTCGTAAAGAAAGATTCCCAAAGGTCTTCTCCGGCTGAACAACAGCAGTAAAAAGAATCCCGCAACAGTCGGGGGAAGCACCATAGGAAGCGTCAGGATTCCGTCCAATACAGCTTTTTTTGCCGGCGATGCCTTGACTACTTTTCTTGCTGTATAAATCCCCAAAAAGAACGAAATGATCGTTGCCACGACTCCTGTTTTTAAAGAAATAAACAGCGGACTCCAATCTAACCCCACGAGTACATCCCTTACCTCTTCCATATCCGTCCTCCAATTTTTATTTCGTCATTTTCCTGCGTATTTTCTATTCTACCTCTGTATCAAAATAGTAAGAATCAAATACTTCTTTTGCCTCATCAGACAAAACAAATTCCATAAAATCCTCTGCCGCTTTTGTCTGCGCCTCATCCGCTTCCGCATTGACGACTCTTGCGATCGGATAGATCACATTTCCGGTCAATTCATATGGTACGGTTTCCAAAATCTCCAGTTCCTCTTCGTAGCCATATGTATCAGAATAATAAGTTGTTCCTATTTCGCAGGATCCCTCAACCACTGCGGCAAGTACCTTGCTTACGTTATCCTGCTCACTGATTTCCACACCGCCCAATGCGTCGATAATTTCTGTCGTCGAAATTTGAGACACATCTTCTGCCTCTGGAAGAATCCCTAAATTTACCATTGCCTGACGGGTATATTTTCCAACCGGCACACTTCCTCCTGCGAGAGCGATACTCTCTGCCTCTCCCAGATTTTCAAGTCCTGTTACTTTTGTACCGCTGTCTTTTAAGGTCACCACAACAACTTGGTTATTGACTACATTCGCCCTTGTTCCCTCTATCATCAGACCATCTGCTTCCAATGTATCCATTTGCTTCTGCGCTGCAGAGAAGAAAATATCACACTCATATCCCTCTTGGATCTGTGTCAGCAATGTACCTGAGCTGTCTGCATTATATACGATCTTCACTTCCGGATGCTCTTTGTTATACAGCTCTGCCAGCTCTGTCATAACCGTATTCAAACTTGCCGCAATAAATACTTGTATTTCTGTCTCCTTTGCTGCTTCATCTGTCGCTTTCTCTGCCGTTTTCTTTTCCTCTGTCTCTGTATTGCCTGCGCACCCAAACATCCCCAGAGTCATTCCCATTGTTAATAAAATCGCTATTGCTTTCTTTTTCATCATCTCTTTCTCCTTCTTTTACACTGCCTTTTTTCCACACTCTCTGTCTGTTCCTTTTAAGATTCCCAAACCATGCGCTAAGGAAGGCAATACATATTCTAAACTTTCTTTTACCGCTTTCGGACTTCCCGGAAGATTCACGATCAATGTCTTCTTTCGAATCCCCGATGTAGCGCGACTTAGCATTGCCCGATTGGTAATACTAAGCGAATACCAACGAATCGCCTCTGCGATTCCTGTTGCCATGCGGTCACAGACTGCAATCGTTGCCTCAGGAGTTACATCCCGCTCGGAAAATCCGGTTCCTCCGGTTGTAAATATCACGTCCACCCTGACCTCATCTGCCAGTCTGCACAGATTCTTTTCCAGTTCTTCTCTGTCGTCCGGCAAAAGCAAAACCTCGCTTACTTCATACTCTGCATTTTCAAGTATTTCACAGATAAGGGGACCGCTTTCATCCTCGCGTTCTCCCGCATATCCCTTATCGCTCAATGTGATTACCGCAGCGGTAATCACATTGAGGTTTTCTTTTTTGTATTCTTTTTGTTTCATACTCACCCTCCGATCTGCACCATGCGTTTCTCTTCCGTAATATTTTTTAACTGCTCAAAGCAATGCTGCTTTGGCTTCTGCCTAATTGCCTGACGCAAGATTTCCCGAATTTTTTCCGGACTGTCCGCATAATTTCCTCTCAATGCTTTTCTTAGGTCATACGATTCTCCGTAGCACAGGCAGGGTTTTAGTTCTCCCTGTGACGTCAAACGGATTCGATTGCAGTTTTTACAGAATTTTCCATGGATCGCACTGATAAATCCGATACTTCCCTGAAATCCCGGAATCCTATGATACTGCGCCGGTCCGTTTCCATGTATCTGACCGTCAGCTTCTGTCTGCGGATACTTTTTCTTCAGCATTTCCAAAATTTCTTCATTATAAACCGGTTGAAATGCTCTGCCATACCCAATCGGCATCATTTCAATAAAACGGACATCCACAGGAGCATCTTTTGCTAATTTTACCAATGTGTCCCACTCCGTTTCATTAACTCCCTTTTGTAATACCACATTGATCTTCGTCTTTAATCCTACGCTCAAGGCGCTTCTCACACCTTGAACTACCTTCTTCAGTTCATCCCGACCGGTAATCTGACGATACCTTTCTTCATCCAGGCTATCCAGACTGATATTCACTCCATCCAGACCGATTTCTGCAAGCTGTGCCGCATACTGACCGAGAAGTATGCCGTTTGTCGTCAATGTCACCTGCTCAATTCCCGGAATTGCCTTCAGTTTCTCAATAAAATCCACACATCCCTTTCGAACAAGAGGTTCTCCCCCTGTGATCTTTAGCTTGCAGATCCCCTCCTGTGCTGCCGCTCGGCAGATACGTTCAATTTCCTCATAAGTCAGTATCTCTCCCATAGGAACCAACTCTACACCGTCGGGCATACAATATCTGCACCGCAGATTACAGCGGTCTGTAATGGATATTCTCATATAATCAATGTTTCTTCCATATTGATCTTTCATTTTGCCACTCCGCTAAATTATTCCCTCTATATTCACTGTCCTCTCTTTATTTTCCAAATCCGCAGTTTGGAAATGTACAGACCGGACAGGAAAGGCACAGACCGCCTTCTCCCAAACAGTCCAAATCCTCTTTTTTCAAAATCTCATTCGCCAACAATCTTGGCAGTACCAGATCAAACACAGTCCGTTTCGCATACATGACGCATCCGGGCAGACCTACAATCGGGATATTTCCATTATAATAAGCAAGCATGAACATCGCTCCCGGCAATACCGGAGCTCCGTACGTTACAATATCCGCTCCCGTGCTGCGGATTGCCAGCGGCGTCCGGTCATCCGGATCTACGCTCATTCCGCCGCTGCACAGCACAAGCTCTGCTCCCAGATCCAAAAGTTCCCGAATATACCCGGTCACCCGATCAGGGTTATCGTCACTGATACGATGACCGATGAGCTCCGCATCATATTCGGCAAGCTTTTCCTTTAAAACCGGTGTAAATTTATCCTCGATCCTTCCGTGATATACTTCATTTCCCGTTGTGACGATTCCCACCTTTTTATGATGAAATTGCTTTAATTCGAAAATGGGATCTTCTCCGCAAACCTCTTTTGCATGTTCCATTTTCTCTTTCTCGATCACAAGCGGGATTACTCGCATTCCCGCCAGCTTGTCTCCCTTTTTCACAGGAAAATTACCATGACGGCAGGCAATCATCATTTCTCCTAAGCTGTTAATTTTGTTTAACTTCTCTGAATCCACTTTCAGCAGTCCGTCACACTCGGCAATCAGCTCAATCTTACCCTCTTTCACATTTGTAGGACGCATATGTTCATTTTCGCACATGCTGTAAAGCACCTCTGCCGCATCATTTTCATGGAGCATATGTTCATCGTTCTCCCATATATAAATATGATCTTTTCCTACACTCAACAAGACCGGAACATCTTCCTTTCGGATAATATGTCCCTTGCGAAACACTGCATCCTTTGTCACTCCCGGAATGATCTGTGTAATGTCGTGACAAAGAATCTGTCCGACTGCCTCTTCTGTTTTCATCAATTTCATAATCTTTTTCTCCTCTCCGGCCGGTCAATTCTCCCCGCCGCCAAATATTCTTCTATATTCTGTCTCCGCAAACTGCTCCACAGACTGCTCCAATTCTTCATATTTACGGATCAGTTCCAAGCCCTCCTGCGTCACCTCTGCCGTACCGCCGAATTTTCCGCCGGGCTGCCGCCTGACAAGCTCCAATCCCGATTCTTCCTCTGCCGTACGGATCATCGACCATGCCTTACTGTAAGAAATCCCTGTCTTCTCGCTTGCTTCACGTACTGCCCCAAGACTGTGTATCTGCCGCAGCAATGTCACCGTTCCCGGACCGAAATACGGCTTCGCATGCGCAAGTCTCACCTTGACCTGTGCGCGGTTCAGATTCTTATGATGGATTTCTGCCACCTCTGTCTTCACTTGCCCATTCTCGATTGGAGACGCAATCCCCTTATCTTCTGATTCCACATATATCGGTTTCTCCGGCAAAGCCCGGATGGCTCCTCGAAGCCCGTCCGAACCTTGATAGTTCACAATATCAGAAAAAATTTCGCTCCCAAGCAGCACCGGATGTCCTCCCCGATACCCATAGGACGGAATCACGACAGTTCCATTCGTACTCAACAGTTTCTCTACTGTCTTCATAGAAAAGAACGGTACATCCACCGGGCAGATAAAAACCTTACTGCACCGTTCTTTCAAATATTCCAGACCGATCTTAACCGCATCCAGCATTTCACTTTGATTGCAGTTTTCGTCTTGTAAAAATGTAACACCAAACCCTTTCAGTCTTTTCTTTAGTTCTTCACTCTGTGTTCCTGCCACAATTACAAGATCCTTCACTCCTGCGCGCTGAAAATTTACAACAATGTGCTCTGCCAGTGTCATTCCCTGTATTTGCCGCAATGCCTGAGACGCACCGCCACGCTCCCCGGCTCCGGCTGCTGTAATAACCGCTCCTATTGTCTTCTTCACCCATGCTATTTCTGTTTTCTGTGACATCGTTCTACCACCGTCTTTTTCTATCTGCACAATCTACAATTTCCCGCCTGCACGTACACAGATCAACTGCGCCGCAATACTCACTGCTATCTCTGCCGGAGTCTCTGCGGCAATTTCCAAACCGATTGGAGTTGTAATTCTCGCCAGATCCGAATCGGTAAACCCGCATTTTTTTAATGCCGCAAATACTGCTGCCTTTTTCTTTCTGCTCCCGATCACACCAATGTAATGCGCAGGAGTTTTTAAAATCTGCTCCTGTACCAAGGTATCGTCCTTATGTCCGCGTGTCATCACGCATACATAATCCTCCTCTGTAATATGGATGAAATCCGCAATACGCTGCATATCGATCTTCAGTACCCGTTCTGCCTGTGGAAATAATTCCGGCTTACAAAACGCATCCCGATCTTCTAACACAACACACGTAAAATCAATTGCCGCTAGCGCAGGAACAAGCGCCTGCGCCACATGTCCGCCGCCGAAAATATAAACTCTGCCCGGCTGTGTCATTCTCTCATAATAGTACGTCCTGCCCGACACTTCTACTGTACCGGATGCTGACGTCATCCGATCGATCATCTCCTCCGGAATTTCTATTCCGGAAGTCCCGCTCTTTCTTCCGTAAAATGCAAAACCGCTTTGTTCCGTAATATCCAGAATCAGCCATGTGCTCTCCTCACAGTCCTTTTGCTTTTTCGCAAATAAAACACTTTCTCTTGTCTTAACATCTCTCGGATTTAAATAAGAAAAAGCAATGTCAACTTCTCCGCCGCAGACCATTCCCAAATCCTGTATTTCATTTTGCTTGAGATAATAATGCGCACAGCAGGATTTCTTCTCTTCCAGCACTTTGACCGCCTTCTGTTCCGCCTCATGCTCTACTGCTCCGCCTCCTACCGTACCGAATAATCTGCCCTTGGCTCCAACTACCATATGCGCTCCCGCCCCACGCGGCGCGCTTCCCGTCCGTCCGTATATTGTCAGAAGAACAACCGCTCTCCCCTCTTCCATATATGACTGCAAAACATCGATCACACTTTTCATAAGTCCGCCTTCTTCCTGATACTCTTCCTTCTTTTTACGCACATCTTTTATTTTCAACTTCTAATCGATTATTTTTTTTAAAACAATCGGTATTTATTATCTTTCATATTAGGTGAGTAAGGCAGAACTGTCAAGATATTTTCATATTTTGTGTTTCTATATTTCAGATTTCCGGTTGGAAAAGCACAAAAACCACTCTTCTTTCATAAACTATAAGCAAACATGCTAAGAGGTGCCATCTTGAAATCTTTTCCAAATCCCCTCACTCCAGCGGAAGAAAAATATTACATCCAACGTTATACGGAAGGCGACCTTCAGGCAAAACACATTTTGATAGAACGGAATCTCCGTCTGGTCGCACATATCGTAAAAAAATATCAGTATCTGGAAGAAGACCCGGAAGATTTAATTTCTATCGGAACGATCGGACTAATCAAAGCAATCATTACGTTCAACGCAGCAAAGGGAAACAGACTGGCTGCTTATGCCTCCAAGTGTATTGATAAAGCGACCCCACCGCTTTGGCTTCATTAGGCTCTCTTTATCCAAAAAATTCTCGAATGAGTTTCTTCCCTACGAAAAAGACAGCCACGTTCTTGTGACTGCCCCTTTCACTATTTTATCATCTTCTCAATTCCCTCTATGATTGCAACTTTTTCTTCCGTTGACAAATCAAGTCTGTTAAGGTAGGAATATATAAATTCCCCATGTAGTGTAGCAATCTGCTCACCTAAGGTATTGAGATTCTGATTATCCTCCGGATAATGTACAATAATCTCCATATGCCTACCTCTCTTACATATTCTTTTTATCTTATGAGTGAAGTTCAATTATCTTGACTGTTCTTTTTCTAATTCTTCCAACATCACATAAATATGTAAAAGAACTGCCTATCATCAACCTTTCAATGATGGGCAGTTCTTCTGCTTAAAATTCTTATTCAATTTCATTTACGAAAACAGTTTAGT
>CAUWKK010000020.1:0-45298 GCA_963559385.1 uncultured Schaedlerella sp.
CAGTCTGCTCCTGTCCGAGAAAGAAAAAGAACTGGTAGAACAGTATGGCGTAAGGCTGTGTCATTGTCCGTTCAGCAATTGCGGAAAAGCAGTTCCCGATACGCCCGATCTGGTGAGCAGAGGAATCATTCCCGGGTTCGGTTCGGACGGCGCGGCACACGGCGGTTTGAGCTTGTGGAATGAGATGCGGATCTTCCGTTCGCTGATGAATATTTACCATGGTGTGCCGAATAAAAATCCGAAGGTGATGCCTGCCGAACTGCTCTTTCGTATGCTGTTCGAGGGCGGGGCGGCAGCGATCGATGAAGAAGAAAGCTGCGGACGGATCGAAGCCGGATATCAGGCGGATCTGATCGGTATCGAATTGTCGGCAGGGCGGCTGATACCCAGCGGCAATCTGCTTCACACAATGTTTGAATGTGCAGAGTCCGGTGATGTGCAGGATGTGATCGTCGGAGGAAAAGTGCTGATGCAAGATCGGGAAGTGAAAGTTCTGGACGAGGAACAGATCCGGTTTAAAGCGACCGAATATATGAAGAAAGAGGGAGTGTTGTAGTATGGAAATCTGGCTTATGACTGCGGCTGCCAATCTGGCGGTCGGAGCATTGGTAGGTCTTTGCGGGGTAGCAGGTTTTCTGCTCCCCATATTTTATACCGCCGTTCTGGGGATGAACGTATCCGAGGGGCTGGCATTGAGTTTTGCCGCATTTATCGTTGCGGGAGCATTAGGTGCTTGGAACTATCAAAAAGCGGGAAATCTGGACGTGAAATTCGGACTGAAGCTAAGCTGTGGCAGTCTGATCGGAGCGATACTCGGCGTACGTCTGAATCTGATCATACCGGAGGAGCAGGTAAAAATACTGCTCTATTTGGTTGTCTTA
The DNA here is from genome assembly GCA_963559385.1 of uncultured Schaedlerella sp. Taxonomy (GTDB): domain Bacteria; phylum Bacillota; class Clostridia; order Lachnospirales; family Lachnospiraceae; genus Schaedlerella. The sequence continues at coordinate 882 of CAUWKK010000020.1, forward strand.
TTGTCCGGGGGTTCCATTCTTGTGCGGAAAGAGAAGGAAAAAGCAACGGGGAAAAATGGAAAGACGATGGAAGAAAATCTGCCGATTACTTTGATTGTCGGACTGGTGACCGGAGCGATCTGCTCCATGTCGGGAGCGGGAGGTCCGATTCTGGTCATGCCGCTCTTGGTCGTGTTCGGCATCCCTATTCGTACTGCGATCGGAGTGGCGCTGTTTAATTCTGTCTTTATCGGTATACCGGCGGTGATCGGCTATGCAGGACAGTGCGATTTGATGAAGCTTCTGCCGATTTTTCTGATCGTGCTTGTGACACAGGGAATCGGTGTATACTTTGGCAGCAGGAATGCGGCGCAGATCAATCAGGTGGTGCTGAAAAGGGGGATTGCCATTTTTTCAATCCTGATTGCAGTCTGGAAGCTTATTGAAATCTTTTGATCCAAAAGGGCGGGGGATACAAGGTCTATTTTAACCTGCCGTAAAACATATCGCTGAAAATGCCGTCCTGCTTCAGTAATTCTTCATATGTGCCGGTCTGGACAATGCTGCCCTTGTCCATGACGAGGATCGTATCGGCATTTTTCAGCGTGGTCAGTCTGTGGGCGATCGAAATGACGGTCATTTGGTTTTCCTCTATTAAATCTTCGATCGCACTCTGGATCAGCCTTTCGGAGGTATTGTCCAGTGCGGAGGTGGCTTCATCCAGAATCAGGATTCGGGGCTTCCGCAGGAAGATCCTTGCAATGGCGATCCGCTGCTTCTGACCGCCCGACAGGTTGCCGCCTCCCTCTGCGATAAAGGTGTCGGCTTTCTTAGGAAGCTTGTCTGTGAAATCTAACAGACAGGCTTTTTTTAATGCATCCCGGACAGCTTCATCCGACGGAATATGCGTCAGACCATAGCAGACGTTTTCCCGGATCGTTCCGGCAATCAGAAACGGACTTTGAGGAACGAGGGCAATGACGCCGGATAATTCCTTTCTTGTAAGTGTACGCAGATCCCTGCCGTCGATTTGAATCAAACCGTTATAATCCTCCAGTTTGCAGATCGCCTTGATCAGAGAAGACTTTCCGCAGCCGCTTGCGCCTGCAATGCCTAAAAACATTCCCGGCTTTATGGAGAGGGTTACATCCTTTAATATATTTGTGTCCGTGCCGTAGGAAAAGCACAGATCCTGTACGTCAATGATGCCTGAAGAGTCGGACAGCGGTGGTTTTGCAGCGATATCCGCATCGGTATGCCGGGCATAAGAAAAATCCTGCGGAATTTCCGCCAGACGGAAAAAGTCTTCTGCCAGTACCATGCTTTCGGAAAGCTCGTCCAAAATACGGTGAAGCTCTTCCAGCGGTTTCAGCAATTGCGTAAAGCAAAGGTAGGAGGTCAGCACCGCACCGACACTGATGATATGACGGGCAGCCAGATAGGAGGCGGTTCCGATCATCAAAACAGTGAACAGAGCTTCATTGATGAATTTCAAACAGTCATATTTTGCCATTTGTACATGGTGCTTCATTTCTTTCGTTCTTAAAAATTCTGATTTTCGGTCAAATCGTTCACATTCCAGAGATACACTGTCTGTAATACGAATCACTTCAATCCCATTTAACAATTCAACGATCGATCCGTCCATTGCCGCTTTTGTGTCCAACAGCTCCACACGTATTCCACGCTGTGTATTGATCTGGCGGCATACAATGGCAATTCCGATCGGCACGACAAGCAGCATGGGAAAGGCGAGCGCAGGAGGGAGAGTCATAAGGATAACGGCGATAGCCGCAATGCTGTTGAAGATTGCGGGCGCAAAGTCCATGAAAAGCAGCTTTTCCAGCTTGATCGTCCCGTCCAGGCAGCGGTTGAGCCTTCCGTGGATATTTCCGGTCATGTTTTCCTTGAAAAAGGAAAGCGGAGCCTTCAAAAGCGAGGTGATGACAAGCTGTCTCGCTTTCTTTTCCGTTTTGGTTGCGGTGTCCTCCACCATGAGACGGCGCACAATCTTCAAAAGCTCATTTGTAACGGTGACGATCAGGATCAGAACGAGTACCGGAATGATATTCTGAAAGTGCAGTTCCGCCTGCTTTAAGATGTCGTCGGTCAGCCAGCCGATCGCTTTGGGGGTAAACTGCGTCAGCGCCGAAGAAATTGCCATGATCAGAAGAATCAAAAGAAAAGAAAGTTTTTGTCTTCTGTCCAACAGACGGTAGACCTTGGTAAATATGCTGCGAAAATTCGTATGTTTTTTCATAGGGACTCCTCCGAAGTGGTTTATTTTAGGAGATATTTTTTGAATATATTCTTTTCACATTCTACTAAAGCGTCCATAATCGCTTGCTTATCTAATTCGTTTACCTCAATATTGATTGGTACAATATGATTGCTCTTTGATATTCTCAACTTTGAAAGCACAGGAGCAAACACTTTTTTTGTTATGATGACGCTATTATCTAATCCGGACATAAAAGTTAAATCTTGAGCATTTAGAAGAACAGGATTGATAGTAACTCTTTGCTGGGAAAATTTTCGTGCAAGATACAATTTTAAAATTTCTAATTCAGCTGTCAAATCAGAAATAATGAAAATTTGTACGGGCATCATAAACTGCTGAACAATAGAAAATATCTGCAAAGAGAAATATTGTAAATGTCCGGGATCGATCGAATAAGGCATATTATTTTCATCTTTCCATGTATTAATCATTTCAGATACGCATTGACGAACCATAAGCTTTGAAGAGTCATTTTTGGAATCTAAATAAAAGTGTTTATCAGGAATGATGCAGTGAAGATTGAAAATACATTTTTTGTAAAAATATATGATTGCCGCTTTAAATGCATGTGATTGCGTTACATCCAGACAACACTTGTTTTCAAATTTTTCAACCAGACGTTTCACTTTATCAATTCCAAAAATAATCTTGTGAACCAAAGCAATATCTTCCTGTTTCCATTGATCTGCAAGCACGCAGCTGTTAGTACAGCAGTATACCAAAAATATGTAATCATAATCACGATCGGAAAATGAAATATTCAATTTACTTTCCAGGTTTTCTTTCAAGCATCGTTTTAACTCGGGGAAAATAAATAATTGCTTGAGGCTTTCCAGTTCTTCTGATCGTTCAAAGGTCAGAGGATATTTTTTTCGCTTCCATGCAAGAATCAATAGATACTCAAAATATCCATATTCTGCGGATGTGTCTTCAAGAAAATTCATGTCTATTTTGTTGTTGGTCGAAAGGATAAAATCCCTTGCGATTTGGATTGAATCAAAGTCTATATCATAACAATCAACCCCGTATTTATAGTGTAAAAGAGCAATTAAAAAACGAATCCTATATTCATTTCCGACAACCTTATTCCTGTCAACATCCAAACCGATTTCATGAAGATAATTTACGCAGCTTTGTCTGATCCGATAAGCGCTGGGGCGTGATAAATGATGTTCGTCAGGAAACTCAGAGAATGACTCATAGGAGTCATTCATTATCATAAAACAAAGACATTTTAGCATATTGGAACTTCTGTAAATAGCATGAAATATTTCAAAAAATGTAACTTCTTCATATACGTTGATTTGAATGAAGGTGGTGTTCTTTAAAATCTCGGCAATTCCCTCCAAATCAAAATTGAGGTCATCGATCATAGTCGCAATACTTGAAGGGCTGATATTGACTTTTTTAGCAAGCTCCTTTATTGAAATAGAGTGATTTACATGAAGAATAGAAAAAATATGAAGTTTTTTCTGGACATTTTTTTCTAAAAAATGATCAAGCATAAATGGTACACCTCCCATAGTTTCACTTTAATTAGATGATAATATACAGGGTTATGAAAATCAATACTTATCTTGAATGTGTATCAATAATCGAAATTTTATAAGGGCGAATTTGAGATGAAAATTTTCTTGGGGGGGGGTAAAATACAGGTGTCTGAAGACAAAAGCAGCAGCATTATGATTTTTGTAAATGAAGATTACTAAAGCTGTAGTTGAGAAATGTTTGTAAAGGATTAACAGACGAAAGTTAATGTTTTGCTTAGAAAGTAACCAGTATCGGTCCGGTATTGGAATTGTGGGGAGATGATTTATATGCAACTAAAGATAACAACAGACTATGCAATTAGACTAGTGCTTTATTTAGCGACAAAGAGAGCGATTATTACATCACACGAACTTTCAAAAGCCTTGTGTATTCCTCAGAGTATGGTGCTAAAGATAGGAAGAAGATTAAGTGACGCCGAGATTGTGGATATAAGTATAGGCATTCAAGGAGGGTTTTCTCTTCGGAAGAAGGATACGGAAATAAGTTTAATGGACATTATTAAAATAATGGAATCAACAATTAAAATAAATCGCTGTCTGGAAGAAGATGAATTTTGTAGTAGAAAAGCTGTTCCGTATTGCACAGTAAGACAAACTTATGGGATGATACAAGACGATTTGGAAAAACGGTTTTCTGCAATAACAATACATGATCTGATGAAATGATTTGTTTTGGAAGTTATATCAAGGGGAGAGGAGAGAGAAGTGAAAAAGAAGAAGTTACTGACGGTTATATTATCATTCATACTGGTATTTTCGTCTTTGGTTTCGGTTTCATCAATGGTACTAGCTGAGGAAGCGATTCTTACGGAAAGCATTACCGGGCAGGAAGTGATAGAAGATTCGGCAGATCATACAGTCTCGGATGAAGTTGTAGAGGATTTGGCGGATCATACAGTCGCAGATGAGGGGATAGCGGATTCGGCGGATCATATAGTCTCAGGTGAAGGAAATACGTTAAACGAAGCTCCGGTGGAAATGGGTGATCTCCCTTCAGATGAGTTGAATGAAGAAGGTTTGGCAACGGATGCTGTAGAAGAAAAAACGGAAGATGATAGATTGCTCGAAGATGATAGATTTCTTTTAGAAGACAGGGTTCAGATGAATCTGGGAGGAGAACCGGGGTATTTTGGGTGGACAACGGGCAATTCGTCGGCTGTGTATAAACATGCACTATTCATAGCTAAAAAAAGAGTTAATGGGACGACAGAGGTTGCTTACTGTTATAACTTTGATAAGATGCTGCCCGGAAAGAATGGGGAGGATTTTACTAAAATTGCGAATGCGAGCGCAGCAACGTTTGATAGTATGGCTCAAAGCTCAAGGCTTCATGGAGAAGAATTAAAGAAAAAAATTTTACAAATCTGTTATGTGGGCTACCCCAAAAACAGTAAAGGTCTTCAGGGTAAACATGGCATATCTAATGATGAATTTAATCTGATCACTCAGGCGGCAGTATGGTATTATACAGATTCAAAAGATAATATTATGGAACCCGGCGGCTATTTTTGGACTCGAGATGAATATAGAAACATTATTTCAAGAAATAATGTGAAAAGAGCTTTTTACGAATTGATTAATACTAATGTTCAGTTACCTTCTAATTATCAACTGGACTTGTATTATCCAACTGGAGGGAGCGGTAGGACCCAAAATATGCTTTCAACAAAATTTAAAAAAGATACTGCGCGAAAATTTGAGTTTTTCTTGGATAAAAGAAATGAGAAGGGACAAGGATTATCAGGAGCAAAGCTGCAGCTTTTGTATAGCGATAACCGTTTAATCTATGAATGGACATCAGACGGCAATGCGAGGCTGTTTGAAGCGGAAGCAGGAAACTATATCTTTCGAGAGACACAAGCACCGGAGGGATACGAAAGGGCAAATGATATTCATTTTAATATAGATAATAATGGAAATGTTACATCTGGTAATGGAACGGTAGAGGAACGCAAAAAGGTTGTGATGATTGACAGACAAAGCAAACCCAAAATCCTAATCCGTAAGATTGATCCCAACGGGTATACGCTGCCCGGGGCGACGCTACAGATCTTGAATAGTAGTGGAGATAAAGTAATCCACCAATGGACGACAGGCGGAACAGAAGAGAGCATTGTCATAGATGCCGGAGATTATATGTTCAGAGAAACAAATGCTCCGCAAGGGTATGAGAAGGTTTCCGATATTAATTTTTCTGTAGAGAAGAGCGGTAATATTACTTTGAAAGATACTTTAGACTATGCAAAAGCGGAAAGAAATAAGTTGATTGTTACCGATAGTAAAGAAATTCCGAAAACAACCAGAAAAGTAAAAAAAGAATGGCGAGATACCGGATTTGAAGGCGAACGACCGAAATTTGTTAAGATTCAGTTATTTGCAGACGGAGAGGCATACGAAGAAGCTATAACCTTAAATGATGCCAACGGTTGGATGCATGAATGGAAGGACTTGCCGAGCGTTGACAAAAATGCGAAAGAGATCGAATACACTGTTCAGGAAGTGGAAATGGATGGGAAAACGATTGGCATTGATTATATCCCTAATTATGGATATAGTGATAAAACAGGAGTCGGAATATTTACTGTTACAAATATTAAAGGCTTAGAGTTGGTAGTTAGTAAAGAAGTTATTGGGCATGGCGGAGATAAGTCAAAAGAATTTACTTTTGAAATCGAGTTAAATTTTATGAACGCGCTGACACATAAAGATCCGATAAAATATGAAGGAAGTGTATTACAGGGATATGAGGGTGAAGTAGAAGCGCCGGAAGGCGGGACACTCAAATTTGATCCAGGAACAATGAAAGCAACAATTAAATTGAAGCATGGACAGCAGATTACGTTAAAAAATATTTTATATACACCTGGATTGAAGTATACCGTTAAAGAGCTGGAAGAAAATCAAGATGATTATAAGACAACTTATAATGGCGATGATAGACCTGCAACAGGAGAGTGCATTCGGCATATAGAGGTTCGTGTAAAAAACAGTAAAGAAGGCACACCGCCGCCAACAGGAATTGTGAATCACGAGAATGGGGCGGGTATACTATTCGGTATTTCAATAGCCGGATTACTGGTTATTATAATATGCTATATATTACGTAAATGTAAAGGGTTGAAGCGATGAAAAAGAAGGAGACGATAAAAGACGATCTGTTGTTTCTTCTGATGAAAATAGGTATTCTAGCAATTCTATTGATTATAACTTTCGTATTTATTTTTGGAATCAGCCGCTGTAATGATAATTCTATGAGTCCTGCATTTAAAGACGGAGATCTGGCATTTTATTACAGGCTGCAAAAAGAATATAACATTGCGGATGTTGTAGTTGTTGAAAAAGATAATGAACTACAGATAAGACGAATTATTGCAAAAGGAGGAGATCAAATAGAGATTACCGAGGAAGGCTTGAAAATCAATGGATATTTACAACAGGAAATAAACATATATGAAGAAACATTGCCCTATGTAGAAGGTATTGCCTTTCCGATCGAAGTTCCTGAAAACGAATATTTTGTGTTAGGCGACAGTCGAAGTAATGCGAAAGACAGTCGTATCTATGGAACTGTTAAAAAAGAAGAGGTTAAAGGCGGAGTGATGACCTTAATTCGCAGGAGAGGGTTGTAAGTATGGTATGAACGCTAAAAGAACAGCGTTTATATATAAGAAAAGAAAAATAAAGAATGAGAAAAAGGAAGGATATGATGAGAAGTAAAAAAGGATTTTATGCGTTATTATTAACAGGAGTGTTACTTGTAAGTGCGAATACATCCGTATTTGCGAATGTTCCAACTGTTGGAACAGGAACGGAAGATAAGAATGCAACAGTAGTTGTAAAAAAGAATTTTGAATTTGCAGAGGGGATTTCTACACCACAGGCAACCTTTCAGTTTGAGGCGACAGCAGTAACATTGGGAGCCCCGGACGCAACAATTAATAATATTTCATATCAGAAAAATGAAGAAAGAGGTAATGTTGCAGGTGGAAAATATACGATATCAAAGGAATCAGAAATTACTTTTGGAGAATTTAAGAATGCCGGAATGTATGAATATAATGTAAAGGAAACAGCGGGAGGCGTAACCGGTGTTACATATTCTTCAACCGAATATAAGCTTCGTGTTTATGTAGCAAATAAGGCGAACGGATCGACATACATTAAAACAATTACAGCGGAAGATGATCAAACGAAGAAAGGCGAAGTTTTATTTACCAATACATATGTAAAAAATGGCGGAAGTGAGAATCCTGGCGGCGACAGTAAAGCGTTAAAGATTGAAAAGCAGACAACGGGTGACTTGGCAAACAAAAAAAAGAAATTTAAGTTTAAACTAACATTAAACAAAGCGGCAACTACAACTGAAAATGAAGCTACAGGAAAGATCGGTGACCAAGACGTTAAATTTACGTATGGAAATGCAACGGAGTTTGAACTTGCGGATAAAGAAGCGCTGATATTTGAAAAACTTCCTGCCGGAACGAGATATGTGGTGACTGAGATTGGAGATGAAGACGGATATATACCAAGTGTAACAGTTACGGAAAATGGTGTTGAAAGTCCGAAGAAACCGGGAACGGATGAGGCGGATTTGAGTTCTGCCCAAAATGGACAACCGAATCTTGTCGGAGAAAACGAAAATAAAGTTATATTTGTAAATGAATTTGATGATAACAATGTACCGATTACAGGTATTATTGAAAATAATATGCCGTTTATTCTTTTAATTGGTGCGGGCATTTCTGCATTTGGGATATTAGCTGTTGCGAAAAAAAGAAAAAAAGTGAAGAGCAGTGAATATTAAAAAGAAAATAATTCAAATATTAGATCAAATTGTAAATTGGCTGATCGTAGTATGTTTTCTTCCGGCTTTATTATATGGCATATATGCAATATGGGACAGTTATCAGATGAATCAGCAAGCTGACGCTTCCCTGTATGAAACATATAAACCGACCGCAAAGGATCGTTTATCCTTTGCGGAACTTCAAAAAATCAATCAGGATGTCTTTGGGTGGCTGACGGTAGATAAAACGCACATTGATTATCCATTAGTTCAGACGGAAGATAATGTGAGCTATGTGAATACAGATGTTAAGGGTAAGTTTTCTCTTGCGGGAAGTATTTTTCTTGATTGCGATAACAAGAAAGATTTTTCGGACATAAATAATATTATTTATGGTCATCATATGGAGAAGGATGCTATGTTCGGTGAATTGGAATATTTTGAAAACCCGGAATACTTTGAAAAACATTCCTATGGAAAATTATATTATGATAGGAAATGGCGGAAAGTAGAATTTTTTGCATTTGTAGAAGCAGACGCCTATGACACTGTGTTTTATGATACGAGCGTAAATGACGTTCCGGGATATTTGGATTATGTAAAACAACACGCAACATATTGGGAAGAAATATCTTTCGGTCAAGAAGAACATTTTGTAACGTTATCTACATGTACTTCGGATCGTACGAATGGAAGACATCTTTTGATCGGAAGGATTTTAGGAGATAAGGAATATAGTAGTAGAAAGGAAATAACAAATGAATGAGAAGATATTTAGTGTGCTGCAGCGCGTTGGCAGATCCTTCATGCTTCCGATTGCAATTTTACCGGTAGCGGGTTTGTTTCTTGGTATTGGAGGCTCTTTTACGAATGAAACAATGTTGGAAACATATGGTTTGATGACTATTATGGGACCGGGCACCTTTATTAATGCAATTCTTCAGGTGCTTAATGCTGCGGGCTCGGTTGTATTTGGAAATCTTCCTCTTATTTTTGCAATCGGTGTCGCAATCGGTATGGCAAAACAAGAAAAAGAAGTTGCCGCACTTTCGGCGGCGATTGCATTCTTTGTTATGCACGCGACAATCGGAGCTATGATCGTCGCATTCGGAGCACCGGATTTGTCCGGTTCGGTAACAAATGTGCTTGGTATAGAATCTTTACAAATGGGAGTGTTCGGGGGAATTTTGGTTGGTCTTGGGACGGCTGCATTGCATAACAGATTTTATAAGATTGAGCTGCCGCAGGTGTTGTCTTTTTTTAGTGGTACACGATTTATCCCGATTATTTCTTCGGCAATATATTTGATTGTTGGTATATGTATGTATTACATTTGGCCCAATATTCAACTTGGCATAAATGCATTAGGAGGACTGGTTTTAGCGTCGGGGTATGCCGGAACGTGGCTGTATGGTTTCATTGAACGTGCATTGATTCCGTTTGGCTTGCATCATGTATTTTATATACCGTTCTGGCAAACCGCAGTGGGCGGTACTGCGATCGTAGGCGGACAGCTCGTTGAAGGGGCTCAAAATATATTTTTTGCAGAGTTAGCGGCCCCTGATGTGACGCATTTTTCTGTTTCTGCAACACGCTTTATGTCGGGGAAGTTTCCGCTGATGATTTTCGGACTGCCCGGAGCTGCCTTGGCAATTTATCGGTGTGCCAAACCTGAAAAACGTAAGGTGGTTGGGGGATTGCTGTTAAGCGCTGCGTTTACTTCTATGCTGACTGGTATTACAGAGCCGTTGGAATTTACTTTCTTATTTGTGGCCCCGGTTATGTATGTAGTGCATTGTGTTTTTGCAGGAATGGCTTATATGTTGATGCATATATTAAATGTCGGCGTTGGTCTTACTTTTTCGGGTGGATTGATTGACATGACATTATTCGGTATTATGCAGGGAAATGCGAAAACAAGCTGGGTGTGGATTTTGGTTGTAGGAATGTGCTATTTTGTGCTGTACTACTTTGTATTTTCTTTTATGATTAAGAGGTTTGACTTTAAAACACCGGGACGTGACGAAAATGAAGTTAAGTTATATACTCGTAAGGATTTAAAAAACTCGCAGACGGATCAGGGCGTTGTCAATGGGAACAATGCAATCTCATCACAAATTACAGAAGGATTGGGCGGGAAGGATAATATTTCAGACGTTGACTGTTGTATCACCAGATTACGTTGTACTGTTAAGGACGGATCAAAGGTAAATAAGGAATTGCTTAACGCAACAGGGGCTTCCGGCATGTTGTGTAAAGGACAAGGAGTGCAGATCATTTACGGGCCGAAAGTATCTGTTATCAAGTCTGAACTGGAAGCATATTTATCTTCCGATCTATGTGACGAGCCGTCTTGTATGTCAGAGTCCTTAACTATATACAGTCCGTTCGCAGGGGAGGTTGTAAAACTTGAAGATGTACCGGATGAGGTGTTTTCCCAAAAGCTGGTAGGAGAAGGTTTTGCCGTTATTCCAAACCAAGATGAAATTTTCGCACCGGTAGACGGCGTTGTCACTATGATATTTGATACGAAACATGCGTTTACAATTCAAACCCCTTGTGGAAGAGATATACTTGTTCATATGGGATTGGAAACTGTAGGTTTGAAGGGTGAGCCATTTGAAGTGTATATGAAAGAAGGAGATCATATAAAAGTCGGTGAACATATCGCAACAATGAATCGAACATTAATTGAATCAAGAGGATATCAGACGATTACGATGATAACTTTTACGGAATCAGAGAATATGCCTATGATTGAAATTAAGAAGCTTGGTATGGTAGGGCAAGGAGAAGAAATTATAACACTGTAAATCGCAAGGATAATATTTGAGGGATTTACAGAAAAGGAGAACCATAATATGAGAAAACAGAAATGGATATTTGTTATGGCAGCTCTATTGTTTAGCTTCTTGTGTTTTCCGGCCGGTAAAATGTTAGCGGCATCCAATGCAACAGAAGTTTTGTTGAGTGTAGAACAGAGTTTTGAACAAAAAAGCTTCGAAAAAGAAGCTGATCTTATAGGAAACTATGAATTGCGTGCCTTAGATGCCGGGTTTCCGATGCCGGAAGATAGTCAAAATGGTATATATTCTTTTTCGTTAAAAGGTGCTCAAGCAAATAAAATAATATCATTACAGTTCGACCGGGACGGAGTATATCGTTATCAATTAACGCAGACAACAAAAGAGAAAGAAAATTATTTATATGACAGAAGTTCATATATGATTTCTGCTTATATAAAAAATAGCGAAGCCGGAGAAATGAGCGCCCAAGTAATTGTGGAGAAAAATGATGGGAAGAAATACGGAGAATTAAAATTCTATAATTCATATAATGAGAAAATACCTAATTCATCCAAATCATCTAAACCAACAGATTTAACAGATAAGGTACAAACAGGGGACAGTGCAGATATAATAATGTATGCAGTGATTGCCGCAGTTGGGTTAATGCTGATTGTAGTAATTGGCTATTTTAAGAGAAATAGCCGAAAAGAATAATAGAGTTTATGAAACGAGGGGAAATCGGCGGATACGAGCTTGACTTCAGATGTAGACAAGTTTGTATCCGCCGATTTCCCTCGAGGTTTGATTATACAAATTTAATTATAAACAAATCGAAAACAGATAGCACATTTTGTACAAGTGTGATAGAGTATAAGGAACAATTTATTTGGAGAGGTGAGTTTTGTATGAATTTCAATAAAGAAAATATACGTCACATAAAAGAGCTGATCGTATTTACACTTGTACTGTTGATTGCGCTCTGGAACTATGATCTTGTTCTGGGAGCGTTCGGATTTGTGGGAAATATTGTATTTCCGTTTCTGGTCGGCGGAGCGATCGCCTTTGTGCTGAATGTGCCGATGAGTTTTTTGGAACGCAATCTGTTCGGAAACGAAAAGGTGCAGTCAAAGAAACAGTTGAAACGGATATCCCGTCCTTTCAGCCTTGTTTTGACGATCGTAGGAGTGCTTGGTATCATCGCCGTAGTCATGTTTGTGGTGATTCCGCAGTTGGGACAGACCTTTGTCAGTCTCGGACGGAATATTCGGCGTTTCATTCCTCAGGCGATGCTCTGGCTGGAGGATCTGTTTGAAAATAATCAGGAAATATTGGCTCTGATCAGTGAAATGGACATGAGCTGGGATAAGATGATCAATAGTGTTCTGGAGTTTTTCAAAAGCGGTGTCGGAAATGTATTTGATTCTACGATTTCTGTGGCGACCAGTATTGTAGGGAGCGTTACGACGTTTGTGATCGCCTTTGTGTTTGCCTGCTATATTCTTTTGCAGAAAGAAAAGCTGCATGTACAGATGAAGAAGATCTTGTTTGCATATCTTCCTGAAAGAAGAGTGGAAAATATTCTGGGTGTCTGTTCTCTGACCTATAAGACGTTTTCTAACTTTTTAACCGGGCAGTGTGTGGAGGCTCTGATCCTGGGAACGATGTTCTTTGTAGTCATGGGGATCATCCGTCTGCCGTATGCGCTGCTGGTCGGCGTTTTGATCGCATTTACAGCGTTGATTCCGATTTTTGGCGCATTTATCGGATGTGCGGTGGGGGCATTCCTTATTCTTATGGTGGATCCGTGGAAAGCGGTGATTTTTGTCATCTTATTCTTTGTACTGCAGCAGATTGAGGGGAATTTGATTTATCCGAAGGTGGTTGGCAACTCGGTCGGTCTGCCGTCTATCTGGGTACTGGCGGCGGTTAGTATCGGAGGCAGTCTCATGGGGGTCGTCGGAATGCTGGTCTTTATCCCACTGGTATCGGTGATTTATACGCTTCTTCGGGGAGATGTATATAAAAGACTTGGTGAAAAGGGGATTGCGGTAGAGTAGAACCTAGTGTAGAAAAGGCTTGACTTTCATCGTCGAATTGTGGTACAATTTTCTGGCGAATGGAAGTAGGTCTTTTTTTTATGCCTAAAAATCAGATGGCTCGCAACCATCAGTAACACGTAAATAAGCATATAAGAAGCGAGGTGGAAGTTGTGCGCACAAGAATTACATTGGAATGTACAGAATGCAAGAACCGTAATTACAACATGACCAAGGATAAGAAGAATCATCCGGAACGCATGGAGACTAAGAAGTACTGCAAGTTCTGTAAATCACACACACTGCACAAAGAGACAAAATAAGTCGTTGGAAGGAAGTGGAAAAATGAGTGAAAAGTCAGAAAAAGCTCAGAAGACAAGCTGGTTCAAAGGACTGAAGGCAGAGTTCAAGAAAGTCGTTTGGCCGGATAAGAACACACTTGCAAAGCAGACGACGGCAGTTGTTTCGGTCTCTGTATTACTGGGAGCGCTGATCGCAGTGATCGATGCGATTCTGAAATATGGAATTGACTTATTGGTGAAGTAATTGACCAGAGCAGAAAGGTGATTTTATGTCAGAGGCAAGATGGTATGTAGTTCATACCTATTCCGGGTATGAAAACAAGGTGAAAGCGAACATTGATAAGACGATTGAAAATCGTCATCTGGAAGATCAGATTCTGGAAGTGAGAGTGCCTATGGAAGAGGTCGTGGAATTGAAAAACGGCGTCCAGAAGGTGAGTTTGAAGAAACTGTTTCCGGGATATGTCATGATTCACATGGTTATGAACGATGACACTTGGTATGTTGTTCGTAATACCCGTGGTGTGACAGGGTTCGTAGGACCGGGGTCCAAGCCGGTTCCGCTGGAAGAGGATGAGATGAGCCGTTTCGGAATCCAGCAGGAGATCAAACATGATTTTGAAATTGGTGATGTTGTAACCGTGTTGAGCGGTGCATGGGAAGGAACTGTCGGCGCAATTCAGTCGATGAACCCGCAGAAACAAAGCTTGTCTATCAATGTAGAATTATTCGGCCGTGAAACACCGGTTGAACTCAGCTTTTCAGAAGTAAAAAAGATGGATTAAAACCGTGGGAGGGATTTTGTCCCGTAGGTACCACAAGGAGGTAATGAAAAATGGCAAAAAAAGTAGAAGGTTATATTAAATTACAGATTCCGGCAGGTAAGGCAACTCCGGCACCGCCGGTAGGTCCAGCACTTGGACAGCATGGAGTAAACATCGTAGAGTTTACAAAGCAGTTCAATGCCAGAACAGCAGATCAGGGAGATTTGATCATTCCGGTTGTGATCACTGTTTACAATGACAGAAGTTTCAGCTTCGTTACAAAGACACCGCCGGCAGCAGTTCTGATCAAGAAAGCCTGCAACATCAAATCCGGTTCAGGCGTTCCGAATAAGAACAAAGTTGCAACAATTACAAAAGCTCAGGTAGAAGAAATCGCTAAGACAAAAATGCCTGACTTAAATGCAGCAACTGTTGAAGCCGCAATGAGCATGATCGAAGGAACATGCCGCTCTATGGGAGTAACAGTTACTGAGTAAGCAGCTAACTGCTGAAAAGAACGGCTCTGTAGAAGTGTGTTGTATATATCGGGGATTTACTTTCTGTGTCCCGGAAATAAAAAGCCGATATAGAGATGTAACAAAGTGAAATTAGTGGGAGGGGTTCGTTCCCGCAAATACCACAAGGAGGTTTATTAGAATGAAACGAGGAAAGAAATATATCGAAGCTGCAAAACAGATTGAGAGAGGAAACCTTTACGAAAAGGAAGAGGCGATCGCTCTTGTGAAGAAAGCAGCAGTTGCAAAATTTGATGAAACAATCGAAGCTCATATCAGAACAGGTTGTGACGGACGTCATGCTGATCAGCAGATCCGTGGTGCAGTTGTACTTCCGTATGGAACGGGTAAAACGGTTCGTATCCTTGTATTTGCAAAGGATGCCAAGGCAGAAGAGGCAAAGGCGGCAGGAGCAGATTTTGTAGGCGGAGATGAGTTGATCCCGAAGATCCAGAATGAGGGTTGGCTTGACTTTGACGTGGTTGTTGCTACACCGGATATGATGGGTGTTGTAGGACGTCTCGGACGTGTACTTGGACCAAAGGGTCTGATGCCGAACCCGAAAGCCGGAACAGTTACAATGGATGTAACAAAGGCAATCAACGAGATTAAGGCCGGTAAGATTGAGTATAGATTGGACAAAACAAATATTATCCATGTGCCGATCGGTAAAGCTTCCTTTACTGAGGAGCAGTTAGCGGACAACTTCCAGACGCTTATCGATGCAATTATTAAAGTAAGACCGGCAGCAGTGAAAGGTCAGTACCTGAAGAGCGTAGTTCTGACATCTACAATGGGACCTGGCGTAAAGCTGAATCCAATGAAGCTTCAGTAATTCATCGGGAATAAATTGCGAAAAATATAAGAAAATACTTGACATTTCCTTGGGACGGTGCTAAGCTATTATAGCAATTGACTGCCGAAGACAGCAGGTGCCGTTAGGCATAAGGATGAAAACGCCTGCCGAGGAAGATAAGTATTCTTAGTGATAAGAACATTATGAACCTCTGTGTCTTTGGATGCAGAGGTTTTTTTGTTTATAGGATTTCCTGTAAATAGTCTCTGGACGCAGTCATTTAAAATCTATAAGGAGGTGCACCAGGACGTGGCAAAAGTTGAATTAAAACAACCAATCGTAGCGGCTATCGCAGAAGACATCAAAGACGCTCAGTCTGTAGTGCTTGTTGACTACCGTGGACTTACAGTAGCACAGGATACAGAGCTTCGTAAACAGCTTAGAGAAGCCGGTGTGACTTACAAGGTATGTAAGAACACTATGATGAAGAGAGCATTCGAGGGAACAGAGTTTGCAGGTCTGGATGAGTATTTGGAAGGACCGAGCGCACTTTGCGTATCTAAGGATGATGCGACAGCTCCGGCAAGAATTCTTGCAGAGTTTGCGAAAACAGCAGACAAGCTGGAGATGAAAGCCGGTGTAGTAGAAGGAACTGTATATGATGTGGCAGGACTGAACGAGCTGGCTAAGATTCCGGCAAGAGAAGTATTGCTTTCCAGATTGCTTGGAAGTATGCAGTCACCGATTACAAACTTTGCTCGTGTTATTAAGCAGATTGCTGAAAAAGACGGCGAGGTTGTAGCAGAGGCTCCGGCAGAAGAAGCGGCAGAGGAGTAAGAATTGAGAACCGCAGAGCCGGTTCCATGAACACATAGTAAATATAAGCCGATAAGCGGCGAATACAAATTTTAAAAATGGAGGATATGAAAATGGCTAAATTGACAACAGCTGAAATGATTGAAGCAATCAAAGAGTTATCAGTATTAGAGTTAAATGAATTAGTAAAAGCATGTGAAGAAGAGTTTGGTGTATCTGCAGCAGCAGGTGTTGTAGTTGCAGCAGCAGGAGCTGACGCAGGTGCAGCCGCAGCAGAGAAAGATGAGTTCGATGTAGAACTTGTTTCAGCAGGATCTTCTAAGGTTAAGGTTATCAAGGTTGTTCGTGAAGTGACAGGACTTGGACTGAAAGAAGCAAAAGATCTTGTTGACAGCGCTCCGAAGGTGATCAAAGAGGCTGTTTCTAAAGCAGAAGCTGAAGAGTTGAAAGCAAAACTTGAAGCAGAAGGTGCAGAAGTTAACCTGAAATAATTCAAGCAAAAGAAGAAACGACACCCGGTCTGTTGCGGCCGGGTGTTTTTATGTTGCAATACATACGATAAAACAGTCCGGCAGACTGTTTTGAGTGGTGCATAGGAAGCGGTATTTACCACAAAAAAGACTGAATGTCAAGAAGCTTTTTGAAAAAAGAGGAATTACTGTTGACAGTGAAAAGAGTTTTATGCTATAGTAAAAAATGCGCTATTATGGAAAGGTATACCATGTGATTCGGATTTTTACTATGGTATAGAATTCTTTTCATTATATATAGAAGATTTTGCGAAACAAGGGTTTGAGCAGGGAGTATGAATAACAGATAGAATTTCGCAGGGGACTTGGAACCCGCAAAAAAATAAATGAGGAGTGAAACGTCAATGGAGAAAAACAGAATTCGTCCCATCACAAATGGAAAAAGTTCACGCATGAGCTATTCCAGACAAAAAGAAGTATTGCAGATGCCGAATCTTATCGAAGTGCAGAAGAACTCTTATGAGTGGTTTCTGGATGAAGGCTTAAGAGAGGTGTTTGACGATATTTCCCCGATCGCTGATTACAGTGGTCATTTTAGTCTGGAATTTGTAGATTTCAGACTCTGCGAGGATGAAGTGAAGTACACGATCGATGAGTGTAAAGAACGTGACGCGACATATGCCGCACCTCTTAAAGTAAAGGTAAGACTTTACAATAAAGAGAAAGACGAAATTAACGAACATGAAATTTTCATGGGAGATCTTCCGCTGATGACAAAGACAGGCACGTTTGTGATCAATGGAGCAGAACGAGTTATTGTAAGCCAGTTGGTTCGTTCTCCGGGAATTTATTATGGAATCGCACATGATAAGCTCGGTAAAGAGCTGTTCTCTTCAACCGTAATTCCGAACAGAGGGGCATGGTTGGAGTATGAAACAGACTCCAATGACGTTTTTTATGTACGTGTTGACCGGACAAGAAAGGTGCCGATCACAGTGCTGATCCGTGCGCTTGGAATCGGTACGAATGCAGAAATCGTGGAACTCTTTGGAGAAGAGCCGAAGATTCTGGCAAGCTTTGGAAAGGACACTGCTGAGAACTATCAGGAGGGTCTGTTAGAGTTGTATAAAAAAATCCGTCCGGGCGAACCGCTTGCAGTAGACAGTGCGGAGAGTCTGATCACAAGCATGTTCTTCGATGCAAGACGCTATGATCTTGCCAAGGTAGGACGTTATAAATTCAACAAAAAGCTGATGCTGAAAAATCGTGTCACAGGACAGGTTCTTGCTGAAGATGTGGCAAGCCGTGTGACAGGTGAAGTGGTTGCGGAAAAGGGCACAAAGATTACAAGGGAGATTGCAGACGCCATTCAGAATGCTGCCGTACCGTATATCTGGGTAGAAGGGGCAGAGGAGTCTCGCAATATTAAGATCCTTTCGAATATGATGGTGGACTTGCAGGCAGTCGTAGACATAGATCCGAATGAAGTCGGTGTAACAGAACAGGTATATTATCCGGTTCTGGAGGGGATTCTGGAAGAGTGCGCAGGCGATGTAGAAGAGTTGAAGCGTATGATCAAACGCGACATTCACGATTTGATACCGAAGCATATTACGAAAGAAGATATTCTGGCTTCGATTAACTATAATATCCATTTGGAATACGGTATGGGAACCGACGATGATATCGACCATTTGGGCAATCGTCGTATTCGTGCGGTCGGAGAATTGCTTCAGAACCAGTACAGAATCGGTCTGTCCAGACTGGAGCGTGTGGTTCGTGAGCGTATGACGACGCAGGATCAGGACGGTATTTCTCCACAAACATTGATCAACATCAAGCCGGTAACGGCTGCAGTGAAGGAGTTCTTTGGCTCTTCTCAGCTGTCACAGTTTATGGATCAGAACAACCCGCTTGGTGAGCTGACACATAAGAGACGTCTGTCTGCGTTGGGACCGGGAGGTCTGTCACGTGACCGGGCAGGATTTGAGGTCCGTGACGTACATTATTCCCATTATGGAAGGATGTGCCCGATCGAGACTCCTGAGGGACCGAACATCGGTCTGATCAACTCTCTTGCATGCTATGCGAGAATCAATCAATATGGTTTTGTGGAAGCTCCGTATCGGAAAATCGACAAGACAGATCCTTTGAATCCGGTTGTTACAGAAGAGGTTGTATATATGACAGCCGATGAAGAGGATAATTATCATGTGGCGCAGGCGAATGAGCCGTTGGATGCAGAGGGACATTTTGTTCATAAGAATGTATCCGGTCGTTATCGTGAGGAGACACAGGAATACGAGAGAAATAAGTTTGATTACATGGACGTTTCCCCGAAAATGGTATTCTCTGTGGCGACAGCGTTGATTCCTTTCTTGGAAAACGACGATGCTAACCGTGCGCTTATGGGATCGAACATGCAGCGTCAGGCGGTTCCGCTTCTTACAACAGAAGCTCCGGTAGTCGGAACAGGTATGGAGGTAAAAGCTGCTGTTGACTCCGGTGTATGTGTAGTTGCAGAGGAAGCAGGTGTTGTAGAGCGCTCTACTTCCACTGAGATTACGATCAGACAGGATGACGGCTCCAAGAAGAACTACAAGTTGACGAAGTTCCTGAGAAGTAACCAGAGCAACTGCTACAATCAAAGACCGATCGTAGACAAAGGAGAACGTGTAGAAGCAGGACAAGTAATTGCAGACGGTCCGTCTACATCACAGGGTGAAATGGCGCTCGGCAAGAATCCGCTGATCGGATTCATGACATGGGAAGGCTACAACTACGAGGATGCCGTTTTGCTGAGTGAGAGATTGGTGCAGGATGATGTGTATACCTCTGTTCATATTGAGGAATATGAGGCGGAAGCTCGTGATACGAAGTTGGGACCGGAAGAGATCACAAGAGATATTCCGGGAGTCGGCGACGATGCACTGAAGGATCTGGATGAGAGAGGTATTATCCGTATCGGTGCGGAGGTTCGGGCAGGAGATATTCTGGTTGGAAAGGTAACTCCGAAAGGAGAGACAGAACTGACGGCAGAGGAAAGACTGCTGCGTGCTATTTTCGGAGAGAAGGCACGTGAAGTCAGAGATACATCTCTGAAAGTACCGCATGGAGAATACGGTATTGTCGTAGATGCAAAGGTATTTACAAGAGAGAATGGAGATGAGCTCTCGCCGGGAGTTAATCAGTCTGTTCGTATTTATATTGCACAGAAGAGAAAGATTTCTGTCGGAGATAAAATGGCAGGACGTCACGGTAATAAGGGTGTCGTTTCCCGTGTGCTTCCGGTAGAAGATATGCCGTTCCTTCCGAACGGACGTCCGCTGGATATCGTGCTGAACCCATTAGGTGTGCCGTCTCGTATGAATATCGGTCAGGTGCTTGAGATCCATCTGAGTCTGGCTGCAAAAGCACTTGGATTTAATATTTCTACACCTGTCTTTGACGGAGCGAATGAGATAGATATTATGGATACTCTGGATCTGGCGAATGATTATGTCAATCTGGAGTGGGAAGAGTTCGAGAAAAAGCATGGGGAAGAACTGCTTCCGGAAGTATTGAAATATTTATATGATAACAGAGAGCACAGAAAATTGTGGAAAGGTGTTCCGCTTTCCAGAGATGGAAAGGTTCGTTTAAGAGACGGACGTACCGGCGAATACTTTGACAGTCCGGTAACGATCGGACACATGCACTATTTGAAGTTGCATCATCTGGTAGACGATAAGATCCATGCACGTTCTACAGGTCCATACTCTTTGGTTACACAGCAGCCGCTGGGAGGTAAAGCGCAGTTCGGAGGACAGCGTTTCGGAGAAATGGAGGTTTGGGCTCTGGAGGCGTATGGCGCATCTTATACTCTGCAGGAAATTTTGACTGTGAAATCGGATGACGTTGTCGGACGTGTGAAAACCTACGAGGCGATTATCAAGGGAGAAAATATTCCGGAACCGGGTATTCCGGAGTCTTTCAAGGTATTGCTGAAGGAATTGCAGTCTCTTGCTCTGGATGTGCGCGTACTGCGTGACGACAATACAGAGGTAGAGATTATGGAAAGCGTAGATTATGGTGAGACAGATTTGCGCTCTATCATCGAAGGAGACAGAAAATACCGCAATGACAAGGAAGAATACAGAGAGCATGGATATATGGAGCAGGAGCTTGTCAACGGTGAGTTGGAAAATGTAGAGCCGGAAGAGGACGACCTTGACGACAGTGTGGGACTTGATTTCGATGAGTATTATGAGGATGAAGAATAGGAGGAGCCAACTTTATGTCAAATAACAATGAACAACAAAATCAGCAGTTAACATTTGATGCGATCAAAATCGGTCTGGCTTCACCGGAGAAGATTCTGGAATGGTCAAGAGGCGAAGTTACAAAGCCGGAGACGATTAATTATAGAACGCTGAAACCGGAAAAGGACGGTCTGTTCTGTGAACGGATTTTCGGACCGAGTAAGGACTGGGAGTGTCATTGTGGAAAATACAAAAAGATTCGCTACAAAGGTGTAGTCTGCGACCGTTGTGGTGTTGAAGTTACTAAGGCAAGTGTCCGTCGTGAGCGTATGGGGCACATTGCCCTGGCTGCTCCGGTTTCTCATATTTGGTATTTTAAAGGGATTCCGAGCCGTATGGGATTGATTCTGGACATTTCTCCGAGAACACTGGAGCGGGTTCTGTACTTTGCTTCTTATATTGTATTGGATGCGGGAGACACCGGATTGCAGTACAAGCAGGTGCTTTCTGAGAGTGAATATCAGGAAGAAAGAGAAAAATGGGGTAAGGCTTTCCGTGTAGGTATGGGAGCTGAGGCAATCCAGGAACTGTTACAGGCGATCGACCTGGAGAAGGAATATACAGAATTACAGGAAGCATTGGAAAATTCTACCGGACAGAAACGTGCGAGAATTGTAAAGCGTCTGGAGGTGGTAGAGGCATTCCGCGAATCCGGAAACAAGCCGGAGTGGATGATCCTGAATGCAATTCCGGTTATTCCGCCGGATCTGCGTCCGATGGTGCAGTTGGACGGAGGACGTTTTGCGACATCTGACTTGAATGATCTGTACAGAAGGATCATTAACCGAAACAATCGTCTGAGAAGATTGCTGGAGTTAGGGGCGCCGGATATCATCGTGCGAAACGAAAAGCGTATGCTTCAGGAAGCGGTAGACGCACTGATTGACAACGGACGCCGTGGACGTCCGGTGACAGGGCCGGGAAACAGAGCGCTGAAATCACTGTCTGATATGCTGAAAGGTAAGTCCGGACGTTTCCGCCAAAACCTGCTTGGAAAACGTGTTGACTATTCAGGACGTTCTGTTATCGTTGTAGGGCCGGAGCTGAAGATTTATCAGTGTGGTCTGCCAAAGGAAATGGCGATCGAGTTGTTTAAGCCGTTTGTTATGAAAGAACTGGTGTCAAACGGAACGGCGCATAACATTAAAAATGCAAAGAAAATGGTAGAGAGACTTCAGCCGGAGGTATGGGATGTTCTGGAAGAGGTCATTAAAGAGCATCCGGTTATGCTGAACCGTGCCCCCACGCTGCACAGACTTGGTATTCAGGCATTTGAGCCGATTCTGGTAGAAGGTAAGGCAATCAAGCTTCATCCGCTCGTATGTGCCGCGTACAATGCCGATTTCGACGGAGACCAGATGGCGGTTCACGTACCGCTGTCTGTAGAAGCGCAGGCAGAGTGTCGTTTTCTGCTTCTCTCTCCGAATAACCTTTTGAAACCGTCAGACGGAGGGCCGGTAGCGGTTCCGTCACAGGATATGGTTCTCGGTATTTATTATCTGACACAGGAAAGACCGGGTGTCAAAGGCGAGGGAATGTTCTTTAAGAATGCGAACGAGGCGATTCTGGCATATGAGAACGGATATATTACATTGCATTCTAAGATTAAGGTACGTGTGACCAAAGTGATGCCGGACGGATCTGTAAAGGCGGGGACGATTGATGCGACATTGGGAAGACTCTTATTTAACGAGATCATTCCACAGGATTTGGGATTTGTAGATCGTGAAATAGAAGGCAATGAACTGAAACTGGAAGTGGATTTCCATGTAGGCAAGAAACAGCTGAAGCAGATTTTGGAAAAAGTCATCAATACCCATGGAGCAACACAGACGGCGGAGGTGTTGGATGACGTAAAGGCGATCGGATATAAATATTCTACAAGGGCAGCTATGACCGTATCTATTTCAGATATGACTGTGCCGCCGCAGAAACCGCAGCTGATCCAGGACGCACAGGATACGGTAGACAAGATCACAAAGAACTACAAGCGTGGTCTGATCACTGAGGAAGAGCGTTACAAAGAGGTTGTGGAAACATGGAAGAATACCGATGATAAGCTGACCGAAGCGCTGCTTACAGGTTTGGATAAATATAATAACATCTTTATGATGGCGGATTCCGGAGCCCGTGGTTCTGATAAACAGATCAAACAGCTTGCAGGAATGCGTGGATTGATGGCGGATACAACCGGTCGTACGATCGAACTGCCGATCAAGTCGAATTTCCGTGAAGGTCTGGACGTATTGGAGTACTTTATGTCTGCCCATGGAGCGCGTAAGGGTCTGTCTGATACAGCGCTTCGTACAGCCGATTCCGGTTATCTGACAAGACGTCTGGTAGACGTTTCACAGGAACTGATCATCCATGACAGTGATTGTGTAGAGGGTACAGGAAAAGAAATTCCGGGCATGTATGTCAAAGCGTTCATGGATGGAAATGAAGAGATTGAAAGCTTGCAGGAGCGTATTACAGGACGTTTCTCCTGTGAGGATATCAAGGATAAAGACGGAAATGTAATCGTAAAGGCGAACCATATGATCACACCGAAACGTGCCGAAAAGGTTATGAAAAAGGGTGTGGACGAAAAAGGTAATCCGCTGGAGCAGGTGAAGATCCGTACGATTTTGACATGTACCTGCAAAAATGGCGTATGTGCAAAATGCTATGGAGCGAACATGGCAACAGGAGAGGCGGTGCAGGTCGGAGAGGCAGTCGGTATTATTGCCGCACAGTCGATCGGTGAACCGGGTACACAGCTTACGATGCGTACGTTCCATACAGGCGGAGTTGCCGGCGACGATATCACACAGGGTCTTCCTCGTGTCGAAGAGTTGTTTGAGGCAAGAAAGCCGAAGGGACTTGCGATCATCACAGAGTTTGCCGGAACTGCAACTCTAAGTGATACAAAGAAAAAGCGTGAGGTGATCGTAACAAATCACGAAACCGGAGAATCAAAGGCGTATCTGATTCCGTACGGTTCCCGTATCAAGGTACAGGACGGACAGGTGCTTGAGGCCGGTGACGAGCTGACAGAGGGTAGCGTCAATCCGCATGATATCCTGAAGATTAAGGGGCTTCGTGCCGCACAGGACTATTTGCTTCGGGAGGTACAGCGTGTATATCGCCTTCAGGGTGTAGAAATCAACGATAAGCATATCGAGGTGATCGTACACCAGATGTTAAAGAAAATCCGCATCGAAGAAAACGGAGACAGTGAATTCCTTCCGGGCAGCATGGTGGATGTACTGGACTTCAATGAAGTGAACGAACAGTTGATCGCAGAAGGAAAAGAGGCGGCAACCGGCGAACAGATCATGCTTGGTATTACGAAAGCTTCTCTTGCAACAGATTCGTTCCTGTCTGCAGCTTCTTTCCAGGAGACGACAAAGGTTCTGACAGAGGCTGCGATCAAGGGTAAGGTAGACCATTTGATCGGCTTGAAAGAAAATGTTATTATCGGTAAACATATTCCGGCAGGTACAGGTATGAAAAAGTACCGTGATGTAAGTCTGAATACAGATATAAGGGAAACGGAAGAAGAAAAATCCGAGCTTTTGGATGAAGAAGAACCGGAAGTGCTGAATGAAGTGGCAACAGAGGAGAATGCCGAAGTAGCAGAGTATACAGAAGATATAGTTGAAGAGTCCGAAACAGAGTCGGAAGCGGTTCTGACGGAAGAATAATAAGAGCGAAAAAGGGTACAGAATTTGTCTGTACTCTTTTTTTAGCTCTCTGCTCGACCGAAAAAGCAGTTATGACATATGAGTATGAAATTCTGCATATACTGAAAAATCATCAGAATATCTAAAAAAAAATTAGGTAATAGAGAAAAAATAAGGAAAATCGCAATATATTATAAAACATAGAAAATAGAGAAAAGTAAAAATGCAAGATTAAAAAAACATACTTGCAAAACAGGATGGTAGAGGGTATAATGAATAATAATTAAGAGTTCTTAACTATAGGAAAAAGAATTCAAAATGGATTATTTGTTTTAGGAGGGTAACAACATGGAAAAATGGATGATGCTTGTTCCGGCTGCGGCAGTGCTTGCACTTGTGTTTGCTGCATATCTGGCATTAAAGGTCAGCAGGCAGACCGCGGGAACCGAGCGAATGAAGGAAATTGCGGGAGCGATCGCAGAAGGGGCTCGTGCGTTTTTGACGGCAGAGTATAAGATCCTCGTAATTTTCGTGGCAGTGCTGTTTGTATTGATCGGTATCGGTATCGGAAGTTGGGTAACGGCTGTCTGCTTCGTGGTCGGGGCATTGTTTTCGACGATTGCCGGGTACTGCGGTATGACTGTAGCCACGAAGGCGAATGTCCGAACGGCAAATGCAGCAAGAGAGAGCGGGATGAATAAGGCGCTTTCGATCGCGTTTTCCGGCGGAGCGGTTATGGGAATGTGTGTGGCAGGTCTGGGAGCGTTCGGTGTGAGCCTTGTGTACATATTGACAAAGAATATCGACGTCTTGTCAGGATTCAGCTTAGGAGCATCTTCAATTGCCTTGTTTGCACGTGTAGGAGGCGGTATCTATACAAAAGCTGCCGATGTGGGAGCGGACCTCGTAGGAAAGGTAGAAGCGGGGATTCCTGAGGATGATCCGCGTAACCCGGCGGTGATTGCCGATAATGTGGGAGATAATGTAGGAGATGTTGCGGGAATGGGAGCCGATTTGTTTGAGTCTTATGTAGGTTCTCTTGTGTCCGCATTGACACTGGGGGCAGTGGCTGCTGCGGCAGCCGGAGTGTTTTATCCGTTGGCAGTTTCGGCATGCGGACTTGTCGCATCGATCATTGCGACATTCTTTGTAAAAGGAGATGACAACTCCAACCCGCAGAAAGCGCTTACACGAGGCAGCTATGTATCAGCTGCATTGGTAATCCTCGCATCTTTGGCGCTTAGTCAGTTGGTGTTTGGCGATATGAAAGCTGCGATTGCGGTGATTGCAGGGCTGGTCGTAGGTGTGATCATCGGGAATGTGACAGAGTATTATACATCTGCCGATTATCGTCCGGTGAAGAAGATCGGCGCACAGTCTGAAACGGGACCGGCGACTACTATTATCAGCGGTATTGCTGTAGGAATGCAGTCTACGGCGATTCCTTTGCTCTTGATCTGCATAGGAATTTTTATTTCGTATCAGGCAAACGGACTTTATGGGATTGCGTTGGCTGCAGTGGGAATGCTTTCTACAACAGGAATTACGGTTGCGGTGGATGCCTACGGGCCGATTGCAGACAATGCAGGCGGTATTGCGGAAATGTCCGGTTTGGACGAATCTGTCCGTGAGATCACCGATAAGCTTGATTCTGTAGGGAATACAACAGCGGCAATGGGAAAAGGCTTTGCGATTGGATCTGCGGCATTGACTGCGTTGGCACTGTTTGTATCCTATGCAGAGGCGGTGAAGCTGGAAGCGATCAATTTATTGGACTATAAAGTAATCATCGGTATTTTTATCGGCGGTATGCTGACCTTCCTCTTCTCTGCATTTACTATGGACTCTGTATCTAAGGCTGCATATAAGATGATCGAGGAAGTGCGGCGTCAGTTCCGAGAGAAGCCGGGCATCATGGAGGGAACAGAAAAACCGGATTATACATCCTGTGTGGGTATTTCTACAACAGCGGCTCTCCATGAAATGCTGCTTCCGGGGCTGATGGCAGTAGGTGTTCCGATATTGGTTGGAGTTGTTCTCGGTGTGGATGCGCTTGGAGGTCTTTTGGCAGGAGCATTGGTAACAGGCGTACTTATGGCGATCTTTATGTCGAATGCCGGAGGCGCATGGGATAATGCAAAGAAATATATCGAGACAGGAGCCCATGGAGGAAAGGGTAGCGAGGCACACAAAGCTGCAGTTGTAGGAGACACTGTCGGAGATCCGTTTAAGGACACTTCCGGACCGTCTATCAACATACTGATCAAGCTGATGACGATCGTATCACTCGTATTTGCACCGTTGTTCTTATCAATCGGAGGACTGCTGTAAATACGTTGATAAATATAAACCCATAAGCAAAAAATGAGTTGTACAGAAATTTGAAAAACCGTACAACTCATTTTTTGATTGTTCTTAGAAATTATATTTCTTGATTGTTTTTGTATTTGTCGACGACATGCTGGATACGCTCGTTCGGATTCAGAATCGTGCTGATCGAACCGTCATGGTTCAGCGTGTCGATTAGTAATGCGATATATTTGCTCATGTCACAGTTGATGTAATATGGTTTTGACAGAAGTTCCGGTGTCTGGTAGATTAGGTTTGTCGTCAGAATACCGTCTAAAAGTCCGTCCTCATAAGCCTGATCAAACTTGTCCATACCGTTGGTGAACAAACCGAACGTAGCGGCAGCGTAGATCCGTCTTGCTTTTCGTTGTTTTAATTGTTTTGCGACATCCAGAATGCTGTCACCGGAGGAAATCATATCGTCGATAATGACTACGTCCTTGCCTTCGACAGAACTTCCGAGGAACTCATGGGCAACGATCGGGTTGCGTCCGTCTACAATACGTGTGTAATCGCGGCGTTTGTAGAACATACCCATATCCAATCCTAATACGTTTGCCAGATAAATCGCACGAGCGGTAGCGCCTTCGTCCGGGCTGATGATCATCATATGATCGCTGTCGATCTGAAGGTCTTTGACGGTATGAAGCAGCCCTTTTACAAACTGGTAGGCAGGAGTTACTGTTTCGAATCCGCTCAGCGGAATTGCGTTTTGTACACGTGGGTCGTGGGCGTCAAAGGTAATAATATTGTCTGCGCCCATGCGGACAAGCTCCTGAAGCGCAAGCGCACAGTCCAGAGATTCCCGGCTGCTGCGCTTGTGCTGACGGCTTTCATAGAGGAATGGCATGATAATATTAATTCGCCTTGCTTTTCCGCCGACAGCGGCAATAATCCGTTTTAAATTCTGGAAATGATCGTCCGGAGACATATGATTTATATTTCCGGAGAGTGAGTAAGTAATATTGTAGTTTAAGACATCTACCATAAGGTAGAGATCCTTTCCGCGCACAGATTCACTGATCAGCCCTTTTGCCTCTCCTGAGCCAAAACGTGGTACCTTTGCATTAAGAATAAAATTATCCTGGACATAGCCGTTGAATACAACATCATCCTTATACTGGTTGCCGCTTTCTTGTCTCCATTTGACGAGATAGTCATTGACCTTGGCGCCGAGCTCCTCGCAGCCTGTAATCGGAATCAGCCCCAGTGCACCTACCGGGATATTTTCTAAGTTTCGATCGCTTCTTCGCAACATTACTGTTGTTCCTCCTTGTTTTGTAGTTTCTTTTTGATTCGAATATCATCGCCGATCAGCTTCAGCATGATATAGTTACTGGTGATCCTGGAAAATGCCCGCTCTGTGTACAGATTGGCAAGCGAATCCAGAGAAAGATTCGTGGAAATAACGGTGGAACGTCTGTTTAATAACCGCTCATTGATACAGGAAAAGAACTGTGAAGATACAAATGAGTTGGTATATTCGGTTCCGAGGTCGTCAATGATCAGCAGATCGCAGTCATAAATAAATTCATACATATTCTGCGCATCAATATCATTTTTATCAAAGGTATGATGAGCAAGTGTGTTAAAGAGCGCCGGTGCTGAGAAATATAAGACAGAAAATCCTGCCTCGATCAGAGCTCCGGCGACACAATTGGAAAGAAATGTCTTTCCGACACCCACATCTCCGTAGAAAAAGAGATTTTGATGCTCTTTGTTGAAAGTACGGACAAATTCACGACATGTCTGATAGGCGTCTTCAATGACTTCTCTGGCGGAGCGTCCGGTCTTCGGGTCGATAAAATTGTCGGAATAATAATCCGCCGAAAAGGTATCGAAATTTTCATGAGCCAGTATGGATGAAAGATTCGACTGGCTGTATAAAAGCCTGCTGACAGCTTTTTTAAAACAGTGACATTTCCTGCCGTCTATGTAACCGGTGTCCTTACAGTCTGCACATTCATAAACCGGTTCCAGATAATCTGCAGGGAAACCGGCAGATTTCAATAATTCGGCTTTGCTGCTTCGGAGGATCGCAAGTTCCTCCTTCAGAGTATCCACAGCGCTGTCGTCGCCATTCAAAAGCCGTTTTCCATATTGAACAGAGAGCATCGAAATCGAGTCGTCCAGAGATTTGAATTCCGGAAGCTTCTCATAGACCTTTTCGTAACGTCTGTTCAAAATGTCATGGCTTTTGAATTGCTTTTGCTCATAATTTCGCATGATTTCCTGATATTGTGAATTTTTTAGTCCCACGGGAAATACTCCTTTTAATAGATACTTGTTTTAATTGCTGTTCAGAAGACGCTTTTCCAGTGAATCCATATCATAGCTGCGTCGTTCAAAATTGTTCAGATTTCTGGCAGCAGTTGAGGAACGAGGAGAAACAGAGCTTTTTGTCTGCTTTTCCTTTTGAAAAGCGGTATCCAACGCAGCAATATCCTTCGGGGTGCGTACACCCGCCTGTTTCCAGTTCTGCAGGATCGTATCTGCATATTCGAAGCTTGGCTGATGTGTTGCTGAGATTGTCCGGTTACAGGCTTCTTGAACGATATCCAGGGTAAATCCAAAATCCTCGGTCCACTTGCGGATGAAGACTAATTCTGTGTCAGCCGGTCCGCGGTTCTTGATGCCGAAAGCATTCAGAACCGTATAACAATTCTTGCTGTAAGAACGAGAACGGATCCTAGCAGCTTCTTTGCTTTTGATTCCCTCGTCATACCAGGAAAGTGCGACCTTCTGTATATAATGGATACTCTTGTGACCGTTCTCAACACAGGATTCGATCAGATATTCGATCAGGTCGGCGGGCATTTTGAGCGTGTCGTAAAAATATGTAATTGCGTCCACATCGGTTTTTGTCAGTGTTTTGCCGAGATATTGTTCTGCAATAAACAGAAGTGATTTCAATTCTTTCTGTGCCTTGAAAGAATCAGAGGACGGCGGATTGGAGGCAGGCTGCCGTGCAATGTCGGCAGCAGCACGAGGTTCTTGCGGCTGCTGTGTAATGCTGTCGGAAGTTGGCAGCTCTTGCGGAGCCTGTACATCGGAAACTGCCGACTCCTTGTCTGCAAGCGCTCCCGAAAGGGTTCCTGTTGCAGAACATGTACTGTCGGAGCATACCTGTTCCAATGCAAGTCCGGTAATCCTGTCATCGGAATCCTTTTCAAGGCTTAAAAGTCCCTCTGCTTCCCAATAGCGGAATGCGCGAAGGACGTCCCTCTCCGTATTGTCCAGACTGTCTGCGATCGTTGAGATCGTCAATGCGGAAAAAGGGTCGTTCAGATGCCGTAACAAAAGCAGATAGACCTTTACAAACTCACCGTTTGCCTTGTTCATATAATGATCGATAAAATCATTGGAAACCAGCGTTGCGTTTGTCTGGTATTTATTTTTTAGCTTTAATGTTTTCATAATCTCATTTCCACCCTTAGTGTCTTCTCATGCGATGTGCAAAGGTATTATAGCATCTATAAAGTATTTTAACAAAGCATTTTTTGTGGAAAGAGTAGGTTTTTTGTAGATAACTTGATGTGGAAAATGTGAATAACTTTTATTTCAGCAGATTTTCCCCAATAGTTACAACATCTCCGGCGCCCATAGTTATCAACAAATCTCCCGAAGAGCAATTTTCTTTTAAAAATTGTTCGATTTCTTCAAAGCTTCCGAAATAATGGGAATCTGTTCCCAGCCGGGCTGCTTCTTCCGCCAGATCTTTTGAGGAAACTCCGAGCGTATCTGTTTCCCTTGCCGCATATATATCGGCGAGAACAAGGTGATCGGTATGGGAGAGCACTTCTGCGAATTCACGGAAAAATGCCTTGGTTCGTGTATAGGTATGTGGTTGGAATACACACCACAGTTCTTTGTGCGGGTAATTTTTGGCCGCTTTCAGGGTTGCAAGAATCTCTGTCGGATGATGAGCGTAATCATCAATGATCGTCACTCCATTCATCGTACCCTTGTATTCAAAACGGCGGTCGGTTCCGTGAAATTCCAACAGCCCCTTTTTGATCCGCTCCATTGGAATATGAAGCAGCTCTGCGGCAGCAACGGCAGTCAGGGCATTGGAAACATTGTGATATCCCGGCACAGACAAATCAATGCGTTCGATATGCTTTCCGTCTTTCAGCAGATCAAAGGAAGCCAGACCTTTTTCGTCAAAGCGGACATTCTCGGCGCTGTAGTTGCATGCGGGAGAAGAACCGCAGGTGATGACATTACACGTAAGATCGGTACAGATTTCTTCGTAATTCTTGATATCCCCGTTGATGATCAAAGTACCGTCTGTCGGCAGCAGAGCTGCAAACTGGTGAAATGAATGACGGATATCTTCCAGATCCTTGAAGAAATCCAAATGGTCTTCTTCTATATTTAATATGATTCCGATCTTCGGGAAGAAATTCAGAAAGCTGTTTGTGTATTCGCACGCTTCTGTAATAAAGGTTTCGGAATGTCCGACCCGGATGTTGCCGCCGATTGCCTGTAGGATGCCGCCTACGGAAATCGTGGGATCCATGTCTCCGGCAAGCAGAACGTGGGAGAGCATGGATGTGGTAGTTGTTTTACCGTGTGTTCCTGATACGGCAATGGGGGTATCGTAATTCTTCATCAGCTGTCCCAACAGCTCAGCGCGGGTCAGCATGGGAATCTTTTTTGCTACAGCTTCGATCAGTTCTGCGTTTTCACGACTGATCGCGGCAGTATAAACAACGCAGTCGATACCGTCAATAATGTTGGAAGCCTTTTGGCCGTAAAAAATCTCGGCGCCAAGCTGCTCCAGCTTTTGGGTGAGCGGAGAGGACTTGGAATCAGAGCCGGATACTGTGAAACCTTCTTCCAGTAAAATTTCTGCGAGGCCGCTCATACTGATGCCGCCAATCCCGATGAAATGAATGTGGATCGGTTTTTGAAAATCAATTTTATACATAGGTATAATCCCTTCTTTAAGAATATTTTGAGGTTCAGTCATATATAACGTCTGCTGAATATATTATACTATATATGAGAGAAATTGAAAGAGGTTCTTTTTTGGTTAAAACACACAAAAAGCATACAATTTTTGCGTAAAAATTGTGAAAAACATTCACATATCTGAAAAATATGGTATAATATAGAAAGTTAAACGAACTAGAAATGGGGTGACAACATGGTTAAGAAAGAAATGATCGCCATGCTGCTTGCAGGTGGACAAGGCAGTCGGCTGGGGGTGTTGACTGCAAAGGTGGCCAAGCCTGCCGTAGCTTTCGGCGGTAAGTACCGTATTATTGATTTTCCGCTGAGTAACTGCATTAATTCGGGAGTGGATACAGTCGGGGTGCTGACACAGTATCAGCCGCTTCGGCTGAATACGCATATCGGTATCGGGATTCCGTGGGATTTGGACCGTAATGTCGGAGGTGTTTCAATATTACCTCCGTATGAGAAGAGTTCAAACAGTGAGTGGTATACGGGAACGGCAAATGCTATTTATCAAAATTTAGATTACATACAAGGTTTCAATCCTGATTATGTGTTGATTCTTTCAGGGGATCATATTTATAAAATGGATTATGAGGTGATGTTGGACTTCCATAAGGCGAACAAGGCTGATGTAACGATTGCGTCAATGCCGGTGCCTTTGGAGGAGGCAAGTCGTTTTGGGATCGTAGTAACAGATTCGGACAGTAAAATTCGGGAATTTGAGGAAAAGCCGGAGCATCCCAGCAGCAATCTGGCTTCCATGGGAATTTATATTTTTAGTTGGCCGATACTGAAAGAGGCATTGATCCAACTTTCTGATCAGCCGCACTGTGATTTTGGAAAGCATATTATCCCGTATTGTCATGCGAAAGGGAATCGCTTATTTGCGTATGAGTATAACGGCTACTGGAAGGATGTCGGAACGCTGAGCTCTTATTGGGAGGCGAATATGGAATTGATCGATATCATTCCGGAGTTTAATCTGTATGAAGAGTTTTGGAAGATTTATACGAACAGTTCCAATCTTCCGCCGCAGTATATTGCGGAGCAGGCTGTTGTAGATCGATGTATTATCAGTAATGAAACAGAGGTTTACGGAGAGGTACACAATTCTGTTCTGGGAGCCGGGATTACAATAGGAAAAGGAAGTATCGTACGTGATTCGATCATTATGAGAGATGTGGTGATCGGTGACAACTGTGTGATCGATAAAGCGATCATTGCGGAGAATACAGTGATCGGTGATAACGTGGTGATCGGTATCGGAGCAGAGGTGCCGAATCGTTTGAAACCGCATATTTACAGCGGTGGATTGGCTACGATCGGAGAAAATTCCGTTATTCCGCCGAATGTTCAGATTGGCAAGAATACTGCCGTCAGTGGAGAGACAACCGCTGAGGATTACGGAGATGGAATACTGGCAAGCGGAGAGACATTGATAAAGGCAGGTGATTGGAGATGAGAGCAGTTGGTATTATTCTGGCAGGCGGTAATAACAGACGCATGCAGGAACTTACAACGAAGCGAGCGGTGGCTGCGATGCCGATTGCGTCCAGTTACAGGGCGATTGATTTTGCTTTGAGCAACATGACGAATTCCCATATTCAAAAAGTGGCGGTACTGACACAGTACAATGCGCGTTCGTTAAACGAGCACTTGAACTCATCGAAATGGTGGGATTTTGGACGAAAACAGGGAGGTTTGTATGTATTTACTCCGATTATTACAGCGAATAATGGATACTGGTATCGGGGAACCGCAGATGCTATCCATCAGAATCTGGATTTTCTGAAGAAATGCCATGAGCCGTATGTGATCATTGCCTCGGGAGATGCGGTCTATAAAATGGATTACAACAAGGTGTTAGAGTATCATATTGCAAAGCGTGCGGATATTACTGTGGTGGTAAGAGATCTTCAGGACAATGAGGATGCCACAAGATTCGGAACTGTTCGTATGAATGAAGCCGCAAGGATTGAAGAGTTCGAGGAAAAGCCGATGGTGGCGCACTCCCGGACCGTCTCTACAGGAATATATATTATGCGGAGAAGGCTTTTGATCGATCTGGTGGAACACAGTCAGGATGAGGGGCGCTATGATCTGGTCAGTGATATTTTGATCCGCTATAAGAATCTGAAAAAGATATATGGGTATAAGCTGAAAAATTACTGGAGCAATATTGCAACGGTAGAATCTTATTATAAGACAAATATGGATTTCCTAAAGCCGGAGGTGAGACGCTATTTTTTCAAAGAACTTCCGCAAGTATATTCAAAGGTGAGCGATCAACCGTCTGCAAAGTATAATCCGGGGGCGGTTGTAAAGAACAGTTTGGTCGGCAGCGGCAGCATTATCAACGGAACGGTTGAAAATTCGATTATTTTTAAAAAGGTATTTGTGGGAAATAACTGTGTGATCAAGAATTCGATTATATTGAATGATGTGTATCTTGGAGACAATACATATATTGAAAACTGTATTGTAGAGAGCCGGGGTACGATTCGGGCAAATGCAAGACATGTCGGAGAAGACGAAATCAAGGTAGTAATCGAGAAAAATGACCGATATATGATGTAAGAGCTGAGAAGAATGGACTTAGTGAAAGGAGACTGACAAATGAGAATTACAGATGTGCGTGTGCGTAAAGTGGCAAAAGAAGGAAAGTTAAAGGCGGTGGTATCTATTACGATCGATGATGAATTTGTGGTACATGATATTAAAGTGATTGAAGGAGAAAAGGGCCTGTTTATTGCAATGCCGAGCAAAAAAGCACTTGA
This sequence comes from uncultured Schaedlerella sp., assembly GCA_963559385.1. Taxonomy (GTDB): domain Bacteria; phylum Bacillota; class Clostridia; order Lachnospirales; family Lachnospiraceae; genus Schaedlerella. The sequence goes on from CAUWKK010000020.1 coordinate 36,023, forward strand.
CGGAGAATATCGGGATATTGCACATCCGATCAATTCCGGCACAAGAGAGAAGATTCAGAATACGATTTTAGAAAAATACAGTACGGTATTAGAAGAGACAGATGCAGAGATGACAGAAGAGTGATCGGCGCTTCTGAAAAGGTACAGGCACCCGGAGTGTTGAGACACCGGGTGCCTGCTGTGATCAAAAGGAAATAAAAACGTTTCAAAATAAGATACACTTTATAAAAATTCGGAAAGGTCCAATTGAAATTCAAGTGCTTTGCCTGTAGCAGGATGCTTGAACGTCAGTCGCCAGGCAAATAATTGAAGCTGTTTGTAAGCCGGACCGCCGTATTTGACGTCTCCGAGAATCGGACAGCCAATGTGAGACATCTGGACACGAATTTGGTGGTGCCGTCCGGTATCAAGAGTAATGCCGGCAATGGCAGACGTATCAGTTTTTTTGATGATCTTATAGTGTAGCCTGGCCTCTTTGGAGCCGGGGGTATCCTTTGGACAGATATGAGAGGTGTTGGTGCGGGAATCTTTTACCATATGATCGATCAGATCCGCTTCGGTGAGGGAGGGGATTTTGCTTAAACAGGCAAGATAGTGTTTCCCGAATCCGAAAGCGGTGAGCTGACGGTTTAATCCGGCAGCAGCTTTTTTATTTTTTGCAAATACCAGAATGCCTGTAACAGGCTGGTCAAGACGGTGGATAACGGCTAGGTATGGCTCTTTGTTCGTAGTATTTCTTCTCAAATGATTTTTGAGCAGGCTGACCATATCAGGAGTATCGATGCGGCTGCTTTGTGTGGCGATTCCGGCAGGTTTGATGCAGACGATCAAGTCCTTATCTTCATATAAAATGTTGAGTTCCATAAAATATTTCTCCCTGATGCTATTTTCTTGACTTTTGTTTGAAATCTGTCTAAACTGATTATAAAATAAAAAGAATTTCGAGGTCAAGTAGAAGAAAGTGAGAGATTAGAATGGAAAACCGTGAATGGGAAAAGTTTGGTGAAGAAATTTGCAGAAATGTGCAGAATGCCATTGATTCACATGATTATAGTATGCTGAACCGGACGATCTCCGATACTGTAAACGGCGCTGTGGATTATTTTTCGCATACAGTGCGTAATGTGGGAAATACCGTGAATGAAAATATCCGAATGCAGCAGGGGATGGCCGAAGACGCATCCGGTATGGCGGCACATTCCAAGAAAACACCGGCGCTGTATGGAATGACAGGTCCTACGAAAGCAGGCGGAACTGCACTCAGCATAATCGGATATGGTGCAGGAGCGATTTCTTTGCTTGCGGCAATACTGATAATGGTTGCAGGAATTGCAAGCGGATATTATGGAAGCGGATACTGGGCAGGGTTGATACTGACAGGAATTCCGATGACGGCATTTTTCATAATGGCGGCGATCGGGGGGCGAATGCGCGGAAGAGTACGTAGATTCCGGGAGTATGTGCGTATTCTCGGCGGACGGGAATATTGCGATGTGAAGGAATTGCAGGAGCAGTGCGGAGCAAAGAAAAGCAAAAAATTCGTGATACAGGATTTGGAGCGGATGATCCAGAAGGGTTGGTTTAAGGAGGGACATCTGGATTCCAAGAAGAGCTGCCTGATGATCAGCCATAAGGCCTACCGGCAATATACAGATTTGATGAACCGTGTAGAAATGGAAGAACGGGAGAAGAAACAAAAGGCACGAGAAGAGGAAGCGCAAAGAAAGGCGCAGGAGGCTGCGGCGCAGGAAAATCAGAAGCTTCCACCGAAAGTAAGAGAGGCGATACAAGCGGGAGAGGAATATATCCGAAAGATACGGGCATGCAACGATGCGATTCCGGGGGAAGAGATTTCTGCAAAAATTTCCAGAATTGAAATGCTTGTAGACCGGATTTTTGACAGAGTAGAACAGAATCCGGCTTCGGTGTCAGATTTGCGGCGGATGATGGAGTATTATCTTCCGACGACAGTAAAGCTGTTAGAAGCATATGAGGATTTAGACAGTCAGCCGGTGCAGGGAGAGAACATTATTTCGTCCAAGAAAGAGATTGAAAAGACACTGGATACATTGAATGTGGCATTTGAAAAGCTGTTGGACAGCCTATTTCAAGATACTGCATGGGATGTGTCGTCGGATATTTCGGTACTGCATACGATGCTTGCACAGGAAGGGCTGACTGAGGACGGACTGAAGAAATAAACAAGGAATACGATCAAATACGATAAACAATAAAAAGTGAATATAACGGAATTTGATTAAGAAATAAAAGACAGATACGATATAAGGAGGATAAGACATGAATCAGGAATTTGCAGATCTGGCAACACCGACATTGACACTTGACCCTTTCCGGGAGACAAAACAGGAAGTCGTAGATGTGAAAGAGGAACAGAAACTGGAAGCAGAAGAGGTATTATCTGAAGATGAGAAAAAAATGGTGGTACAATTTGCAGAGCAAATTGACTTGACGAATTCCCAGATGATTCTTCAGTATGGAGCGGGAACGCAGAGAAAAATGGCGGACTTTTCCGAGACGGCGCTGGAAAATGTAAGAACGAAGGACATGGGGGAGATTGGGGAACTGCTCTCCGGTGTTGTAAAAGAATTGAAGGACTTTGATGAGGAAGAGGAAAAAGGATTTTTTGGATTCTTCAAAAAGGGAGCGAACAAGGTCGCCGCAATGAAGACAAAGTATGCCAAGGCAGAAACAAATATCAATGAGATCTGCAAAACCTTGGAAAATCATCAGGTACAATTGCTGAAAGATGTGGCGATCTTGGATAAGATGTACGAATTGAATCTGACATATTTTAAGGAACTGACGATGTATATTATGGCCGGAAAGAAAAAGCTGGAAGAGGTGCGTGCAACAAAGCTGGCCGAACTGACACAGAAGGCGCAGCAGAGTGGGCTTGCGGAGGATGCACAGGCAGCGCGCGATCTGGATTCTATGTGCGGCAGATTTGAAAAGAAAATACATGATCTGGAGCTGACTCGCCAGATTTCGATCCAGACTGCACCGCAGATACGTCTTGTACAGAATAACGACACGATAATGGTGGAGAAAATCCAGTCTACCGTAGTCAATACAATCCCATTGTGGAAGAGTCAAATGGTACTTGCGCTTGGAGTAGAGCATTCTGCACAGGCAGCAGAGGCTCAGCGTGAAGTAACAGATATGACAAATGAATTGCTGAAGAAGAATGCAGAGAAGCTGAAAATGGCAACACTGGATACGGCGAGAGAGTCTGAACGTGGAATTGTCGATATGGAAACCTTGAAAGCGACGAACGAATCGCTAATCTCTACGCTGGATGAAGTGATGCATATTCAGCAGGAAGGAAGAGAAAAACGTAAGGCTGCTGAGGCAGAGATGCTGAAGCTAGAAAATGATCTGAAACAGAAATTACTGCAAGTGCAAGGATAAAAAGATTTCTTGGAATAGGAGGCAAAAAGAAGAGGACACCGAATAAGTAAAAAACAGCATAACAAAACAGCGGAAGGGTCTCTGACGGGACGTTGTTTATGTATTTTTGGTATGACTGCACTATCTGATTATTGAAAGAGTATTCTATCGGAGGGATTACCTATTCCCTATAGTCTTTCAGTATTGTTCAAATAGTGCAGTTTTTTGTGGGAAAACTCTCTGCGCACTGTTATTGACTTATAGATATTATCTATAAATAAGCAGGCTTATTATTTCTTTCAATTAGACGGAAAAGAGAGGTTTGGATATAATATAATAGGCAGAAGAAAAAAGCATCCGCGCAGGTGAGATGCAGACAAACGGAGAAGTTCGAGATGATCTATATGGATAATGCGGCTACAACGCTGCAAAAACCAACAGCCGTTGCGGAGGCGATGGTAAGAGCACTGGGCTCTTTTGGCAATGCCGGTCGGGGGATGAATCACGCATCTTTGGATGCGGCTCGGGTGATTTATGATACAAGAGAAAGGCTTTGCAGGCTGTTTCATGGGGAGAACCCTAAACAGATTGCATTTACCTCAAATGCTACAGAAAGCCTTAATACGGCAATTTTTGGTTTGATCGATTCGGGAGATCATGTGATTACGACGAAACTGGAGCACAATTCTGTTTTGCGGCCGCTGTACGAACGAGAAGCGGCAGGAGCAGAGCTGACGATTCTGGATTGTGACAGAGACGGAAATATTTCCTATGAAGAAATGGAATCTGCGGTACGGGAAAATACGAAAGCGATCGTGTGTACGCATGGATCTAATTTGACAGGGAATCTGACAGATATGGAGCGGATCGGCAAGATTGCAAAAAAGCATAATGTTCTGCTGATTGCAGATGTATCGCAGACGGCAGGGCTGATCCCGATCGATGTAGTGAAAATGCAGATTGATGTGTTATGCTTTACCGGTCATAAAGGCTTGTACGGACCACAGGGAACCGGGGGTATCTATGTCCGTCCGGGATTGGAAATCAGGCCGTTGAAACGAGGAGGCAGCGGGATAGAAACGTACAATAGAAATCATCCTGTGCGTATGCCTACGGCATTGGAGGCGGGAACGCTGAACAGTCATGGGATTGCGGGATTAAATGCGGCGCTTCAATATATAGAAGAAACAGGGGTGGAAACGATCTCAAAGCTTGCTCAAGAACGGATGTGGCAGTTTTATGAAGAGGTGCACCGGATTCAAGGAGTAAAGTTGTATGGAGACTTTCGTGTGCGAGAACGTGCACCTATTGTTTCGTTGAATATCAAAGCCGAAGACTCGGCAGAGGTCAGCGATGAATTATTGACAGAATATGGAATTGCGACGAGAGCGGGAGGGCATTGTGCTCCACTGATGCATGATGCATTTGGAACGATAGAGCAAGGGGCGGTACGCTTTAGTTTTTCACATTTTAATACAGAAGAGGAGGTTGGAAAGGCAATTGCCGCGGTAAGGGAACTGGCTGTTTAAAACGGCTGTAAAAAATAAAAAGGAAAAGGGAGAGGGGAAAGATGAATTTATCAGACTCAAAGAAAAAACTGGCGCTTGCAGGAGCGCTATGCGGACTGGTGGCGGCCTGTCTTGCGTTTTTCGGAAATCCTGCAAATATGGCATTTTGTATCGCATGTTTTATACGTGATACAGCGGGAGCGCTTGGGATGCATCAGGCAGAGGCGGTAATGTATGCCCGTCCGGAAATCATCGGACTTGTGCTTGGGGCATTTATCATTTCAATAGTAACAAAGGAATATCGTTCGACGGCAGGATCGGCGCCGATGATTCGATTTATCCTCGGAATGATCATTATGATCGGGTCGCTTGTGTTTTTGGGATGTCCGCTTCGAATGGTAATCCGTATGTCGGCAGGGGATTTAAATGCGTGGGTAGCATTGATCGGATTCGTACTTGGTGTGGCTACAGGCGTGATCGCGCTGAAAAAAGGCTTTAGTCTTGGAAGAGCTTATGTGACAAAAGCAGCGTCGGGGGCTGTTCTTCCGGTAATTACGGTTGGGATTTTTATTTTGCTGACAGCCACAGATTTGTTGAAAGCAAGCGAATCAGGTCCGGGAAGTATGCATGCGCCGATTGTGGCATCTATGATTGGCGGACTTTTGTTTGGCGCATTGGCGCAGAAATCCAGAATGTGTTTTGCAGGTGGGATCCGTGATGTGATTTTGATGAAGAACTTTGATCTTTTGACAGTTGTAGGAAGTCTGCTTGTGGTAATGCTGCTATATAATGTGATGACCGGAGGGTTTGTACTTGGGTTTGATACACCCGGAGTTATTGCGCATTCAGAACATTTGTGGAATATTCTCGGAATGTATGCAGTTGGGTTTGCAGCAGTTCTGGCGGGAGGATGTCCTCTGCGGCAGTTGATCCTGGCAGGTCAGGGGTCGTCAGATTCGGCAGTAACTGTCATGGGAATGTTTGTCGGCGCAGCCCTTTGCCACAATCTGGGACTGGCATCCAGTGGAACATCACTGAATCCGGAGACAAAAGAGCTGGTGGCAGGCGCAGTAACAACAAATGGTAAGATTGCGTTGACCCTCTGTATTATTGCCTGCTTTGCAATTGGATTTACAAGTAAGAGGAAAGAGACAAAAGCGTCTTGACGAGTTGTTTTGAACTTGGCATTGTCACAGGTCTACATTTAATATAGAAAAAACAGATAAAATTATTATGAAAAAGGGGGAACTATTATTATGAAAATCGTAGATGCAAGAGGACTTTCTTGTCCTGAACCGCTGATGCTGACGGCGGAGGCATTGAAAAATACCGAAGAACCTGTTAAAATTCTGGTAACAGAACCGCATCAGAAAATGAATGTGGAAAAACTTGCAAAGGACAAGGGCAGAAAAGCAACAGCGGCAGAGGCTGCCGACGGTTTTGAAATTGTAATCGAGTAGGCTTTGGATTTACTGCAAAGGCTGCAAGAAAACATGGTGCCCGAACAGAGACGGAATGAGACAAAAGGAATTAAGATTGGTGGTAGCGTTCCACACTACTGCGGATGCAATGGCAATGGAAAAGATATGTAAAGAAACGGGAAGGAAAGGGCGGTTGATTCCGGTACCCCGTTCAATCTCTGCGGGGTGCGGACTTGCATGGTGCGCCCCGCTTGAAGACAGAGAAGATATTGTAAAAATTCTGCACAGTGCGGGAATCGAGGAAGAAGGGTTGCATGAATGTCTGGTGTAACTCTTCTTTATATAATGAAGATAAACCGTGTGTCGTGCAAGAGTCATGCCTAGTTGAGATATGACTTTAAAAAATATTATATTTGGGGGCAGAAAGGCAACTGGTGTGCCTCCCGGTCTTCAAAACCGGTGTGGGGCGTGGACGTCCCGGATGGGTTCGATTCCCATATGCCCTCGCCAAAAAAGCGGTTGTCATTCGGGATGAGTTTGCTTCTATAAACAAATCTATTGTATAAATCTGATCTACAAATCTAAAGCTGGTATCTTGCTATTAATCCTTATATTTGATAAAATATTGACGAAAATGAAATTTTCCAAAATATGACAGGAAAATATTCCCACAGACAGGGCAACGGAAAGGATGTGAGAAAGCGGGAAAGAGAAGGACGAAGAAAGCTTAACATAAGAGCAGGAGAACGCCCCGATTTTGACAAAGATGCATGGGATGCGGTCTTTAACAAGTGAGAAAGGCGAAAAAACGAATGAAAAAGAAAAAGTCAAAGAAGAAGCGCGTAAACTTGGGGGCAAAGGTACAGCTGGTGATCATACCGGTTGTCGTAGCAGTGTTACTGCTTGTTATGGGAGGGTTATATAAGGTTACATCTCTGCTTATCGAAAAAGACAGCACAGAGATTATAACAGCAACGACAGAAGGGGTCTGTAAAGAAGTGGAAGGATGGCTGAATTCTGTAACTACGATGGTAGATGCAGGAGCAGCGCCGCTCGAAGTAATGGAGATGTCTCCGGAGGAACAAAAAACATACATTGAAACGACGGCAGGGCAAAATAATGCGTTTCCCGCAGGAATTTATATTGCGGATACAAAGGGGAATATGACGCATGCAACGTTTGTGCCGGGAGAAGATTTTCGTGTGTTTGAAAAGGCATGGTACAAAACCGGAATCAAGTCTGATAAGGTTCGGATCGGAGAAGTATTTTTTGACGAGGAAAGTCGGAAAAATGTAGTCGGAGTATCCGGGCAGCTGAAGGATGTGAATGGCAACGTAAGGGGTGTAGTAGCGGCTGATGTTTATTTGGATGAGGTGAATACCTTTGTAGAGGATGTGAAATTAAAACAGACCGGCGGATGTATGCTGATAGACAATAGTACATCCACGATTCTGGGAGGCAAAGGCGGACAGGGCGTGGGACAAACGCTTAAGGAATTGGCGCAGCAGGGAAAAGGTGATTTTTATCGGTATGTAGACGGATTGATCTCGGAAAAGAAAGAAGGAACTTTTGAGTACAACTCGAAGGACGAACCCTTGTTCGTGCAGGTGAAAAAGGTGGAAGGAGCGGACTGGGCACTTGTTTCTTATGTGCGAGAAGAGGAAGTGATGAATGAACTGAACAGGATGGGAGGTATGATCGGCGGAGGCGCTTTGGTTTCTGTGATCGTGCTATGTCTTTTGATCGGGCTTGTAATGGAACGGCTCATTGTGAAACCGATTAAGGAGATGGACGGGGTTGCAGAGAGGATTGCAGGTGGTTCTCTGGATGAAAAAATTACATACCGCTCGTCGGATGAGTTGGGAAGACTTGCGGACAATTTCAATCTTACAGTACAGTCATTACGACAGTATACAGTATATATTGATGAGATCTCCCGGATTTTGACGAATATTGCAGACGGAAAGCTAAACTATACGCTTGAAAATGATTATACCGGGGAATTTGCCAAGATTCGGAATGCGTTGTTGGAGATTTCCGATACGCTTGTAAGTACGATCAATGAGATTGAGGATGCATCTGAAAAGGTGACGAGCAGTGCAGAACAGGCGTCCGAGACAGGATTGCACATGTCTCAGAGCGCTACGGAGCAGGCGAGTTCTGTGGAGGAATTGGCGGCATCTATTTCAGAGGTGTCGGAACGTGTGAAGAGTAATGCCGATTCGGCAAAAGAAGCAAGCGAAGAATCTATGAAAACAGAAAAGGATATCGAGCAGAGCAACCGGAAGATGCAGGAAATGATGGAAGCTATGAATGATATCAGCAGAAAGTCAGACGAGATCGGAAAAATCGTCAAAACAATCGAAGATATTGCGTTCCAGACCAATATATTAGCGCTCAATGCAGCTGTCGAAGCCGCAAGAGCGGGCGAAGCAGGCAAAGGATTTGCGGTTGTAGCGGATGAAGTACGGAATCTGGCAAGCAAGTCGGCGGATGCAGCAAAAAATACAACGGTATTGATCGAGGAAACTGTTTCTGCGGTAGAAAACGGAACGGCGATCGCAGAGGTGGCTGCAGAGTCGATGAACGGAATCGTGGAAAGCTCTAAGCGGGTAGCTGAGATCATAGATCTGATCGCGATATCTTCAGAAGAGCAGTCGGGGGCGATAACAGAGATTACTTCCGGTATAGAGCAGGTGTCGCAGGCCATTCAGATGAATGCGGCAACGGCAGAGGAAAGCTCGGCGGCAAGTGAAGAACTGACCGGACAGGCAAAGAAACTAAATGAATTGGTTGAAAAGTTTGAAGTTTAAAACCGGGTGTCTGTTCTGATATCAGATAAAATTGTATCTGAAAAAATACAATTTTTTATAAAAACTACTTGAAATATCAGTTGTGATTCGTTATACTAAGAGAGCTGTGGCATGATAGCTTTGAAG
>CAUWKK010000021.1:0-43655 GCA_963559385.1 uncultured Schaedlerella sp.
GTACATTGCCTTTTCCCAATGGAGAGAGTAGAGAAGATTTTATAGAACGCTGTAAGCAAGGATTCTATAAAATGCTATTACAACTGAAAAGTCAGAACCAAATGAACAGTGCTATGACAGTAGGGGTAGTGATACATGGCGGAACTATTATGTCTTTGTTGAGCATCTTTTGTGGCGGTGAATATTTTGATCATCAGGTAGCCAATGGCCAGGGCTATATCTGCACACTAAAAAAGGTACAGGGATATCCTCAAATGGCAGAGGTTCAGAAAATAGGACAAGATAGATTGTGAGGAAATAAATGAAATATCATATATTGGCTTTTTTCTTTGGTTTTCTTTTGGATTTGCTTTTGGGTGATCCCCACTGGCTGCCCCACCCTATACGTTTGATAGGTAGTTTGATAAGTGGTTTGGAAAAGAAATTTCTGGGTGAGGGGTCGGAGAAAGATCATAAAAAGGAATTAAAAAAAGGAGTATTGTTAGTTTTTTTGGTTCTTTTTATAACCGTTAGTGTATCGGGGATGCTTATAGTTGGAGCTTATAATATTTACCCCTATTTGGGTGTTTTGATAGAGACTATTATGACTTATCAGATTTTGGCAACCAAATGTCTTAAAGTGGAGAGTATGAAAGTCTATCACTGCTTAAAAACGGAAGGGGTGGAAGCGGCGAGAAACGCTGCTTCTATGATCGTGGGCAGAGATACGTCTGTTTTAGATGAAGAAGGTGTTGTTAAGGCTGCTATTGAAACTGTGGCAGAAAACACCTCTGATGGTGTGATAGCTCCTATGCTGTATACTGCGTTAGGAGGTCCTATATTCGGTTTTTTCTACAAGGCTGTGAATACCATGGATTCTATGGTGGGATATAAGAATGAAAAGTATCTGTATTTTGGAAGAGCAGCCGCCAAGTTGGATGACTTGGTTAATTACATACCAGCCAGAATCAGCGCCTATCTTATGATATGTGCATCCTTTATAGGTGGCAAAGATTATAGTGGCAGGTATGCCTGTAAAATATATAAGCGGGATAATCGAAAGCATGCCAGTCCTAATTCAGTGCAGACAGAATCAGTATGTGCCGGGGCATTGGGGATCCGGTTGGCAGGGGATGCCTGTTATTTCGGAAAAATAGTAAAAAAACCATTTATAGGTGATGCACGCAGAGACATAGAGTATGAGGATATAAAAAGAGTAAATAAGTTAATGTATATAACATCATGGTTGTGTGAAATGATTTGTTTAATGTTGATGGTGGTCTTAATTTGTTTATAGAAGGGAAGTGAGTGACTGTTGCAGAGCATACATGGCGGAGATATTTATACAAATAAAGTGAAACTGGACTTTTCTGTCAATGTAAATCCCCTTGGAATACCAAAAAGGGTAGAAGATGCACTGCATCAGGCAGTGGTACGATGTCAGGAATATCCAGATATACGAGCATTTGAATTGAAAGAAGAAGTGGCAAAGCAGTTAGCAGTTCCAAAAGAACATTTATTATTTGGAAATGGTGCCTCAGAAGTTTTTATGGGGATTATGCATGCCCTTAAGCCAAGGAATGTTTTGATTCCGATACCTAGCTTTTACGGATATCAATATGTGGCAGAAGCAGTGGAAAGTGAAATCAGTTATTATTTTATGGAGAAAGAAAACTCCTTTTTACCGGGTGAAGAGTTATTTATAATGTTGACAGAAGACATAGACATCCTCTTTCTGGCGCATCCAAACAATCCAACGGGAAAACGACTGGAGCGTAACTACCTAAGAGAAGTGCTTGCTATATGTAGGGAGAAAGGTATCTATGTGATTTTGGATGAGTGTTTTATTTCTTTTTGTGAAGGGGATCTCTCCTTTGTGTCTGAGATCGAGGGATATCCGAATTTGCTTTTGGTACAGGCTTTCACAAAAATATATGCGATTCCCGGAGTAAGACTGGGATTTTTGGTTAGTAGTAACAAAGGATTAATTCAGAAAATTGCAAGGCAACTTCCAGAATGGAATTTATCTGTTTTTGCACAGGAAGCAGGAATAGCATGTGTAAAGGAAAAAACATTTGTAGGACAAACAGTAGAGTATGTACAAAAGGAGAGAGCATTTTTAACGGAGCAACTGCAAAAGATGGGGCTAGAAGTTTTTGCCGGAGAGGGGAATTTTATTTTGGTTTATACAGAAAAACCTTTGTATGAGTTCTTACTGGAAAGAGGGATTTTAATAAGGGATTGTCAGAATTTTAAAGGATTAACAAAGGGGTATTACCGGATTGCTGTAAAAAACAGAGAAGAAAACAAAATATTAATAAGAGAGATAGGTGAATGTCTTGCATAATATAGAGCATTTATTGCCGGAAGAAATTGAAAAAAGAAGTTTTGAGATTATCTCCAAGGAGTTGGAAGCACAGGGGATAAAAATACCAAAAGAGCAGGAAATGGTGACGAAAAGAGTGATTCATACTAGTGCGGATTTTGATTATATAAAGACACTTGTGTTTTCGAAAAACGCAGTACAGATTGCAAAGGAGTTAATAATAAGTGGCGCTGATATTGTGACAGATACGAATATGGCATTAGCAGGAGTCAATAAGAAAACTTTGGCAAGATTTGGTGGAGAAGCACATTGTTTTATGGCAGATGCGGAGGTTGCACGAATAGCAAAGGAGAGAGGCACGACTCGTGCAACAATTAGTATGGAGATGGCTTCTATGCTAAATAAGCCAGTAATTTTTGCCATAGGTAATGCACCTACTGCATTGATTCAGCTATATAAGATGATGCGGGAAGGAATATGGAAACCGGCATTTATTATTGGTGTGCCGGTTGGCTTTGTGAATGTGGAAGCGGCAAAGGAATTGATCATAGGAACAGAAGTACCACATATTGTGAATCGGGGAAGAAAAGGCGGTAGTAATGTGGCAGCAGCAATCTGTAATGCGCTACTGTATGAATTGGGCAGAGATTAGGAAGCGCAAGGCGCTGGAGGAAGGTTATGAGATATGGCTTTACGACCGGAAGCTGTGCGGCTGCAGCATCGAAAGCGGCGGCATATATGCTATTAACCGGAAAGAGAAAAACAGAAATTACCATAGAAACGCCCAAAGGAATCCCATATACAGCGCAGCTTATTGATATTGTCAGGAGTGAGAAGGAAGTAAGCTGTGCAGTGGAAAAAGACGGAGGTGATGATCCTGATATTACCACAGGGACATTGATTTATGCAAAAGTCTCCTATGGCGTTTTATCTTTGGAAGAAAAGCAGGAGAGTCCGCAAATTGTAATAGATGGAGGGATTGGGGTAGGAAGAGTTACGAAACCCGGTCTGGATCAGCCTGTAGGAAATGCTGCAATTAATCATGTGCCCAGAGAAATGATAGAAAAAGAAGTATTACAGGTATGTTCTCTGGTGGATTACAAGGGGAATCTTATGGTGGAGATTTTCGTTCCTGAGGGAGAATGTCTGGCAGAACATACTTTTAATCCGAGGCTTGGAATTATGAGCGGTATATCTATACTGGGAACCAGTGGGATTGTAGAACCTATGAGTAATCAGGCAATTTTAGATACTATCAAAGTAGAGTTAAACCAGAGAAAGGCGCAAGGATTTTCTTATGTAGCGGTTTCTCCGGGAAATTACGGACTGGATTTTATAAAGAAAACCTATGGATATGATTTGGAAAAAAGCGTAAAATGCAGTAATTTTATTGGAGATACTATAGATATGGCAGTGGGATTAGGATTTCAAAAAATGTTACTTACCGGTCATATCGGAAAACTAATTAAAGTGTCAGGAGGTATCATGAACACCCATTCTAAAGAAGGGGATTGTAGAATGGAACTGCTTGTGTCATCAGCCGTAAAATGTGGAGTGCAAGTAAAATATCTGAATCAGATACTGGAATGTGTAACTACGGAAGAAGCAGTAAGCATCTTAGCTATGTGTGGAAAGAGGCAGGAAGTAATGGATTATGCGATGGAGCGCATTTGTTACTATTTGAATAAACGGACAAAAGGAAAAATGAAGATAGATTGTGTCATGTATGCCAATGAATTTGGAGAATTAGCAAAGAGTAAGGGGGTATCAGAATGGTTTTCTTTGTTGGAGCAGGAACAGGAGCAGCAGATTTAATAACAGTAAGAGGAATGCGTTTGCTTAAGCAGGCAGATGTAATTATCTATGCAGGTTCCTTAGTGAATCCAGAGCTTTTACAATATGCAAAGGTGGATTGTGAGATTTATAACAGTGCCAAAATGACATTGGATGAAGTGATAGATATTATGCAGAAAGCAGAGGGGAAGAATAAAAAGATTGTTCGGCTGCATACCGGTGATCCCAGCATTTATGGAGCAGTAAGGGAACAAATGGATGAATTAGACACATTAGGAATTGCTTATGAAAGTTGTCCGGGAGTCAGTGCCTGTTTCGGAGCAGCTGCCTCTCTTAATTTGGAGTATACCTTGCCGGAGGTTTCACAGTCTTTGATCATTACCCGAATGGAAGGAAAAACCAAGGTGCCGGACAAAGAGTGTATCGAAAGCTTTGCGGCACATCAGACATCTATGGCAATTTATTTAAGTGCGGGGATGTTAGGGGAACTATGCAAGAAGCTGATAGCAGGTGGCTACCGAGCGGATACCCCGGCAGCAATTGTGTATAAGGTAACCTGGCCGGAGGAAGAAAGCTACATTTGTACTATTGGAAGTCTGGAAGAAACGGCGGCAGCACATGGGATTACAAAAACAGCACTGATATTAGTGGGTGACGTGATAGAACATCGGGGATATGAAAAGTCAAGATTGTATGCTCCCGATTTTTCTACAGAATTCAGACAGGCAAAGGAATAGCTTTATGGATATTCGAATTATTAGCTTTACAGAAAAAGGAATAAGGCTGTCGCAAAGATTAGCAGAGGTTCTGAGCGATGACAATGTAGAACTTTTTACAAAATGTTCTGTGGCAAAAGAGAGGAAAAACCTGTCCATGATACAATATGCAGAAGAAAGTATGGTGGAGTGGGCAGGAAAACAGATGGCAGAAACGCACACGCTACTCTTTATTGGAGCCTGCGGGATTGCAGTCAGAGCGATTGCACCGTGTGTTGTAGATAAGTTGCATGATAGCGCTGTTTTGGTAATGGATGAGGGAGGAAATTATATTATTCCAATTCTTTCAGGGCATGTAGGAGGAGCTAATGAAATAGCAGAAAAGATTGCTACAGAAATGGGGGCTATTCCTGTAATTACAACGGCAACGGATATAAACGGTAAATTTGCAGTGGATTTATTTGCGAAAAGAAATGGGTTACATATTGAGAATAGAGATGGAATTGCGAAGGTGTCGTCTAAAGTGTTGGCTGGAAAAGAGATTCATTTGGCAGTAGAGCAGGGGCATTTGGATGAGAATATCAGTATACCGGAAGAGATTATGCTTTCAGAATTTCAAATTATACCAGACCAGACGGCAGATGTGGTAATTACCACAAAAGCTGGTGGAAAGGGAGCATTATTAACCTTAAAACCGCAAGAATACATGATTGGCATAGGATGTAAAAAAGGGAAAAAAGAAGAGGAAATAAATCATTTTATCTTAAAAAATCTGGATGGTTCAGGGGTTTCTGCAGAACAGATCATGGCAGTGGTGTCCATAGATAAGAAAAAGGATGAGGCAGGATTGGTTGCATGGTGCAAGAAAAGACAAATTCCTTTTTGGACTTATACTGCAGAGCAGTTACAGCAGCTGGAAGGTGATTTTAGTGCTTCTGACTTTGTAAGGAAACAGATAGGGGTGGATAATGTGTGCGAGCGGGCGGCACTTTTTGCTTGTCAGGATGGTGGTAGCCTTGTATATAAAAAGCATGCAGAGAATGGTATGACCATTGCCATTGCGAAAAGAGAATGGAGAATTGGGTTTGATGAAAAGTAAGATATATATTATAGGAATGGGGCCGGGAAAAGAAGAAATGATGACAGGAGAAGCAGTTTGGGCATTGGAGAATTCAGATGTTATCATTGGATACACCACATATGTGAAGTTGCTTGGGGAGCGTTTTGCTGGAAAAGAAATGATGACGACACCCATGCGGCAGGAAACGGAGCGTTGTAGATTATGCTTTGAAGAAGCGGCTAAAGGAAAGCGGGTAGCATTGATCTGCAGTGGAGATGCAGGAATTTATGGGCTGGCATCTTTGATGTACGAAATGGGAAAAGAATATCCGGAAACGGAACTTATTGTAATGCCTGGTATTACTGCTGCGAGTAGTGGAGCAGCAGTTCTTGGTGCACCGCTTAATCATGATTTTTGTGTGATTAGTTTAAGTGATTTGCTTACACCTTGGGAGAAAATAGAGAAACGGCTGATAGCTGCGGCAGAGGGCGATTTTGCCATAGCAATTTATAATCCGTCCAGTCATAAAAGAAAAGATTATCTAATGAGAGCCTGTGATATTCTGCTTCGTGTGATAGAAGAGGAAAGACCTTGTGGATTTGTAGAGAATATCGGTAGGGAAGGGACAAGGGCTGTAACTTGTACCTTGAAAGAATTAAGAGAAGTACAGGTGAATATGTTTACTACGGTTTTTATAGGCAATTCCGGTTCGGAGTTTATAAACGGAAAGCTGATTACGAAACGAGGTTATCAAATTGAAGGAAATATTGATATTTGCAGGAACAACGGAAAGTAGAGAATTGTCGGAGTGTCTGGCGGTGTCAGGAATCGCGCACACCCTATGTGTAGCCACGGAATATGGGGAAATTGTATTAAAGGAAAATTCCCTTGCAAAAGTCCATAAAGGCAGAATGAATCAGGAGGAAATGAAAAGTTATATTGAAACAGGCGATTTTGGCGCAGTGGTGGATGCCACTCATCCTTATGCGGAAGTGGTAACACAGAATATCAAAAATGCCATGCAGGATATAGATATTCCTTATTTGCGTTTAAAGAGAGAAAGCAATGTAACTAGCTTTTATGAAAAAATACACTATTTTAAAGATAGCGTTTCTTGTGCCAAGGCTTTAGAAAAAACAGACGGAAATATTTTGCTTACAACAGGCAGCAAGGAACTTTCTGTTTTTGCTAAGTTTATTGACAGAAAGGAAAGGCTGTATGTGCGAGTTTTACCGGGAATAGAGAGTTTGCAGCTTTGTATGGATTATGGAATTGTAGGTAAGCAAATTTTAGCGTTGCAGGGACCATTCTCTACACAGATGAATGAAGCGATGCTTAGGCAGTATCAGATAAAGGGGCTGGTGACAAAGGCAAGCGGAAATGCCGGGGGATATCAGGAAAAACTGGATGCGGCACAAAACCTGGGGATTCCGGTATTTGTTATTAACTGTCCGGCAGAACAGGAATGCTATACTTTTGAAGAAGTTTGCGAGCAACTGGAAAAAATTTGTGGTCAGGTGATCAAGAGAAAAGGCGGATTTCATATAACCCTTGCAGGTGTTGGCATGGGGAATCCTGATTGTCTCACGAAAGAGGTTGAAAAGGCAATCGCAGAAGCGGATATTTTGCTTGGAGCAGACAGAATGATTGTGGGGTATCAGCCCAAAATAAAGAAGATGCCATATTATACCGCAGAGCAGATTATTCCCTATTTGGAGAAAATGCCAAAAGTGCTGGGTGGAAGTGATGACCAAAAAGTAGTGATTCTTTTTTCTGGAGATACCGGTTTTTACAGTGGCTGTCAGAAGTTACATGACGCATTGCTAAGGGAGGTGGATGATGGCAGATTGCGGGCGAGCGTTACTGTTATGCCGGGAGTCTCTTCAGTTGCTTATTTGGCAGCTTGTATGGGGGAGAATTATCAGGATGCAGCAATTTGTAGTATGCACGGGAAAGAATTGCCTGATTTAGTTAAGAGAATTCGCAGGGAAAAGAAGACTTTTTTGTTGATGTCAGGGCTGAAAGATATTCATAAAGTGGGAGAGTTATTATTAGATGCCGGATTAGAGGATTGTTCAGTGATAGTTGGATATCAGTTATCGTACCACGAACAACAGATTCTGGAACTGAATCCGAAAGAATGTTTAAAATTGCAAGGGGAGGGTTTGTATACCTGCTGTATCAAAAATCCAAAGTCTGAAAGAAAAATACTGACGCATGGAAAGGCAGATGGGGAATTTATACGGGATAAAGTTCCTATGACCAAAGAAGAGGTAAGAGAAGTAAGTATCTGCAAGTTAAAATTATATGGGGGTGCGGTGGTATATGACATCGGAAGCGGAACCGGTTCCATTGCAGTGGAGATTGCCGGACTTTCTGATGAGATTAAGGTGTTTGCTGTGGAATATAAGGAGAAAGCATTTTCTTTGATTGCTCAAAATAAAGAGAAGTTTGAGCTTAATAATATAGAAATTGTTTCAGGCAAAGCCCCAGATGGATTGGAAGAATTGCCTGTTCCCACGCATGCTTTTATCGGTGGAAGCGGTGGGAGAATGAAAGAAATCCTTTCCGCATTATATCAAAAGAATTCTCAAATGCGCGTTGTAATCAATGCAATCAGTATGGAAACTATTTGTGAAATGAGAGAGATTTTATCCGCGTTTTCCATTCAAAATGAGGATGTAGTACAAATGCAGGTAAGCAGGGCAAAGCGTGTTGGGGCATATCATTTGATGCAGGCGGAAAATCCTGTGTGGATTTGTGCATTTGATTTTGTGGATAAGAAACCGGAGGGGATGTTGTAGATGCTAAGGTTGGAAAGGAGTGGTGTCTGAAATGAAATTGAATCGAGTTATGATTGCCGCACCAAAGAGTGGGAGCGGAAAGACAACCATTACCTGTGGTCTGCTACAGGCTTTTAAGGATGCAGGGAGAAAAGTGATTTCCTATAAATGTGGACCGGATTACATTGATCCCATGTTTCATCAAAAGGTAATTGATGTTCCGGCTAAAAATCTGGATACGTTTTTTACAGATGAGGAAACAACACGAAAGTTATTTTTAAAAAATAGAAAAGATGACGAGCTTGTCATATTGGAAGGTGTTATGGGGCTTTTCGACGGACTGGGTGGTGTTAGAGAAGAGGGTTCCTCTTATCATTTGGCTAAGGTTACAAAATCGCCTATTATTTTGGTGGTAGATGCCAAAGGAATGGGACGTTCTATAATTTCTCTGATTGCCGGTTTCTTAGCGTATGATAAGGAACAGCTTATCAAAGGAGTTATTCTAAACAGGATGTCAAAGGCTTATTATGAAACCATAAAACCGTTGATAGAACAGGAATTATCAATAGATGTTGTAGGATATTTTCCTGACTGTAAAGAGTTTTATGTAGGAAGTAGGCATTTGGGATTGATGATGCCGGATGAGATAGCAGATATTAGAGAACAATTGCAAAAGATTTCAAAGGAATTACAAAAAATGGTTTCTTTAGAGGCAGTGCTTCAAATAGCAGAAGATGCGGAAGAATTAGAAGCATATCCTGTGATTGCAAGTGCAGAAGTATGTGTTGCGAATGGGGCAAACAGAGCTATGATCGCAGTGGCAAAGGATGAAGCATTTTGCTTTTATTATGAGGATAACCTGCATTTATTGGAAGAATGTGGTGCAAAATTAGAAAATTTTTCTCCTCTTTATGATAACGGTTTGCCGGATGGATGTTGCGGAATTCTGCTTGGAGGAGGCTATCCGGAGTTGTATGCAGATAAACTCAGTCAAAATGCAACTATGCTTCATGCAATTAAAAAGGCAGCAGAAAATAATATGCCTATTGTTGCGGAATGTGGTGGGTTTATGTATCTTCATTCAGTTATTGCAGATAAAGAAGACAGATCGTATACTCTAACGGAAGTTTTGCCGGCAAAATGTTACAATACAGGGAAGTTGGTTCGTTTCGGATACATAGAATTGGAAGGGAGAAACGGTGATTTCTTGCCAAAAGGAGAAATGATACGAGGGCATGAATTTCACTATTATGACAGTGAAGATAATGGGGCGGATTGTTTGGCGGTAAAGCCGGTAACAGGAAAAGGTTATCCTTGTATTATAACAAAGGGAAACTGTTTTGTTGGTTTTCCGCATTTGTATTATCCGTCTAATCCTGCATTTGCAGAAAAATTTGTAAAGAAGGCTAGAGAATATAAGGAAAGGAAGAAATTATAAAATGGAAAATTCGCATCGTTTTTTTGAGAATAAAGAATGCAAATACTTTCCTTGTCATGAAGGCGTGGATGAGTTCAATTGTCTGTTTTGTTATTGTCCGTTGTATCATTTAGAGAATTGTCCGGGAAACCCGATTTACAAGGAGAAGGAAGACAGGAAGATAAAAGTGTGTAAAAATTGTACATTTCCTCATAAGCCTGAGAACTATGATAGGGTGGTAGGAATAATAAAGACTGTATGATAAATGGGAAATGATTATATACTGCTAAAGGTTTTGAGAAAATATCACGGCATTAGTGTACAAATTATTGCTCAGATAAAAAATGTCTGAGTCCCATTTAATGTGAATATAGGTGCAGGCGGCAATTCTGGAAAAGCCTGATAAATAGCTGGTCAAATCTGAGGGACGGTATTAGAAAAAGCAGTTAACGATGCAACTCTGAATAAAGCTAGTGATATATATCAGTATCTAATAGCTTTAAGAGATTGTTTTGAATTAAACATAAAAAGAGAACGGACATTTTCAACCGTTCTCTCTTTTTTAAAGTATTATTTTTCACTTTTGTCTTTTTTAAATCTTGCAAAGAACCCTTTTTTCTTTTTCGGTGTCTCCAACGGTCCTCGTAAGCCCTTAACACCGGTTATGTAGATACCGCTGACAACTGCTTTCACTTCTTTTTTTACCGGGATCAGCGGAAATACCTGTTCGTCACACATCAGTGTCATGATCTTCGGACCGACTTTCGCTTTTACAACAGCAACCTTGGTACGACGAAGATATTTCGGCGTGTTCTCAAGAACAATCGCCGGAAGTCCGGCCTCTTTTAGCTTCATCCGCTTCTTGTCGATGATCAGCATGTTCATGGTCTGTGCAACAGCGTCCATCTGTTCTTTCTGTTCTGCCTGTTTCTTCTCAGCCTTCTTTCCGAAGAAATAAAGTGCAATAAGTGCGGCGACTAAAATTACTAATATAACAATCAATACAATTGTGCTTGTCCTCACGGTAAATCCTCCTAAACTACTCTTATTCCGCAAAATATGCTTTTAGTATTGTACCATTGTTTTCGGGGAAGTGCAAGCAGTCGGAGGAAAAGTATTATTTTATTTTACAGGAAAGATTTCAGAGTTTAGGCTTACTTTTCAGCAGAAAAACGAGTATACTTAGAAAGAAAACACATAATTTAACGAGAATGAGGAGCGCTTATGACAGAAATTTGGCAGGCAGCAGTAAATGCTTATGATTTTATAATGGATAATCTGGTGATCATCAATCTTTTACTGTCGATGATCATTATATTTTTTCAAAGGAGAAATCCGCAGACGGTATGGACGTGGCTTTTGTTATTGTATTTTATTCCGATTTTAGGATTTGTTTTGTACTTATTGATCGGACAGGACTTTCATAAGAGCCGGATGTTCAAGGCAAAGGAAATAGAAGGAGAATTAAAATATGCCGTACGCAGGCAGGAGGAGAATATCTACAGGAAGAGACTGCGGCTCGCCAATCCGGAGCTCGGGAGATTTAAGGATTTGATCCTTTATAATCTGGAGGCCGGACAGTCGGTCTTGACGGACAACAACGACGTACGGATTTATACAGACGGAAAAGAGAAGTTTCATGCACTGCTTCAGGAAATCGAGCAGGCAAAGTGTTATATTCATATTCAATATTATATTATCCAGAGGGATGAGCTTTGGAGGGAACTTGAGCAGGCATTGGTACGGAAAGTGAAACAGGGTGTGGAAGTAAGGGTTCTGTTCGACAGTATGGGATGCCGCTCTATGCGAAATAAAGACTGGGATCGTATGGAACGGGCGGGAATCCATGTTGCAGAATTTTTTCCGGCATTGTTCGGACCGCTTCAATTCCGAATCAACTACCGCAATCACAGGAAGATCGTTGTGATTGACGGCAGAGTTGGATTTGTCGGCGGCTTTAATGTAGGACGGGAGTATCTGGGACTGGATTCCAAGTTCGGATACTGGAGAGATACCCACCTTTGTATTGAGGGAGCGGCAGTAACGTCTCTGGCGGTTCGTTTTGTACTTGACTGGAATTATGCGGCGAAGGAAAATCTGTTTCTGGAGGATAAGCTGTTCGAGATTCCGAAGTATGTGAGAAATGGGCACGATCCGATTCAGATTATTTCCAGTGGACCGGATTCGCAGATTAAGACGATTCATGACAACTATCTGCGCCTGATCCACAGCGCAAAGCATCATGTGTATATCCAGACTCCGTATTTTATCCCGGATGATTCGATTTTGGACGCGTTGAAGATTGCCAGCCGTTCAGGAATTGATGTGCGGATCATGGTGCCCTGTAAGCCGGATCATCCGTTTGTATATTGGGCTACATATTCGTATCTTGGAGATATGGTGGCAGCGGGGGCAAAGTGCTATGTGTATGACAATGGATTTTTGCATGCGAAGACATTGAGTGCAGACGGCATGGTAGCCTGTGTGGGAACGGCAAACATGGATTTCCGCAGTTTCGGATTAAATTTTGAAGTAAATGCAGTGATTTACAGCGAACGAACCGTACAGCGCTTGGAACGTGCGTTTGAAAATGATATGACAAGAAGTACGCATGTGACAAGGAAAGTATATGATCAGAGAGGACTTCTGATCAAGACAAAGGAGCAGTTCTCGCGGTTATTATCTCCGTTGCTGTAGGAAAAGCCGAGGTGGCAACAGAAATCTTTCCGAATATAGAAAATGTTTGACCGCTCTTTTATTTAAGCAGGTTTTGTGATACACTAAAGAATACTTGGCGGATATTTGCCGATAAAATACCAGATACAGAATATATGAGGTGACGTAATGAAGAAAAAATTAGCAGCAGCATTGCTGTGTATCGTAATGGCAGGAGCAATGACGGCCTGCGGTTCAGAATTGTCGAATGACAATCTTACAGTGAAGCAGTATAAAGGTCTGGAAGTGGCCCAGGTAGAGAAACCGGAGAAGGTGACAGATGAGTACGTGGAAAATACGATGAACAGCTATCGCGGAGCTTCTTTGGAGACAGAGGGAACCGCAAAGGACGGAGATACTGTCAGTCTGAATTATGTGGGAAAGGTTGACGGAAAAGAGTTTGAAGGCGGGCAGGCACAGAACGCAGAACTGGAGTTGGGATCCGGCGCTTATATCGGTGCAAATGGAGATTACAAAGGTTTTGAGGAACAGATTGTAGGACATAAAGTCGGTGAAACCTTTGATATTGAAGTGAAATTCCCTGAGGATTATCCGGATATGGGAAATAAGGTTGCTGTGTTTACTGTGACGATCAATGGGATTTATCCGGAGATTACAGATGAGTGGGTACAGAAGATCAGCGAAGAGTCTGAGACTGTAGAAGAATTCCGAGAGGAGATCCGTGGAAATATCGAGGATTATAATGAAGAGCAGGTGCAGTCCCAGCTCCGTCTTTCTGTGATGAATGCATTGCTGGATCAGATAGAGGTTAAGAAGCTTCCGGAAAAAGATGTAGAAAAAGAAATTGAGCAGATGAAGGAAATGTATATGGAGCTTGCAAAGCAGTCGGGTATGGAAGTAGAGACGTTTGAAGACTGTCTTGCATATCTGGGAACCGATGCCGAGACCTTTGATAAGCAGGCAAAGGAGTCGGCAGAACTGGCGGTGAAGAGAAGAATTGCCTGTGAGCTTATTGCGAAAAAACATCATCTGGAGCCATCTGACAAGGATATAAAAGAGGCGGAACAGGAATTTTTGAAAAACTCGTATTTTCCGGATGAAAAGAGCTTTAAGGAAGTCTATAGCGACGAAGTGATCAAAGACTCTGTACTCCAACGAAAGGTAGCGGATTATCTGGTAGAAGAGTGTGTACAGGTAGAGAAAACGGATAGCGAATCCGCAGAATAGAGGAGGACTCGTATATGAAGCTGGAAAATGATTTTCTGTGTGTGGAAATTGCGGAAACAGGCGCAGAGGTAACAAGAATTTATGATAAAGAGAAGCAGACAGAGATTCTTTGGAACGGGGATGCAAGATTTTGGAAACGGCATTCTCCGATCCTTTTCCCGAATGTAGGCAAAACATGGGGCAATACGATGAGAATCGGCGGAAAGAAGTACCCGGCTTCTCAACATGGGTTTGCAAGAGACACGCAGTTTTCCGTTGTGAAAAAGGAGACGGACTCAGTTTCATTTCAGATGTGTTCTACCGAGAAAACAAAAAGGAAATATCCGTATGAATTTGTATTGGAGATTCAATACAGGCTCAGCGGAAAAGAACTGGAAGTTGAGTGGCAGGTTAAAAATTGCGGTGAAGAGAAGATGTACTTTACGGTCGGCGGACATCCGGCTTTTATGTTTGCCAAAGAGGATGAAGTGAAGACCGATTACTGCCTGTGGTTTCCGGGAAAAGAGAAGCTTCATTATCTGAAGATCGATCTGGCTACCGGATGCGGAATTCCGACACCGACGTATCCTATGGAGCTAAAGGACGGATATCATCCGCTGAATGAGGAAATGTTTGAAATAGACACGTTTGTATTTGACGGCGGACAGATTGAAGAGGCGTGGCTGTGTAAGAAAGACGGCGCCCCGTACGTAGGAGTGCGCTGTGAGGATTTCCCGAATTTCGGAATTTGGTCCCCGCCGGGCGCGCCGTTTGTCTGTCTGGAACCGTGGTGCGGACGGTGTGATGATCAAGGCTTTGAGGGAGACATCTCTGAGAAGCCGGGGATAAATGCTCTGGATAGTAAGGAGATATTTACAAAGAGATATCAGATCATAGTGGCATAGTATCGTATAAAAGTCCGGTAAGCTGCCGATAGACTTGCTCGCAGCGCAGGATATCTGTTATCTCCACCCATTCGTCAGGTTGGTGGGCGCATTCCAGATTGCCGGGACCGTAGGACATACAGTTGGGATTGCGAAGGATTCCGGCGATTACGGCGGTATCAAGGGGTGGTACGAGCCGCATATCGATCCAAAGCTTAGCACTGTCCGGCACGACATAAGGGCGATAGCCGCCTGTAATCTGACCGAAGGTTACCGTAGACATTCCCAAGTCGGGATGCGTCGGAGCATTTTGAATAGCCAGACGTATGAAACGGATGATTTCTGCCGTTGCGGCAATTGCGTCGGCGCCTTTCCAGGGGGTACTTGCATGAGCAGTGTGTCCGCTTACCTCGATTTCGTACCATGTGCGCCCCTTATGAGCTACCTGAATCTGTCCGTTGGTTGGTTCTGCGTCTAAGATCCAGTCACGGTTTGTGACCCATCCGGAGCGGATGCAGCTTTCTGAGCCACGCATAAAATCCTCTTCGTCTACCGTACAAATGAGTTTTAGGGTACGACACGGAGTTTTGCCGGTGGATGCCTGATGTTGTACGGCATAGGAAAATGCGGAAAGGCAGCAGGCAAGCCCGGATTTCATATCGCAGGCACCGCGGCCGTAAATGCGTCTGTTCTGTTCTTCTGCATCAAAAGGAGGCAGTGTCCAACCGTCTCCTGCAACAACGGTATCCATATGGCAGATCCATACAAGTGCAGGGGCAGTTCTGTCATTTCCGGGCAGCTCTGCCATTAGATTAAAGCGACCGGGGAGGACTTCTTCCTCGGATATATGGATAAGCGGTCCATGAAGAGCAGGGCTTGTGGATAAAACCTGCTTTTCCAGATCGAGAAACCAGCTTTTGATCCAATCTTTGATCATACTTTCGTAAGTTCCGGGATCGGTACTTTCTATTTTGATTAATTCTTTTGTAAGGCTGACAGCCAATGATTCAGACATGATAAACTCCCCCGTAATTATATAGTGTTTTTCAAAAACTGTATTATTTATATTATAGGTACTAATGGAGGAATAGGCAAGCAAAGTCATTATTGATGTGCAAAAGCAGCAATAAGTAGTATTATGAAAAACCGGAAGGACTCCTAAATAAAAGGATTCTTTCCGGTTTTTTCATTAAAGAGAAATCATGCTTTATTCTGTTATAAAGACAAACTTCACTTCACCGTCCATATCATCGGCGATACCGGAGAAGTTTTTATATGCCTTGGAAGTGTCCAACATGCTGTTTGCTTTATCCAAAAGTCCTTCGATGTCTCCGCCAAAGGCATTTACAAGCTTTTGGATGCCGTCTTGATCAAACTGTATCATACCGTCGTTTAATTGAACGGCTCCGTCGTCCAACTGTTTTACACCGTCGATCAATGCGCCGGAACCGGTTTGTAGTGTATTGATACCGGAGGCAAGCGTATTGGCGCCGGTATTCAGATCGGTACTTCCGGAAGCAAGCTGCCCGGCGCCTGCATTAAGGAGATTCAGTCCGGCAGCAAGACCGTTTTCACCGTCTACACCTGCAAGGAGACGCGAGGTGCCGTCTTTTAGCTGGGACATACCGTTTCCTACCTGGGTGGTCAGACCGTTTTCTCCGTTGACAGCAACGTTTAACTGAGAGGCGCCGTCGCGAAGACTGGAAATATGATTAGCAGAATCACCGCTGTTTAGTGCGGAATCTAATTGTGATGCGGCATTTCTAAGCGACGGTGTTGTATCACTGCCGGTATTTAATGCGGCATCCAATTGTGATGCCGCTGCTCTAAGAGCCGGATTGGTACCGTCACCGGTATTTAATGCGGCATCTAAGCGAGCAGCGCCGTCTATAAGAGCGGCTCCGGGCTGGAACTGTGCATTGATTGCGGTTGTTCCGGCTGCAACCTCTTGTGCGCCGACAGAAAGTGTATTTGCACCTATTGCCAGTTGGTCAAGAATTGTGGAAATATCCGGTGCAGAAGCAACGGCAGCGGCAGCGGTGTCACGTTCGCTCTGTTCAGAGGAAAGGGATGCGATCACATCATTGATGCTTGCGACGGCAGAGCCATCCGTGATGATACCGGAATCTAACAAACCTTGTAAAATGGAAATTTCATCCCAATTATTTGTCGTGTCATTGTAAGTTGTGGTTCCGGTCGTTTGGGCAAGCTGATCGAGCTGTCCGGCTAAGCTGGCCGCACCTGCGGATACATTGGCAGCTCCCTGCTCCAGTGCCGGCGTCTGCTGTGCGAGTGCCTGAATGCCAGTGTTTAATGCAGATGCGCCGTCACCTACCTGAGCGATTCCTCCGGCGAGAGCCTGAGTACCGTCTGCAACCTGAGAAATGCCACCGTTGAGTGCTTTTGTACCGTCGGCAACCTGACTGATGCCCCCGCTGAGCGCACTGACTCCGTTGGAAAGCGTTGGAAGTCCCTGTTCCAGACTTCCCTGCATTTGAGCAACACCGCTGTCTAATGCCTGAATGCCGGGCAGCAGCTCACCGGATACCTTGGAGGCAGCAGTATTCAGTCCACCGGACAGTTCTCCTGCTCCGTTCTTTAATGTCAATGTACCGTTTGCAAGTGTGGTACTTCCGGCAGCAAGCTGACTGATTCCGTCTGTCAGAGTGCCGGAGGAGGAGAGAAGTGTATCAAGTCCTTTTCGGAGCTCGCCGCTTCCGTTTACAAGCTGTGTGGAAGCGCTTTGCAGCTGATCCATAGAGGCCTCTAAGTCGGAAAGACTTTCAAAACCATCTGTTTCCAAATCGTTGAAAAGAGAGTTGGTTGCAATTGTCATACCTTCTACAGGAGCGTATTCTGTGACATCTGCCGACACTTCAAAATAATCCGGGATATCAAGGGCGTCAGTTCCGAGCATTTCGGAAAGAGCGGGAACACCAAGACCAACCGCAATCTCTTTTTCTCCGTCAGAAATTAATTTACCGTTCGTAACCGTAACATTTTTGAACACAGCACTGTCGAGCATCAGTCCGGTTGCCATTAAGAACGGTGTTGCGTCACCGGAAGCTGCTGCTGTATTATTTTCATAGGTATAGCGAATAACAAGATGACCGCTTTTTCCGGCTAGTTCATCGGCATTTATTTGCTTTCCGTCCAGTGTATAGCTGACTTTGACTCCTACCGGGAGTGATTTGTCGGTAGTTCCCTGATAACAGATATCTGCATCAGCAGTATCCCATACGAGCTTTCCGTCCTTGGAAGTAAAGGTTTCGTCTCCCTTGACATTTTCGATATTTTGTAAATCAGATTTGTCGGTAATCTGTGTGGTATCAGAGATATTTTTTAATTGATCGGATACGGTAACAGCCTTTACAGTTCCGCTTTCGTCAATTGTTGCATAAACCGTCTCGTCTTTATATGGTTTTGCAGATGAGGTGTTCGCACTGTTTGCTGCGGAAGCTGTGTTTTTGACATCTTTTGAGGCGGTTTTAGAAGGTGTGGCGGGTGCGGCATAGACCGGAGCGGCTCCGGCGGTCAGTCCCACGAGTAAGGTTCCTGTCAGTGTAATAACAGCCATTAATGTTCTGAATTCTTTATTTTTCATGGTAGATCCTCCTTGTGTTTTTATACGGTTATATGGTTGCAGTGTGGTTTGCATCAATGCTCTTTGCCGTAGCATTTTGGGCTTCCGCAATCGCCTGTTTCATGCCGAGTGTTGTTGCACAGATCAGGCGGTCAAATACATACAGCATAGACGGCAGGATGAAGATTACGACAAACATGCTGACGATCGCACCTCGTGCCATTAAGCTGCACAATGCGGAAATCATATCGATATCGGAATACAATCCGACGCCGAAGGTTGCGGCGAAGAAACCGAGGGCGGATACGATGACCGAACTGATCGATGTGGAAACGGCAATTCGGATAGATTCGCCTTTTTCTTTGCCCTTACACCGCTCTTTTTTATAACGTGTTGTCATCAGGATCGCATAGTCTACGGTTGCACCCAGTTGGATCGTACCGATTACGATTGATGCGATAAACGGCATTTTGGTTCCGGTATAATACGGAATTCCGAGGTTGATAAATATTGCAAATTCGATGACTGCCACAAGGATCACCGGAAGACTGAAGGACTTAAATACAAAGGCAATGATCAGGAAAACGGCAATGATAGAAATTGCGCTGACAACCTTGAAATCCTTGTCGGTAATCGTGATCAAATCTTTTGTACACGGAGCTTCACCGATGAGCATGGCGCTGCTGTCATATTTTTTTATGATCTTGTTTAACTCGGTACATTGTTTATTTACTTCGTTTGTTGCGGCTTTGTACTCGGATTGTACGAGCATAAGCTGCCAGCCGCCTTGTTTTAAGGTGTCGGTCAGTTCTTTCGGAACGACGTTTCTCGGAATTGCAGAGCCGAGAAGACTGTCCAGACCGAGAGCAAATTTAACGCCTTTTACGTCGGACATTTCATTTAACATTGCTTTGGCATCCTTGGAAGACATATCTGCATCCGCCAGAACCATATGTGTTGCGTTCATATCAAAGGTATCCGACAGCTTTTCATTTGCCTTGATGCTGTCCAGATATTTCGGAAGAGTGGCATCCAGGTTATAGTAAACTTCTGCTTTTGTATAGCCCCAGAGAGCGGGAATGAGCAGAATACAAAATGCAGCAACAAAGGCTTTGAAATGTTTTGTAATAAATTTGGCGGGCTTTTCCATACTCGGCATTACAGAGCGGTGCATGGTCTTTTCGATTGCTTTGTCAAAAATCAGCAGCATAGACGGCAAAATAGTCACGCAGCTGATGACTCCGAATACAACACCTTTTGCCATTACGACGCCCAGGTCCATTCCGAGTGTAAAGCTCATAAAGCAAAGTGCGATAAATCCGGCAACCGTAGTTGTGGAGCTTCCGACTACAGAAGAAAATGTGTTGGAAATTGCATGTGCCATGGCTCGGTTCTTATCTCCCGGGAAGCGCTTTTGATTTTCTTGGTAGCTGTGCCATAGGAAAATGGAATAGTCCATGGTAACACCAAGTTGGAGTACAGCGCTTAATGCCTTTGTTATATAGGAAATTTCTCCAAGAAAATAGTTTGTTCCCATATTGTAGAGGATCGCCATTCCGATGCTGATCATGAAAAATACAGGAAGTAGCCAGCTGTCCATGAAAACTGCAAGTATGATACAACAGAGAATGACGGCAATTAATACATAAATCGGAGTTTCCTTTTCTGCCAGATTTTTGATATCGGTTACAACGGACGACATACTGCTTAAGAAACAGTGTTCTCCGGTTACTTTCCTTATATCGCCGATGGCGTCAATCGTACTGTCTGCGGATGTGGTGTCTTCAAAAAAGATTGCCATGAGTGTCGCATCGTCCTTGTAGAAAATATCTTTCATATCAGAGGGCAGTGCGGAAATCGGAACAGATGTGTCAACGAGAGAGTCGTACCATATGACTTCTGCGACTCCGTCAATCTGTTCGATCTTTTCCTTGACTTCGGAAACCTCTTTCGTGGTCATACCTTCTATGACTTCCATTGCGAAAGCACCTTTTCCGAAGTCATCCTTTAGAATTTCCTGTCCCTTCATCGTATCGATGTTGTCCGGCAAATAGTAAAGAATATCATAATTTACACGTGTCTTTAAAAATCCCAGTGCTGAAGGAATGAGAAGTAAAATACTCATGATAAGAATCACGATCCTGTATTTTACAATCTTCTTGCCAGCCTTTATCATGTAAGATTCCTCCTTTTTATAATGAATGTTTGTTAAGTCATTTTCCTATAGCATATGCAGAGAAAACAGGAGAATGACTAACAGTCATTTTTGATTACGCAAAACACTATAACCTAAAAATGACCGGAAGTCAATAATTTTAAAGTAAAAAATTGACTTTTAGTCATTTTTGGTCTATACTATGGAAATCGTAAGAGAAAATGTGGTATATTTGTAAAAGAAGTGTAAACTGAGGAAGGGGTTCGACATGGGTAAGGTAGAGGAAAATAAAATACAGAAGTTAAACGCATTGCTTCGGAGTTCTTATGACTTATTTATAACAAAAGGGATTGCTCAGACATCGATCCACGACATTGTGCAGAAAGCCGGCGTGGCGAAAGGAACATTCTATCTTTATTTTAAAGATAAATATGAAATCAGAGACAGGCTGATCGTAAAAACAGCGGAGAAGCTGTTTTTAAACGCATATCATGCGACACAGGCGGCAGAATTTCAGGCAGAGGACGAAGCGCAGCTTTTTGAGGACAAGACGATTTATTTGATCGACTATGTGCTCGGAGAATTGCAGCAGAACAAGCTGGTGTTGCAATTCTTGTCCAAAAATCTAAGCCGGGGATTTTTTCATTTAGCATTGGAGCCCCATGAATATAATTCAAAGGTGAAGCTGATCGATTATTATTATAAGATTTTGGAGGAAACGCCGTCGATCCGCCTTCGTAATCCGGAGACGATGCTGTTTTTGATCGTAGAACTTGCCAGTTCGGCATCGTTCAGTACGATTTTGGAAAATGATCCGATCAGCTTTGAAGAGCTGAAACCGGAGCTGTATGATGCGATCCGGGCGATTATACGAAGTCATATTGAAAAGAATTAAGAGAAAAATAAGATGCTGTTGAAACGGCATCTTATTTTTTATTCCTTTTTTGAAACTTTCTCTATTGACA
This sequence comes from uncultured Schaedlerella sp., assembly GCA_963559385.1. Taxonomy (GTDB): domain Bacteria; phylum Bacillota; class Clostridia; order Lachnospirales; family Lachnospiraceae; genus Schaedlerella. The sequence continues at coordinate 21,545 of CAUWKK010000021.1, forward strand.
AACAATGCGCAAATTGTATAATAGTTCTGAAAAGAACTGTTCTATTTAGAACTATTATGAGTGCAATCATGAGAGGAGAGCAGATTATGAAGAGTACAGCAGATACATTATTGCTGATGCGTGGGATTGGGAAGGTTTACGACGCCTGTTTAGAACAGCCGAGAAACCGATATTCATTGTCTCAGATAGAAATAAAGATTCTTAGTTTCTTACATAACAATCCTAAGAGGGACACTGCGGCAGACATTTCGTATGTTCGGATGCTGCCCAAGGGAAATGTTTCCCAGGCGGTGGATTCTTTGATCAAAAAGAGACTGATCTTCAGGACTGCGGATGAACATGATAAGAGAAAGTATCATTTGAGCCTGACGGAACAAGCTTCTGATATTATTTCAGAGATAGACAGAGCGAACGCGGATTATCAGAAGATTATATATCGGGGACTGTCCGAAGAGGAAATAGAACAGTATATGAGAACGAATCGAAAAATATTGGAAAATGTGTTGAAAGAACTGGAGGTAAAGGCTGAATATGAAAGATAACAGTTTTTTGGGAACAGAACCGATTGGAAAGCTATTGTTTAAGTTGGCAGTGCCGACGGTAATCGCACAATTGATCAATATGCTGTATAACATGGTTGACCGTATCTACATCGGACGTATACCGGGGGACGGAGCTTTGGCGCTAACAGGCGTGGGTGTGTGTATGCCATTGATTATGATCATTTCCGCATTTGCGGCGCTTGTAAGCAGCGGAGGAGCTCCGCGAGCGAGTATCTTCATGGGAAAGGGGAATCGGGAAGTCGCAGAAAAGACGTTAGGAAACTGTTTTATGACACAGATTATCGTATCTGTTGTTCTGACGGCGATATTATTGATATGGAACAGAGATTTTCTGTTGGCGTTCGGGGCAAGTGAAAATACGATTGAGTACAGTGTTGCCTATATGAATATTTATGCGGTCGGTACGATTTTTGTACAGCTTACATTGGGAATGAACGCGTTTATTACAGCTCAGGGATTTGCCAAAACGGGAATGCTGTCGGTTATGATCGGAGCCGTGGTCAATATTATATTAGATCCGATTCTGATTTTTGGATTTGACATGGGTGTGAAAGGCGCTGCACTTGCAACGATATGTTCGCAGGCAGTTTCCTGTATCTGGGTGCTGAGCTTTTTGTTTGGAAAGAAGACACAGCTAAGAATACGAGTGAAATATATGAAGCCGGAGAAGAAGATCATCCTCCCGAGTATTACACTTGGTCTGGCGACCTTTATCATGCAGTCCAGTGAAAGTGTTATTTCTGTTTGCTTCAACTCATCCTTGCTGAAGTACGGCGGAGATATTGCGGTTGGTGCAATGACGATCCTGACAAGTGTGATGCAGTTTGCGATGCTTCCGCTTCAAGGTCTGGGGCAGGGAGCACAGCCGATCATCAGCTATAATTACGGCGCAAAGAATGTAGAACGGGTGAAAGGGGCATATAAGCTTTTGCTAAAATCGAGTTTGGGCTATGCAATCGTGCTCTGGGCGTTCGTGATGATAGCGCCGGGCGTGTTTTCTGCAATGTTTACAACAGATGTGGAATTGATCGCATTTACAAAGACTGCTTTGCGTATTTACGTGGCAGTACTGTTCATGTTTGGGATTCAGATGGCATGTCAGATGACATTTACCTCTTTGGGAAATGCAAAATCATCTATTACGGTAGCTGTCATGAGAAAGTTTGTATTATTGATTCCTTTGATTTATATCCTGCCGGCGATTTTTAAAGAGAATCAGGTAATGGCTGTGTATCTGGCAGAGCCGGTTGCGGATCTGCTGGCTGTAACATATACGGCGCTCCTTTTTAGAGTTCAATTTAAAAAGGCTCTTTGTAAGATTTCATAAGTAAAGAAGAAAGAGAAAGAAATAGAAAAAGAAACGGATATTTTTCTTGCGAAGATCCGTTTCTTTCTTTTTACTTTAATATATTTTTGATGACTTCATTTTGAAGCTGTTCTGTTTCGTTATGCTCCACCTTATAGTCTTCATATCTGGCGCACATGTACAGGTAATCGGACAGCCGGTTTATATACTGTACTGCCTTTGCGTCTGCTCCGTAGTTTTGCGCCACTTTGCGGAAACGTCTTTCTGAGCGTCTTGCAACGGCTCTTGCCACATCCAGTCTTGCGGACAGTTCACAGCCGCCGTAGAGAATAAATTCCTTGGCTCTCGGAAATGCTTGTTCTGTCTGGTCGATCGCCTGCTCCAGTGCGTCTGTTTCTTCAGAAGAGAAACGGTAGTTTAAATCTCTTGGGTCGGCAATTCCGGCCATGATCTGCATCAGATTTTTTTGAATATGAGAAAGACTTTTCTTTAATGCGCCCTCCGAAAGAACCTTTGCAAGTCCGATAAGGCTGCTTAATTCATCAATGGTTCCGAGCAGTTCGATCCGGTCGTCGGATTTGGATACGCTGATTCCGTTCATCAGAGAGGTGGTTCCTTTATCTCCGTTTTTTGTGTAGATTTTCATTTTTTATTCATCCTCCTAAACCGAAAGTGATGTCCTTGAAAGGAAGCTTTTTAATTGCACGCGCACTGTTGGCGCCGATATTACGGCATTGCGCACGGGTTGGTTTTAAATAGCTTTCGATATTGCGTCCTTTTTCAAGTCCCCGCATTTTCAAACAGACTGCCGTGCCGAAAATCCCGATTCCTGAACCGAGCATAGAATCCCGCGCTGCCTTGTAAGCGAGCTTTAGCATGCATTCATCCGGAAATTCCGTAATGTCATAGAAAACACCTTCTTCTTCGATCCCGGCGCAGACCTCTTTCAATACGGAAGCATCTGCCTCATGTGTGTAAATAAATATAGAGGGTTTCTTGGTAATCATGATTGTTTGTTTTCTCCCAAATACGATAACACAAGTCCTGTTGCTACGGCGTTTCTCGGACCTTCGCTTCCGCGGATATTTCCGCGTCCGCAGACGATCCGGTAATCGGTAAAGGCTTCGGTCAGCATTTCCGGTATTTCAAAGTCTTCTGCCGAGCCGCCGACGAGGACAACGGTGGAAATATGTTTCAAGTTATGCTCCGGCGCTACCTTGCGGAGCGCACGGAATGCATTTGTAATAAACACCTTGCGTTTAGCCTCCCGACGAACCTGAACGATTTTTTCCATAGGAAGCTCTTCTTCGATGCGGATCAATCCGTCGTCTGTCAATAACACGACTCGCCCGAAGAAGCGTGGGTCTATGGATTCGTCCACAAAGGTCATCTGTCCGTTTTCCATTCGCATATGGAAAAGACTCTCCACTTTGGCAAGTGGGTATTTCTTGATCTGCTCGGCAATGTGCCTGTCGCTCAATCCCAACTCTGTCTGTATGAGCATGGAAACTAGTTCACCGGCGCCTGCCTGATGCGTCATCGTTACATTTCCGTCGTTGGAAATGACTGCGGCATCGGTTGAGCCGCCGCCCATATCCAGAATTGCAAGCGGAAGCTTGGTTCCCGGTGTTGTAAGTGCACCGAGACTTGCCATAATGGCTTCTACGCCGGCAACCTTGACTTCGGTTCCGAGCTCTGTTTTCAGACGGGCGGCGATTTCCTGCATTGGAAGCTTTTGTGTTTTTACCATAGCAGCAATGCCGACGGCCTTTTCCAGACATGCTTCACCTGCCAATGCCCCGGAGATCAGAACCGGAGCAAGCGTATCAACTGCCAGAATATCGGTAATGCGGATGTCTGCGTCACTGCTTTTGTCCAAATCGCTCATTCCGGTGCGGATACGGGTGAGCATATGTCCTACGTTTGTGTTTGGCTGTCCGCCGATATCGCGAATATCTCCCGCATCGGCAGCGGCAGCCATGATTTTGTCCGCTCCCTCGTCTAAGCTGATCGTAATATTCTTATCACCGCAGAAATAAATCTCTCCGGCAGGAAGTATATTCTCGTGAACGTTTCCTCCCGGAGTTTTTAGTACAACTGCGCTCCGTTTGCCGATCAGGCTTTTTGCGATCGGTGTTACGGTACGTGTCTGCTCTGCGTCTAAGCCAAGCAGAGTGGCGATCCCATAAGGGTTGGAGAGCATACGAATGGTCTGCCCCGGAAGCGCAACCTCAATCGCTGCGGGAACTTTGTCAGGAAGACGGTCGATCCGACGAACCTCGTCAATGATCGGAAGCTTTCTGCGGATACGGTTTTCTACAAGAACTGCTTCATCTGCCTGTAGAATAATGCCGACAATATTCAGCTCCTCGTGTTGATTGACGACCGCCGCCACCTCTTCGTATGTGTGTGTATCGGATGCTGCCAGAATATAAGCAGTGTCCGGCTTTGCGCGGGAAAGCTTTTCGATGAAAAGAATCTCGCCGACCGCCTGTCCCGCACCGGCAGGGGTGGAAGGGTTGTGCCCGATCATGGAAGAGTCTGTGATCACTGTTTCGGTCAGTGTTTCCATGGCGGTATCACCGATGACCGGAGCGGCTTCGTTCAGGCGCACCAAATCAAGGTCGGAGGTTTCCCGACCGATCCGGCTCATTGCGATTTTCAACGCATTTTTGACGGAATGGACATTTTCGATTGTGCCCTTCGTTCCTGTTGTCGGACAGGAGGCGCTTGTTAAGAATGTCATATTGCCGTCCGGCGCTGCTTCGCCGATACAAACTTCTGTTGTGGAATTACCGATATCCACTCCTGCGATATAACTCAAAGTAAAATTCCTCTCTTTTCATACACTTCTGCGGCCTCCATTACAAGGCGCGCACAATTCTTTGCATTGTATTTTTCAAGAAGCTCCTGCGCCATAAGAACCAACTCTAGCTTGGTAGAGCGGTTCGGACGCAACTTGTCGTACATTTTTAAAATTACGTCATCCGGTACGTCCACCAGTTCTGCGGCACGCTCAAAGTTCTTCTCCATTGGCGCATTGTCTGCGTTGAGGGCGACTTCTCCTTGTGCCTTTAAGATCTCCTTGGAAATCTTGATGTCGTCCGGTGCGATATGGTCTTTGATCACCTCATCCAGAGTGATATCGGTGAATTTTTTTCCGGTTCTGGATGTGATCCGTTCTTTCTCATGTTCTGCTAAAGGATATTTCATTTATCTTCCCTCCCATTCCACAGCGCCGATTTCCGGGTCAAGCTGCTCTGTCTCTGCGATATGCATGATCGCAGCTTTCACCTGATATTTCGGTCTGGACATCGGGTCGTTGGTACATGGAATCGGAACGACCTGCTCGCCTTTGACATATTTCGCTGCGTTTTTTCCGATTTGGCGGTATGTCTCCAAGGTCATAAGCGGCGCTTGCGGAAACAGTTCCAGATTGGAAAGCGGATATAGATCCTTTTGGTGAATTACCGTAGTTCCTTTGGACTGGATGCCGACACCGATACCGGAGCCGGAATATTTTGCCGCTTCCAACGCCATAAAGCAGACATCGGAGGTGTCCAGGATCTTGATCACACGTGGGATCATTCCCTCTTCTTCGATCCCGGCTTTGATATTTTTCAAAACCTCGTCCAGCGGAATTCCGCAGATTGTCTTCGTAATCTCTTTTTGGAAGGCTGCTCCGACACCGATGACGACTTCTTTCGGATCTGATCCTTTCTTTGCACGCGGATAATCTGCATAAGACGTCTTGACCTCGTTGATCCGCTCTCTTCCAATCATAGACGGGATCTCCTGAGAGGAGACGCCTGAAGCGGAGGAGACATGATCAGACTGTGACATCTGGTTTAATACTGCGCTTGTAATCTGTCTTATTAATTCTTCATTGACTTGCATGTGATTTCTCCTCCTTTCTTATATCTCATTTGGATTGATGATATGTGGGATCTTCTTGATCTCTTCCCAACGTTCGCCGTCTACACGATATCCTGTGCCCGGTCCCTTATAGTCGTTTGGCGTATTGATTCCGGATAATACGTGGAAATTTTTGTCGAGGATTGCCGCAGTCTGCATATAATCGCCGGCTACACGCTGCTTCAGCATATTTAATACACTTTCCGCAACATCCTCAAAACCGGTTTCGGCAAGTGCTTTTACTACATCGACACCTGTGATACCGCGCTTTAATACGTCTTCGGCTGCCGCCAGATCTGCGGTAACGTCACGCTGCGGAGTATCCTTACTGCCATGTGCATAAGTAACGGCTTCTACCTGCTCGTCTGTTACCGGAGACAATCCCAGATTACGGAATACAGCCTGTACAGCGCGGGCTGCCTTATTTCTGACATGGATCACCTGCTCTTCTGTAACAGGCTTCAAGCCTCCGTCTACCTGCATGTCTCTTTGGAGTACGTTATAATCGTCGAAATCCTCGGCGTCAAAGTTTGAGCCTGCAAACATATTGTCATAATTCGGTTCTGCTGCATATCCGGAAAAAATAAAATCTGTTCCCGGAAGAAATTGCAGCATCGTTCTTGCGGTACGGCGCATATCGGAGTTAGAGAAGCTCTGATCGTTGGAAGAAGCACACTCCAGACCTAAGAGCGCAGCTACAAGGTTCTCAGCAAGAACTTCACGGATACCGGAAGGTACGGAACCTGTCACCCCGATACAGCTCACGGAACCATTTTGGATCCCCTGACTTCCGGCACCCTTTGTGACGAACAGGCAGCGGCATTCCAGATACAGCATAGATTTCTTTTCGCTACTTCCCATAAGTACCTCGGAACCGGAACCGGAGGTGAAACGAACCTTTAGCCCTCGGGATGCATATGCGGAATTCAAAAAGGCTTTGGAATACGGAGTGTCGTCTCCGTCAATAAATACTTTTTCTGTACCGTATACGGAAAGTGTTTCGGCATAGGTTGTAAGGCCACGGATTCCAAGTTCCAGTTCGGTAGCTTCCTCGGCGGAACACTGGGTCAATACACCCGGACGTCCTACCTGAGATCCGATCAGAAGCGCCATTGCGCTAAGCGGGGCGTAACGGGCAACACCCATTGTAGTTTCTTCTTCTGCAAACCCGCGAAGTGCACCTTCGGCTGCATCTGCGGCAATCTGTACCGGATCGTCCTTCAGGTTGGTGATGTGCGCCTGATTGCCGGGGGTCTTTCTGGCGCGGATCTTCTGCATGCCCATCATGAGTTCCACGACATTTAAGTGGTTCATAACCTCGGTCATTTTTGCCGGGGTAATACCGGAGATCAGTTCCAGAATCTCCTTTCTGGAAACGTTGATATCTACGATCATTCTTGCGATATCCAAAGAGGATACTGCCATAGACTTTTCCGTTCTTTCAATATTAATTGCATAATCTGCAATGAACTGGTCGATAAAATCAAACGCTTCCCGGCGTTTGCCGTCCAGTTCGACAATCTTTCCGTCCGCAACTTGTACAGACGGTTTGGGGTCATAGGGACTGCTCATCGCGACAAATCCCATTTCCGGCCATTCGTTAATGTAGCCGTCCAGATTGACCGGACGGGCATCCAGTGCTTCAATTCGTTTTGAACGTTTCATAATCTGTCTCCTTACGGATAAATCTGTGTGTGTCAGTCCGAATGCTTGCGAGATCCGGCGACTATATAAGCGCAGAATAACAATCGGACGTTTCTAAGCTGAATTATACTACAAGTACAAGGAAATAGCAATAAAACAATGATAAAAGTTGACAAGAAACCACAAAAAACAAAAAGAAAAACCACAAGAAACCACAAAAATATAGTGGTTTAGGTTGACAGAAGCATGGATAAATAGTAAGATAGAAACAGCTTTTAAACGTAACATTTCGGAAGAAGTTTCTGAAAGAGAGAGAGGAAGATACAGTGGCAAATGAATATAACGAACAAATAAGAATCGTACAGGAAACAGTCGCCGGCAAAGAGATTACATTTGCACATGTAATGGGCGGTCCTGCGCCGATCATTTACCAGAAGCTGGGACTGAATCCACAGCTGGATTATGGCTCGTCTGCGATTGGGATTATGAACATGACCCCGCCGGAATCTGCGGTAATAGCTTCTGATATTGCAGTAAAGAGTGGAGATGTTTACCTTGGATTTGCAGACAGATTTACGGGAACACTGATCATTACCGGTGAGATCTCGGATGTTACTTCGGCATTGACGGAGGTTGTGAATTATTTTCGTGATACACTGGGATATGTAGTATGTGATATCACAAAGAGATAGGAAGTGCGGTTTATGGTTCAGATAACGAAAGAAGAACTGCTTGAAAAACTGTTTCACGATGATTATCAGCATTTGAAAGGCAAAAGACTGCGCATGACCAGAGTTCGTGTTCCGGGAAAGGAAGTCTGCATGGCTCATATTATTCGTACGGCAGACAGATGCGTTTATCGGAATCTGGCGCTGCATATCGGAGTGCATGAGGGAGAAGACCATACCGGAGAGTCGATCGGGTTGATTCGGTTCACACCTTGGGAAGCGGTGGTTGCGGCTGCCGATATTGCGGTAAAGAGTGCGGACGTAGAAATCGGGTTTATGGATCGTTTTTGCGGAACCCTGATCCTGCTTGGCGATCTGGCTTCGGTACAGACCGCAGTAGAAGAGGTTGTCCGTTTTTTTGATGAAAAGTTGGGATTTCGGACATGTGAGGTGCATAGAAGTTGAAGAAGATGTTTTTAATGGGCAGAAGTGAAGCCGGTAAAACTTCTCTGACACAGGCGTTGAAGGGAGAAGAGCTTCACTATGTAAAAACCCAGTATACGAATACCGATGACGATACGATTGATTCACCGGGAGAGTACGCAGAGTCCAAGCATTTCAGCGTAGGATTGGCATGCTTTTCTTTCGAGGCGGATGTCATTGCTCTTGTTCAGGCGGCAGACGAGCCTTATAATCTCTTTGGACCGGGCGGGCGGGCATTTATCCTCCGACCGTATATCGGGATCATCACAAAAGTAGACTCGCCTTATGCCAATGTGCCGATGGTTCGGCAGTGGATGGAAAATGCCGGGTGTGAACGCATTTTCGAGGTGAATAATGTGACAAGAGAAGGGGTCAGTGAGTTGCTGGCGTATCTGGAAGAGGATCTGCCGAAGGTGACGATGGAGGAAGCGAAGCTGAAGCAGAGACTTGGATTGAATGAGTGGGATCCGCTGCCGGAAGAGGCGGTGGAAGGGAGAATAGAATGAAAGATGCTGACAGAGGGACTATGGCTTGAGGAAGCTACAGTCTCTCTATTTTTATGCTTACCAGAGGATGACAAAGAAAGTTGTCAAAATATATTGACAAGGAAAGTTGTCATTGCTATAATACAAATTGACAAGGAAAGTTGTCAAATAAGTGTCGACATATAAAAAGCGGAAGATAAGTAAAATGAAAGAGTAGTAAGGAGGCGGTGAATTGGCATTAATTAATCATTTAAAAAAATACCGTTCTCAAATGGGGTTCAATCAGACGGAATTAGGGAAACTGGTCGGTGTATCCAGACAGACGATCAGTCTGATTGAGAGAGGCGATTATTCGCCGTCGGTTACATTGGCGTTGAAAATTGCGAAAATCTGTCAGGTGGCGGTAGAGGATATATTTGACTATGAGGAGGATGAAACATTATGAAGAAAAAGAAAATAAATGCATATTTAAAAACGATTTTGTGGATGCTGTTAGGAGCGATTGCGGGCGGAATGATCGGTATACTTTTTGTTCGTTTTTACCAGAACGGAGGCAGCAAAGTAACGGAAGGCGGTGCGGCATTGTTTTCAGGACTTCAGCAGGCGGCTTTTCCGGTTTTGATCCTTATTATGCTGCTTACTGTGGCGTATGGCGAAAGCAATTTAAAAAAACAGAAAAAAATCGGAGAAAAGGTTTTGGAAACAGAGGATGAGGAATGTGATTATTGGGAGTATGAGTTGGAGAAGATTGGTGCAAGGGGGACGATCGTGAATACGATTTCACAGATTTTGAGCGTACTTGCATTATCGGTTTGTTATTCTATGGATTATATTTCCAGTGGTTATGCAAAAAATGTTTTGTTTGTCTCTGCTGCGTTTGTTGTGGTAATTTTTTATGATAGCTGCTGGCAGATACGTTTTGTAAAGCACACGCAAAAAATATATCCACAGATGAAAGCGGATGTGTCATCCCGCAATTTCAATCAGCAATGGCTGGAATGTTGCGATGAAGCGGAAAAAGAGTACATTTATCAGAGTGCATATAAATGCTACCAGCAGCTTGGTAAGGCTGTTCCGAGTTTGCTTTTTGTGGCGTTGCTTGGGCATCTGTTTTTTGACACCGGAATTATGGCGATCGTGACGATTGCGATCATCTGGCTGGTTTTGGTAGTTTCCTATTTAAGATCCTGTGTCAGACTGAAAGGATCAAAGCTGAATGATGTCCGTTGAGATTTTCTGCCGGAATGCGGCGTCATGTTCTACAAATATCATAGTAGGCTGATATTTCAGCAGGAGTTCTTCGAGCTGCATCCGTGAAAAAATATCAATAAAGTTCAGGGGCTCATCCCATAAAAATAAATGTGCCGGTTCGCAGAGCGATTTTGCGAGAAGAACTTTCTTTTTCTGACCCGCACTATATTCGCCGATCGATTTTTCAAATTGTACCCGTTCGAAACCTAATTTATGAAGAACAGAGTAGAAAATTGTTTCGTTAAGATTGCATTGACGGACAAAATCGGGTAAAGTTCCTTTTAAATGAGAGGTGTTCTGAGAGATATAGGAGATTTTAAGCCCGCTTCCGATATAGAGCTCCCCGGAGTGAGTTAAAGTCTTGTCACTCAAAATAAGCTTTAAAAGGCTGGATTTGCCACAGCCATTCTTACCGCACAGGCAAATACGGTCGCCTTGCCTGACTTCAAAGCTGATGTTGCCGCAAACAGGGTGGTCATAGCTGACAGAGATATCTTTCAGGGAAACCAGAATTTGCGAATGATATCTCAGGGGAGTTAATTTTAAAGCATCCGTTGTTTCAATATTTTTCAGAAGCTTTTCTTTTTCGCATATGGCGTTTTCCTGTCTGGCTTGAATCGATTTTGCACGTTTCATCATCTTGGCTGCTTTGTGGCCGATATGGCCCCGATCGGGTTTTAATCCTGCGATGCGGGTTCCGGTTTTTGTGTTTTCGAGCTTGTTTGACCAGCGGCTGTTTTGTCGGGCAGAAGCTTCTAATCGGTGAATCTCCTGCTTTAGGTGTTCGTTTCTTGCAAGCTCCGTTTTATCCCTTGTTTCTTTGTCGGCATACCAGGATGAAAAGCTGCCTTTGCGGATTTCAATATTTGTTCGGTTGATAGAAAGCACATGGTCGATACAAGCATCTAAAAAAATGCGGTCATGGGAAACGAGAATAAATCCTCTTTTGGAATTTAAATATTGTGCCACACGCTTACGGGCCGGCATGTCCAGATGATTTGTAGGCTCGTCGATCAGAAGAAATACATTTTCCTTTAAAAACAGCGCCGCAATCAGGACTTTTGTCTGCTCTCCGTTACTGAGTGTTGAGAACGCTCTGTAAAGAACCTCCGGATCTACATCTAAGAGATTTAACTCCCGAAAAATCTTCCAGCTTTCAACATTGGGAAGAATTTCCTCTATAACGGAAAGCGTCATTTTTTCGGGATGCTCTACTGAATATGGAAAATATTCAAAATCAACATTGGAATGAATGCTTCCGCTGTAATCATAACGTCCTAAGAGTAAATGGAGGAAGGTTGTTTTTCCGCGTCCATTGCGGCCGATAAAACCGAGCTTCCAGTCGGTGTCGATTCGAAAAGAAACATTTTCAAAAATATTGTCATAGCTGTTGTCGTAAGCAAAGGTAAGATTGGATACATTTATCATCGACATATACGGTACCTCCTGTTTTCATAGTGGTGTGAAAAATCTTATAGTATCAAAAATGAGCCGCAGAAAAGAATTCTTTTCTTACGGCTCATACACTTCTGATGCGGAACAAGGGATGTCGAAAATGCAGATAAATTTGCCTGTGACGAGCATCCGGATCAGTCAGTTATGTCATGAATGAAAAAATAAAAGAATCTTCCTGCGGGTGCATAACACAATCAGACTGTCGATGGATCGGGAATATCGGCAGGAATAAACTGTCTGTGTTATGCGTGTATAAATATTAGCAGGATGTATTCTTCATTCTTTCATCTCCAATCTTCTTAAAACTGAAGTTATCATAGCAAATGCACGTAAATTCGTCAAGTAAAATGTGTGATAGGAATTTTTTCAAGGAAGCTATACTGTTTTTTGAACAGGAAGCTGTAGCTGGGTAATGTATTCTGCTTCCTGAGAGGTTGTGTGGATATCGATCCAGAGGAGCTCTAACAGATCACCGGTGGGAGTCAGGTGGTGAGTTTTTGCATAGTCTTCCAGTTTTAAACCCCAGTCAATACTTTGGGAATAATTTCCGCAATAGGTAACGCAGAGATAGTCTCCGCCGGGAATAGTTTCTAAGCCTTGTTCATCGATCAAAAAGACGGACTGATAGGATAAGACTTTTTTCTCTGTCAGAGAAGAACGGGAAATCACAGTTCCCATCTGATTGCAGCCAATAATATAGAGTCGTGTCTGGTCTACATTGATGAGACGTTTCATAAGGAGATCCATTTCTTCGGCATCATGATAGCCTTCTGACAGACTGTGGCAGCGGCGGGAGGGCAGTGAGATTGCAGTAATCTCATATAAAGGAAGCGATTGTGCAAAGCGGATAGTATTTAATCGGTGTGTTACGTTTTTTTGAAGATTTTGAAGAATCAACAGCTTTTTGTTTATCGCTTCCTGCTCATCTTCTAACAGTTTCAGAGAAGCTGCCGTGTTGTGGTCGTCCAGATATTCTCGGATCTGTTCTATGGTAAAGCCGATGGAGCGGAGATCTCGAATGACGTTGAGCCGCCAGAGATCATGTGTACTATAGTGGCGGTAGCCGGATTCGGATCGTTCGGGACATATGAGCCCGACCTCTTCGTAATAACGAATGGAATCGACACCGATGTTGTAAAGCTTGGAAATCTCTCCTATTTTAAAAAATTTTTTCATAACGCAAAACTCCTGATTGACTCTGGTATTATACTAGAGTTTACAATGATTCTAGATTAAAGTAAAGGAAGGAAATGTAAAATGCGTTCTATTTGGAAAGAAATAAAAATATCATCGATCGTTCTCCTGTTAGGCGGGAGTGGGCTGTTGGCATTCGGAATCTATCATATCCATTCTGTGTCGGGGGTTACAGAGGGAGGAATTCTGGGGCTGACCCTTCTTTTGGAATATTGGTTTGGGATTTCTCCTTCTGTTTCCGGATTTCTGCTGACGGGATTGTGCTATTTTATGGGATGGAAGTTATTGGGGAAACGTTTTTTGATATACTCGTTCATCTCTGCGATTGGTTTTTCGACTTTTTATGGAATATTTGAGCAATTTGATCCACTGTTTCCACAGCTCAGAGAAACTCCCCTTTTCGCCTCTGTTATCGGAGCTTTGTTTGTAGGTGTAAGCGTTGGAATTTGTGTGCGGGCAGGGGGAGCGCCTACGGGAGATGATGCGCTTGCAATGAGCGTGTCAAAGATACTTCCGATAGATATTCAATGGATTTATTTGATCAGCGATCTTATTGTGCTTTTGGCATCCCTTAGTTATATTCCGCTGGATCGTATTCTTTATTCATTATTAACTGTGATTTTGTCAGGACAAATGATAGGAGTTATACAGAAAATCAGATTCCCGAAATTTATGGCATTGGAGGAGGTGTCAAAGTAGGAAGGCAAAAACCACCCGAATAAATAATTTTTGCAAAAAGATAAGTTTACTTCAATTGACAAATATGTTAGTATGGAAACACGAGAGTCGTAAAGGTATCATATAAATTATGAATAGAATGAGAAGGTAAGCTTATGAGAAAAAGAGAAATATATGCTGTTGTCCGGATGTTGGGACTGCTCATACTTTTTTGCAGTCTGTCACATACGACAGTGAACGCAGCAGATGAACGGGGAAATACACTTTCTGTAACAGAAACAACATATGTGGATGACAATGGAGAGAAAAAGACGATTTACTGGACGGACGGTATAGAACCGCCGAAGATGGATCCGAATGACCAAAACAGTGATTTTAAAAAGGAGGTTACACTTTCACAAGATGGTACCTCTCAGTATGTGGATTATGTTACAACTTATATTCCAGATAAAGGGTGGTATGATGTAAACAAAACACCAGATCTGACTCATGATAAGAATTTATGCTTTTCAGCAGCGGCATCAAATATGCTGCATTGGTGGTTCGATCGGAACTCTGATTATATAGACAAATATTTGCAGATGTATCCGAATGATCCGAAGGCGAAGGAGATTCAGACATTGAGAGTTTCCCCTTCGACGCAGCAAGGCAGTGAGATTTATCGTCGTTTTGCCAAGCAGTTTGCAGACCGGACGAAAGGATTCTGGCCGGATCTTCTGCAGGATCAGTTCATCAATGGATATAAACCGAAGGAGAACGGAGGAGCGACAGATCCTGAATACGAAGGAAAGTGGCTGATCGAGAACGGACCGGTTAAGAATGGCGGGTTCTTTTATAATGTATTTGGACCGGATATTTTGACAAGACGGCGTTATTATGATTATGCAAATTTGTCTGCTGATCTGAAGAGTTTTATCAGACAGGGAGACATGGTTACATTAACATATGACATGGGAGGAAGCGCACACGTTGTGACTTTGTGGGGTGTTGAGTATGATTCGAAAGGAAACTTGTGTGGGGTGTATTATACCGATTCAGATGATACGGCCGATAAAGGAATGCACAGGTATCGTGTGATCAATAGAAAAGGGTTTCCTTATGTGACAACTGATACAAAAGATGATGGATTAGGAAGTAAAGTTACTTGCCTTACGACACTTTCTACAGGGAAAGCTACATGGGAAAGAATCACAACACAGAAACAGGCGGAGGTCGGTTTCCTATGGGGAAAGAGCGAGTTTGTCTATAATGGACAGCCGCAGAAGCCGGAGCTTACTACATGGAATATTGCAGAGGGAGATGATGCTGCGGTTTTAGTAGAGGGAGAAGGGGTTTTTGTCGGATCTTATACCGCATCTACAAAACTTACCGGAGCGGATGCGGGGAAGTATGTGTTACCCTCAGACTCGACAAAAAGCTTTACGATTGTTCCGTCAGGGACGGCACTTTTAGACGGCATCAAGATTTATCGTGAACAGGAAGAAACAACGATTTTTGATTATGGTGATACGCTCATTGTACAGGCAGCACCACGAGCAACAGGAGCGCGTCCTCTTGTATCAGGTACGCCGCTTCCGCAGGCAATGCCGACAAATGGGGTGATGTCGCTGTACGTTAACGATCAGCTGACGGCAGGGCCGATTAATTCAGATGGAAGCGGTCTTTATACAATCACATGTATGATCGGTGCTGATAACTTTAAAACGGGAGTTAATACGTTGAAGGTTGAGTTTCGTGGTGACAGTAATATGACTGATTATGAAGAAACGGTTCGGATCATTATCTCTGAGGAGGGGTATACTCCGGTTGGGGAAGTGCGGCCTACCTGCGAAATGCCCGGAAAAAAAGCACATTTTATAGATGAGAAAGGAAAAATTTATATAGAAGAGAATGGTGTCAAAAAGGAAGTAACTGAAGAGGAACTTCTGATACCTGCAACGGGACACCGAACGGGTGAATGGATGCAAGAAGATAATCATCATTTTCACGAATGTTTAAATGGATGCGGTACACGTTTGGATGAGGCAGCCTGCACCGGCGGTATAGCGACAGAGACTGAGCAGGCGGTTTGTGAAGTCTGTGGAAATCCATATGGTGAAAGGCTGGAAAAACCAGTTGAACCATCGGAAAAATATGAGATAATATCCGGGGCGGACAGTGTTTATCCGATTTCTCCGGACGGTCAGCTTACATTTAAGGCGAATGGAGAAATTTCCAAGTTTGTCGGTATCAAGATTGATGGAGTTGCTGTAGACAAACGTTTTTATACTGTGATTTCCGGAAGCACAATTGTTACGTTAAAGGCGGAATATTTGAATACACTTTCTGCCGGAAGTCATACGTTAGAGTTAGAATATATTGACGGAGGGGTTTCCTGTATTTTTAAAGTGGAAGATAGTTCACAAATCCCACCGGAAGTTCAGCCGCCGGAGGTTCAGCCGCCGGCAACAGAGCTGCCGCCGGCAGATACAGAAGAACCGGCATTACCGCAGATAGAAGAGCCGAGCATTTCAGGAGAAAAAGCGGAGGACAATTCATCAGAGATATCGAAGAATAAAGCGGTAAAGAGCGGCGATCATTCTGTTTATAAGATATGGCTGATCATGCTTTTGCTATCCGGCGGAAGTATCGTGTATATATGGCTTAACAGAAAAGAGTATAGGTAAAGGTGTATAACTTTTTCTCCCCCTGCATACATTGTAAAAAGATGTCTTCAGGGGGAGTTTTTTGAAAGATTATATTGAGGAGAGAGCCGTTGAAATCGCAGCTTATATCATAGAAAATAATGCTACTGTGCGGCAGACTGCGAAAAAGTTTGGGATTAGTAAAAGTACGGTACATATAGATGTAACAAAAGAGGTGTTTTTGTGAAGGCTGTTTATGAGGTGAGGTAAAGAGAGGGGATAGAGTAGGGAAAGATCGCAGAAATGCGGTCTTTTTCTTTTGTTCATTTTCTTGAGTTGCAGATAAAAATCAGTTAAAATAAAGTGTAGAAAGTAGAGTGGCAGGTTGGGAGATTTGACAATCATGTATTAGGAATGACTGGGGGACAAAGTAAATGAAACCATGGAAAAATTTGTTTCGTACACATATATTGGAACGAGGGCTGAAATATTATGAAGAAGATTGTGTTACTTCATTGAAGCAGAGGGAAAGTAGTGTAAACATATGGCTGCAGTTTTGTACGAGATAGACGAAGGGGAAATTGATACCAAAATACCAGTAAATTATCTTGAAAAGGTGCAGGAACAAAATAAAGAATTACAAGAGATTATTGCTAGAATTCCAATAGAGGAATTGCAGGAAATTGTATTTTCACAGGCAGCTTCTGATGATTTTCTATATAACAAGATTATGGCAAAGTATGCGCCGATAACACCGTGTCATATGATTCGGTTGAAAAACAGGTAATTGATTATATGTAGATTATATTAGTGATTTTTTGTTGAATGAGTTTCATGATGAAGAAATGCTTCGAAAGAAACTTTATATATTAGATGAAAAAATTACTAAGTTTCAAAAAGAAAATTACAGCGGTGATTCGTATTCAGCGTATTATGGTATGGTCAATAACATAACTGCACGGATTCGTTTGATGGAAGAATTGAATTATTCTAAACAGGAAATAAGGGATTATCGGTAGAAATATAGGGATTTTTCTGAAATCCGAAAGATGGAAATACAGGAACACTTGTCAGGCAGAAGGTATGTAGAAACGATTTCGGTATTGAAAGAAAGTAAAAAAATGGACGATAATCAAGCGGGCTTGGTAGCAGAGCCAGCAATTAATTGAAATTTACGAAAAAAGAAATATGCAGAAAGAATATGAACAGGAACTTCAATATCAAGTATTTGAATGTATGCAGCGAAATATAGAAGAAAACTTATTTGAAAGATTGCTCCAGGAAATTCAGAAGAATAATTCTATATATACATTGGATCAGTATGAAAAAGTACTGAAAAAACATTTACCGAATGAAGTCAGGGATATGTATGTGCAATATGTGAAGAATGGAGCAGCTCGGACAGCAGATAGAAAGGCATATAAATACTTAATGTCTTATCTGAAAAAGATTACAAAAGAAGACCTGCTATGATGGATGAACTACGAAAAGCTAGATTTTAATGTGTGTGGAGGAAATGTAAAGATGAATAGATTTTCAGAAAAGGATTGGAAAGTGTTTCGAAGTAAGATTTCTGGTTGGCAAGAAGCATATATGGAAAAGTTGAATAGGGAATATATAGAATTATTAAGTGGCGAAGGGGATGCTTCAGAAAAATTTTGGGCATTGGAAAAGAGAATCCGTCAAGATAAGAAGGATTGCGGAGTGCAGTGTGAAATGAGTCGATCAAATCAATTCTATATTATGCTGTCACTATTGAATGAAGGAGCAATTACATTAGACGAATTAAGTGATTTTAGTGAGAATCTTCAAGAAACAATGAAGCATTTCTATAAAGTGGAAAGTTAAATAAAATGGAGGAAAATTTTAAAGGAGATAAGTTAGAATGGCGGAGCAGGAAAACAGTAAAGATTTGATTAGTGTATTATGGAGCGGAGCAGATATCCTGCGTTCAAAAATGGATGCAAATGAATATAAAGATTATCTGTTAGGAATTGTTTTTTATAAGTATCTATCAGATTCTTTTTTAATAAAGGTCTATGATTTACTTTATGATGAAAAACCAGAAACGTTAAAAATTGCTTTGGATGTATATAGAGACGCCTTGAAAGAGGAAAGTGCAGAAGAATTGAAAGATGAAATAAAATCATCTTGCCATTATGTGATTGAACCGGAATTAACATATACAAATTTTGCGGAGGCTGCACGAAATAATTCTTTTAATCGAGAACAATTACAAAAAGCATTTAATAATATTGAACAGAGTGACCCGTTATTTGCGGATTTATTTACAGATATTGATTTGTATTCTAATCGCTTGGGAACAGGGGATCAAAAGCAAAGTGATACAATTGCCAGTTTGTTAAAAGAAATTGATAAAGCAGATTTATTGAATACAGATACAGATGTTTTAGGAAATGCTTATGAGTATCTGATTGGTCAATTTGCTTCTGAAACAGGAAAAAAAGCAGGTGAATTCTATACGCCGCAGGCTGTTTCAAAAATTTTAACCAGAATTGCTATTTCCGGACAGGAGGGTAAAAAAGGTTTGTCAGTTTATGATCCGTGTATGGGGTCAGGTTCTCTTTTATTGAATGCAAAAAAATATGCATCAGAGCCAAATTATATCAAATATTACGGACAAGAATTGATGACATCTACATATAACTTGGCACGCATGAACATGTTTTTGCATGGTATTGCACCGGAAAATCAAAAACTGAGAAATGGCGATACTTTAGATAGTGACTGGCCTACGGAAGAAGAAACTGATTTTAATATGGTACTGATGAATCCACCATATTCAGCAAAATGGAGTGCGGCTGTCGGTTTCCTGCAAGATGAACGTTTTAGTGATTATGGAGTTCTGGCGCCGAAGTCAAAGGCCGATTATGCGTTTCTGTTGCATGGTTTATATCATTTGAAAAATAATGGAACAATGGCAATTGTATTACCGCATGGAGTGTTATTCAGAGGAGCAGCAGAAGGGAAAATTCGAGAAAAATTATTGCGTTCCGGAAACATTTATGCGGTGATTGGATTACCGGCAAATTTGTTTTATAATACATCTATTCCGACATGTATTGTTGTTTTAAAGAAACATAGAGATGGTAGAGATGTCTTGTTTATAGATGCTTCAAAAAAATTTGAGAAGGGTAAAAAGCAAAATACAATGACAGATAAACATATAGATGCCGTTGTAAATTTGTATCATAATCGTGAAATAGTAGAAAAAGAATCTTATCTTGCCAGTTTTGAAGATATTGAGAAGAACGATTTCAACCTTAATATTCCAAGGTATGTGGATAATTTTGAAAAAGAAGAAGAGATTGATTTAAAAGAACTTTTGACTGAAATGAAGCAGACGGATGATGAGATTGAAAAAACAAAGAATGAAGTAGTGTCTTGCTTGAAAGATTTAACATCTTCGGATCAGGATATTATGTCATCCATAAAATGTCTTATTGGAATGATTGAGGGGTGATGATATGAGTAAACCGAAAATTCGTTTTGAAGGATTTGATGAAGATTGGGAACAGCGTAAGTTGGGGGATCTGTTCAAAGAATACTCTGAAAAGAACCATACGGAACTGCCGACTCTGACTATTATTCAGGGCAGAGGAACAGTAAAAAGAGAAGACTCTGATCGAAATTTAATGTATAACGAATCTAATTTGTCTAACTATAAAATGGTGCGAAAAGATGACTTCATTGTGCATCTTCGATCTTTTGAAGGTGGACTCGAAAAATCATCTTTAGATGGCATTATAAGCCCTGCATATCATACATTTCATAGTGATGTAGCAGATTCAAGATTTTATTATCCATATTTTCAATCTCATGAATTTATAAAGCATAAACTACTTCCACATGTATACGGAATAAGAGATGGAAGGAGTATAGATATTAGTGGAATGAATACTATTGAAATTCCATATACATCATTGATGGAACAAAGAAAAATAGGAGACTACTTGGAGACTTTAGACAACCTTATCACCCTTCACCAACGGAAGTGTGAAGAAACGAAAAAATTGAAAAAATATATGCTCCAAAAGATGTTTCCGAAAAACGAGAAAAATGTTCCGGAAATTAGATTTGAGGGCTTTACTGAAGATTGGGAACAGCGTAAGTTCAGTGATATCGTTGTAAGAGAGTCTTCTGTTTGTACATCTGCATCAGATATTCCAAGTGTAGAGTATGAGGATGTGGTGGCAGAAGAGGGACGGTTGAATAAAGATATTTGCTTAAAAGAAGCAGTAAAATCTGGAATTATATTTGATGGTTCGCAAGTACTTTATGGAAAGCTTCGACCATATTTGCATAACTGGTTAAATCCTGATTTTAGGGGAATAGCAGTCGGTGATTGGTGGGTATTGAAGCCTATTAATATGAATAAAAATTTCCTTTATCGTCTTATTCAAACACAACAATTTGATAATATTGCTAACCAGTCTTCAGGTTCAAAAATGCCTCGGGCAGATTGGAATTTAATATCTCATTCGGAATTTATGGTTCCACTTTCTAAAGATGAGCAAAGTAAGATTGGCGGATGTTTTGATAACCTTGATAATCTCATTACTCTTCACCAGCGGAAGTATGAAGAATTGCAGAAAATTAAGAAATTTATGTTGCAAAATATGTTTGTTTAAAGAATTAGCGTGAATTTAGAACTGAAGTGGGAACATAAAAAAAGAAGCCCATAGAGAAAAATAGTATAAGAACAAGAGAGGACTTACGCTGTAAACAATCGTTTGCTAAAGAATAGGAGGTTTTACATGAATGAAAAGAAAAAGAAAATAGGTTTTACTATTGCGTGTGTAAACGAATTTGCACAACATTATAATATCAGCATACAAGAAGCATTTCGTTACCTTTTTGAATTTAAAGGTATTGCGTTTATAAAAGAAAACTATGAAGTTGAGCACACCTTAGATTTTGGAACAATAATAGAAGATTTGGGGATGTTGTGTCGAAAAAATGGAGGCGTGTTATGAGATTATATCACGGAAGCAATATTGTAATTGATAGTATAAATTTGGCAATGTGCAGACCATATAAAGATTTTGGAAAAGGGTTTTATTTGACAGACATAAAAGAGCAGGCAGAAAAAATGGCTATAAGGGTGTCAAAGATTTATGGTGGTTCTCCTATTGTAAATACCTTTGAAATACAAGATGATTTCAGGGAAATAGATGATATCAAGGTTAAAAATTTTGGATTAGAAACAACGGAAGAATGGGCAAAATTTGTCATGAATAATAGAAATAGATTATTTACAAATGAGAAAGATATTTTGTGTAATAAGGACAATAAATATGACATTGTTATTGGTCCTGTTGCGGATGATAATATGGCATTATTATTTCGTCAGTATGAAAATGAAATTATTGATTTTGAAACCTTGTTGAAAGGAATGATATATAAGAAGACCTCATCACAGTATTCTTTTCATACAGAAAAAAGTATAAAACTTTTGCGAAAGGTAGGAAAGTAATATGAGTAAGCAGGAACTGTTGATAGAATATATAGTTCAGGATGTTGTTGATATGTTCTCTTCGGATCAGAATATAGAATATGATGAGGCTATGAATAAGTTTTATAATTCAGAAGTTTTTGAAAAGCTTCAGGATAAAGAAACCGGTTTATATATGGAAAGTTCAGAATATGTGTATGATCTTTTTAAAGATGAGATGAATTTTGGACATATCATTCAGGCAGAAATATAAGATTTATAGGATATAACTTCATATCATCGTAAGTGTGAAGAAGTAGTAAAATAATAAGAAAACGCTTGGGAACAGCGTAAGTTATCAGATGTATCGGAAAAAGTATGTGTTGGTTT
>CAUWKK010000022.1:0-41912 GCA_963559385.1 uncultured Schaedlerella sp.
ATATGTGTATCTTCTCTCAACTAACCTCGCACTAAGTTCTGCACGTGATGTCCGCTTCGCCAGCCTCGCAAATACCTCGGCAACCTCGCCGAACTAAGTAAACGCTAGGCTCAGTCTGCGCTTACAGCTTGACTTCGCCAAGCTTTTTACTTATCATTTGCTGCTGCGACACCCGGAAGTTCTTTTCCTTCCAAAAATTCTAAGGATGCGCCGCCACCTGTAGAAATATGCGTCATTTTATCACCATAGCCAAGCTGGTTTACTGCTGCCGCAGAATCTCCGCCGCCGATAATCGTTACAGCATCTGTCTCAGCCAATGCCTTTGCAACTGCCTCCGTACCTGCTGCAAACTTCGGCATCTCAAATGCACCCATAGGTCCGTTCCATACAACTGTCTTTGCCTCTTTTACGGCATCTGCATAAATTTTTGCTGTCTCCGGTCCGATATCCAAACCTTCCCAACCGTCCGGAATCTCTCCGCGCTTTACAACCTTTGTATTTGCATCGTTTGAGAAATCATCGGCGATCACATTGTCAACCGGAAGCAACAGTTTCACACCCTTATCCTCGGCTTTTTTGATCATATCCAGAGCATACTGGCAATAATCCTCTTCCAAAAGTGAAATACCAACATTTCCGCCCAGCGCTTTGATGAATGTGTAGGACATTCCGCCTCCGATGATCAATGTATCTACTTTATCAAGCAGATTTTCGATTACGGAAATCTTACTGGAAACCTTTGCTCCTCCAAGAATTGCAACAAACGGTCTTTCCGGATTGTTTACCGCATTTCCGAGGAAATCAATTTCTTTCTGCATCAAGTATCCTACAACAGCCGTATCTACAAACTGTGTTACACCCACATTAGAGCAGTGTGCTCTGTGTGCTGTACCAAAAGCATCATTTACAAACACATCACACAAGGAAGCAAGATCTTTGCTGAATGCTTCGCCGTTCTTTGTCTCCTCTGCTCTATAACGTGTATTCTCCAGAAGAATAACATCTCCGTCCTGCATAGCCTCTGCTGCCGCCTTTGCATTCTGTCCTACAACCTCTGCATCTGCCGCAAATTTTACTTCCTGTCCGAGCAGTTCAGAAAGACGCACTGCAACCGGCGCCAGTGAAAGCTCCGGTTTCGGCTCTCCCTTCGGTTTCCCGAGGTGAGAACAAAGAATGACCTTTCCTCCGTCTGCGATCAGCTTTTTGATTGTCGGAAGCGCTGCAACGAGACGGTTCTCGTCTGTGATCTTTCCATCGATTAGCGGCACGTTAAAGTCACATCTGCAAAGTACGCGTTTGCCCTTTACATTAATATCGTCTACTGATTTCTTGTTAAGCATAATAGTTCCTCCCTTATGAATAAATTATGATCAAAGAAAATAAGGATCCGGTCCTTTTGAGACCGGACCCTTTGTGAGTCTATGTTCGGATTATCTTCCGTTCAATATTCTCAATTTTTGATTAGATCAATGTTCCAAAATGTTTGATTGTTCTTACCATCTGGCTTGTATATGAGTTCTCATTGTCATACCATGAAACTACCTGTACCTGAGTTGTTCCATTGTCAAGCGGAAGAACCATTGTCTGAGTAGCATCAAACAGAGAACCGTATGTCATTCCTACGATATCGCTGGATACGATCTCATCTGTGTTGTATCCGAAGGACTCGTTGGAAGCTGCTTTCATAGCTGCGTTGATCTCGTCAACTGTAACTGTTCCCTCTACTACTGCTGTAAGGATTGTTGTTGATCCTGTCGGAGTAGGTACACGCTGAGCTGCTCCGATGAGTTTGCCGTTCAGTTCCGGAATAACCAGACCGATTGCTTTTGCTGCACCTGTGCTGTTCGGAACGATATTTACTGCTGCTGCACGAGATCTTCTCAAATCGCCTTTTCTCTGCGGTCCGTCCAAAGTCATCTGGTCGCCTGTATAAGCGTGGATTGTACACATGATACCACTCTTGATCGGAGCCAGCTCATTCAGTGCCTTAGCCATTGGTGCAAGACAGTTTGTTGTACAAGAAGCTGCGGAAATAATCTTATCCTCAGATGTCAGCTGCTCGTGGTTTACATTATATACGATTGTCGGCAGGTCGTTTCCGGCCGGAGCGGAAATAACAACGTGCTTAGCACCAGCATCGATATGAGCCTGAGCTTTTGCTTTGGATGTATAGAAGCCTGTACACTCCAGAACTACGTCAACACCGATTTCTCCCCATGGAAGTTCTGCTGCGTTAGCTTTTGCGTAGATTTTGATTTCCTTTCCGTCTACTTTGATAGAATCCTCACCGGCTTCTACCTTATCAGCCAGCGCATATCTTCCCTGAGAAGAATCATACTTCAACAGGTGAGCAAGCATTGCCGGAGATGTCAAATCGTTGATTGCTACGATCTCATATCCCTCTGCTCCGAACATCTGTCTGAATGCAAGACGTCCAATACGTCCAAATCCATTAATCGCTACTTTTACTGCCATGATTAATTCCTCCTAAAGTTTAAAAATTGTTAACTGTTGTTACAGTCTATCATGGTGAAATCCCAACAAACACAAAAGTTTGTTAAAGATTCATCAACTAGAGTTATTGTACTAAATTGAGAACAAAAATTCAAGTCTTATTTCCATTTTTTCGGTTGTCTGGTCTATTTTGAGAATTCTGTTCCCGTTTTTTCTATAATTTAAAAAATTCCGGTTTTCGGTTTCGGAACTGCGTATAATAGGTAAACCCGCATATTTTTAAGACTTCCTCCGCCTTTTTAAAATCATATGCCACATGCTCCGGCTTGTGTGCATCGGAACCTACGGTAACAATCTCACCTCCTAGCTTCCGATACCGTTTCAACACATCCGGATGCGGATGACAAAAGTCCAGACCGTATTTCCACCCTGCCGTATTCAGTTCGATCCCCTTTCCGGAAGCAATGACTTTCTTCAAAATCTGATCTAAAAGTTCCGAAAATCTCTCATACGAATACTGCTCTGCCCGATATTTCCCATAACGAACAACGTAATCGATATGTCCCAGCACATCAAAATCCCCAATGTGCTCCAGATTAGAAAGTGTCTCTTCCAAAGCCCTCCGATAAATCCATGCATCATCATGGTTTTCCGTCAGTTCTCCGAAATATGGATCTTTCCCCTCTATCAGATGAACTGAACCTATCACAAAATCAAACGGATATCGTTCAGTCATCTCCTTATAGAATGTTCCCAAATGCGGTTGCATTCCCAATTCGATACCGATCCGCACATCCAGTTGTCCTGCATAACAGCTTTTTAATTGCTCTGCCTTTTCAAAATATTTCTCTATGTCAAAGCAAAACGGCGTCCCACTCTCTTCCAGATATACTTTCGGATAATCTTCATCCCAGTGATCTGTGATGCAGACTGTCTTCATCCCCTTTTCCAAGGCTGTGTCCAACATTGTCTCCACATCCGCTTCACTGTCAACGGAAAAGGCAGTATGCATATGAAAATCTCCCGTGATCATAATATCGTTCCGCCTCCCAGCACATATTCTCCGTCATAAAATACCACTGCCTGCCCGGGCGTCACAGCTCTCTGCGGCTCGTCAAAGGTACAGAGCAGTTCATCTTCTCCGGTCTTTTCTATTGTAGCCCAAACCCCTTTATGATTATATCGTATTTTCGTAAAAACATGTAAAGGCTCCGTTAAATCTTCAACTGCCATAAAATTCAGTTGATTTGCCCGCAGAGAATTTGCCATGGATTCCGCATGCGTTCCGATCACCACTTCATTCGTCTCAGGACGGATCTCCAACACAAACGCAGGATATCCCAGTGCCAGGCCAAGTCCCTTTCGCTGCCCTACCGTGTAATGGATGATTCCTTTATGTCGGCCCAACACCTCACCTTCCGCTGTCACAAAATTTCCAGCCGGGAGCTTTTCCTTTGTTGTTTCTTCTATATAAGCAGCATAATCTCCGTCCGGCACAAAACAGATATCCTGACTGTCCGGCTTGGAAGCAACCTGAAGTCCGATCCGCTCTGCAATCCCACGGATTTCCTCCTTTGCATATGCGCCTACAGGCATCAGGGTCCGCTTTAGCTGCTCCTGCGTCAGATTGTAAAGCGCATAGGTCTGATCCTTATCCAAGGTCGCAGAACGACGAAGACTGTACCTTCCATTCGGCAGCTTTTCAATTCTCGCATAATGCCCGGTAGCAATATAATCTGCACCGATCGCAAGGCTTCTCTGCAAAAGCGATTCCCATTTCACATACCGGTTGCATGCAATACAAGGGTTCGGCGTTCTGCCATGCAGATATTCATCTACAAAGTAATCAATCACATGCTTCTGAAAAACTTCTTTAAAATTCATTACATAATAAGGAATCTCCAAAGCCGATGCGACACGCCTTGCATCATCTACAGCGCTCAGCCCGCAGCATCCTCCATTTTCTTCCTTCACCGACCGTTCCTCGTCCGGCCAGATCTGCATCGTAACACCGATCACATCATACCCTTGTTCTTTTAATAAGTATGCCGCCACCGAAGAATCCACTCCGCCTGACATTCCAACCACTACTTTGCTCATTAATATTCCTCTTCTTCCTCCTCATCCTCATGGATATCGGATTTCGGTTTCTCCAGTCCCTCGATCTTGATTTCGTGCTTCTCTGCATAATCCCAGAGCGCCGCATGAATCGCCTCTTCCGCAAGCAGAGAACAATGTACCTTTACCGGCGGCAATCCGTCCAACGCTTCCATAACCGCTTTATTTGTTACCTTGAGCGCTTCATAAATGGTTTTCCCCTTTACCAACTCTGTCGCCATACTGCTCGTCGCAACTGCCGCTCCGCAACCAAATGTTTTGAACTTTACATCTCTGATAATTTCATTTTCATCAATATCCAGATAAATTCGCATAATGTCTCCGCATTTTGCATTTCCAACCGTTCCCACACCGCTGGCATTCTCTATTTCTCCTACATTTCTCGGATTCTGAAAATGATCCATAACTTTTTCTGTATACATAGCTTGTAACCTCCTGCTTCTCTTCTCTGTTTGTTCTTTTTATTTTTGTTTCTTTACAAAATCCTCGTATAACGGAGACATTTTCCTCAAATTCTGTATGATCTCTTTTAACGCCTCCACTACATAATCCAAATCCTCTTTCGTAATCTCTTCCCCTAACGTCATCCGTAAAGAGCCGTGAGCAATCTCATGTGGAAGTCCGATCGCAAGCAGTACATGTGACGGATCAAGAGAGCCGGATGTACATGCCGAGCCGCTGGATGCACAGATTTTCTTCATATCTAACATGATCAGCAAGGACTCTCCCTCTACAAAACGGAAGCTGAAATTCACATTATTCGGCAAACGGTTCACCCTGTCTCCGTTCAATTTACAATATGGGATTTCTTTTTCAATCCGTTCGATCAGATAATCCCTCAGCTTACGCTCTTTAGCCGTACGCTCTTCCATTGTGGAAACCGCGCGTTCTACTGCTTTTCCCAAACCTACGATGCCCGGTACATTCTCCGTACCTGCGCGCCGTCTCCTTTCTTGTGCTCCGCCATGGATAAAGGAACGAATTTTCACACCCTTTCGGATATACAAAAAACCAATGCCTTTCGGTCCGTTCAGCTTGTGCCCGCTGGCACTTAGCATATCGATATGACAGACATCCACATCAATCGGAAGCTGTCCGAATGCCTGTACCGCATCTGTGTGGAACAAAATTCCATGTTCCTTTGCAATTGCTCCGATTTCCCGAATCGGCTGGATCGTTCCGATTTCATTGTTGGCATACATAACAGAAATCAAAATCGTATCCTCACGGATCGCATCCTGAAGCTGCTCCAAGTCTACCACACCGTTTTCATCTACATCCAGATACGTGATTTCAAACCCGCGTTTTTCCAAATACTCACAGGTATGCAGAATCGCATGATGTTCAATCTTGCTTGTGATAATATGCTTTCCCTTTGCCTCATAAGCCTCCGCTGCTGCGATCAACGCCCAGTTATCAGATTCACTTCCTCCTGCCGTAAAATAAATCTCATTCGCCTTTGCACTAAGAGCTTCTGCAATAATTTCTCTTTGCTCCGTGATCACCTCTTTATTCGCTGCCGCAAACTGATACACACTGGACGGGTTTCCAAAGCACTCCGTAAAATACGGAAGCATTGCTTCTACCACTTCCGGCGCTGTCTTCGTCGTTGCCGCATTATCCAGATAAATCAATTTATCCATCTTCTTTTCCTCCTGTTATCAAACTGTTCTTTTCACCTTTTTGTCAAAAGTGTTCCATGATATCGCTTAACTTCTGCATTGGATCTTTTCGGTTCCGTTGCATATTTTCCTGCTTTCTGTCACAAGCTGATCCAGCTTTATTTCATCCACCGTCCGGCTGATACTGTCATTGATCCTCTTCCAGACATATTTTGTCACACAGCTATCGGCAGAGCTGCATCCGTCTTCCGGAGTAAGTCCCGGACAATCCACCAGTTCCAGATTTCCCTCCAATGCCCGAAGTACATCTCCTACGGAGATTTCTTCCAGCTTTTTCGCCAACATATAACCGCCGCCTGCTCCCCGGATGCTTTTTACCAGTCCGTTCTTTTTCAGAAGCCCCATTAACTGTTCCAGATAACGCTCCGAGATTCCCTGTCGGTCTGATATGCTGGTAATCGAAACCGGCTCTTTTGTGCTGTATTGTGCAAGATCGATCAGCGCACGCAATCCATATCTTCCTTTTGTAGATAATTTCAAATTTTCACCTTCTTTATTTCAGGTTCTTCCAACACGTTCACTTGATGCAAAAATCCCTAGAATTTTAATCCCTATTATTTTACTAGGATTTATTCTTTTTGTAGAATATCACTGATGCACAGTTCTGTCAAGCCGTAACAAAGAATATCATATAAAAAATATGTTTTTCGGGAGTATCTCTATGTCCAGAAAACAACTCCTTATCCGCGGAACCCTCATTTTAACTTTCACGGGATTTCTCAGTCGTTTTATGGGGTTTTTCTATCGTATTTTTTTAAGCCGTACATTTGGTTCCGAGGGGGTCGGTCTGTATCAGCTTATTTTTCCGGTTTATGCGCTTTGCTACTCACTCACTACCGCCGGAATCGAAACCGCCATCTCGCGCTCTGTCGCCTGTAAAATTTCTCTCAAGAAAAAAAATGAAGCCCGGCAAACACTGTCTGCCGGACTTTTGATCGCGCTTTTTTCTTCCTGCCTCTGTACGCTCGCCTTACAGCAATATGCTGATTTTATTTCCATAACACTTTTGCATGAAGAACGATGCAGTTCCTTACTCACGATTCTCTCCTATACACTCCCCTTTTCCGCTGTCCACAGCTGCATCTGCGGTTACAGCTACGGACAAAAGGGCACAAAAATCCCGGCTCGTTCCCAACTGATCGAACAATCCATGCGGATTCTGTCCGTATATCTTCTGTACAACTTCTTTCTGCGGCAAGGAAAAAGCGTATCTATATCCATTGCCGTATGCGGTCTGGTCATCGGAGAGATGTTTTCTGCACTCTACAGCTTCCATGCAATTTCAAAAAAAGAACCGACTCTCGGCCGCATTCACCTTTCCTTTCAAGGCTTTCGAACGCACGCGCACGAATTACTCACTCTTTCTGTTCCTCTTACCGCCAATCGTGTGTTGATCAATCTGCTGCAAAGTATTGAAGCCGTTTCCATTCCCACTCGTCTGCAGTTATACCGCTTCACCACTTCCGAAGCATTGAGTATTTACGGCGTATTAAACGGTATGGCTCTGCCCTGCATTCTCTTTCCTTCTGCCATTACCAGCTCTGTTTCTGTCATGCTGCTCCCGACGGTCGCAGAACTTCAGGCAGCCGAAAACAGAAATAAATTGCGGGATATCGTCAAAAAATCGATCAGCGCATGCTTTTTGCTGGGACTGTTCTGTTGTCTGTTTTTTCTCCTGTTCGGAAGCTTTATCGGAATCACTCTGTTCGGAAGCAAAACCGCCGGACAATTTATTGTTACCCTCGCCTGGATCTGCCCTTTCCTATACACAAACAGCGCTCTTTTAAGCATCATTAACGGACTCGGTAGAACCGGAACCACATTTTTGATTAATGCCTTCGGACTTCTGATCCGCATCGGAAGTGTGTTTTTTGCAATCCCTTTCTGGGGTATTCAAGGGTATTTATGGGGACTTTTGATCAGCCAGCTCTGTGTTACATTACTCACCGGCCGTAATATTTTTCGAAAATGAGTAAAAGACCGCAAAACAGTTGGCATCCCACGTTCAAATCCTTGTCACAGTCAACTGTTTTGCGGCCTCTTAGCAGCTTAAAATACCGGAAAAACTTCCTCCCTCTGATATCTCCAATATTTTCACAATGTTTTTAAAAATGTTTTCATCAACACAGGTCCCACATATCCTTCCGACACAATTCCCATTCCCAACATCAGAAGAACAAAGATCGTCTTTTGCCGATTCCAGCGGTTATGGGGTGCTGTCATTGCATACCAGAGCAGTACAACATATGCGGGTATATAAAACAAAAAATGCGGAAGCAACGCAACCATACACAGTAGCACACCCTTTATTCCCATGCTGAATGCCCCCATTGTCAGAAGCATCCCTCCCGAAAAGCCCGTCCACACAAGAAATATGCCGGCCGCCGCTTTTCTGAATCTTGTAAATATAAGTCCTGCAAGCATAAAAAACGGAAACAGACGAATTCCGGTCAAATACATCATATATTCCGGAACAGATACATCGACAGAAGCATATTGTTTCAAAAAATACTCACTGAATATACTGTAATCCGTTAAATGCCGGCCGATCATTACGTTTACATATAAGATTCCCAGCAAAAATCCGGGTATAAAAATTGCAAACATCCATTTTTTTGTACGAAGTATCTTCACAGGCTATCCTCCTAACGCTCAGATACTTCATTATATGTCCGCTCCCGCAAATTATGTATCCAATCACAAGTTGTAGACTATAAGTGATATTTGACCGCATATGCCATAAGAGCCGACACCGTCTTGGAATCCTCAATCTCTCCTGTCAATATTTTCACTTTTAATTCCTCCAACGTATATGCTTTTAATTCAATAAATTCATCTTCGTCCAGATGCTGCTTTGATGGAATCAAATCTTTCGCAACAAACACCTCGATCCGCTCGTTACAAAACGCCACAGTAGTCCGAAGTGTGATCAACCATTCCAGATTTTCGCAGCGGTATCCCGTCTCTTCTTCCAGTTCTCTCCCTGCACAGTCGATTCCCGGCTCATTTTCTTCATCCAACGCTCCCGCCGGAATTTCCAACGTATACCGTTCCAATGCATTCCGATACTGTCTTACCATCAGGATCCGTCCGTCTTCCAATACCGGAACTACCGCAGCAGCCCCCTTATGACGGACAAAGTCCCACACTGCCGTATGGGTTCCGTTGATTTCCATTGTATCCTGATAAAATTCCAAAATCGCACCTTTGAATTTCAATTCCCGTTTGATCCGTTTAATTTGCTCACTCATTTCTTTTCTCCTCATCATTTTTCCTTTTCACTTTGCTTTTTCTCCGATTGCACAACAAAACCCCCGCCTATCTCTAGGCAGGGGCTGCATACTTCCTATTTCGCATAATCGGTCACACGTGACTCACGAATCACATTTACTTTAATCTGACCCGGATACTCCAGTTCAAACTCAATCTGCTTGGCAATATCTCTGGCCATAAGTACCATTTCATCATCAGATACCTGTTCCGGAACTACCATTACTCGAATCTCTCTACCTGCCTGAATAGCAAAAGATTTATCAACACCTTTAAACTGGTTGCTGATCTCTTCCAATTGTTTCAATCTGTTTGTATATGTTTCGATGGTCTCTCGTCTCGCACCCGGTCTTGCCGCCGAAATTGTATCGGCTGCCTGAACGACACACGCGATCAACGTCTGCGGTTCTACGTCTCCGTGGTGAGACTCCACTGCATTAATAACCGTTGCAGATTCCTTATACTTTCTGCACAAGTCTACACCGATCTGAATGTGAGATCCTTCCACATCATGATCTATCGATTTTCCTATATCATGTAAAAGTCCCGCACGCTTTGCCATACGGACATCCAAGCCAATTTCTCCGGCCAACAGTCCGGAAAGCTGTGCAACTTCTATCGAGTGCTTCAATGCATTCTGCCCATAACTCGTTCTGAACTTCATCCGTCCCAGAAGACGGATCAGTTCCGGATGAATTCCCGGCACGCCAACCTCTATCGCTGCCGCCTCTCCTTCTTCCCGAATCATGGATTCTACTTCTTTCTGCGCCTTTTCAACCATCTCTTCAATTCTCGCCGGATGAATACGTCCATCCACGATCAGACGTTCCAAAGCAATTCTCGCCACCTCGCGGCGGATCGGATCAAACCCGGAAAGTACAACCGCTTCCGGTGTATCATCAATAATCAATTCTACACCTGTCAGCGTCTCTAAAGTACGGATATTCCGTCCCTCTCTTCCGATAATCCTTCCTTTCATTTCATCACTTGGAAGCTGGACTACTGAAATCGTAGTCTCTGCCACATGGTCCGCAGCGCATCTTTGGATTGCATTGACAACATACTCTTTCGCCTTTTTATCGGCGTCTTCCTTTGCCTGTGCTTCCAGTTCTCTGACCATTTTGGCAGTGTCATGTTTCACATCATCTTCAACAGTTTTCAACAGATATTCTTTTGCCTGTTCGGAGGTAAGTCCTGAGATTCGTTCCAGTTCCTGTAACCTTTGTTTACTGAGTTCTTCCACTTTTTCTTCGCGTTTCCTCAGCTGCTCTTCCTTAGCTGTAAACTTGGCTTCACGTTGCTCAATCGCCTCAGACCGTTTATCTACGGATTCTTCCTTTGCGAGCACTCTTTTTTCATAGCGCTGCAGTTCGGACCGTCTCTCTTTCGTCTCTTTTTCCAGTTCATTCTTCGTCTTGATCGACTCTTCTTTCACCTCTAAAAAAGCTTCTTTCTTTGTCGTCTCAGCAGTCTTTACGGCGTCATCAATAATTTCTCTTGCTTTGCTTTCTGCATTTCCAATCTTAGATTCTGCATTCTTTCTCAGATTCGACACAGTAGCAAAGTGTACAACAACACCTACTATCAACGCGAGGGCCACAGCAATAATGATTTCCATTATCGGCACAGGAGCACCTCCTTATTTAATTTTCATTGTACAATATAACTCAATACAACAGTTAAATTTTATACTGTTTTCACAATTCTGTCAAGCATTCTGCTCATGTTTTTGGCACGCCCGTCGTATCTCTTCATAGCGGAATCCCTTTCGCGCCAGATAACCGTAGAGTTTCTGCAATTCCGCATCTGTCGCATGATAAATATCCACATTCTTTTTTGCGATCAATTTCCGTATCGCCTCCTGCTCCCCCTCTTCGGAATAGCAGTTTGTAAATGCGCGTTCAACCTCCTCCGATGAAACACCTCTTTGGAGAAGCGCCGCATAAATCTCTTTTCGGCTCTTCGTATGTTTCCGGCTTTCGATAAAATTCTCCGCATACCTTTCATCGTCCAGATACCCGAACGAACGCACATATACGATCGCCGTATCCACAATGTCATCAGGATACAGGCTTTTACATAATTTTTCACGCAGATTCTTTTCCGTTCTTGCCATATCTGTCAAAAGATGCATCGCCCGAAGCTTCGCCCGTTTCAAAATAACTTCTTTGCGAATCTTTTCATAAAGTTCCTCTGAAAGTTCCGCTTCTTCTTGAATACCAAAACGTTTGAGTTCGCCTTTGTATAACACAAAGGCGAACTCTCCGTCTAATTCCACTTTCCATTTTGTTCTTCCGATCGCTTCTATTTTTGTTACCGTCATCACAGCCTCCGGCATATTTATTTTTCTTTTTCAGTCTTGTCGGCAGCATCCGTCTTATTCTTTGCCGTCAGCTTCAGATCATCTGCGGCAGCTTTTTCAGAACTCTCCTCTCCGAGATGATAGTGTGCGCGTACTTTTTCTTCAATCTCTGCCATGATCTCCGGGTTTGTCTCTAGATAATTCTTGGCATTCTCGCGTCCCTGACCGATCTTCTCTCCCTCATACGCATACCATGCTCCGCTCTTCTTCACAATATCGACACCTGCCGCCAAATCCAGAATATCACCGGAACGAGAAATTCCTTTTCCGAACATAATATCAAACTCCGCCTCTTTAAACGGAGGAGCGATCTTATTCTTTACAATCTTAATGCGGGTACGGTTTCCGACCATTTCCCCGCTTTGCTTCAGTGTCTCTGTTCTTCTGACATCCATACGCACAGAGGCATAAAACTTCAGGGCGCGTCCTCCGGTTGTCGTTTCCGGATTTCCAAACATTACCCCCACTTTTTCACGGAGCTGGTTGATAAAGATTACGATACAATTCGACTTACTGATAACCGGAGTCAGCTTACGAAGCGCCTGAGACATCAGCCGTGCCTGCAGACCTACATGACTGTCTCCCATATCTCCTTCAATCTCCTGTCTCGGAACAAGCGCCGCCACCGAATCAATTACAATAATATCGATCGCACCGGAACGCACCATTGTCTCGGCAATCTCCAATGCCTGGTCCCCGCTGTCCGGTTGGGAAATATACAGTTCGTCAATGTCCACGCCTATGTTCTTCGCATAAACCGGGTCCAACGCATGTTCGGCATCTACGAATCCTGCAATCCCGCCGCGTTTCTGCACTTCGGCGATCATAT
Organism: uncultured Schaedlerella sp.; assembly: GCA_963559385.1. Lineage (GTDB taxonomy): Bacteria > Bacillota > Clostridia > Lachnospirales > Lachnospiraceae > Schaedlerella. The sequence goes on from CAUWKK010000022.1 coordinate 12,716, forward strand.
GCAGCGCAACCGTCGTCTTACCGCTGGATTCCGGTCCGTACACTTCTATGATACGCCCTTTCGGAACTCCGCCCAAGCCCAATGCAAGATCCAGACTTAAACACCCCGTAGGAACTGTCTCCACGCTTACCTGAGCCGAAGAGTCTCCCAGCTTCATCACCGTGCCCTTTCCAAAGTCTTTCTCCAGCTTGGCGATCGCCGCATCCAAAGCCTTCTTCTTATCTTCACTGTTATTTACTTTCTCATTATTTACCTTTGCCATAATTCGTCTCCTTCTAACGCGTAACACGAACAGTTGTTCGTTTCTATTGATATAGTATTATACTTGCTGTAAAATGTCAACAATCTTTTTCTGATTTTATAAAGCGCTCAATCTTTTCAATGTTTTGGAAAATACCGAATTTTCAGATATCAGAATCTTAGAACCATCCCCTCTCGGGTGCATTTTATCTTACCACATCCGCGGGCATTTCTCAATCCATTTTCATTCAAACTGCCGAATTTCTCCGATCAATCGCATAAAAAATAGACTGTGCCTCCGCACAATCTATTTTTTATGATGTAGAATTTCTTTCCGGATATAAGAAAAGGTCTTCTTCTCTCCCTTTTCCGCAAGCATATAAAGAAGCCGTTCCAACAGACGTCTCGTTTCGGGATGCATCACATATTCCTCCGTTCCTCCCTTTAGAAAATACTCCAACGGATCTGTATCCCGGTATTTACGTCCCTGATATACTTTACTCGCCGCAATCCTATCCAGAAACATCTCTACCACATACTTCACCGGCATTTTCATACCGATCAGCTTCTTACTCCCGTCAATTCCGTAATCAATCCAATATTCATAATGATGCTTATTCCGTCCTTTATGATGCAGCCATGCAAGGGACACTCCATTCGCTTCCCGCTCTGCATTGTTTGGACTTCGATTTCCCTGATAGTATTTACAGCCAACTAAAAATTCTGCGGGGCTGTATTTCGACAGGTCGTGAAGAAGTCCCTGTTTATACAGTCCTACCCGAAAACACTCTTTCATAACCAGTATCTTATGTCTGGTAATGGTACAAAAATGTCCGATTGCTCTCACTTTCATTTTCCACTCACTTTCCGATCAGAAAAACAACACTCCGGGCTTCTACTTCTATCTGTTTCTGATCTTTTACAGGCCCGCATCCGGGCTGTACGGACGCATTCGTCGAGAAGACCGGATACCATTCTTTCTTTTTCAGCGTCGGAAGCGCATATACGTGCTCATTCCAATGCATATTGTAAGCAACATAACAATCTGCCGCACCGACGTCTTCTCCACTGTACATGATTCCAAGCTGGCGGCTCGGCACCTCTCCCGGCACCTGCCATGCGTTCTCTCCATGATAAGAAACATCCGGTATTCCACAACCGGTTTTATCCTGCTCCAGAAGCACTTCTGCCTTGTGCAGCGCCGGACACCCCCTTCTGAGAGCCATCAGCTCCTTTACATACGAAAAAAGTCCGGCATTCTTTTTCAGTCCGTTCCAGTCCAGCCACGCAGTCTCATTGTCCTGACAATAGACATTATTATTTCCTTTCTGGCTGTTTCCAAATTCATCCCCAGCCAAAAGACAGGGTGTACCCTGTGCGCCCAGAAGCAGCGCAAGTGCATTTTTCACCTGCCTGCTCCGCAATTCCGAAACCTGCCTCTTTCTGCTCGGTCCTTCCGACCCACAGTTCCAGCTGTAATTATAGTCCGGTCCGTCATGGTTTTGCTCTCCGTTTGCCTCATTATGCTTTCCGTCGTAGGAAACCAGATCTTGCAGAGTGAACCCTGTATGCCCCGTAATATAATTGCATTTCCCGTCTTCTCCGGTATGGTGCTTCAATGCCCCTATCACATCCCACACCATACCCTCGTCGCCTTTCAAAAAGCGCCGCATCGTATTTTGAAATCTGTCGTCCTTCTGCATCAGCTTGACTCCTTTTAGGAGTGGATCCTGCTTCAGAGAATCCCAGGGAACCGTATACGGATTTACAACAAATCCGTCAATATGGTACTCCAACATATAGTATTTCAGACATTCTATAGCCGTCTGTGCCAAAATCCCCTGTACAAAGGGCATCTCCAATACCACTTCGATTCCCGCCTTATGGAACGCCTTCACCATATCCTTCAACTCCTTCGCCGCATGATCATCGGAGCTGTATGCTGCTTTCGGAGCAAAATAATACCCCTTTCCATATCCCCAGTAATTCGGCTTGCCGCCGATCACCTCCTCAAATTCATATACCGGCATACACTGGATCTGATTAATTCCCAACTCCTGCAAATAGGGGATTTTTTCCGTCAATCCCGCAAAGGTGCCTTTATGCCTGACCTTTGATGAGCTGTGCTTTGTAAACCCCCGCACATGCAGACTGTAGGCAATCACTTCATGATACGGAAGCTGCAAACGGACATCGCCTTCCCAGTCATACTCCGACTGTAAAAAACGCCCGCGAATCTCGTGTTTCTCTGCATTTGGATGAACTCCGAACTGCTGTGAACGCGCAACCTCCTTTACAAAAGGATCGACATAAACCTTTCCGCCGATCCGATAATTATATTCATACTGCTGCCCATCCAATTCATCCAACGCAAGAAACCGAACTTCCCCCAGTCCTTCCTCCTCCGGCATATCGAAAATTTCCGCCGGCTCGTTCTGTCCTGTCCGGTATAATAATAATTCACAACGCTTCCCTGCAGGCACTGAAACAGCAAAATTCATTTTTCCGTTTCCCGCCGTTACACCAAGGGGCTGTGGATATCCTTTTGCTGTCTTCATATCCTGCCTCACTTCCTACTGCCATCCGTCTGTTCCGTAGAGTTCCACATTATCTCGTGTGATCAAAAATGTCTCCTCATAAATTTCTTTTTCAAATTTTTCTCCGTTCAGAACCGCCAAAGCCACTTTCACTGCTTCTTTTCCGATATTGATCGGCGACTGCGCCCCGGTTCCGACCAAAGACAGATTATTTTCTGCCAGCTTTTTCTTCACCTCCGGTGAGCCGTCTACACCATAGATCAAAATTTCATTTCTCCCTGCATCTTCGATTGCCTCCAGCGCCCCCAGCGCAATCGGATCGTTTCCGCACATTACTGCATCGATTTCCGGATACTCTTTCAAAAATTGCTTCATTGCCTCTTTCGCTTTTTCCCGTTCTCCGTTCACATCAAAACGATCCAACACCTCAAACCCCGCATTTGCAATTGCTTCCTCAAATCCGGTGATCCGTTGGTTCACCGAATTTCTGGATGCGCATTCCAAAATAATGACCTTTCCTCCATTTGGAGTACGCTTTTTCAGATCTTCTCCACAGACATAACCTGCGTTTTTATTGTCCGAACCGATAAAGGCGTCTGTCAACTGACTCTCCTTCACCTGCGTGTCCACATTGATCACAGGGATCTCTGCTTCTTCCAAAGCCTCCAACCCTTCTGTAATCTGTTCACTGTCCACCGGACTTAAAAAAACAGCTTCCACTCCTTCATCGATCAACTCCTGTATCTGCTGATTCTGAAGTACGGCATCCATTCCCGGATTGCGGATCATCAGCCGATGCCCCTTTTCCTCCAGTTCTGTCCGTATCGACAGCTCCAACGTTTTAAAGTAAGGATTTTCCGCATCCATTCCACAATACCCGAACAAAATACCTTCTTCTTCGGTTTCCTTTTCCTCTGTATCTTCTTCCGTTTCCGTAACTGCATTGTCTTCCGGAGTTCCAACATTTTTCTTGCATCCTCCCAGCAATGTCATCGCCAACGCCGCTATCAGAAGAACACTCAATATTCTTCGTTTCATGCCAATCTCCTCCTGTTTCTTTCTCTTACCCATACTTTTTTTATTTTACTGGTTTCATTTCCCGCTTGTCAATAGAAAGCCCTCGAAAAAAGGAATTCGAACAGAATTGCGGCTTGCTTTTTGCCGACAGATTTGCTAGAGTAAAATTAAGTCTGAACAGACCTTTTACACATACATTTTAAGAAAGGAGTTTCTTATGAGCGAAACAATGGATACAGTAACGCTGCTTCTGGACAATGACGAATCTGTCGAATGTGCGATTCTATGTATTCTCCCTGTACAAGGCAAAGATTACATTGCACTTCTTCCTCTGGATGATGAAGATGATACCGAGGAAGAAAGCCGTGTCTTCCTCTACCGCTATATCGAGCACGAAGACGGGGAACCGGAATTGGAAAACATTGAGGACGACGAAGAATTCGATATCGTTGCCGACGCCTATGACGAGTGGCTGGATACCCAAGAATACGACGAGCTGGATTTAGATGCTCTCGGTCTGGATTCTCTGGAATGATCATTCAAATATTTCGTCCACAAAACGGGAAGGAAATACATCCTTTCCGTTTTTTATTTTCACATAGGTAATCTGAAGGCGCTCTTTTGCCCGCGTCATCGCCACATAAAAAAGCCGCCGTTCCTCCTCTTCTCCTGCTTCCTTCAAAGCCTTCTTATATGGGATCTGTCCGTCATTTGCCTGCACGATAAATACCGTGTCAAATTCCAGACCTTTTGCCGCATGCATCGTCATCAGCCGAATACCGGAACGATTCTGTTCTCGCTTCTGTGCTTTCATTTTTAGCGCCTCAGTATATGCTCCGATCTGTTCAAACCAGTCCTGCGCCGTTCGGTAAGGCTTTGCCGCCTCTTCCAGTTCCGACAGCTTCTCAAACAAATCTGCTTTTTGCACTCCCTTTGACTGTGCGTACTCTCTCAGAAAGTCATCATAGCCGATTTTCCTCCGTAAATATTGAATTGCCGCATAAGGTGCCATTTTATTCAGCATTTTCAAATCCCATTCAAACTGATCGATCCGATCCTGCATCCATTCTTTTTCCGCATATACCTTTCTCATTTCCTCAAAAGAAATCTTTCCGCTTCCGGAAACCGCATCTCTTCCCAGATATCTGACCGGACGGTTCATCACACGCAGAAAATCTCCCCGCATCATCTCTCCCTGCGACATCCGAAGATATGCGCATATATCCTTTGCAATAAAATGATCGTACAAATTCGGCATATGTTCCCGCATCTGAAATGGGATCCGGCGTTCCACCAGACTTGAAACAACAGCTCTTGCGTCTGTATGAATCCGGTAAAGAACAGCGATCTGTTCTGCTTTTACCCCCGATTCCAGTGTCTCCTCGATCTCCGACACGACATATTCCGCTTCTTCTGCGGAATCCTTGACCTCCTGCACATGAAGACTCTGTCCGACTTCCTTTTTTGCATGGATTTCTTTTTCAAACCGAACCCGATTATGCCCAATCACTTTCAATGCATTTCTGACAATATTAGAAGTAGAACGATAATTCACATCCAACACAATCTGCTTTGCTGTCGGATAATCTTTTCGAAATTGAAACATCAATTTTGCATCTGCACCACGGAAGCCATAGATTGCCTGATCATCGTCCCCCACTGCAAACAAATTCTGTTCCGGCTCTGCCAACATACGGATCACATCATACTGCACCCGGTTAATATCTTGAAATTCGTCGATCAGAATATAGCGAAACTTTTTCTGCCACAGCCGAAGCACATCCGGCCGTTTGACAAATAATTCATAACAGAGCACAAGCATATCGTCAAAATCTATCTTATGCAGCTGCTTCCGTATCTTTTCATACTCTGTATAAACCGTTCGGAACACTTCCGTCGCACATCTTTTGCTTTCATACTCCTCAATCGAGATCCGGTGATTTTTTACTGTTCCGATTTCATTTATGATCTCCTGCAAAAAATCTTCTTCATCAAAAATTTCCAATTCTTCCTGCTGATCGATGATCTGACGAACCAAGCGGGTTTTCTCCTCCTCCGAAAAAATATTTTCCGGTCCCAGCTTATATGCCCACTTTAGAATTCCGTAATAAATCCCGTGAAAGGTTCCCATAGTAACCGGAATCCTTCTCCCGCCCATTAATGCCTGCAGCCGCAGCTTCATTTCCATAGCCGCATATTTGGTAAAAGTAATGACCAGAATTTCTTCTGGCCTTACTTTACATTTCTCAATGAGATATTGGATTCTGTTTACAATTGTCAGTGTTTTTCCGGAGCCCGGTCCCGCCAACACCAGACAGGGGCCGTCATCATGTGTCACTGCCTGTTTCTGAGCCTGATTAAAACTCATCTCCACCTCTTTCTAACATTTCAACCGCTGCGTAAAGACGTCTCAAAGATTCCTCTTTTCCCAATACATCCATAATCTCTGTTGCGCCTCCCGGTGTATTCTGTTTTCCCGACACAGCCGTACGGATCGGCCACATCACATATCCGATCTTGTACCCTTTCTCACCGGCAAATGCTTTCAGCCTTTCAAATAGCGCATCATTGCCGTAATCCTCCTGCGCCTCCAATACCGGAATCAGCTCTTTTAATGTAACAAGTGCATTTTCTGCATTCGTTTTCATCTTTTTATGCGTATACAATGCCGCATCATATTCAGGAACCTCTTCGAAGAAATCAATCTGCTCCCTGATATCCGGAAGAATTTCGATTCTCGTCTTAACCAATGCCGCAATCTTCTTCAAATCCAGATCCCGTTTTACAACTTCCCGGATGTATGGCTCTGCAATCTCATAGAAACGGTCAAAATCCATTGCTTTCAGATATTCTCCATTCATCCATTTCAACTTCACAATATCAAATACCGCCGGAGATTTGCTCATATGCCGATAATCAAACGCCTGTACCAGTTCTTCCAGATTAAAAATCTCCTTGTTATCTGTCGGGCACCAGCCGAGCAGTGCAACATAATTCACAACCGCCTCTGTCACAAATCCCTGCTCGATCAAGTCTTCAAAAGACGAATGCCCGCTTCGTTTACTCAACTTCTTATGTTCTTCATCTGTGATCAGCGGACAGTGTACATACACCGGAATCTCCCAACCAAACGCCTCATACAAGCGGTTATATTTGGGCGCTGAAGACAGATATTCATTTCCGCGCACGACATGACTGATCTCCATTAAATGATCATCGACTACATTTGCAAAATTATACGTCGGATATCCGTCCGACTTGATCAAAATCATATCATCCAGTTCCTCATTCGGCACCGTGATGTCTCCGTAAATTTCATCATGGAATGTAGTTGTTCCTTCGGTCGGTACGTTCAGCCGGATCACCCACGGTTTCCCTGCCGCCAAATTTGCCTCCACCTCTTCCTTGGAAAGGCTCAGACAATGCTTATCATATACAACGATCTCTGTTCCACTCTCTGAAACCGATGTCTTTAAAGAATCCAACCGCTCTTTGTCACAGAAACAGTAATAGGCGTCTCCCTGTTCCACCAACTGCTTTGCATACTTTAAATACAATCCGGATGCGGTACGCTCGCTTTGGATATACGGCCCGTATCCCTTATCCTTATCAGGTCCCTCGTCATGTATCAATCCTGTCTTTTCCAACGTGCGGTAAATAATCCCCAGCGCTTCTTCGACAAATCTCTCCTGGTCGGTATCCTCGATACGAAGCAGAAAGTCTCCTCCTTCATGCTTGGCGATCAGATATGCATAAAGCGCCGTACGCAGATTTCCCACATGCATTCTTCCTGTCGGGCTCGGCGCAAACCTTGTTCTTACTTTACTCATGATTCCATTCTCCTCTTTCTATCTTTTTCGGAAACTTCTCTTATTATAGAACATGTCTGTAAAATGTTCAAGAAGAAAGCTTTCATAAAACGACTACATCATATCCTGCAAAGACATTCTGATACCACTCTGTATACTCCTCGGGAACCCACACCTCCAATCCGTTTCCCCCATGCGTTCCAAATACATCCGCTCCGATTTCTATCGGACCGCATGCCCTCAGATCCAGACAGGAAACCGATGTATTCGCAAATGCCTGATCTGCAACTCTGATTACATTTGCCGGAACACTGTATACGTCTGTCCTACCTCCCGGAAATGCCAAAAGCGTTGTACCGCTTGCATCAAACAGTACTCCATCTACGCTTTTACAACCGACATTCGAGAATGCAGTCTCAATCCATTCCAAGTGATACAGATTTGCAAAAGCCCCTTCTTCAACAGCCACAAGATTCTCCGGAAGATATACTTCCACAATCCCTGCACTTGTCTCTGTAAGAGCTCCGTTTCGAATTCCGCAACATCCCTCTGAAGGCAGTTCCAGATATCCGTCCTCCACCACGATCGATGCCGCATCCATTCCACAGATCATCCCCTCTTCATCGACAAGAAATCCTGATAAAACTGCCGGATTTTCCACATTTTCCTCCGGTTCCGATTCTTCCTGTTCTCCGTTTTCGACCGGACTTTCAATCACATGATCGTTATCTGGATTGTCTTCCTCCTCGGCCGGATTTTGATTCTCCGGCAGCAATATCCCACCTGAAATCTCTTCATTCTCCGGAAGTGCTATCCCACCTGAAATCCCCTCATTCTCCGGAAGTGCTATCCCGCCCGGATTCTTCTCCTTCTCCGGGAACGTTTCTTCAAAAGGCTCCTCCTTTCCCGGAAAGATGCTCTCCCCCGGCAGTTCCCCACGCCCCGGAAGCAAGCCTTCTTCCGGCAGAGCGACATTTTCAGGAAGAAACATCTCCCCGAACAGTTCTTCCTTTTCAGGAAGCAGCATTTCACCGGCAAATTCTTCCTTTGTCCAACCTTCGATACTACTGCTGATTTCCCCAATCTCTGAAATATCTGCCTCCTGTTTTATCACAAAGCATTCTCTTCTGCCGTTTTCAAAATCAACCCTTTTGTCCGCCTTCGAAACCGCCTCTGTATCTGCGGCTTCCAAATGAATCTGCTCGGTTTCTTCAATTACAAAAAAATATTTCGCCGCCAAAAATACCACTGCCGCACCAATTGCCAGAACGCCTGCTTTATATCCTGTTTTTCTGATTCTCTCACAAATTTCGAAACGCACACTCTGACACTGTATCATATTTGCACAATTCTCCATACCCACTTTCCCCTCAGCTTTTGTATTCTTTGATTTCTTCCCGCTATCCGGATGTGAAACAGAGCAATTGTACATAAGAAAAAGGAATGCCGCAATCACTTGCAACATTCCTTTGCATTTTTCACTCACATATCTCTATACGTGAATCTCCGCTTTCACACCGAGAATTTCTTTATTCGTCTCCAGAAGCGGACGGATCACACGCTCCAAATATGCATCTACCTGCTCCTTGGCTCGCCCTACATACTTAGACGGCTCCATGGTCTTCTGCAGCTCCTCCAAGCTCATATTGAATGCATCATCTGCCGCGATCAATTCCAGCAGATTGTTGTCCAACCCTTTTTCCTTTACGTTTCGTCCTGCCTCCATAGACAGCTCCCGGATCCTCTCATGCAGTTCCTGACGGTCACCGCCTGCTTTTACCGCATCCATCATAATATTTTCTGTCGCCATAAACGGCAGTTCCGAACGGAGACGCTTTTCGATCACTTTCGGATACACAACCAGACCATCTACCACATTCAAGCAAAGATCCAAGATTCCGTCAACTGCCAGAAATCCCTCTGGTATGCTCAGCCGTTTATTTGCAGAATCATCCAATGTTCTTTCAAACCACTGTGTTGCTGAGGTGATTGCCGGATTCAATGCATCCAACATCACGTATCTGGACAAAGAAGCAATCCGTTCACTTCGCATCGGGTTTCTCTTGTATGCCATTGCAGAGGAACCGATCTGTGTCTTCTCAAACGGCTCTTCCACTTCCTTCAAATGCTGAAGAAGACGGATGTCATTGGAAAACTTATGCGCACTTGCTGCAATCCCCGAAAGAACATTCAATACTCTTGTATCCACCTTTCTGGAATAAGTCTGTCCGGACACCGGATAGCATGCCTGAAATCCCATTTTCTCAGCGATCATCGGATCGATCTTATCAATTGTTTCCTGATCTCCGTCAAACAATTCCAGAAAACTTGCCTGTGTTCCGGTAGTCCCCTTAGACCCCAGTAACTTCAAAGTTCCCAAAACATAGTCCAGATCCTCCAGATCCATCTCAAATTCCTGCATCCAAAGTGTGGCTCTCTTCCCCACCGTAGTCGGCTGCGCCGGCTGGAAATGAGTAAATGCCAATGTCGGCTGTGCCTTATATTCATCCGCAAACTTTGCCAGTTCTGCAATGACATTTATCAGTTTGGTGCGAACCAGCTTCAAAGCCTCCGCCATAACAATAATATCTGTATTGTCTCCGACATAACAGGATGTTGCGCCTAAATGGATGATCCCTTTCGCTTTCGGGCACTGGACGCCATAGGCATACACATGAGACATAACATCATGGCGAACGGTCTTTTCCCGTTCTTTCGCCACCTCGTAATTGATATCGTCCGCATGACTTTTCAATTCTTCAATCTGCTCTTCTGTAATATTGAGCCCCAGCTCTTTCTCTGTTTCCGCAAGTGCGATCCATAATCTTCTCCATGTACGGAACTTTTTGTCCGGTGAAAAAATATACTGCATCTCCTTACTCGCATACCGCTCTGAAAGCGGACTTACATAACGGTCTGTTGCCATAAATCTTCTCCTTATTTGATCCCGATTCTCTGAAATACTTCTTGATAAGCGTCTTCTACATTGCCCATATCTCTGCGGAAACGATCCTTATCCAACTTCTCATGTGTCTCCTTATCCCAGAGACGACAAGTGTCCGGTGAAATCTCGTCTGCCAGAATGATATCTCCGTGAAAACGTCCGAACTCAATCTTAAAGTCGATCAGCTCAATACCTGCATCGGCAAAGAACTTTTTCAGAACCTCATTCACCTTAAATGTATACTCTGTAATCTTGTCGATTTCCTCTCTTGTAGCCGCGCCGATCGCAATTGCAAAATAGTCATTGATCAGCGGATCTCCCAAATCATCATTTTTATAGCTAAATTCCAATGTCGGTGCCAGCAGAGCAGATCCCTCTTCGATTCCCAGTCTCTTGCAGAAGCTTCCTGCTGCCACGTTACGTACGATCACCTCTAGCGGAACAATCTCTACTTTTTTCACTGCTGTCTCGCGGTCGCTTAATTCCTCAACGTAATGTGTCGGAACTCCTTCTTTTTCAAGAACCTGGAAAATATAGTTTGTCATGCGGTTGTTGATCACACCTTTTCCTACAATTGTTCCCTTTTTCTCTCCGTTAAATGCAGTTGCGTCATCCTTATAGTCTACGATTACGACATCCGGGTCCTCCGTTGCAAAAACCTTTTTCGCTTTTCCTTCGTAAAGCTGTTCCAATTTTTTCATACGTTTCACACCTGTCCTTTTCTTTTTTCAATACTAACTGTGTCCTTTGTTCTGACTTTTTCGTCATTACTCAAAAATCAAAGTGCGGAACAAAAGAATCTGTCCGCAGGATGATTATAATACAAGGCAGTGGGAAAATCAATATTCCACACCGCCTTGTACACCCATTTGCTCATTATTTATTTTTCGCAGAAAATATTAATTATTCTAATATATCCCCCTATATTAAGAAATATTACTTCTGTTCCAGAGAGCGTTTCTTTGTCATAGTAACCGATTCATCATAGAAAGAAAACAATATGTCCGTCATTGGATCACACCAATTGTTCCATCGTATCAAAACGAATAGATGCCAGCAATCCCATGAACACTGTAACAATCAATGTATATACAAGAAGGATCACAAATACCAGATCTGGATTTACAAAAATCGCGATCAGAACGGATACACCCACTCCGATTCCGAGAAGAAACATCTGCATCAGCATCCGGATGATATTCTGTCCCGTTTTTCCCAACACATCCCCGACCAGACACTGCGCCAGCACCCGTGTGTACAAACGGTTCGCCTGCAATACCGTGTATATCAGGATCGTCAGTACAACATAAACCGGGCGGATCTTCCACCAGATTCCGGTTGCAATACAAATGATACTTCCATCCAAAAGCGCCTTGATGTGTTCCATCAATGTAGCATACCACAATTTCTTATATGCTTTATCCGGGATCAGGAAAAGATACGGATTTTGCAGTTCCTTTTCCCATTTCCCCAGATAGCCGCTCATAATCAGCGTTACGTAAGCAACGACTCCCAAAAGAAAAAACTGTCCGTTGCCGATTTCTTTTACCACAGAATTCAACGATACAACCATAACGAATGCAAATAACAAATGGAACATTGTCATCTTAGAGAATATAAAGTATTTTTCTTTTTTATATTCCAAAAGCTGTCTGTAAAAGATTGCTTTTGCTCCTTTTGCCTGATAATTCAGTTTTACCTTTCGAAACGTGCGTTTCTTCGCTCCGACTCCGGTCACCAATTCTCCATCCGTCTTTTTCCGCCGCATTTCCGCATAATCATCTGCAAACTTCGCAGCATCTTCGTAATACCCACCGTCACAGGGCATCCGCCTTACAAGCAGAAACATCCCCAGCACCGACAGAAGATAAAGTACACTTCCGATCAGATTTAGCGTAGTAGGTCCCAGAAGAATGAGACGATAAAAAGCAATATTCCATCCCACGAACGGGAGCATCTGCAATACCGGCCAATCGAAAAATGCTGCCGCCGATACAAGACTGATCCCCTCTTTCCAGAAATACAGAACAATGCTCAACGTAATTACGATCAAAAATCCTTTGATCCCCCAAGATAATATCTTGATCATCTTCTCCGTAAGGGTTTCATTGGTATACAACCAAACCATAATACAGCATTCAAACACAATCTCCAATAATGTGCCTGCTCCGAAAAACAGCAACATCTTCCACCATACGATTCCAAACACAGTCACTCCTGCTAACACAAAAAGTGCTCCCACTACAACCGATGTGATGTAATTCATCCATGCACTGTGAAGAAGCACCAGCTTCGGATCGATCGGCGCCGTGAACACAAAATGCGTATGCCCCGTTCGGAAGATGACGCCCTTTCTGGATGCATAGGCAAGAAAATCCGCCAAAAAGATATACAGCGTCCACAGTGTTACAATAACAACAAGCCCCTGCGGAGAGTCAAAATGCATCTCTTTTGCCAGCATCGCCAGCGTCCATGTAATAAAGATTCCATATCCCGTCAAAAAAACGATCAGGAGCAGGGTCGTCGGTTTTCGCACTGCCTTTTTCATATTGTTGATAAAACTTCGTTTTGTCAGATACATGAGCGCCTTCATACTTCTTCACCGCCTGTCATTTCAAAAAAGAGCGCATCCAGATCCTTTTCACCGACTTCGCTCTTGTTGTAAGAACCGATGATCTTTCCCTTTTCCATCACAAACATGATATCCCACAAATCTTCAACCATTTCCAACATATGGGTACTGATCAACACAGTCACACCGCTGCTCCGAAGCTCCAGCACCACTTCTTTTAACTCTTTGATCGCCCGGGGATCCAGTCCCACCATAGGCTCATCCAAAAGCATCACCTTAGGCTTTATTGCCAAAGCACAGCAGATACTCACCTTCTGCATCATTCCCTTAGACAGTTCATTTCCCATCTTCTCCTGCTTGTCATCCAGTTCAAACCGCTTCAAAAGAGTTTCCACCTCTTCATCCGTGATCGGACTTTCGTATGCTTTTCTCACATACTCGATATGTTCTCTGACTGTCAGCGCATCAAACATTGCCGGAATCTCCGGCACATAGGCAAATATCTTCTTCGCTTGCACTTCTTTTGAAGAAATTCCCTGAATGCCGATCCTTCCTTTGTAGCGCAAAAGCCCTGCAATACTCTTGATGATCGTAGATTTTCCCGCGCCGTTTGGTCCAAGCAGGATTCCCACCTGTCCGTCCGGCACAAAAAAGCTGACCCCATCGACCGCCTGTGTCTTCCCGTATGATTTACTCAATTCCTGAATTTCAAGCATGCTGTTCCCCTCCTCAATCTCTATATTTGCAAATTTCTACTCTTCTTCCGGCATTTCTGTTATCTCATAATATTTTGCCAGTGCCTGTGTTCCCAAATCTCCGAATCCCTCTGCTTCCAGTTCTTCGCAGTTTGCAAGCGCCTGTGAGAGGATTCCGAGGTCCAGACCGCTCATATTGGATTCGATCAGAGCCAATTTCATATCCTTGATAAAATGCTTCATAAAGAACCCCGGCGCATAGTCTTCTTTCACAATCTTCGGACCCAGATTGGTAAGCTGTGCGCTCCCTGCCGCACCAGATGCAAGCGATTTCAGTACCGTATCCGCATCCAATCCTTTTGCCTTGACATAAGCAAGCGCCTCGCATACACCGGATAGTGCGCCTGCGATAAGAATCTGATTTGCCAGCTTACAGTGCTGCCCTGCCCCTGCTTTCCCCTGATAATTGATGTTTGTACCCATCGCCTCAAACAACGGCATACATCCCTCATAATCCGCTTTATCTCCGCCGACCAGAATAGAGAGCGTTCCCGCCTTTGCTCCTGTATCTCCTCCGGTAACCGGCGCATCCAGAACATGAAAGCCTCTTTCTGTTCCGACCTTCCAGATCTTCTCGGCAAGCTGTGGGCTGGTCGTCGTCATATCGATCAGATAAGTCCCTTCCCTTGCGCTGTCCAAAATATTTCCCGCATCAAAATACACTTCTTCCACATCCTGTGGAAAGCCTACGATCGTAATGACCGCATCACAGTCCTTCACACATTCGCCTATGCTCTCATGGAATACAGCGCCTTCTGTGATCACATCCTCCACCTTAGACTTTGTTCTTGCATAAATATGAATCTCGAATCCCGCCTTCATTAAATTACGCACCATCGATTTTCCCATGATGCCGACTCCGATAAATCCTATTTTTTTCATCCTCTCATAACTCCTTTTCAACTTTTACTTCTAGTCATCTACCTTCCATGTCCGGACAGGTTCTTTATAAAACACCAAATTTTTCTCAATGATCGTCATCTTGCCGTCCCTCACATCCACAACCGTCACACCACAGTTCGGCGGAACCTCCTCTACCCAGAAATCTGCCGTTTTCAGATTCCCCTTCACACAATTAAGAAGAGCCGTCATCGCAGCGCCGTGTGTAGACAATAACACGGTTTTGTCCTCAAGTTCCGGTCTATGTATCAGTTCTTCCAGAAAGTCTCCCGTCCGCTGTAACAATTGCTCTACGGATTCACCGCCTTCCGCCGGCTTATAATTGACCGTATCCTTAAAGAATTTATTAAATTCTGCGCTCTCCGGCGCCTTGTTCTCACCGCTGATACACATTCCTTCATATGCTCCGAAATTCATTTCCTGAATTGCAGGCTCATCGATGACAGGAATGTCCCTGTCCCCCAGAATCACCTCCGCCGTCTTTCTCGCCCGGATCAGGGGAGATGTATAGGCAATATCAAATTCAATGTCTTTCAGACCTTTTGCCGTTTCTTCCGCAAGATAAATTCCATAATCGTTCAATGGGATATCAGCAGATCCCTGCACTCTTCGTTCCTGATTCCAATTTGTCTCTCCATGACGTACCAGATAAATCCTCATAATCGGCCTCCCTTTTTCCTTTTCACATCCTTTTTCTATCTTAACATTCCAAAAAACATCTGTAAACACTCTTCAAAAACAACCATTCACGCAACACTTATGAGCCTGACAGTTATGAGCTGCTTCTGCTGATATTTCTCTTTGCATTCTTCACACAATCCGTTATAATGGAATTGATTATTTACGAAGGGAAGATGATAATATGGAAAAAATCACAAGCTTTACCATTGATCATATCAAATTGCAGCCGGGAATCTATGTATCACGTAAGGATACTGCCGGAAACACAACGATCACCACTTTCGACATCCGCATGACCAGTCCAAACGAAGAGCCGGTTCTGAACACTGCGGAAATACATACACTGGAGCATTTGGGAGCCACCTTTCTCAGAAACCATCCGGAATATAAGGAAAAGATTCTTTACTTTGGTCCCATGGGCTGCCGCACCGGATTCTATCTGCTTCTTGCCGGAGATTATGGATCCAGAGACATCGTTCCTTTGATCACGGACATGTATACATGGATGTCAGAATTTGATGATGAGGTGCCGGGCGCTTCTGCCAAAGACTGCGGAAACTATCTGGACATGAATCTTCCGATGGCAAGATTCGTTGCAAAACGTTTTCTTACAGAAGTGCTCACAGACATTACAGAAGAACGTCTGGTTTATCCCAAATAGCTTGAACAAAAAACTAATTGCCGAATCCGACAAAACCGCTGCTGCATCGGTACACATAGGTACAAAGCAACAGCGGTTCTGCTTTATCTCTTTTCATTCTTCCGCAGACAGTTTCCCCAAAAATTCCTGCATTCTCGCATTTCCCGAAGTAAATACCTCATCCGGCGTTCCCTCTACCGCGATCACACCCTTGTCCATAAAAATAATCTTGTCTGCAACCTTTCGTGCAAAGTTCATCTCATGTGTCACGATCACCATAGTCATATGCTCTGCTGCCAAATCTTTGATAACCTTTAAAATTTCTCCTGTCAGTTCCGGATCGAGAGCCGAAGTCGGCTCGTCAAAAAACAACATTTTCGGCTTCATTGCCAATGCGCGCGCGATCGAAACCCGCTGCTGCTGCCCTCCGGACAATTGATACGGATAAGCATCTCCCTTGTCTGCCAATCCCATTTTCGCCAGCAATTCTTTTGCCTCTGCATACACTTCTTCTTTCTTTCTCTTCTGAACTTTAATCGGTGCATCTGTAATATTTTTGATCACGGAAAAATGAGGAAACAGGTTAAAGTTTTGGAACACCAATCCGAAACAGGATTGAATTTCTTTTAATTCCTGTTTTTTCGGAAATGTCGGCACACCGTTTTCTACCCATGCCGCTTTCTTTCCAAGATACAGAATTTCTCCGTCATCGACTGTTTCCAGCATCGTCGCACACCGGAGCAGAGTAGACTTGCCGGATCCTGACGGTCCGATGATCGCCAGGATCTCTCCCTGATCAACCGTAAGCGAAATATCTTTGATCACCTGCACGCCGTCAAATTCTTTCCTGACATGTTTCATTTCTAACAGCTTCATTCCGGTATCCTCCTAACGATAATAATTCAGCTTTTTCTCAAACATTTCCATAACCCACGCAACCGCATAATTGAAAATATAGTAGAACACACCCGCGATAAAGAACGGAACAACTGTTGTCTGAGCCGCCGCAATCTGCTTCGCAACCGCAAACATTTCAATATACGACAAAGAATATACAAGCGACGTATCCTTAACCAAAGTGATCACTTCATTCGTTACAGAAGGCAAGACATTTTTTGTCATCTGCGGAAGGATGATCCTGATAAAAGTCTGCTGTCTGGAATATCCCAGAAGCGCAGACGCCTCATACTGCCCTTTCGGAATAGATTCAATTCCCGAACGATAAATTTCTGCAAAATACGCAGCATAATTCAAAGAGCATCCCAACAAGATCGCAGTCAGCTTATACCCTCCGATATTCATCTGCCATAAATAAAACGGCGCAAAGTACCATACCAGTAATTGCAGCATCAGAGGCGTTCCGCGCATGATCGATATATAGATTTTTACAAGCCAGCTAAGCGGCTTAAATTTGCTCACTCTTCCGAAATAAACAACCAACCCTAACGGCAGAGAAAAAATCAACGTCAAAAAGAAAATCATACAGGTTTGTCCAAACCCCATTGTCAATTGTTTCAGCATCACATCAAAAGCCATGTATCTTCCTCCAACACAAGGATGCCCCTTGAAAGAACGATTCTTCCAAGGGGTATTCATTCTTTTCTTATTCTTATTTTAATGTTACCATATCGGCAATATCATATTTTTCTGCCAATTCCGCAACCGTTCCGTCTTCTGTCAGTTTTTTCAGATCTGCATCTACCGTATCACGTAATTCCTCATTGCCTTTTTTGAACGCGATCGCATACTGCTCGGTATTTAATTCTTCACTCAAAATTGTAAAGCCCTCTCCTCTGGACTTGATCTGATAATTTGCAACTCCGATATCAATTGCAAGCGCATCCAAAGCTCCCGCCTGTAATTCTGTAAACGCCGTATTATAATCTGCAAATTCATTCAAAGCGCCGAAGGTATCTGCCAGTTCTTTCTGTCCGCCGTCTGTCTCACTCGTCTGCAGCAGTTCTAACGCTGCGCTTGCCGCCTGTACGCCGACCGTCTTTCCTGCCAAATCTTCCAAAGCCTCAATACCGGAAGCCTCCGACACAACAATAACCTGACTGTTATCTACATAAGGGGTAGAGAATGTATATTCATCTTCACGACCATTCATCGTAAATCCATTCCAGATACAGTCGATCGATCCGGAATTCAATTCCATATCTTTCGAATCCCAGTTGATCGGTTTTTTCACTAACTCCCAGCCTTCTATTTCACAGACAGCTTCAGCCAGTTCCAGATCAAACCCCGTATACTCCCCGTTCTCATCCATATATCCATACGGCGGATACTCTGCATCGAAGCCAACTGTAAAGGTTTTTCCGTCTCCGGCATTCTCCGCAGATGCTTCCGTCTTTGTCTCTTCCTTTGCTGCTTCCGCCTTTTTATTCGTACCGCATCCTGACAGTACCGCTGCTGTCACCATCGTTCCCGCCATAAGCAAAACTAATTTTCTTTTCATGTCTGATTTCCTCCCGATCTCACGTCATTATATTAGCAATTGACCACTTTACTACACTAAATCGCAAGACCATAGTAACACAGAACCCGATACTTGTCAATAACATTTAAGCGGCACTTTCTTGACTCTTTCTTGACGAAGATTTCTTTCATCAAATATGACTCCTACGGTACTGACGCTTCCACTTGTCCAACACATCTTCTTCCAGTTCCTGCGGTACTTCCGCCTTGATATCCTCAATCTCTTGGCGCATCTGTGCATTGATCTCTACATATTCATCGTGCTTCGTCAAAAGAATGTGATATTCCTCCAATGACATATATTTATACGACGCGTAAAGATACGGTTTTAACAGCGCCTTGTCCTCGCAGATCTGATATGCTCTGTCATACATCTTTGCCGATTCTTCGTATAAAAATAATCTGCCGTAAGCGGCGCCCAGTCCGGCATAAATTCTGCCGTAAAACTTTGCATCCACCGTCTCGTCTTTTTCCTGATTGAGGATCGCCTGATACACAATGATCGCCTCTTCGATTTCTCCGCTTTCCAACAGGTTGTCTCCTTTATACTTCTGACGTTCGATGTCTTTCTGATTTTTTAATCGTTCCAGTACATTCTGAATCCGGATCATCTCCGGCTCCCGGTAAATTCTGGAATATTTCAGAATCGTCAAAACAAATTTTTCTACCGAACTGCGCAGGCGGATTTCGTCCCGAAGCATCCCCGCAAGCTCTTTCATCCCCAGTTCTTCTTCCAACCATGTACAGAGCTGTTCGTTCATGATCGTATAGTCGATCAGATACAGATTGTTGCACAGATAGTAGCATAATTCTTCAATTGTAAAAATCTTGCAGTGGATCCGCGAGATCTCATACGGATGTGCCGCATGCTTATCATGACAAAGAACTAAACTTCCCATCGTTGCCTCCTAAATGTATAATCTTCTCTTCCTGAAAATCCGTTGCCGGAAAGAATTCACCGAATCCGGCATCTCTTACTGTAACCTTACATGTTTTTTCATCCAAAAACAGCGTCTCAATCTGTAACCTCATGGAATATTCTGCTCTTTTCGGAAAATGCTCCAAAGAGATCACTTCGGTTTTCACATTGCCCTGGATCAGAGATTCCACATGAAATTCAATTTCCTGCAGATCGTCTACAAGCACCTCCAACTGACTGTTGGATTCATACCACTGTGCCCCCCAGGACACGATCGGATAATTCATTTCCTGCCCGTTCACCCGCATATTTACCGTAATCTGGTCGGTCAGCTTGCTTTCCGACAGATACACCGGGTCTTCGATGTGCATAAATTCTTTCCGGTATGCCGTATAGCAGGCACCCTTGCTATACAGGTTGTTCCCGATAAATGCCCGTCTTCCGTTACACAGCACCCGCAAAGACTTCGGGTACCAGTTATTTTCAAATCCCTCTCCCGTAAGAAATACAGAAGAAACGATCCGTTTATCAAATACGCTTTCAATAAACCGGCAGAACATGGCATCCGCTTCCTTTGCTTTGTCCTCATTCAGCACCGGATATACTGCGGCAAGCTCTTTCATATGTGCACTCGCCACCTCATCCACCGTTACAAAGGTCGTTTTTCCTCCGCCCAGTCCCGCTTTCAGCCTGCGGAGCATATACGCTTTGATCTCATTTCTGTCACAGCAGAACAATGCCGCATCATACTGCCACAGCTCCTTGGGCTGATAAAACAGATAATTGCAAAAACTTTCCTTATAATCCTGAATAAATATGCTCTGCTTATCAATCCCCATTCGTACTGCAATCCCGCGAAGAAGCTGTGCCAGCTCCTCTGTCAGCTCCGGAACGCTGAATACAATCCCGTCAATCTTCGGAAATGCATGAAGAGACATCTGCACAAACTTAGACAACAGCCAGACCGCGTCATAGGTTTCTTCCGCAAATTCGATTTTTTCTCCCGCAAGACTTCTCTCCAGAAGCCTTGTCACAGCAAAACCTTCCTTCACCGTCGCCAGACGTTTCGCCTCTTTTCCGTAAGCCCATGTATCTCTGAGCTTTCCGATCATCAACGGAATCTGGTAATTGTCGGCATCTGCCTCCAGTGTTTCCGGTTCAAGCTGCTCGTCATTATAAAAACTGATCTGGCATGTCTTTTCATTAATCTCATATCCGATGATACTGCCCTGTCCCATAATACAGCCTGCCTCCTTCATTTCATATGATATAAGGGTCAAAAGATGCCAAACGAATTGTTCCGTGCTACGCACTCCCACAATTCTCCCCTAAATTCGGATATCGCGGGGCATACGCCCCACTTTTATCCTCATTTAGGGGCGGGTCATAAAAACATAAATCCACTTATGTGCAAGCACAACGTGTTTTATGCCCTTTTGCCCCTGGCATCTTAATATTGTTCAAACATATGCGCCGCAATTGCATCTTCCTGCGAATATGCTTTCATCCGGCTCTCCCGCTCCGCACCCTCGGAAATCAGGATATCATTCAAGCGTCCGTAACGTCCGCTTTCGCCTTTTTCAAACTCTTTGGAACACTCTTCTTTATCACTGCGATAAGAATTTCCGTCAATCGTTTCTTTAAAATAATATTTCAGCTTTTCATTCGCAAACAGCACAAATTTCTTCACATAAATATTTTCATACATCGGTGTGAGTACCTCCGTAGAATAATCAGTATTCTCATCCACACCCTTTTGGAGCTGATAATAAAGCATGATCCTGCTACCCTTCTGCCCCTTATACTCGATCAGCGTCTTGTCCCACAGCTGCAGTTCGATCAGCCATTCCTTTTCATAAGAGAGATAGAACGGAAAATAAATCTGCTTGCCGCACAGTTCTTGTAAAAACTGTTTCACCGTCTTGCGGGCACTTTTATAATCTCTTACAGAATAATATTTCAGCACTGCGATCTTACAGATATCGATGACCTCTTCGCCCTTTTCATATTCCCGACAAATAATATCAATCACACTTTTACTGATCTTTCGCTCTTCTGTCACATATTCTCTCGACATATAAGCCAAGTATGCCTGCTGCAAACGGAAATAAGCTCCCTCGGCATAATAATCCTCAAAAATCGCCGCTTCTCCGAAGATTTCCTCGGCAAACAACATTTGTGTCAAAATACGCTCTGCCAGCTTATGCGTATGTACCTCATATTCTTTCGCCTCCCGCCAAAGCTGTTTCATCTCGATCGTCGCTCCGCAGTAATACGTCGCCAGATAGGTCAGGATCACTTTGTCATACTGTCTCTTCTTAAACAGTTCAAAGCATACATAGGTCAGAAAATCATCATTTTCATAATTATTTTCCCGAATAATCTTACTGCAAAGTGTCAAAAGTTCTGTATCGTTGTATTTTTCCAGACCTCTTTCCCGAACAATCTCCAAAGTCAGCTCTTCCGCCTCTTCCTCTTCCCGGTTCAGCTTCAGTCCGTTGATATACTTTCTGCACATGTCCATATAGCGCAGTTCATAAAACAGTCTCCGGCTCTCATATGGGATCGAATCCGTATAATGTCTTCCGTCCTTGCCCTCCCACACCAAGCGTGCCGTCTTAGAATACAAAAACACCTGCGCTCCATGCTCTGTGTACGGAATCTTTTGAGAAATTCTGCCATTCTCCTCCACAACATGAAGGAACTTCATGTTCTCTACCTTCGTCGTGATCTCATACGCATGACAGATATCATATAATGCCTTCACCCGATCCGGATTCATAGCATATTCCACCACAAACCGCTTATAAATTACCCGAAGCTGCTCATCGATGTGACGGCGGTCCAGCTGATTCCATGCAAACGCCTCCATTTCATCCCGATAGTGGGCATAAATCTCGCTGCTTTCGTCCATATATGTGATCAGATTCGCATACAAAAAGGAACATTTTCGGTATTCCAGATTATTTCCATGCATAAAATAGAGATACACACTTCTCGGAAGCGCCTTTTTGAAGTGATACATATCCAGAGACGCCATATAATATTCATATAGCTGTGCGATCTTAAGCTCAGATTCCACAGCCTTCTCATACCACGTAAAACAACTGCTCTCGATCCGGTTTCCCTTGATCAGCAGGGTACAGATTGCCGTCAATATCATAGATTCCGGATACATCTCATAAGCCGCCGCCAGCGTCTTATAAAGATGCTTATCATA
The DNA here is from genome assembly GCA_963559385.1 of uncultured Schaedlerella sp. Lineage (GTDB taxonomy): Bacteria > Bacillota > Clostridia > Lachnospirales > Lachnospiraceae > Schaedlerella. Next base: position 35,428 of record CAUWKK010000022.1, read on the forward strand.
AATCTTTAACTGACTGGCAAGATTTGCCGTATACAGCGCCAACTCTTTCGTCATCAACTGATACTTCACCGCAAACGCCAATACCCGCACTTCAAACATTCCCAACTTTTTCAAGGTTGTGCTCTTTTCCCGATAGCACTTAAATGCTTCCAGATAAAAGAGCAGACTATGTGTCTTTTCTTCATAGAACTGTTTCTCCATTACCCGGAGCCGCTCCGTCAGAATCTTATACTCAGAATCCACATTGACTAACATACAGAGAATCTTCCAGCTGTCCGGATGCTTTAAGTAAGATTTGGAAATTTCTTCCGCAACCCTTCTCTGACCAATGGAATCATTGCTCAGAAGTGTCGTCAAATATAAATAATAGGAACTCATTTCCACATCTTTTCCTATAGCAAAGCGATTGTAGTTATAGGATTCCAGCAGCCATTTTGCCTCCTCCATCCGCTTTCCGATCAGGCAGATGTGGGCATGGATCAGCAGATACAGTTCGTTCCTGTCATTGACCTTACGAAGATGCTCAATACGCTTTAATGCTTCTTCAGTCCATGTATTGACATCCTTTTTCCCCGCCTCATACTGTAAATATCCCTTGATGATGCTTGCAAATTCCAGATCCTCTTCCCGGCGTTCCTCATCCCGCACAATGTCCTTTTCCACGACAATCTCATATGTCAATGTCTCATACGGAGATTCTACGATGATCTGTCCGAAATTACTTCCTCTGTGTAGCTTTTCATAATTGATAAAATACTCCAGACGATAGGAATTGCCCACAAATTCTTCGGTCGTGATCCGCGTATGCTCCACGCTTAAAAAATCCCCCTCTGTACGGACGTCCATTGTAAGGAATCCCCATGTATTCTTCTTGATCGTAAAAATTTCCTTTCGCGTTTCTGTCAGAGAGGTAAATGCCCTGCTCTCCTCTTCCAACGTCAGGAAAATCTTCTCTTTCTGCTTGCATCCGACCAGAAATTCCTCCAATGCCTGTTGATCCAATTCCCATGTACGCATATTGTCATACAACGCCTGGATCCGCTTGTCCTCATATTTTAAAATTTCATAAAAATCTCTGGAACGGAACAATTTCTCCGCCTCTGCCGGATCCCGAAATGCCAGCTTTTTAAAATCCTCAAGACTCTGTACCTTACCGTATCTGGTCATAACAAACGGCTTTTCAATGATTGCCGTAAATGCCACATCATATTCGCCGCCATTGCAGACAATGGTAAACTTCCCGTGCTCTACATGCCCCGGTACCAGACCGGTTCCGTCATATGTATAGTAGATATTGACCGGATTGCCGTCGAATCCCTGTTCATCACACTGTACACGAAAAGAAGACGGATAGACCAGTCCTCTGATACTGCCTTCCCCCTGATTCTGCAATGAAAAACTTCCTCTGTACTTTTCTCCCTCTCCGACCCTCATGGTCAGATGTGTTTCCGGAAACATGATCTCCGGCTGAGAAATATGAAACTCTCCTTTTGACAGACGTTTGATCTTATTCTTCAACTTTGCCACCTACTTCATCTATATCTATCCCTGTGCATAGTTACGCATTCTATGTTGAATTATAACATTATTTTTCTGACGGTTCAATGGGGAATCCAAGTTTTTATCTTCTTATTGTATACACGTATTCAATAATTACAATATGCCGTTTTTTATCACCCACAGAACAATAAAAAGGAATCGCAGGAAAATTTTCCCACGATTCCCGAAACTGCAATTGATCTGCCCGACAGGCTTCGTCCACACATCCCGCTAATTTATTTTACAATGCGATAATACTCTCTGGATGTGATCATAAATACCAATATATAAAATATACCGAAGACAACTACCGTTCCCACAGTACAAGCTGCCTCCAACGGAACATTCGTCAGATTTAAGGTTCTCATCAACTTTGTCAACACCTTAAATGCGACCGCTACATGAATGACCGCAACTCCCAGCGGTAGGAAGAACACCGTCAACACCTGACTGTTGATCGTCTTCTTCACTTCTTTTTGGCTCATACCGACCTTCTTCATGATCTGAAAGCGCTCTCTGTCGTCTAACCCCTCGGAAATCTGTTTGTAGTAAATGATCAAGACCGTTCCGATCAGAAACAAAATCCCTACAAACACTCCGAGGAACAAAAATCCTCCGTACAGCTGATAGAAACTTTCTTCAGAGGAGCTTCTCCACTCGAAATAGGTCCCCTCCACTTGTGCTCCGCGGTCATAAATCGCCTGTAAAGCAGCCATACACGCCGTTTCATCCCCTTCCGGATCAAAGTACTGATGATATTGAACGGCATCCTGCCCCTGCAAGGCATGAGCCGCATATTTTTCCGCAAGAAAATTCAACACTTCCCGATCCGGTACAACCATATACAGCGTTGTGACCGATGCAGAATCATCATACTTTTCCATTTTCATAGAATTCAAATATTTTTTGACATAATACGTCTCATCTCCGATAGAAAGCTCCTTTTCCCGCAATTCGTTTTCCGGCGAATAAAAGAGGATTTCTCCTTCTTTTAGTATCTCATGCTCATTTTCCATTTGATTATAGCAATCCAACGTAGTCACTGCCAATATCCGCATACTGTCCATCGTATAATCCATACTTTCTCTCAGTTCTAGCATTTCTCCTCTCTGTATCGCCGGCAGAGACAGAGAAAGTATCTCTTCCTTTTTCGTTCTTTCTACCTTTTCTTTTCCCAGTTCTTCTTCCACGATCTGTTCGATCTGTGAGACTCTTTCTGCATCAGGATGAGAAACAGATATATGATATTCCGCCGGAAAACGTAAATTTAAAATATCTTGTATACCTGTATACACTGATACCGTTGTAGATATCAGCACAATAACAATCGTACTCATAATACAGATATTTGCCAGTCCTACGGCATTTTGCTTCATTCGATACAACATACCGGATACGGTAGCAAAGTGGTTCGGCTTATAATAAAAGGATTTTTTCTTTTTCAGCATTTTCAGCAGCACAATACTTCCTGCCGTAAAGAGCGCATAGGTCCCGATGATCACCAAGATCACCGCCACAAAAAAGTATCCCAGCGCACTGAGCGGTGATTCTGTCATAACTGCAATCCCATATCCAACTGACAACGCTGCGATACCGATCAATGTCAGAAGCCACTTAGACTTAGGTTCCCGTTCTCCTGTTTTTCCACCGCTTAACAACTCCACCGGATTGACCTTACGCAGCTGAAACAGATTGTATAAAAATGTCACAGCAAAGATTCCCGCAAACAGAAGCACGGTCCTCAATATTGCTTCTGTCTCGACAGAAAATGCCATTGGTACAGAAAAACGGATCATCTTCAGCAAGATCAGAAACATCAGCTTTCCAAGTAAAAGTCCTAAGAGCAACCCGCTCCCGATACTGATCAATGCAGTCAGCATCGATTCACACAGAAGCATCTTCGTCAGATTGCGCTTATCCATGCCCAACACCTGATAAACTCCGAATTCTTTTTTTCTCTGCCTGATCAGAAAGCTGTTCGTATAAAAAAGGAAGATTGCCGCAAAAATCCCGGTAACCCAGGATGCCATATTTAAAATAACCAGCATAGCTTCTGCTCCCGGCAACTGCTTCACTCCTTCATTCTTACAGATTGCATCCATTGTATAAAACATCGTAACTGTAAGAATACAGGTCAGAATATACGGAACATAGCTTTTGTGGTTCTTTTTGATATTTGTTACCGCCAGCTTCATATAAAACATCAGCGCTCACCTCCCGTTGTCAGCACAGTCAGTGCTGCTGCAACCTTCTGATACATTTCCTCATTGTTCTGATTGCCGCGGTAAATCTGGTGAAACACCTCTCCGTCCTTGATGAACAGCACACGATTGGCGCTGCTCGCAGCACGAACGCTGTGTGTTACCATTAGTATCGTCTGTCCCTCCCGATTGATCCTTGTGAACAGCTCCATTAAATCATCTGCCGCTCTGGAATCCAAAGCCCCCGTCGGTTCGTCGGCAAGGATAAGCTGCGGTTTCGTGATCAACGCCCTTGCCACTGCCGCACGCTGTTTCTGTCCTCCCGATACCTCGTAAGGATATTTCTTCAGCAAATGTGTGATTCCGAGCTGTTCTGCGATAGGCTGTAATCTGCTGCTCATTTCCGTGTATTTCTTTCCTGCCAGTACCAACGGAAGATAGATATTGTCTTCCAGAGAGAAGGTATCGAGCAGATTAAAGTCTTGAAAAACAAATCCCAGATTTTGTCTGCGGAATGCCGCCATTTCCTTATCTCTGATCTGACTTAAATCTCTCCCTTTCAGACATACCTTGCCGCCGGTCGGCTTATCCAACGCTGCCATAATATTGAGCAGTGTTGTCTTGCCCGAACCGCTCTCTCCCATGATCGCGACGAATTCTTTCGGCTCAACCGAAAAAGTTACATCTGAAAGCGCCTTTACCTGCTGCCCGCCAAACCGGGTTGTATAAATCTTCTTTACGTTTTTTACCTCTAACAATGACATATGATATCCCCGCCTTTCTTTTTGCCTTTCTTCTTTACACGTTTATTATAGCGGACGACAGGATGACACTGCCATAGCTTTGCCTTTCATCTGTCTTACATTTTTGTAAGGATCGGATCAGTCCGTACACAGCGTTTTTCTTTCCACTCTCAGACAGATCCTTGTTCCTTTTCCCTCTTCGGACTCTGCATAGATATCGTGATTCAATTGATTACAAATACTTTTACACAGATACAGACCGATTCCGGTCGATTTTTTATCCTGTCGGCCGTTATATCCTGTAAACCCTTTTTCAAAAATCCTCGGCAGGTCTTCTGCCTGAATGCCGATCCCCGTATCTTCAATCACCAGATATCCGCTCTCTTTTTCCTGATAAACAGAAATGACACCGGCTGTTGTATATTTGAGCGCATTCGACAACAATTGTTCCAACACAAACACCAGCCATTTTTCATCAGTCTGCACCATTGTCTCACATTTTCGATACTCCAGACGAATTTTCTTCATAATAAATAGCGGTGAATATTTCTTGATTGCCTGACGTATCATGTCGTCCAGCGGATACCACTGCAACACGATATCCGAGGACATGTCTTCCATACGCAGATAAGAAAGCACCATTTCTACATACTGCTCCGTTTTAAACAACTCCATTTTCAGACTTTTGAGAAATTCTCTTTCCTGTTCCTCAATCTGTTCCAGCGTATTGCCCCGTTCCTTTATTCTCGTATTTTCCTGACTTTGAAGCAGCAGCCGCATTGCCGAAAGGGGCGTCTTGATCTGATGTGCCCACAGGCTGTAATAGTCCAGCATGTCCTGCCGTCCGATCCGCATATTGGATTCCAGCTCTTCCGAATGCATTTGCTGTACATGTATCTTTTCCTGATACAATTCTTCGATCGTCTCCTCTGCCCTTGGCAGTTCTCGCAGCTCATGCGGAATTGCCGCCAATGCCACCGTCAACTGTTCATAGCGCCGGACATACCGGATACCGTCCAAAACCAGCAGTCCCGTCAAAAGCGTGATAGAAAGAACCGCCGCATATAAGACCGCATCCGAACGGATATTATATAAGAAGAGGACTGCACAGAAAATTCCCACACAGCCCAAATAACCGATGATATATTTCCTTTCTTTTTGCAAATATCCTGTCAGAAGCTTTCTCATTCCACCAAATACCCGATTCCTTTCTTTGTTGTAATATAATCGCAAATTCCGATTCCCTCCAGCTTTTTCCGAAGTCTCGTCATATTGACCGTAAGTGTATTATCATCAATAAATTCATCACTCTCCCAAAGTCGTTCCATGATTTCTTCCCTGCGTACAATTTTCCCCGCTCGTTCCAGCAAAAGCTGAAGGATCTTAAAATCGTTTTTCGTCAGATCCAGCTTTGCTTCCTTATAAGTAACCGTTGCATCATTCAGATTCAGTACAACCCCTTTGTGCTCCAGTTGGTTCTGCTGTTCTGTAAATGCATACGCCCGCCGCAAAAGCGCCTGGATCTTAGCCGTAAGTACATTTAAATCAAACGGTTTCTCTATAAAATCATCTCCTCCCATATTCATCGCCATGACGATATTCATATTGTCATTGGCAGAGGAAAGAAACAAAATCGGCACGTTGGAGTTCTTGCGGATTTGCGTGCACCAGTGAAATCCATTATAAAAGGGAAGTAAAATATCCATTACAACAAGCTGAGGCTTCCATTTCAGAAACTCCTCCTCTACTCTTTTAAAATCCTCGATACACTGCACTTCATAATCCCATTTTTCCAGATGTGCCCGGATTGTCTTTGCAATGGTGCTATCATCCTCTACGATTAAAATACGATACATAAAGTCCTCCCTTTCCGTCTCCTTTTGTTTTCTACCTGTTATTATACTGGATATATCCCGGAATTCAACCTTTCTGTCTTTCGTTTTTCTTTAGAATATATTTGGAATATATGTATTGACTTCATATATTATACTAAGTATAATAT
>CAUWKK010000023.1:0-38694 GCA_963559385.1 uncultured Schaedlerella sp.
CACACGGTTCATACCCGTGGTGTCGCTGGTTCAAATCCAGTTTCCGCTACTGAAAGGTCCTTGCAGATTGCAAGGACTTTTTTCTTGATAAAAGCAACTCTGCAATGGTATACTTACAATATGTTTTGTTTTAAGCAGAGAAATAATGGGATACAAAGGAGAAACACTATGAATAAAAAATCAGGATTGGTATTAAGGATAATACTCGGAGGATATCTGGTCTTTCTGGGAGGCTCGCTGCTTGTACAGATGATCCAGATGCGTCCGGAGGATATGGTGTTAAAAAGTGTGATCGCCGTAATTTTTGTTTTAGTAGGCGGATTTTACGCTTTTCGAAATATCAAAGAGATGTATCAAATGATAAAAACGGAATCGGAAGAAGAAACGACGGTATCTGATGAAAATGACGGGGAGGAATGATGATGCGTATTGGTATGGGATATGATGTACACAAATTGGTAGAAGGACGGAAGCTGATCCTCGGCGGCGTTGAAATTCCGTATGAAAAGGGGTTGCTGGGGCATTCGGATGCGGATGTGCTGCTACATGCGATCATGGATGCTCTGCTTGGGGCGGCAGATCTGGGAGATATCGGGAAGCATTTTCCGGATACGGATGAGGCGTATAAGGGGATTTCAAGTATCCGATTGTTGGAGCATGTATCACGATTGTTGGAAGAACATGGATTTATAGTAGAGAATATTGATGCCACCATTATCGCACAGCGTCCGAAGATGCGTCCGCATATTGACCGGATGCGCGAAAATATTGCCGCTGCGCTTCAGATTGAAACCGAGCAGATCAATGTAAAGGCGACGACGGAAGAGGGACTTGGTTTTACAGGAAACGGAGAAGGAATTTCCTCACAGGCAGTCTGCCTGTTGGAAAAGGTCAGAAATTACAGCAGCTATGATGTGACTCCAAGGGAGCAGAATTGTGCCGGGTGCGGCGGGTGTGTGAAATGATGAAACTCAGAAAGCTGGATATCGAGGAACATGGAAAAACAAGATCCCTTTGGGAACAGGTGTTTTCAGAAGACAGCAGGAGTTTTCTGGATTATTATTATTTTTTTAAGGCTCGAGAAAATCAAATCTATGTCGTGGAGCAGGAGGAAGAAATTCGTTCCATGCTCCAACTGAATCCGTATATGTTACAGGTAGAAGATGGGCAGTTTACAGGGCATTATATCATTGCGGTAGCAACGGAAGCAGCATATCGAAAACGCGGATATATGGGGGCGTTGCTTCGAAGAGCTATGCAGGATATGTATGACAGGAAAGAACTGTTCACTTTTTTGATGCCGGCGGCAGAGGCAATCTATCTTCCTTATGATTTCCGATATGTGTATGCTCAGAACGTATGGGAATATGAAGTGGAGGAAAATACGGAAAGGAACGCAGAAGAAGAAAACAGCCGCCGAGAGGTGAGCGTTTCGGAAGCGGGAATCGGCGACGGGGAGGCATTGGCGGAGTTTTTTAACACGCATTTTGCAAAATGTTTTCAAGTATATGCTGTGCGTAAAGGGGAATATTACCAGACCATGCTGTTTGAACAGCAAAGTGAAAACGGCGGGATACGGATTTTAAAAAGGAATAGGCAGATTATCGGTTCGTTTTTGTACGGAGATGAGGACGGATTGGAAATCCGAGAACCTGTGTACCTGAAAGCCTACGAGAGTGACTTCAGAAGTGCGGTTCGGCAGCTTTGTGAAGAACGCAGACAAAAAAAGGCAGTTATTTATGCGGGGGAGCACGGAACGAAAAAGCCGGTTATCATGGCGCGGCTTCTCCATCTGGAAAGCTTGCTGAAAGTGTTGAAGGCGAGAAGTGGGGAGGAAGTGTCCTGCTCCTTTGCAGTGGTGGACTCGGTTTTGCCTCAAAACAGCCGGGTGTGGAGACTGCGGAGCAAGTGTCTTGTGTCAGAGGAAGAAGCAGATCGAGAAGCGACAAGCGGAGATTTCGTGGTTCGTGAAACGGAGGATTCTGAAGGAGTGCTTTCTATTGCGGCGTTGACAAGCCTGCTGTTCGGTCAGAAGAAAATTGCAGAGCTTAATGGGGAACCGGACGTCTTTCTGACAGATCACTTGGCAGAGGAATTGGGGAAAATACAGCCGCTTCAACGGATCTGTCTGAATGAGATTGTTTGATTTGGGTTGACAAAGCAGATTTTTTTGCATAATATAGTACCTAGTGATATATAAAAAGCGATGAACGAAAAGAGTAGCGGCAGCAGAAGTCTGACAGAGAGGGAGTGCCACCGGCTGAGAGCAGTTCCGGACAGAGAGGTCGTGAAGTGCATTCGGGAGCAGATCTTGTGAAAGGATTCGTTATAGAACGAGTTGTGTAGTGAGATACGGGTGACGGACGTTATACGTCAATGAGCAGAAGAACGGAAAAGGAAAGTTCTTTGTAAATTAGAGTGGAACCGCGGATGGACTTCGCCTCTGAATAAGAGGCGGAGTTTTTTTATTCACAGGAATTTTCTGTGAATAAAAACTCCGGGGGATACGTATATAGAGAATTTTGAAAACCGGAGGTGAGAAAGGTGGGAATGATATCCTATATCAAAGAAGAAATACAGGTTGTCCGGGAACGGGATCCGGCGATCAAGTCGAATTGGGAGGTATTGTTGTATCCCAGCTTTAAGGTGATATTGAGTTATAGGCTTGCGCATAAATTGTATTTAAAACGACATTACTTCTGGGCAAGGTGGATTTCACAGAGGGCTGTGCGGAAAACGGGGATTGAGATTCATCCCGGAGCAACGATCGGAAAAGGGCTGTTTATCGATCACGGAAGCGGTGTGATCATAGGGGAAACGGCGATTTTGGGAGACAATATCACGTTATATCAAGGGGTGACGCTTGGCGGAACCGGTAAGGAACAGGGAAAGCGTCATCCGACCTTGAAAGACAATGTTATGGTCAGTGCGGGAGCGAAGATTCTCGGTTCTTTTACAATCGGAGAAAATTCCAAGATCGGGGCAGGTTCTGTCGTGTTGGAAGAGGTGCCGCCGAACTGTACAGTGGTCGGGGTGCCGGGACGTATCGTGCGCAGAGATGATAAAAAAGTGCCGCGTGCCGATATGGATCAGGTACATCTTCCGGATCCGATGTTAAACGATATTAAGGAACTGCAGATTGCCAATTTTCAGCTGCATGAACAGCTGGTTGAAATGGAAAGCCGTTTGCGGTGTATGACTTGTGAGGAAGGGAAATGCACGAGGGCAGAACGACAATAATAAGAATATGAGAAAGAATAGAAGAGGAGAAAAGAAGCATGAAATTATATAACACAATGTCAAAAGCAAAAGAAGAGTTTAACCCTCTGGAAGCGGGAAAGGTAAAAATGTACGTTTGCGGACCGACAGTCTACAATTTTATCCACATCGGCAATGCGAGACCGATGATTGTATTTGATACGGTAAGAAGATATTTTGAATATAAAGGATATGAAGTCAATTTCGTATCTAATTTCACCGATGTGGATGATAAGATCATTAAAAAGGCAAATGAAGAAGGTGTGACGGCAGAAGAGATTTCGAAGCGTTATATCGAAGAGTGTAAGAAAGATATGGCGGATATGAATGTGAAGCCGGCTACAACACATCCGCTTGCAACAGAAGAAATCGAAGGCATGATCGAATTGATCCAAACGTTAATGGATAAGGGATATGCGTATGCCAAAAACGGAACGGTATATTTCCGCACAAGACAGTTTAAAGATTATGGAAAGCTGTCTCATAAGAATCTGGATGATCTGCGTTCCGGTAATCGTTCTTTGCTGGTGAGTGGTGAGGATGAAAAAGAAGATCCGTTGGATTTTGTTCTTTGGAAACCGAAAAAAGAGGGGGAACCGGCATGGAAATCGCCGTGGGGAGACGGTCGTCCGGGGTGGCATATTGAATGCTCTGAGATGTCAAAGAAATATCTGGGAGAGCAGATCGACATCCATGCCGGCGGAGAGGATTTGATTTTTCCGCACCATGAAAATGAGATTGCACAGAGTGAGGCGGCGAACGGAAAGGAATTTGCAAAATATTGGCTGCACAATGGATTTTTGAATATTGATAACCGTAAAATGTCAAAATCTCTCGGAAATTTCTTTACGGTAAGAGAAATCGGTGAGAAATATGATCTGCAGGTTCTGCGTTTCTTTATGCTCAGCGCACATTACAGAAGTCCGCTGAATTTTAGTGCGGAATTAATGGAGGCGGCAAAGAACGGTCTGGAGAGAATTAAGACCGCAGCAGAAAATCTGCGTTTCCTGGCAGGAAATGCAAAAACAGAAAACGTGACAGAGGCGGAGAAAGAAAAACAGGAAAAAGCACAGGAATTCGTAAAGCGGTTTGAAAAGGCAATGGAAGATGATTTTAATACAGCAGATGCTATTGCGGCAATTTTTGATCTTGTGAAATATGCCAACACGACCGCGGATGGCGAAAGTTCCAGAGCCTATCTTCAGAGCCTGCTTGGTTTGATCGTAAAGCTGGCAGATGTTCTCGGGATCATTGTGGAGGAAAAGGAAGAACTGCTGGATGCGGAAATTGACGCTTTGATCCAGGAAAGACAGGCGGCAAGAAAGGAACGTAATTTTGCAAGAGCGGATGAAATACGAGAAGAGCTTCTGGCAAAGGGGATCATTCTGGAGGATACAAGAGAAGGAGTAAAATGGAAAAGAGCATAATGGTAGATTTTCGTGATTATATAAGAGAAAGTCTCCGGCTTCCGGAGGTGAATGTAAAAACCTATTCCCCTCTGGTATTGGCTTATATCGGGGACTGTGTATTTGATCTTGTGATTAAAAGCATGGTGATCAGCGGTGGAAATAAACAGGTACACAAGCTGCATGAAGAAACAAGTCAATATGTGCAGGCATCGGCACAGTCAAAAATGATGCGTGCCATGCAGCCGTGTCTGACGGAAGAGGAGCATGCGGTCTATCGAAGAGGGAGGAATGCAAAATCAATTTCTCCGGCGAAGAATCAGTCGATTACAGATTATCGCAGGGCGACCGGATTTGAGGCGCTGATCGGGTTTTTATACTTGCAAAAGGAATACGAAAGGCTGTTGGAATTGGTAAAAATCGGATTGAAAAATCTGAGAGAAGAGGAGAGCGTGAATGAGTAGGAATGATTGGCATGAAAAAGAATTTGACGAAAGAATGCATACACTTGTGATCGAGGGGCGGAATGCAGTATTGGAAGCGTTTCGTTCAGGAAAGCCCATTGATAAGATTTTTGTTTTGGATGGGTGTCAGGACGGTCCGGTCCGTACCATTGTCAGAGAGGCGAAAAAGCATGATACAATCTTGAATTTTGTCGGGAAGGAACGGCTTAATCAGCTGTCACAGACAGGAAAGCATCAGGGAGTTATCGCTTATGCGGCCGCTTATGAGTATGCTGAGATTGAAGATATGTTCCGGCTTGCAGAAGAGCGGGGGGAAGATCCGTTTCTTCTGCTTCTGGACAATATTGAAGATCCGCACAATTTGGGGGCGATCATCCGAACAGCTAATTTGGCGGGGGCACACGGTGTCATTATCCCGAAACGCCGCGCAGTCGGCCTGACCGCAACGGTTGCGAAGACTTCTGCAGGGGCTTTGAACTATACACCGGTTGCGAAAGTGACAAATCTGGCAAAGACAATGGAGGAACTGAAAGAGAGGGGACTGTGGTTTGTATGTGCAGATATGGATGGAGAATCGATGTATCGTCTGAATCTGAAAGGTCCGATCGGATTGGTGATCGGAAATGAGGGGGAAGGTGTCGGAAGACTTGTCAAAGAAAAGTGTGATTTTATTGCGGGGATTCCGATGAAAGGAGAAATTGATTCTTTGAATGCATCTGTTGCCGCCGGAGTGCTGGCGTATGAGATCGTACGGCAGAGAATGTCTTAGAATTGTCTTTTTCAAAATGAAAGGCAGAAAGGAAAATGATGCAGAACTATGAGTCAATGGCAGATGAATATCTGATCAGAGAATATCGAAAAGGAAATTCCGAGATCATGGATTATTTGTTAGACAAATATAAAACAATGGTTCGAAAAAAGGCTCGCGCCATGTATTTGCTTGGAGGCGAAAATGATGATCTGATCCAAGAGGGGATGATCGGGCTGATGAAGGCAATCCGCAGCTTTGACGAGACACAGGAAGCCGGGTTTTATAGCTTTGCAGAGCTTTGTGTTTCCAGACAGATGTATTCTGCGATAGAAAGCTCAAAACGAAAAAAGCATATACCGTTAAATTCCTATATTTCTCTATATGAGGAAAGTGAGATTGGAGAAGAAAAAAACGCTCCATTGATCGATACCATTGAATCAGAAGTGGATAATAATCCGGAAGCGTTATATTTCGGAAGAAAATTTACGGAAGCGTTTATGGAAGAGTTGAAAGAGTCTTTAAGTCCGCTGGAAAATCATGTGTTATATCTGCATCTGCTGGGGACTGATTATCGGAAAATCGCAGAGATTCTGGAAAGGAGTCCCAAAGCAATCGATAATGCATTACAGCGGATTCGGGGAAAAGCAGAAAAGATGCTGAAACAGTGAAAAGAGAATCAAGGAAACAAAAAACGGCTGTCTTATCGGACAACCGTTTTTTAAGCTGATGAGCGGAATTGAACCGCCGACCCCTTCCTTACCAAGGAAGTGCTCTACCGCTGAGCCACATCAGCATTCCGCTGTGTTTATAAGTTATACACAGCTTTATTAATATACACCAGATAATATGGGCTTGTCAATGACTTTTGTAAATATTTTCCGGAGAGGCGGAAAAAGTCTAGGAAAGCTGCTCAGAATCCAATATAATCGTAAAAGGACCGTCGTTGGTCAAACTTACTTTCATGTCTGCACCAAAAGAACCGGTTTGAACATCATGAACGGTTTCCTTACATTTTCCGATGATGTATTCATACAGAGTATTCGCTTTCTCGGGGGATCCGGCTTCGATAAAGCTTGGGCGGTTTCCTTTTTTACAGTTTGCATAAAGGGTAAACTGGGAAACCAGAAGAAGACTTCCACCTACGTCTGCAAGAGACAGATTCGTTTTGCCGTTTTCATCTTCAAAAATACGCAATCCGATCATTTTGCGAACCATTTTGTCGGCGATTGCTTCTGTATCGGTTTCGGAAATACCGATCAATACTGTATACCCCTTCTTAATTTCTCCGATAATCTGACTGTCTACAGAGACGGTGGCTTTCGAGACGCGTTGAATTACAAATTTCATAGTAAAATTGCCTCCTGAGTTTTATGAAAATTTTCCACGTAATTGTAGCATACAATTGTAAATAACACAATTCATAAATAAAAAATGAGATAATTAAGAAAGTATACATTGTAAAAGTCAGAAAATAAGAAACGATTTGTTGCTTTTGTATTGCGTTACGCGGAAGAATAAATTAGCCTGTATATAGAGGGTGTTTCATCGGAAGTGGCTTCGGTGAGGAGGGATTATGAAGATACTTAAAGAAGAAGAACTGGTCCCATTGCGGAATGCATTGGAAGAGGTACAGAAATTTATCAGAGAAATCGAAACAAAGACGGTGCCGTATTATTATCTTCAATTTGACAACATGATCAATAATATAGAAATCTATATCCAGACCGATGAGCAGGATATGCGGCATCTCAACAAGGTTTTGCTGCGAGACTGGCTGAATGCAAATCATACGCTGCTTGGTGTGCCGGCATGCAGATTGTTGTATGCTCCTGCTCCTTATGAGGTGGAAAACGCATGTCATTTTATTAAATTGATCATGGCTGTAGCCGTGTATTTTCCTGAAGAAACCCTTGTGCGGGAAATGACAGAAGAGTAAAAGAAGAAGTGCGAAAGACAGATAAAAAAGATGTACTTGTACGAGTTTATGTGCGGGAATTAAAAAAGCTGTGCCGGATCTGTAACAGAACCCGGCGCAGCTTTTGGCTTTGTAAGTATCGGGAAAAAGCAAATGCTATTTTTTCTTTGCTCTTGTTGTATTTAGGATCAGTCCTAAAAATGCGAAACCGATCAGCATCCAGACCGCAAAGACAACAGGTCCTTTTTGGCTGAACATGTCATAATAGCCTTTCAAATAAATGATGACTACAATCCATGGTAAAACATAGGTCATGTAGGCGCGCATTTTAGTCGGGAATTTCATACCGTTTCCGGAGTTCGCTTCTTTGATAAAGTGTTCCCAACCCCATCCGTTTTTGTGTGTACAGAACATCAGGTATACGACAGAACCGAGGGGCAGGATGTTGTTCGATACAAGAAAATCTTCCAAATCCATAATATTCGTTCCTGCACCGAGCGGCTGTATGCCGGATAATACATTGAAACCAAGAATGCAGGGAAGACTTAATAATGCAATGGCGCAGATGTTGATTCCCACTGTCTTGCGTCTGCTCCAGTGAAACAGATCCATTCCGAAGGAGACAATATTTTCAAATACGCCGACAATTGTAGAAAGAGCGGCAAAGAACAAGAAGAGGAAGAAAAGCGATCCCCAGATTCTTCCGCCCGCCATTTGTGTGAAGATATTGGGAAGGGTAATAAACACAAGGCTTGGTCCTGCGGCAGGCTCTACGCCGAAGGAAAAGCATGCGGGAATTACGATCAATCCTGCGGTCATGGCAACAAAGGTATCCAAAAGAACGATACTGACGGATTCTCCGGTCAGGGAACGGGATTTGTCCAGATAGCTTCCGAAGATCGCCATACCGCCCATACCGATACTTAAAGTAAAGAAAGCCTGACTCATGGCTCCGAATACGACATTGCCGATTCCGTTGTCCAGCATACGTTTGAAGTCCGGGATCAGATAAAAACGAAGTCCGTCGCTCGAACCCGGCAGGGTAACGGAACGGATCGCCAATACAACCATGATACCGAGGAGACATAGCATGACGATCTTCATCACTTTTTCAACTCCGTTTTGCAGCCCGATGACACAGATGCCAAAGGAAAGAAGGATGACCAGAAATGTCCAAAAGACGAGAAGTCCCGGATTCTGCGTCATAGAATCAAATTTAGAGGCAATCTGTTTCGGTGTTGCGCTTACAAATTCTCCGCTTGCCATGCGGTAACAATAATATAACATCCAGCCGCCTACCATAGAATAGAACATCACCAGAATATAGTTGCCGGCGATTCCGAGCCAGCGTATTGTGTGCCATCTGGAATTTTCGGGTTCCAATACATTGTAGGAGGTGGCGATGCTTTTTTGGCTTGCCCGTCCGACGCTGAATTCACAGACGATGATCGGCATTCCGAGGATTGCAAGGAAGACCAGATACACCAGAATGAATGCAGCGCCGCCGTACATGCCCGCCATGTAGGGGAATTTCCATACATTACCCAGACCGATCGCACAGCCGGCAGATACCAAAATAAAGCCGAGGCGGCTTCCGAATTTTTCTCTCTTCATAATTTAGATAACTCCTTTACTTTATTGCGTTATACTTTTGAACTTTACTCTGCGACAGTATTGTAACATATTCTGCTTGCCGTTGTATACAATTTATGATAAAATTATTGGCAGAAAATTATTGCAGATTTTTTTAGGAGATAATCTGTAATTCCGAAATTATGTTTGAGGAGGAAACTATGGAAAACGAGACAGTTTCAAAGAATTTTATTGAGCAGGAAATAGATAAGGATCTGGCAGAGGGTGTATATGATCATGTATGCACCAGATTCCCGCCGGAACCGAACGGATATCTGCATATCGGACATGCGAAGGCGATTTTGTTGAATTACGGGCTTGCGCAGAAGTATCACGGAGAATTTCATATGCGTTTTGATGATACAAATCCGACAAAGGAAAAGACCGAGTTTGTAGAGTCTATCAAAGAGGATATTCAGTGGCTGGGAGCAGACTGGAAGGAGCATCTCTACTTTGCATCCGATTATTTTGATCAGATGTATGAGTGTGCGGTCAAACTGATCAAAAAGGGCAAGGCGTTTGTCTGTGATCTTTCTGCGGAAGAGATCCGTGCCTATCGCGGAACGCTGACAGAGGGCGGAAAAGAAAGTCCGTACAGAAACAGAAGCGTGGAGGAAAATTTAAAGCTGTTTGAAGAGATGCGTGACGGAAAATATCAGGACGGAGAAAAGGTGCTTCGTGCAAAGATCGATATGAATTCGCCGAACATCAACATGCGGGATCCGGTTATTTACCGTGTGGCACGAATGACACATCATAATACAGGAGATAAGTGGTGTATTTATCCGATGTATGATTTTGCGCATCCGATCGAGGATGCGATCGAGGGAATCACACATTCTATCTGTACGTTGGAATTTGAGGATCACAGACCGCTTTATGACTGGGTGGTGAGAGAATGTGAATTTGAGATGCCGCCGCGTCAGATTGAATTTGCCAAGATGTATCTGACGAATGTGGTGACCGGAAAGCGTTATATTAAGAAGCTGGTAGAAGACAAGATCGTAGACGGGTGGGATGATCCGCGCCTTGTTTCAATCGCAGCGCTTCGCAGAAGAGGGTTTACACCGGAATCCTTGAAAATGTTCATTGATATGTGTGGTGTTTCCAAAGCACAGAGCTCTGTAGATTATGCAATGTTGGAATATTGTATTCGCGAAGATCTGAAATTAAAGAAATCACGTATGATGTCTGTACTGCATCCGATCAAGCTGATCATTGATAATTATCCGGAGGGAGAAGTGGAATATCTGGATGTACCGAACAATCTGGAAAATGAGGCGCTTGGCACAAGAAAAGTTCCGTTCTGTCGGGAATTATACATTGAGAGAGAAGATTTTATGGAAGAGCCGCCGAAAAAGTATTTCCGTCTTTTCCCGGGAAATGAAGTGCGTCTGATGTCCGCATATTTTGTGAAATGTGAAAGCTTTGTAAAGGATGAAAACGGCAATGTAACAGAAGTGCACTGTACGTATGATCCGGAGACAAAGAGCGGAAGCGGATTTACAGGAAGGAAAGTAAAAGGAACGATCCACTGGGTAGCCGCACCATATGCACAGAAGGCAGAAGTCCGTCTGTATGAGAATCTGGTCGATGAAGAAAAAGGAGTGTACAATAAGGAAGATGGTTCTTTGAACCTGAATCCGAATTCTCTTACAATTTTGAAAGATTGTTATGTAGAGCCGAGCTTTGCAGAAGCAAAAGCATACGACAGTTTTCAGTTTGTAAGAAATGGATATTTCTGTATAGATTCCAAGGACTCGACACCGGAAGCGCTGGTGTTTAACCGCATTGTTTCATTGAAGAGCTCATTTAAATTGCCGAAGAAATAAAAGATGAATGAACTAACGATCAGTTTAGATATAAAGTCAAAAATCCCTCTGTATGAGCAGATTTATCGTTATATAAAAAGTGAGATCAGACAGGAAAAAATTGCAAGTGGAGAGAAGCTTCCCTCTACGAGAGCGCTGAGCGGTTTTCTGGAAGTGAGCAGAAGTACGGTAGAGCTGGCATACGAGCAGTTGCTTTCGGAGGGATATATAGAGGCAAAGCCATGCCGGGGATATTTTGTATCTGAATTGGAAGGTTTGTATCAGCTAAAACCGACAAAGAAAATGATATCCGAATACCGGAGTCAGCCGAGGGAAAGCTATCGGTATGATTATTCGCCCAACGGAGTTGACCTGAACAGCTTTCCTTACGGTATATGGAGAAAGCTGTCGAAGGAAAGCCTGTTGGACGACCGGACAGAGTTGTTTCGTCTCGGACATCCGCAGGGAGAATGGGGACTGCGTCAAGCAATCAGTAATTATCTGCATCAGGCGCGCGGTGTGAATTGTTCGCCGGAACAGGTGATTGTGGGTGCCGGAAATGATTATCTTTTGATGCTTCTTGCTACGGTAATCGGACAAAAGCATAAGGTGGCATTGGAGAATCCGACTTATCGGCAGGCATACCGGCTTTTTGAGAGTTTATCCTATGATGTATGTACCGTTGATATGGATCAAAAGGGGATGAGTGTATCGAAACTGGAGCAGTCGGGAGCGGATATTGCTTTTGTGATGCCGTCGCATCAATATCCGCTTGGGATTGTAATGCCGATCAAACGCAGAATAGAATTGCTTCGCTGGGCAGAAACGGACGGCAGGTACATTATCGAGGACGATTATGACAGCGAATTTCGTTATAAAGGGAAACCTGTTCCGGCATTGCAGGGCTATGATAATCACGGTAAGGTAATCTATATCGGGACCTTTTCCAAGTCTATTGCACCAGCAATTCGTATGAGTTATCTGGTATTGCCACCGGTGCTTTTGGAACAGTATCGGGAGAAAAGCAGTTTTTTGAGTTCCACGGTTTCCAGAGTCGATCAGTTGATTTTGCAGAAGTTCATAGAGGAAGGGTATTATGAGCGGCATTTGAACAAAACAAGAGCGTTGTATAAGAGTCGTCACGATACTTTGCTGAATGCATTGAAAGGAATGGAAGGAACAATCAGAATTTCCGGGGAGAATGCCGGAGTACACCTTTTGTTGACGTTTACAAACGGAATGAAAGAAGAGGAATTGATCGAGAGGGCGAAAGAGCGGGGGATCCGGATTTACGGGTTATCGGAATATTATGTAACTCCCCGATCTGATGCGCCTGCAACCATTTTGCTTGGATATGCAAATATGCAGGAAGAAAATATTTTAAAAACAATAGAAATATTAAAAGAGACATGGACTGTCTGAGTTTGAGAAAGTCGCCGCTACGCATGAGAAATGTGAGTGGGCGGCTTTTGTCTGTTGCGCATAAGAGAAAAACAGTCTGAGGGATCAAACTGTCGGAGCAGCTTCTTCTTTTTCCGCAGATGCAGATTTATTCAGAGGGACATATTCGCGTTCTACAGGCTGAAGATCGGAATCCAGATCAAAGTCATCTTCTTCATCTGAAGTAAAGTCAAAAATCTCATCCTCTTCCTTTTTGCTACAGAAAACAGAAACGATAATTCCGATCACAGATACAATTGCGACAAGTACAGCGAGCCATTTGAATGTTTTCTTCATAGTAAATACTCCTTTCTTATAAGACAGTGTCTTTAAAATCAATGTGTTCTATTCGATATCTCTTATTTTAATACTTTTTTGGCGGAATTACAACATTTTTCCATTTCCAAATTTCGTCAAAATAATTCTATATTCAGAACCGTAGTTTAACATAAAAACTCTTGAGAGACCATTTTTTCTTCGAACAGGTATTGCGGCAGACGCAATCTGATAGTGAAATCGCTCCATGAATGTGGTACAATGGGATCTGACAGGATGGTTGAAAGGGAAGGATATGATATGGAACACAAAGTAGCGAAAAAGGCAAAGAAAGGGTTTTTGAGTGTTGTTTTCAGTCGAACGGCGCTGGTGATTTTACTAATTCTGCTTCAGGTGGGAATGGTTTTTGTATGGTCAACGAAGTTGAGTGAGTATTCGATGTATGTTTACGGTGCGCAGATGATCATTCAGGCGGGAGTGATCATTTATATATTTAATCAGGGAGGAAACCCGGAATCGAGCCGTACATGGATATTGCTGATTTTGATCGTACCGGTATTCGGATGCCTGTTCTATATCTATGTGCGTCTGGAACTTGGAACGAAGTATATCGGAGAGCGGCTGAGCAAATTGCAGATGGCAACGTGGCCGTATATGACGCAGCGGGAAGAAGTTGTGAATGAATTAAGAGTAAGTAAGCCGGCGAATGCAAATCTGGCGTATTACATGCAGAAACAACTTCATTTTCCGACTTATCGCAATACAAGGGCGATGTACTTTCCGACCGGACAGGAAAAGTTTCAAGCAATGCTCGAAAAGCTGCAGAATGCGAAGAAATATATTTTTCTGGAATATTTTATTGTATCCGAAGGATATATGTGGGAATCTATCTTGAATATTCTGAAACAGAAAGCGGCAGAGGGTGTAGAAGTAAGATTTATGTATGACGGAATGTGCAGTATTTCCAATCTCCCCTACAATTATCCGAAAAAGATTCGCAGTTATGGGATCAAGTGTAAGATGTTCAGTCCGATCCGTCCGATTCTGACTACGACACAAAACAACAGAGATCACCGAAAAATCTGCGTGATTGACGGGGAATACGGATTTACCGGAGGTATTAATCTGGCAGACGAGTATATCAATAAGAAAGAACGTTTTGGGTATTGGAAAGATACTGCCGTGATGTTGGAGGGGGAGGCAGTTCAAAGTCTGACGATGATGTTTCTGCAGATGTGGAATGTGACGGAATATAAACAGGAGGATTATGGGAAATACCTGACGAAACAGCTTTCCGAAACACGGCGGGAGTTGGGATATATGATCCCATACGGAGACAGTCCGTTTGATCACGAGGATGTGGGAAAGGAAGTGTATTGTCATATTTTAAATCATGCGAAAAAATATGTACATATTATGACTCCGTATCTGATCTTGGATAACGAAATGTCGGATACGCTTGCCAGAGCGGCGAAGAGTGGGATTGACGTTACGATCATTATGCCGCATATTCCGGACAAATGGTATGCGTTTGCAGTGGCAAAGACGCATTATAAGGAATTGATCCAGGCAGGGGTGAAGATTTATGAATTTCTTCCCGGATTCGTTCATGCAAAAATATTTGTATCGGACAATGATACAGCGACTGTCGGAACGATCAATCTGGACTATCGGAGTCTGTATTTGCATTTTGAGTGTGGTGTGTTTATTTATAATAATCCGGTTGTGCGTGATATTGAGTTGGATTTTCAAAATACATTGAAGAAGTGTCACCGGATTTCTATGGCAGATCTGAAAAAGATCAACCCGGTTATGCTGCTTTGCGGAAGAGTATTGCGGCTGATCGCACCGTTGATGTAAATGTATTTTTTTCTTTACATCCTAAAAAAGCTGTAGTATAATTCCGGTTGTAAATGAAACAATGTAGGAAAACAGTGTTTTTTAAGCGAAGGCACGCAGGAGGATTTGAATATGGTAAAAGCAGTAGTTGGAGCGAACTGGGGCGACGAGGGCAAGGGCAAGATTACAGATATGCTCGGAAAGGAAGCGGATATTATTGTTCGTTTTCAAGGCGGAGCCAATGCAGGACATACGATCGTAAATGATTATGGAAAATTTGCACTGCATACACTGCCGTCGGGGGTGTTTTACGAACATACCACCAGCGTGATCGGAAACGGTGTTGCACTGGATGTTCCGAGACTGTTTGAAGAGATACAGTCCGTTGTAGAAAAGGGGGTTCCGAAGCCGAAGATTCTGGTGTCAGACAGAGCACAGATTGTGATGTCCTATCATAAGCTGTTCGATGCATATGAGGAAGAACGTCTGGCAGGGAAGTCTTTTGGATCTACAAAGTCGGGTATTGCGCCGTTTTATTCCGATAAATTTGCGAAAATCGGTTTTCAGGTCAGCGAATTATTTGATGAGGAACTGCTGAGAGAGAAGACGGTAAGGATTGCAGAACAGAAAAATGTCATTTTGGAGCATTTGTATCACAAACCGCTTTTGAATCCGGAGGATTTATATAGAGAATTACAAGAATATAAAGAGATGATCGAGCCGTATGTATGCGATGTTTCTTTGTTTTTGCACAATGCATTGAAAGAAGGAAAGGAAATTTTGTTGGAAGGGCAGTTGGGTTCTTTGAAGGATCCAGATCATGGCATTTACCCGATGGTGACTTCTTCTTCCACACTGGCTGCATACGGAGCAATCGGAGCAGGAATCCCACCGTATGAAATCAGGCAGATCATCACAGTCTGTAAGGCATATTCCAGCGCAGTCGGTGCAGGAGCGTTTGTCAGTGAAATCTTCGGAGAAGAGGCAGATGAATTGAGAAAGCGCGGTGGTGACGGAGGAGAGTATGGTGCGACCACAGGCCGTCCGAGAAGAATGGGGTGGTTTGACTGTGTGGCTTCCAAGTACGGCTGCCGCATGCAGGGAACAACGGATGTGGCGTTTACAGTGCTTGATGTGCTCGGCTATCTGAAAGAGATTCCGGTATGTGTGGGATATGAGATTGACGGAGCGGTGACAACAGACTTTCCGGTAACACATCTTCTGAATAAGGCAAAACCTGTGTATGAGATACTTCCGGGGTGGAATTGTGATATCCGGGGGATTAAGAGATACGAGGATCTGCCGGAAAACTGCCGGAGATATATTGAGTTTGTGGAGGGACAAATCGGATATCCGATTACATTGATCAGTAACGGACCCGGAAGAGAGGATATTATCTACCGGGAAAAATAAAAGAATACAGACAGGCGGGCAGCAGACAGTGTTCTCTGCCCGTTTTATCAATCTTGAGAGTCATCGTCTCTGCGATCTGTTAATCGGCAGAATAAAAGAAAGATATAGATGAAAATCGGAATCAGAATGGTTGCGGCAACAGATGCCTTGAGAAGATTTTGAAAAACAGGCGCATCAAGCAGTGCAAAGACAAAGGTGCTTAAATAGAGTAAAATTAAAAATACGACTCCCAGAAGTGCAAGAACTCTTCTTGAATTTTTCATAAAAACCGTCCTTTCTTTTGGCTTGATAAAAAAGCTTTGTGAAGTATTATAACGAATCGGAAGAAAAAAAGCAAAAAAATTTTG
This sequence comes from uncultured Schaedlerella sp., assembly GCA_963559385.1. GTDB lineage: Bacteria > Bacillota > Clostridia > Lachnospirales > Lachnospiraceae > Schaedlerella. The sequence goes on from CAUWKK010000023.1 coordinate 16,553, forward strand.
GTTTACGGAATGGGAAATATGGTATATAATGATTGACAGTTGATATTTTGATAAAAGGAGTTAAGTACAATGAGTGATAAGAGTTTATTAGAGCAGTGGAGAGAGACTGCATATAATCAAGAGGCTTCAAAATCCCAACTTGAGACTTTCTGGGGAAATTATTTTAATATTGAGAAACAGATTTACGAACTGCTTTTGACGAATCCGGATGAGGAAGTAAAAGGAACGGTAAAAGAGCTTGCCGAGAAGTACGGTCAGCATGTTATGACAATGGTCGGCTTTCTGGACGGTATCAATGACAGCCTGAAGGTGAAAAATCCGATCGAGACGATGACGGAAGACACAGAGGTGAGTCTGGCTTTTGATAAGGAACTGCTTTATAAAAACATGGTAGATGCAAAAGCCGATTGGTTGTACGAGCTGCCGCAGTGGGACAATATCTTTGATGAAGAGACAAAGAAGCGTCTGTATCGTGAACAGAAAGCATCCGGTACGATCCGCAAAGAGAAAAAAATCGGAAGAAATGATCCGTGTCCGTGCGGAAGCGGAAAGAAATATAAAAAGTGCTGCGGACGGAATGCGTAAATAAGAAATGATGCGGATTTATTTTTGGAGTATCGGCATTGGCTGCCTGCTTTATTATGGTGTCATCCGCTGCTATACCGGCAAATGGAACTCTACATTTGCCGGTTTTTGGCTTTTTTCGGGGGCATTACATTTATGCGGCGCAATTTTTGGGGATGCTCTTCCGGAGAGCCTAAAATGGATATGTGGAGCATTTCTGGCAGTTGTCTGGAGTTTATTTTTTGTGACAGAATGGAAGATTTACCGCAGTATGAAACAAAAACCATGTGCCGATGCAAAGTATCTGATCGTATTGGGTGCGCATGTGAACGGAAAACGAATTACAAATTCATTGATGCGCCGTTTGGATGCGGCATATGCGTATTTGTGTGAAAATACAAAAACAAAGGTTGTTGTATCCGGCGGACAGGGAAGAGGGGAAGCAATTTCGGAGGCAGAAGCGATGGCGGAGGAACTGATGCGGCGGGGAATCAATCCGTCGAGGATCCTTCGGGAAGCACGGTCTGTTTCTACGGAGGAGAATCTGGTATTTTCCGGGGAAATCCTGTCGGAGGCAGGAATGTCAGAGCAGGATAATGTCGTTGTTGTAACGAATGATTTTCACATATATCGAGCGCTGTTATTGGGAAAACGTGTCGGATACCGACAGTTAATCGGGCTGCCGGCATCGTCGAATCCGGTGCTGCAGCTGAATTATCTGGTGCGGGAATTTTTTGCGATTAGCTTGACAAAAATAAGAGCAATGCTATAATGATAAAAGATTATAATAAAAGATAGCTGTGAGGATTCCGAACAGTTACGAAACACGCTGACGAGAAGAGTAGAATGCGGAAAGGATACAGAGAGGGAAGTCGTAGGCTGGAAGCTTCCTATCACAGAAACATTTGAAAACTACCTCTGAGTGGCTGCAAAACAGTCCGGTGATTCCGTTATCATCATCAATGAAGTGGTTTCGGCATATGCCGTAACAATTAGGGTGGAACCGCGAGATACTCGTCCCTTTCTGCAGCGATGCAGGAAAGGGATTTTTTTATTACAGGAAATTTGTGTTCTTAATGTAGTAAAAACTCTCCGGGGTGTACGTTTGCATCATTTAAGAAAGTGAGGAAAAACATATGAAAATTACATTAAAAGACGGCTCTGTAAAAGAATATGCAGAGAGCAAAAGCGTTATTGAAATCGCATCGGATATCAGCGAAGGGCTGGCAAGAATGGCAACAGCCGGAGAAGTAAACGGTGAGGTTGTAGACTTGAGGACGATCGTAGAGAGAGACTGCGAATTGAGTATTTTGACATTCAACGATGAAAAAGGAAAAGGTGCGTTCCGCCATACGGCTTCTCATATTATGGCGCAGGCGATCAAACGTTTGTATCCGGATGCAAAGCTTGCGATCGGACCGTCTATTGACGATGGGTTCTATTATGATATTGACAGAGCGGAACCGCTTGTAGAGGCAGATTTAGAAAAAATCGAGGCGGCAATGAAAAAAATTGTAAAAGAGGCATTGCCGATCGAACAATTTACTATGCCGAGAAATGAAGCGATTGCATATTTCAAGGAAAAAGGAGAAATCTACAAGGTAGAACTGATTGAAGATTTACCGGAGGATTCCGTTATCAGCTTCTACAAACAGGGTGAGTTTACCGACCTCTGTGCAGGACCGCATCTGATGAGCACAAAATATGTGAAGGCATTTAAGCTGACAAGTCTTGCAGGCGCTTACTGGAGAGGAAGCGAGAAGAATAAAATGCTGCAGAGAATCTACGGAACGGCATTTCCGAAGAAAGCAGAGTTGGAAGAGCATCTGGCAATGATCGAGGAAGCGAAAAAACGTGATCACAGACGTCTCGGAAAAGAATTGGGATTGTTTATGATGCGTGATGAAGGACCGGGATTCCCGTTCTTCCTGCCAAAGGGAATGGTGTTGAAAAACACATTGCTTGATTACTGGAGAGAGATCCACACAAAAAATGATTATGTAGAGATCAATACACCGATCATGCTGAGCAGACATCTTTGGGAAACATCCGGTCATTGGGGGCATTATAAAGAAAATATGTACACAACGGTTATCGACGAGGAAGATTTTGCAATCAAACCGATGAATTGTCCGGGAGGAATTCTGGTATATCAGTCAGAACCGCGTTCTTATCGTGACCTTCCGATCCGTATGGGAGAATTGGGATTGGTTCATCGTCATGAAAAATCCGGTCAGCTTCACGGACTGATGCGTGTACGTTGTTTCACACAAGATGATGCACATATCTTTATGATGCCGGAACAGATACGAGATGAAATCAAAGGTGTTGCAAAGCTGATCGACGAAGTCTATAGTCTGTTTGGATTTAAGTATCATGTAGAACTTTCTACGCGTCCGGAGGACAGCATGGGAAGTGATGAGGACTGGGAACTGGCAACAGATGCGCTGCGTGGTGCGTTGGATGATCTGGGACTTCCATATGTGGTAAACGAAGGGGACGGTGCGTTCTACGGACCGAAGATTGACTTCCATTTACAGGATTCTATCGGAAGAACATGGCAGTGCGGTACGATTCAGCTTGATTTCCAGCTTCCGCTTCGTTTTGAACTGGAGTACACAGGAGCAGACGGAGAGAAACATCGTCCGATTATGATCCATCGTGTGGCATTTGGTTCGATCGAACGGTTTATCGGTATTTTGATCGAGCATTTTGCAGGAGCATTCCCGACATGGCTGTCTCCGGTGCAGGTAAAAGTGCTGCCGATTTCCGATAAATATCTGGAGTATGGCGAGAAGGTGCTTGCAGGTTTGAAAGAAGCCGGTATCCGTGCAGAACTGGATTCCCGTGCAGAAAAGATCGGTTACAAGATCCGGGAAGCACAGATGCAGAAGATACCATATATGTTAGTTGTGGGAGCAAAAGAAGAAGAAAGCGGTCTGGTATCCGTAAGAAGTCGTTTTGAAGGAGATGAAGGTCAGAAAACACTTGCTGAATTCATTGCTTCTATTCAGAAAGAAATTGCGGATAAAGTTGCCCGGGAAGTGAAACAGGCAGAGGAAAAATAGTTTGTTTTCAGACAGATCGTGAGAAGATCCTGTGATTTGTCACAGCATAAAAAGAAAAATAGCGGGCATAATGATAGCGTCAGTATATTCTGGCGCTATTTATTTATCTGAGAGAAGGAGGACGATCATTATGCCACAATTAAAATGTACGGTACAGACATGTGTGCACAATAAGCAGTTTTTGTGTGATCTGGATGCAATTGAAGTCGGCGGAAACAACGCAAAAACGGCAGGAGAAACCTGTTGTGATAGTTTTCAGGAGAGAAAGGGAGATACCTATTCGAATGTAACCGGAAGTGCATCTGAAACTTCTGATATTGACTGTAAGGCGACAGATTGTATGTATAATACAAAATGCAAATGCCATGCGGGAAAAATCAGTGTAGAAGGAAGCAATGCGTGTCACTGCGGAGAAACAGAATGTGCAACATTTGAGTGCGGACATTAGGAAGTATACGGCTTTTTTGGCGAAATAAAACGTAAATGATTTGAAAAGGCAGCAGGTGATGAAAATCATCGGTTGCCTCTTTTCAAAATAGAGTTTTCCGGTTGACGCAGAACAAGAAAAAAGAGTATAATTTATAAAGATGTCAGTCATCTTTTGACTCTAACATCGTTATAAAGTATGAGTGAAATAGAAAGAAAGGCAATTATACAGAATGAGTGAAGAAACGGAACAGAAAAAAGCACAAAAACAGACAAAAGCAGCGGAGCGAAAAAGGAACGATTACTACATAAATCAGCCGGATTTCGGCAGACAGGGACCGTCCAAGCTGCGTCAGCAGCTAAACAGGGGGATGACCGCTTTTGTTGTGATCATTCTCTGTATGCTCTGCTTTTTTGTTTTACTTCGGATGGATGATATTTCTGCGGTGATTAAGACGATATTAAATATATTGCGGCCGATCATTTACGGATTGGCGATCGCATATCTTTTGCATCCGATCGTCAAAAACGTAGAACGATACCTGAAGCCGTGGTTAGAAAAGCATTTTCCGAAAATGAAAAAGACGCAACAGATTTCCAGAGGGATTGGAATATTCGTTGCGGTTGTTGTAATGCTCGCAGTAATCGCGGCATTGTTTAACATGTTGATTCCGGAATTGTACCGCAGTATTCGAAATATGGTTCTGACGGTACCGGGACAGATCAACGAGGCTTTGAGAACGTTGACGGAAATCATGTCTCAGGATTCTGCGATCGGACAATTTTTTACCGCTACATTGACAGAAATTACAGGATTTTTACAAAACTGGATGCGGACTGATCTGCTTTCACAGGTGAATGACTTTATGTCGCATCTGACAGAGGGGGTATTCAATGTAGTAAATGAAGTCATGAATGCGGTGATCGGAATTATTGTGTCTGTATATGTATTATACAGCAAGGAAAAATTTTCTATGCAGAGCAAAAAAATCATATATGCGCTTTTTAAACCGAATCATGCCAATATGATCTTACATTTAACGATTAAGAGTAACTCTATTTTCGGCGGATTTATCATCGGAAAAATTATTGATTCGGCAATCATTGGCGTACTGTGTTTTATCGGATTGTCGGTGCTGGATATGCCTTATACGGTTTTAGTCAGCGTAATTGTAGGGGTAACGAACGTGATTCCTTTTTTCGGACCATATATCGGAGCAGTTCCGAGTGCGATTTTGATCATGCTTTCTGATCCGAAAATGGGGATTTATTTCATTCTCTTTATTTTGGTGCTGCAGCAATTAGATGGAAATGTGATCGGACCGAAAATCCTCGGCGATTCTACTGGATTGTCTGCGTTCTGGGTCATGTTTTCTATTTTACTGGGAGGCGGATTGTTCGGATTTATCGGTATGATCCTCGGGGTTCCGACATTTGCGGTGATTTACTATGTGGTAAATATGCTGATCAATCATAATCTGGAGAAGCGAAAGCTTCCGACACAGACCGATTGCTATGACAGAATGAGTTATGTAAATTCGGATGGCGTTTATATACATTCTGAAGAAAATGAAATGAATCAAAAAGGAGAATAACTATGCCGATACGTGTACAAAATGATTTGCCGGTTAAGGAAATACTGGAACATGAAAATATATTTGTAATGGATGAATATCGTGCGGCGCATCAGGACATTCGTCCGATCAGCATTGGGCTTTTGAATCTGATGCCGCTGAAAGAGGATACAGAGCTGCAGATCTTACGTTCTTTGTCCAATACACCGCTTCAGGTGGATGTGACGTTTGTGCGGATGACGAGCCATGTGTCAAAAAATACATCGACCAGTCATATTTATAAATTTTATGAAGCGTTTGAAGAAATCAAAGGACAAAAATTTGACGGATTTATTATCACAGGAGCGCCGGTAGAACAGATGCGTTTCGAAGAAGTAGATTATTGGCAGGAATTGACAGAGATTATGGAGTGGACAAAGACAAACGTGATGTCTACGCTGCATCTTTGTTGGGGAGCACAGGCGGGAATTTATTATCATTACGGAATCGATAAAGAAATGCTGTCGAAAAAGCTTTCCGGTGTATATCGGCACAGGGTAAGAAACCGTAAAATTCCGCTTGTGCGTGGATTTGATGATGTTTTTATGGCGCCGCATTCCAGACATACGGAAGTGCCGCAGCAGCTTTTGGAAGCAGATGAGAGAATTACGATTCTGGCAGATTCTTTACAGGCAGGTGTGTTTTTATGCATGGCACAGGAGGGACGGCAGATCTTTGTTATGGGGCATCCGGAATATGACAGAATGACGCTGGATTCGGAATATAAGCGGGATATGGGAAGAGGGTTGAATCCTCAGATTCCGGAAAATTATTACCCGGATGACGATCCGGAAAACAAACCGGTATTGACATGGCGAGCGCATGCCAATAACCTGTATACGAACTGGCTGAATTATTATGTGTATCAGGTAACGCCGTATGATCTGTACGGAACACCGTTTTGATCGGGGAGATACAAGTTTTGAGTATAAGGAGAATATGACATATGCAGAGAATTGCAAAATTTCATAAGGTAAGTGAAAAACAGTTCCAAAAGGACTGGATGGATACATTCGGAGAGAACGGAGATGATATTCATCGAATTTATGAAAGTATCCGCCTGCCGAAACGGGCAACGGCGGGGTCGGCGGGATATGATTTCTATGCGCCTGTAAGGATTGTACTGAAACCGGGAGAGACGGTGAAGATTCCTACGGGAGTCCGAGTAGAAATGGAAGATAACTGGGTGTTGAAATGCTATCCGAGAAGCGGACTTGGTTTTAAATATCGTTTGCAGTTGAATAATACGGTCGGAATCATTGACAGTGATTACTTTTATTCGGATAATGAGGGGCATATGTTTGCGAAGATCACAAATGATACCAATGAGGAAAAAAATGTGGAAATCAAAGCCGGAGACGGCTTTATGCAGGGAATCTTTGTGGAGTATGGAATTACAGTGGACGATGCTGTGACGGATATACGAAACGGAGGATTCGGCAGCACTACAAAATAAACGAAGCATATTTTTAACAGAAAGGGAAATACTATCCGAAAAGTGATGTGAAAGGATAGAGTTCCCATGATAAAAAAGAACGAGAAAAAGATAGGTACGTCATTTGAGGAAAATATTGCCTATATGGAGCAGATGCTTCCGGTAAAGGATAGCTTTGATCTGATCCGGCGAGATATCGAAATCGGAGGAAGAGAGGCAACATTTTATTTCATTGACGGATTTACGAAAGATGAATCCATGCTAAAGATCATGGATTCTTTTTTTGGAGTAAAGGAAGAAGACATGCCGGATGATGCGACGAGTTTTGTAAGGCGGCATCTGCCCTATGTGGAGGTGGATGTGATTCAAAGCTTTGACGAGGTATTTCGAAATATTCTATCGGGAGTTACATGCCTATTTATCAAAGGCTATGAGACAGCTATTGCGATTGATTGCAGGACGTACCCGGCGCGAAGTGTGGATGAACCGGATAAGGACAAGTCTCTGCGAGGTTCAAGAGACGGATTTGTGGAAACAATCGTTTTTAATACAGCGCTGATCCGGAGGAGGATCCGGGACACGCATCTGGTTATGGAAATGGTGGAAGCAGGGCAGACTTCGAGAACGGATATTGCGGTCTGTTATATGCAGGACAGGGTAGATAAAGCATTGCTTAAAAATCTGAAAAACCGGATTGAATCACTTGAAATTGACGATTTGCGGATGAACCAGCAGACGCTTGCAGAGGCATTATTTAAAAGAAAGTGGTTTAATCCGTTTCCTAAATTTAAGTTTACGGAGCGTCCGGATACGGCAGCGGCCTGCTTGTTGGAAGGAAAGGTTGTGATTTTGGTGGATAATTCGCCGTCTGCGATGATACTGCCAACCTCAATATTGGATATGGTAGAGGAGGCAAATGATTATTATTTTCCAACGATCACAGGATTGTATTTGAAGTTTTCGCGGGCATTGATCACGATCGGAACGGTGTTTTTAACTCCGGTGTATCTATTATTCATGCAAAATCTGGACTGGGTTCCGGATATGTTTCGATTTACGATCGTGCAGGAACCGGTATATGTTCCGCTGATTTATCAGTTTTTAATCTTAGAGCTTGCAATCGACGGATTACGGCTTGCAGCTTTGAATACGCCGAGCATGCTCAGTACGCCGCTTAGTGTGATCGCAGGTCTGGTAATGGGAGAATTTTCGGTGTCTTCCGGTTGGTTCAACAGTGAAATTATGTTGGGAATGGCATTTGTTGCCGTATCAAACTATACACAGCCCAACTTCGAATTGGGCTATGCACTGAAATTTATGCGACTTATGCTGTTGATACTGACTGCTTGTTTCAATGGGATCGGATTTGCGGCGGGGTGCATATTGATCGTGTGCTTTCTTATGTTTAATAAAACTTTATCGGGACGAAATTATTTGAATATCAAGCTGAATTAAGCAAAGATATATAGTTGGCAGCCGATGTTCGCAGACAGGCGAAGTCGGCTGCCGATTTTATAGGGAGATAGAAGAAAAAGAATAAGAAGCATGACAAAAAATGATGAAATTATTTTATATACAGCAAGAAAAATTTTGCGAAATCAGTCAAAAAGTGATATGATAAAATAACGGATACATATTTTACAAAGTTATGGAGGGCTGGGAAATGAGAGAATATATCATTACAGTGAACAGCACGGTGGATGTGGCGAAGGAGTGGCTTGAAGAGCGGAAGGTTCCGGTAATTCCATTGAAATATACGATAGACGGGGAAACCTATACGGATATGGAGGGACTCACGTCTAAGGAATTTTTTCAAAAGCTCCGGGAGGGAAAAATGGCGACTACCTCCCAGATCAATCCGGAGGAGGCAAAAGAATATCTGGAGCCGTTTGTAAAGGACGGCAAGGATGTGCTGCATCTTGGATTTTCTTCGGGGCTAAGCGGAACCCTTAACAGTATGCGGATTGCTGCTGAGGAACTGAAGGAGGACTATCCGGATGCAAAGATTTATATTGTAGATACTTTGTGTGCCTGTATGGGAGAGGCGCTGCTCCTTTATTATGCATTGAAGCAGAAAGAGGCAGGCAAGACGATCGATGAAGTGGCGAAGTGGGCAGAGGAAAATAAGCTACATATTTGTCATAACGTGACAGTAGATGACTTGAATCATCTGCACCGTGGCGGGCGCGTATCTAAGACAGCGGCAGTCCTCGGAACAATGGTACAAATCAAGCCGATCATTCATATGGACAATAGCGGATGCCTGCAGGTGATCGGAAAGGAACGCGGACGTAAGAAAGCGCTGAATCGGATCGTAGATATGGCGGCAAAGCAGATTGAGGGCTGGGATAATGAATTGGCGATGATCACCCATGGGGATTGTATCGAGGATGCGGAATATGTGGCAAGGCAGGTTCGGGAGAAGCTTGGAATTGAAGAGGTGCTGATCCATAACATCGGAACCGTGATCGGAAGTCATACAGGTCCGGGAGTTGTAGCTGTATTTGTAATGGGAAATGAAAGATAGAGTAGTGGTTTTTAATATCAATAAAAAAACAAATGGGTAAAGCTGCATTTTGCGCTTTACCCGTTTGTTTTTTATAGGTATGTATTACAGAACGTACAATCCCATAGCGCTCAGTACAGAGCTGATCAGAATGGCAACAAGAATAACCGGGGCGACCCATTTGATGATCACAGTAAATAATGCTTTGGCTTTGAATGTCACTCCTTCTGCCTCAGCTTCTTCGATAATGGTCTTAGGCTTGATGATAAATCCGACAAAGAAACAGGTCAGTAAAGCTACGATCGGCATCAGAACGCTGTTGCTGATAAAGTCGTACGCATCTAAGATCGACATGCCGAGCGGTTTGATGAAGTCCCATGCGCCAAAACCGAGGGAAGAGGGGATTCCCATTAGGACAATATAAACAAATACAAGAATACTGGTAGGTTTTCTTGTCCAGTGAAAACGATCCATTAAGATGGAGACGATCGTTTCCATTAAGGAGATAGAAGAGGTTACGGCTGCCAAAAATACAAGGATGAAGAATATAGTTCCGATCAGTCCGCCCATGGGCATACTGTCAAATACTTTTGGAAGTGTCACGAACATAAGACCCGGTCCTGCATTCAGTTTGGAAGTATCTCCACCGGAAAATGCAAATACTGCCGGTACGATCATCAGTCCGGCAAAAAATGCGATCGCAGTATCAAAAATTTCAATCTGTCGTACAGAGTGCTCCAGATTTGTCGTTTTTTTCATATAAGAGCCATAAGTGATCATGATTCCCATTGCAAGGGACATGGAATAGAATAACTGCCCCATTGCAGCCAGCAGTGTTTTCAGTGAAAAATCAGACATATGCGGCAGGATGTAGTATTTTACACCCTCCCATGCTCCGTCAATCGTAAGTACATAGACAGAAACTCCGACGATCAGTATGACCAGTACAGGCATCATGAATTTACTGACGGTTTCGATTCCTTTTTCTACACCGAGGATCACGACTACGGCTGTAATGATAACAAACAGTGCAAACCAAAAAATCGGCTCCCCTGTTTTGCCGATAAACCCGGAAAAATAAGCGTCGTCTGCGGCAGCCTTGGTCTGCCCTGTGATGAATACCGTAAAATATTTAATCACCCACCCGCCGATCACCGAATAGTAAGGCAGGATGAGGATTGGCACGAGCGCAGCCAGAACACCGATAAAGCTGTACTTTTTGTTCAAGGCGGAAAATGCGCCGATCGCACTGAGTCTGGTTTTACGTCCGAGTGCGATCTCGGCGACCATTAAGGTAAATCCGAATGTGACTGCCAGAATGAGGTAACAGAGGAGAAAGGTTCCTCCTCCGTACTGTGCCACAAGATAGGGGAAACGCCAGATGTTTCCGAGACCGACAGCAGAACCGGCAGCGGCCAGGATAAAACCGATTTTGCTTGTAAAGTTGCTTCTGTTATTTGTCATAAGTAAATCCTCCGTTTTTTATTTTTGTAAATTGTTATTGCAGTCTGGTTATCAGCCGATCCCGCCAAAGAAAATTCCAAGGATGTAGACGAGGATTGCAACACCGCAGAATACATATTTTGTCATCGGTTCCAACCATTTACCGACTTGTTTTTCTCTTCCCGCCTGGATCGCACGTCTTGCAAAACCTTTTTTACAGATCCAGAACATCGTAATTCCGGCAAGCAGTGCACCCAGAGGAATGACATAAATGGAAATCGTGTCCATCCATGGGCTTAATAAATCTCCCTCGACGAAAATGCCGACACCGGCAGTAATGATGCCGATGATAAGAAGGGAAAGATTTCGGGAAAGTCCAAGTCGTGTCTGTAATGCTTCAACCGGGCTTTCCAACAGGTTCATTAGAGACGTAATTCCGGCGAAGAGCACGGCGAGGAAGAAAATAATCGCAAAGGCTCTTCCGAAAGGAATGTTTTGAATCACGCTAGGAATGGTGATAAATAAAAGTCCCGGTCCGGAATTAGGCTCCATTTGATAGGCGAACACTGCCGGAATAATAACAACTCCGGCAAGAATTGCAGCTAAAGTGTCGAACAGAGCCACTGTTCCGGCGCTCTTTACGATATTGACATTCTTTTTTAAATAGCTTCCATATACAACGGTTCCGCTTCCGGCAAGAGAGAGGGAAAAGAATGCCTGCCCCATGGCATAAACCCAAGTTTTCGGATTTTCCATAGCAGTCCAGTCCGGGCGGAAGAGGTATTTGTAACCCTCCGAAGCGCCCGGAAGAAATGCGACCCGAACGGCAAGGAGAATAAATAATACGAAAAATGCAGGCATCATAAACTTGTTGATTTTTTCAATGCCTCCGGAGATTCCGAATGACATGCAGAGCAGTACAAGTACCAGACCCGACAGATGCCATGGGATGCTACCGAAATTCTGTGCCAGTGCGCCGAAGTCGGCGCCCGAATCGGGTGTTGTGATCAGACTGCCTGTAATGGAAATGCAGAAGTAGCGGATGATCCAGCCGACTACAACGCTGTATCCGATCGCAATTCCGAGAGAACCGATGACAGGGATCAGCCCGATGAGTTCTCCGAGCTTTTTGTGCCCGCGCTGTTCGAATGCTTTTGTGAAGGCGCCTAACGGACCGGTCTGCATAGCGCGTCCGAAAGCCATTTCCCCGATGACTCCTGTGAAGCCGATCAGCACCACAAATATAATGTAAGGGATCAGAAAAGCGGATCCGCCAAATTCTCCGATCCGATAGGGAAAGAGCCAGATATTTGCCATACCGACAGAACTGCCGATGCAGGCGATGATAAATCCCCATTGATTTTTGAACTTGTCATTTGTGTGCGTATGGTGTATCTTATTCATAGAGGTAAATCCTTTCTTAATGATTCTGACGACATGTTCACTGTACAAGTATAATGCTGTAAGGCGGTAAAGTGATCTGCCGTACAAAGTGCAGTTATTATAACACAATTTCTTATATAAAGAAAGAAAAGATAAAAAGTTTTAAAAAAATATAAATTCATATTGACACTATATGAGATGTATGTTACATTATGTCTTGCGTAAAGCAAAAAGAAAGCAGAGTATCCACTCTCACCGCAGCATAATAGGGTGACTACGGTTGATATTGATCTTACACATGGATTTAAAGGTGAGGATAGATTATCGGGTGGATATTATTCACTCGATTTTTTATTGCTGTGTATGCGATGAAACAGTTCGGTGAACAGTTTTGAGTTTTACGAAAAGGAAATTCATGATGACGGAGGTATACGACAATTAGCGATTTAATGATTAACGAGCAGATCAGAGACAGAGAAGTGCGTCTGATCAGTGAGAGTGGGGAACAGTTAGGAATTATGTCAGCACGTGATGCATATAAACTGGCACAGGAAGCTGAGCTTGATCTTGTGAAGATTGCTCCGACAGCAAAACCGCCGGTATGTAAGATTATTGATTACGGCAAGTACAAATATGAGCTGACAAGAAAAGAAAAAGAAGCTAAGAAAAAGCAGAAGACTGTTGAGATTAAAGAAGTACGTTTATCACCGAATATCGATACCAATGATTTGAATACCAAGATGAACAATGCAAAGAAGTTTATCGCAAAGGGAAATAAAGTCAAAGTCACACTGCGTTTCCGTGGAAGAGAGATGGCGCATGTTCAGCAGAGCAAGCATATTCTGGATGATTTTGCGAAGCAGTTGGAGGATGTGGCGTCCGTTGAGAAACCGGCAAAACTGGAAGGCCGGAACATGAGCATGGTTTTAACTGTAAAACGTTAAAAATATTTTACGGATATATGTTCGTAAGGCACAAGCAGATTAAAGGAGGAAATTATCATGCCAAAAATCAAAACAAATAGAGCGGCAGCAAAGCGCTTCAAAGTAACAGGTACAGGAAAGCTGAAAAGAAATAAAGCTTATAAGAGCCATATCTTAACAAAGAAGACGACGAAGAGAAAAAGAAATCTCAGAAAGTCTACAGTTACAGATGCAACAAATGTAAAGAATATGAAAAAGGTATTACCATATCTGTAAGAATCGGTTAAGAGAAGGAGGAGCTTGAAATGGCAAGAATTAAAGGCGGAATGAACGCAAGAAAGAAACATAATAGAACATTGAAACTGGCAAAGGGATACAGAGGAGCACGTTCCAAGCAGTATAGAGTGGCAAAACAGTCTGTAATGCGCGCACTGACTTCTGCATATGCCGGAAGAAAAGAGCGCAAGCGTCAGATGAGACAGCTCTGGATCGCACGTATCAATGCGGCTGCAAGAATGAATGGAATGTCTTACAGCACATTTATGCATGGTCTGAAGCTGGCAGGTGTTGATATGAACAGAAAAATGCTTGCTGAACTGGCAGTAAATGACAAAGAAGGATTTGCAACATTGGTAGAGGTTGCAAAGGCTAAGCTTGCTTAATTCAAATAGAGTGAGGAGATAAGAAAAGCAGCCGAATAAAGCTGCTTTTCTTTTAGAAGAAAAAGCAGGACAAGTTGATTTGAAATGATTTAAAAAAATATAAAAAACTATTGACTTTTCCAAAAGAAAGCAGTATAATATTATTTGTTGAGTACGAGTGATGAGGTGCGAAACATACAATATATATGCGGAAGTGTCGGAACTGGCAGACGAGCAAGACTAAGGATCTTGTAAGCATTGCGCTTGTGTGGGTTCAAGTCCCATCTTCCGCATTCATTATTTAGAAGAAAAGACTCTTGAAAATTATCAAGAGTCTTTTGCTTTTTATAAATGCTAAAAAGCAATATCTATAAATTACTGAACAATAAATGACTTGTAACTTTTCCGGGCAAAACGTATACTCAAAATAACATAGTATCAATACATGATGATACTGGAAATTCAGGAAGAAAAAACAGGAGAGTGAAGCTATGGCAGATAATCAGAAGACACGAGGAAGAGTTACCATTCCTACAGATCTGGATGTGATCGAAGAAACAAAAGAATTGTTGGAACGATGGGGAGCCGATGCGATCCGGGACTGTGACGGAACGGATTATCCGGAGGAACTGAAACAGGTAGATGCAAAGGTATACGCAACTTATTATACTACACGCAAGGATAATGAGTGGGCGAAAGCGAATCTGGACGAAGTGCAGCAGATGTATATTATGACAGATTTCTATACTGCGGTGACGGATCAGATAGAAATTCATCTCATGGATCATTTGTATCCGGATATGCTGAAAGTGAATGACAATGATGATATCGGGCGCTGGTGGGAAGTGATCGATCGTACAACCGGTGAAGTTGTACCGTATGGACAGTGGGCCTATGATACGGCCTCCGGTAATGTCGTGATCAGTGATGCGAAGGTATTTCACGAATATACGGTCAGTTTTTTAGCTTATATTATGTGGGATCCGGTGCATATGTATAACGCAGTGACAAACGACTGGAAAGATGTGGAAAAGCAGATTACTTTTGATGTGCGTCAGCCGAAGACACACGCCTATTCTATGAAGCGTCTGAGAAAGTATTTGGAGACACATCCCTATGTGAATGTGATTCGTTATACAACGTTCTTTCATCAGTTTACGCTGATCTTTGATGAACTGGCAAGGGAAAAGTATGTAGACTGGTATGGATATTCTGCATCTGTAAGTCCGTACATACTGGAACAATTTGAAAAGGAGGTCGGATATCCGTTCCGCCCGGAATATATCATCGACCAAGGATATATGAATAACACATACCGGATACCATCGAAGGAGTTTTGTGATTTTCAGGCGTTCCAGAGGCGGGAGGTTGCCAAGCTTGCAAAAGAAATGGTTGATATTACCCACGAGTATGGGAAAGAGGCAATGATGTTTTTGGGAGATCATTGGATCGGAACCGAACCGTTCATGGATGAGTTCAAGACAATCGGGGTTGACGCAGTTGTAGGAAGCGTGGGAAATGGTTCTACACTTCGTTTGATCAGCGATATCAAAGGTGTGAAGTATACAGAGGGACGGCTGCTGCCTTATTTCTTCCCGGATGTGTTCCATGAGGGCGGAGATCCGGTAAAAGAGGCAAAATATAACTGGGTGACAGCGCGACGGGCAATCTTGAGAAGCCCGATCGACCGGATCGGCTATGGCGGTTATCTGAAGCTGGCATTAAAGTTCCCGGAATTTATTGATTATGTAGAAAGCGTATGTGATGAATTCCGTCTTTTATATGAGAATATTAAGGGAACCACCCCGTATTGCGTAAAGAAAGTTGCGGTTCTGAACAGTTGGGGAAAAATGCGCGCATGGGGAAATCACATGGTGCATCATGCATTGTATTATAAACAGAATTATTCTTACGCAGGAATTATAGAGGCATTAAGCGGCGCTCCGTTTGATGTGAAGTTTATTAACTTCGAGGATATTCGGGAGAATGCGGCGATACTGGATGATGTTGATGTCGTGATCAACGTAGGAGATGCGGACACCGCCTATACCGGAGGAGAGAATTGGATCGATCCGGCGATCGTAGAGGCAGTTCGCAGCTTTGTGCACAGAGGAGGCGGATTTATCGGTGTCGGAGAACCAACGGGACATCAGTGGCAGGGACGGTTTTTCCAACTGGCAAATGTGCTCGGTGTAGAGTATGAAAACGGATTTAATCTGAATAAGGATAAATATAACTGGGAAGAGCATGACCATTTCATTACCGAGGACTGCAAAGGCGAGATTGACTTTGGAGAGGGCAAGAAATGTATTTATGCTTTGGACGGTACAAAGGTTCTGATCCATAAAGAGAAGGAAGTGCAGCTTGCGGTAAATACATTTGGACAGGGAAGAAGTGTGTATATCAGCGGACTTCCGTACAGCTTTGAAAACAGCAGACTGTTCTATCGCGCCGTAATATGGGCAGCCGGAGACGAAGAAAATCTGCACAAGTGGTTCAGTACAAATTACAATGTTGAGGTGCATGCTTATGTGAAAAACGGAAAGTATTGTGTTGTGAATAATACCTATGAGCCGCAGGATACAACGGTATACAGAGGCGACGGAAGCAGCTTTGACGTACATCTGGATTCCAATGAAATACGTTGGTATGAAATCTGAATCGGGAGTGAGAGCTGAATCAGAAATGAAAGAAAAGCAGATAGTGTGGCAGTAATGTATGTTTGATGAAAGAGGAGAGAGCAGATGAAAGCAATAGAAGAACGACTGCAGGAGGCTCTTGCAGGATTTGAGTTTGACGGAACACCGGTTTTGCAGGGGAAATATGGAAATGGTCATATCAATTTTACGTATCTGATTCATGTTACGCAGGGAGAGCAGACAGTACGGATGATCCTTCAGCAGATGAACAGAAGTATTTTTAAGAAACCGGTTGAAGTAATGGAGAATATTCTCGGTGTGACGTCCCATTTGCGGAAAAAAATTGCAGAACGGGGCGGAGATCCGGAGCGGGAAACGTTGAATGTTGTTTGTGCGAAGGACGGAAAACCGTATTTTGTAGATTCTGAGGGAGAATACTGGAGAGTATACCGTTTTATTGAAGGTGCTACTTGCTATGAGCAGGTAGCGGGCGACGAGGATTTTTATCAGAGTGGATATGCATTCGGAAACTTCCAGTGCCTTCTTTCGGATTATCCGGCGGAGACGCTTCACGAGACAATCCCACAGTTCCATGATACGGCAAAACGTTTTCGGGATTTCAAAAATGCTGTAGAGAAAGATGTAATGGGACGAGTAGCTCTTGTGCAGAGGGAAATTGAATTTGTACTTGCAAGAGAGTCAGAAGCTGCGGTATTGGGAAATATGCTGGGAAAGGGCGAATTGCCGCTCAGAGTAACGCATAATGACACAAAGCTGAACAACATTATGATCGATGACCGGACGAGACAGGGAATTTGTGTGATCGATCTGGATACCGTTATGCCGGGACTGTCTGTACATGATTTCGGGGATTCGATTCGTTTTGGGGCAAGTACGGCGGCAGAGGATGAAACCGATTTGGATAAGGTAAGTTGCAGTATGCATTTGTTTGAAGTATATAACGAAGGATTTCAGAAAGGCTGTCAGGGACGTCTTTGGGATGCGGAAATCGAAATGCTTCCAATGGGGGCGAAAATGATGACTTATGAATGTGGTATGCGCTTTTTAGCAGACTATCTGGAGGGAGATCATTATTTCCAGATTCATCGTGAAAACCATAATTTAGATCGGGCAAGAACACAGTTTAAGCTGGTTGCCGATATGGAGAAGAAGTGGAATGAGATGATGAAGATAGCAACAAATAAATAAAAGGCGGCAAAACGGAAAAATAAAGAACAGGCGCTTTGGCGCAATGTTCTTTATTTTTCTGTTGCAATACATGTGGCAAAGTAGTATACTAAACTAATTTGCATGGTAAAATCAGTGAAAAAGAGGGAATGACATGAATGTTTTGAATTTGGAGCATATCAGTAAAATATACGGAGAGAAGAAGGTGTTCGATGATGTTTCCTTTGGGATTCACGAGGCGGATAAAATCGGTGTGATCGGAATAAACGGAACAGGAAAAACAACGCTGCTTAAAATGATTGCGGGATTAGAAATACCGGATGAGGGAGAGGTGATCCGACAGAAGGGGCTTCGGATTGCTTATCTTCCTCAGAATCCGGAATTTCCGCAGGGGACGAATGTCCTTTCCTATGTGACAGACGGCCATGAGGGAGAAGATTGGAATACGGAAAGTGAAGCGAAAACCGTACTGACCCGCTTAGGACTTTTTGATTTTACAGAACCGATCGCGCATTTATCCGGCGGTCAGAAGAAGCGGGTTGCTTTGGCAAAAGCGCTGGTGGATCCGGCAGATGTATTGATTTTAGATGAACCCACAAACCATTTGGACAATGAAATGGCGGCTTGGTTGGAAACCTATCTGAACAAGTTTCGTGGTGTTGTCATTATGGTGACTCATGACCGTTATTTTCTGGATCGGGTGACGAATAAAATTTTGGAGATCAGTCATGGAAAGCTGTATTCTTATATCGCAAATTATTCTGAGTTTTTGGAACAGAAGGAGCAGAGAGAAGAAATGGAACTTGCGTCAGAACGGAAACGTCAGAGTGTTCTGCGTATGGAAGTGGAGTGGGCAAAACGCGGCTGCCGTGCCAGAAGTACAAAGCAAAAAGCGCGTCTGGAGCGTCTGGAGGCTTTGAAAAGCGGAAAGGCGCCGATACAGGATGGAAGGGTAGAATTGGATTCTGCAGTTACGAGATTGGGAAAGAAAACGATTGAGCTTCATCATATCAGTAAGCGGTATGGGGATAAGCTCTTGATCGATGATTTTGATTATATTGTGTTGAAAAATCAGCGCCTCGGGATCATCGGAGCCAACGGCTGCGGGAAGTCTACGCTTATGAAGATCATCACCGGACGGCTGCAGCCGGACAGCGGCCGGGTGGAAATCGGAGATACGGTACAGATCGGATATTTTGCACAGGAAGCTGTGGGAATGGATGATTCACAGCGTGTGATCGATTATGTGAAAGAGACGGCGGAGTATGTGCTGACGAAAGACGGCAGGATTACGGCATCGCAAATGCTGGAACGGTTTTTGTTTGATCCGGCGATGCAATACACACCGATCGGAAAGCTCTCCGGCGGAGAAAAACGAAGGCTTTATCTTCTGCACGTATTAATGTCGGCTCCGAATGTACTGGTTTTGGATGAGCCTACGAATGATCTGGATATTCCGACATTGACGATTCTGGAGGATTATCTGGAAAGCTTTGCGGGAATCGTGATCGCGGTGTCTCATGACCGATATTTTCTGGATAATGTGGCGGATCGGATCTTTGCATTTGAGGGAAATGGAAGGATTGTGCAATATGAAGGCGGTTATACGGATTATCAGGAGGCAGTGCGGCGAAAAGAGCAGAGAACAGGCGACGGGAAGACAGAAAGCGGACGAAAGGGCGTTTCAGAAAAAGTCGAAAAGAAGAAAGATTGGAAACAGAATCAGCCGACAAAGCTTCGTTTTTCGTTTAAAGAACAAAGGGAATACGAGACGATAGACGGAGAAATCGCACAGCTTGAAGAAAGAATAGAAAAATTAGATGCAGATATGGAAAGAAATGCGACAAATTCGGCGAAGCTTTCCGAGCTGCTGCATGAGAAAGAAAAGACGGAGAAGGAATTGGAAGAAAAAATGGAACGCTGGGTCTACTTAAATGAGATTGCGGAAAGAATTTAAGTACAACATATTTACATATAATTGCACGAATTTTTTATGTACATTTTTCAAGAAACATTCTATAATATTATTAACAAAAACGTTGAAATACAAAAGGAGGAAATGATTATGGAAAAACCGGTACTGGTCATTATGGCGGCCGGAATGGGAAGCAGATACGGAGGTTTGAAACAAATTGACCCAATCGATACCGACGGACATATCATTATGGATTTTTCGATTTACGATGCGAAGCGCGCCGGATTTGAAAAGGTGATTTTTATTATAAAGAAGTCGATCGAAGAAGAATTCAAGGCAGTGGTAGGGGACAGGATCAGCCGATATATTGATGTGGAGTATGCATACCAAGAGCTTGATACATTGCCGGACGGATTTTCGGTGCCGGAGGGAAGAGAGAAGCCGTTTGGAACCGGTCATGCGATTTTGAGCTGTAAGGATATTGTGAAAGGTCCGTTTGCGGTGATCAATGCGGATGACTATTATGGAGTACATGCGTTTCGTGAGATTTTTCGTTATTTATCAGAGCATGAGGATGATGAAAAATACCGCTATGCAATGGTAGGTTATATGTTATCCAATACGCTGACGGAGAACGGATATGTGTCCAGAGGAATCTGTGAGACGGATGCGGACGGGTATCTGACGGGAATTACCGAACGTACGCATATTGAACGCCGTGCAGACGGAGCCGCTTTTACGGAGGATGACGGGGCGAACTGGACGAAGCTTGCCGGTGACAGCATTGCATCTATGAATTTGTTCGGTTTTTCGGCGAGTATGCTGAAAGAACTGGAAGCCGGATTTTCGAAGTTTTTGGCGAAGGGGCTGGAAGAGAATCCACTGAAATGCGAATATTTTCTGCCTTCGGTGGTCGGAGAGCTGATCGAGGCGGGCAAGGCAACGGTACAGGTGTTAAAATCAACAGACCGTTGGTATGGGATCACCTACAAAGAAGATAAGCAGGCAGTTGTGGAAGCGATAAAACATCTGAAAGAAGAGGGTGTCTACCCGGAACATCTGTGGAAATAGACTGTTTCCTCAAAGAGAGGATGAGACAGAGTAACAAGGCGAATGTGAAAGAAAAGGAGAGATTAGGATGGCAATTTTAGTAGCGGGCGGCGCAGGATATATCGGAAGTCACACTTGTGTGGAACTTTTGGAAAGAGGATATGAGGTCGTAGTAGTAGATAATCTGTATAATTCCAGTGAGACTGCGCTTGACAGAGTGCAGGAAATTACAGGAAAGTCTCTGAAGTTTTACAAAGGGGATATTTTAAACAGAGAAGATCTGGAGCCGATTTTTGAAAATGAGGATATTGAGGCGGTCATTAATTTTGCGGGATTAAAGGCGGTTGGCGAGTCTGTTGCAAAGCCGTGGGAATATTATCATAATAATATTACAGGCACGTTGATCCTGTGTGATGTGATGAGAAAGCATAACTGTAAAAACATGATCTTCAGTTCTTCGGCAACGGTATACGGAGATCCGGCAGAGATTCCGATCACGGAGAACTGCCCGAAGGGAGCGATTACAAATCCTTACGGACAGACGAAGGGAATGTTGGAACAGATTTTAACCGATCTGCATACGGGGGATCCGGAATGGAATATTATGCTGCTGCGTTATTTCAATCCGATCGGTGCGCACAAGTCCGGAAAGATTGGGGAAGATCCGAAAGGAATCCCAAATAATCTGGTTCCTTATATCGCACAGGTTGCGGTAGGAAAGCTGGATTGTCTTGGGGTGTTTGGGGATGATTACGACACACATGACGGAACCGGAGTGAGAGATTATATCCATGTCGTGGATCTGGCGATCGGCCATGTGAAGGCAATCGAAAGAATGAAAGTCAGCAAAGGGGTTCATGTGTATAATCTCGGAACGGGAACCGGATACAGTGTTCTTGATGTTGTAAAGGCATATGAAAAGGCATGCGGAAAGAAGATTCCGTATGAGATCAAACCACGTCGTGCGGGAGACATCGCAACCTGCTATTGTGACGCATCAAAAGCGAAAGAAGAACTTGGCTGGGTTGCAGAACGGGGCATCGAAGAGATGTGTGCAGATTCATGGAAATGGCAGTCTGAAAATCCGGATGGATACCGCAGATAGGAAAAGTGAAATGGAAGAATAGAAAAATCGCTCCGATTTAGTCAAGGGCTGATAGGGAAGTATTTAGGAAATATGGTGTAACCTCAGAGAATGGGGGGACACCGTTTTCTTTTATGCAGATTTTGCGGTGTTTTCCTTTTTGATTTTTGAATTGTTCAAATACGGTTTCTTTGCCTTTTGCATTAAAATGGGTTGAAACTTCATAGGTTGTATTCCCGATTTTCGTAATGAAGGCGGTATCGT
>CAUWKK010000024.1:0-35674 GCA_963559385.1 uncultured Schaedlerella sp.
GACTGCGCACAAAGATGCGCTGGAACTTGCCATCATGATCCCCGCACCGACTCCCGATGCCAGTCCGAGCGCCTCCGGTTCAAACCATCCGGTCATTGCCACTGCAGACGCCAATATCCCGAAGTAGATCGTACCTACCATTCCTCCTACTATATATAGAAAGACTTCCTCTCGCCTCCGCAGAATCGGATCCGTAAATATTGTTGACCAACGCCATATGATATTCCCGGTTGATCGAAAAGCAGGCTCCCGCCGGTCCCGCATTAAGTATTGTCTCGATATTGGCACCGGCTGTAATTCCCAGCTTTGCGATAAACGGCGCGATACCGACGACTACCAGCTTGGACGCCGCCTTTACCTGTTGATTGTCAATGATCTTCGCTACCTGCGGCCCGCTGCACACTCCGAGAATGATCGCATAAAAAATCGGAAATAAAATGAACATTCCCGTCCCGATCGGAATCTGAATCTGTCCGATGCTGTCCGCGATCAAAATAAACAGAAATGCCAGCAGATACACTTTCCATTCCACCTTAATCCTCTGCCTAAGCGATCCATAAGCAAAGGTTTCCTTTTGTTTTGCCATTTTTCTTTACCTCCCGTTACAACGCTCTCTGTTTTCTTGTCCTCATCTTACAAAAATTCCCGATTTACAAAAAGGACATTTGAGGTGTTTTGATCCTTTTTCGTCAAAAATCGTTTTATCGGCGAAGTCACGCTCTTGGCAGACTTACCGAAAACATCTGTCACAATCGAAGCGCTCACCGCTAATACTGCCGTATATATCCCTCGTAAGGATGCAGAAGAGTGGGTCGCTTCAGACACATATATTTTGCGTAAAATGGCGCAGCGAACCGCTTTTAAGCTGTACCGTTCTTCCTATAACAACGGACTGAAGCTGTATTATCCGCCCGCCTTTCTGATCGCCGATCATCTCGTGAGCCTCTATGAGCAGGATTTCCCGCAGTTTACCTCAGATTGCGGTTCCGGTTCGATCCGGGAGCCGATCACAGAGAATTGCATCTTTACGCTGCATAAAACAAGAGAACGTTTGGGCGAAGAATTGGGCATGAATATCAAAACACTGGATCGCGCCATCCGCTCGATGCAAAAAGACGGTTATTTTTCTCTTGTCAAAGGAAAAATAACATTTGGTTCGGAAGAATATTTATATATGAAAGATTATATCAGCACTGCAAAAGGATAAAATTTCTTTCGTTTTTTCCCACAAAAAGATAGAGAATTTTTCAAAGAAATTGTATAATATATAATATCAAGATGAAAGAGAGGGTTCACTGATGAAACAAAATAATATGTTAGCTATGATCTTGGCCGGCGGACGTGGTTCCAGATTGCATGATCTAACCAATAAAGTCGCCAAACCGGCCGTTTCATATGGGGGAAAATATCGCATCGTTGACTTTCCGTTGAGCAACTGTGCGAATAGTGGCATTGATATCGTAGGAGTTCTGACACAGTACGAATCGGTTCTGTTGAACAGCTATGTTGCAGCCGGTCATCGCTGGGGACTTGATGCAAAGGACAGCGGAGTTTTCGTTCTGCCGCCGCGCGAGAAGGCGGACAGTGATCTGGACGTTTACCGCGGAACAGCAGACGCAATTTCTCAAAATATCGATTTTATCGATACCTATGAGCCGGAATATCTGCTGATTCTCTCCGGAGATCACATTTACAAAATGGATTACTCTCAAATGTTGGAGCATCACAAAAAGAACAATGCCGACGCCACAATCGCCGTCATCGAAGTACCGATGAAAGAGGCAAGTCGTTTCGGTATCATGAATACGGATGAAAACGATATGATCGTAGAATTCGAAGAGAAGCCGGAACATCCGAAGAGCAATCTGGCTTCTATGGGAATCTATATTTTCAATTGGAAGATCCTCCGCAAGATGCTGCTTGCAGATATGAAGGATGCTGCCTCCAGTCACGACTTCGGAAAAGATATCATCCCGGCGCTTTTGAATGACGGCAAACGCTTATGTGCATTCAAGTTCAAAGGCTATTGGAAGGATGTGGGAACGATCGACTCCCTGTGGGAAGCCAACATGGATCTGTTGGGCAAGAACAACGAGCTGGATTTGAATGACCCATTGTGGAAGATTTATACCGAAGATGTCACTACACTGCCTCACTATATCGGCGAGCATGCCAATATCAAAAACGCATTTATCACACAGGGCTGCGTCGTCAACGGCGAGGTGAAAAATTCCGTTCTGTTTACCGGTGTGAAAGTGGCAGAGGGCGCAAAGGTGATCGACAGTGTTCTGATGCCGGGCGCAGAGGTTGCGGAGGGTGCCATTGTTACCCGCGCACTGGTTGCCAATGATATCAAGGTCGGCAAAAATGCCGTGGTGGGAAATGCCGAAAGCGAGCACATTGAACTTGTCGCAAAACGTGTAAAGGGGGAAGACTAAGATGAAAGCACTTGGAATTATTAACTTTTCCGAAAACCATATTCGTGTAGAGGGATTACAGGACTATCGTCCGATCGCCGCTTTTTCTTTCCTCGGAAGATACCGGGCGATCGACTTTCCGGTTTCCAATATGAGCAACAGCGGTATTGAAAGAATTCAGGTATACATAAACAACAAGCCTCGTTCTCTGACCGAGCACTTGGGAACCGGGCGTCACTATAATATCAACTCCAAGCGCGGAAGAATCCACCTGCTGTTCTCGGAAAACGGTGTTGAAAATACACTCTATGACACAGATATTTCAGCATATGTAGAAAACATGGAATGCATCGAGGAATCTCATGCCACCCATGTCGTAATTGCGCCGAGCCACATGATCTATACACAGGATTTCAATGAATTTCTGAACACCCATGAAGAATCCGGTGCTGATATCTCCTTATTGTATCACACGGTGGACAATGCAAAGGATGCGTACCTAAATTGTGATTTTCTGAATCTGAACAAACAGAAGGGCGTGGAATCCATTGCCAAAAACCGCGGAACAGCCAAGAACCGCAACATCTTCATGGACACCTATGTGATGAAGAAAGACCTGTTCATTGACTTGGTCAAGAAAGCAAAAAAACTTTCTTCCATGTACACTCTCCCGCAGATCGTCAATGCATACTGCGGTGAACTGGATATCCGCGGCGTGTCTCATCGCGGCTACTTTGCGGCGATCACGGACTTAAAGAGTTACTATAATGCCAATCTGTCTCTGATTGATTACAAGGATGCACAAACCCTGTTCAAAGAGGACTGGCCGATTTATACAAGAACCAACGACTCCTGCCCGACTCAATATTTCAACGGATCTGATATTAAAAAATCTGTTGTTTCCAACGGCTGCGTCATCGGTGGTACAGTGGAGAACTCTGTCATCGGACGAGGCTGTATCATTAAGGAAGGGGCAGTTGTGAAAAACTGTGTAATCCTCCCCGATGTCGTCATCGAAAAGAACATTCATCTGAAAAATCAAGTCATCGATAAGCATGCCCGTATTCTTCATGTTGAAGAATTGGTCGGTACGCCGGAGCACCCGGGTTATATCCGGCGAAATGATATTGTATAATTTACAAAACCAAACAAATGTACATCGTACGGTGCACACAAAATACGCCCTGCCTGGAATCGGCAAGGCGTATTTTTCTTTGCTTTTTGTTTTTCTTCCTTTATTTTTCCATATCCCGGTCATTTGTCAGCTCTGCCTTGTCCAACAGGAAAAAGAGCAGACTTAATATCATCGCAACTACACTTGCCAGTACCATTCCTGTCAACTGAATATCGCCAAACTTCACTGCAATCCCGGAAAGTCCCGTTACAAACACTACTGAGGTCAGAGCCAGATTTCTGGAGCGTCCGTAGTCCACTCTGGAATCTACTAAAATTCGGATACCGGAAGTTCCGATCATGCCATATAAGAGAAATGATATCCCCCCGATGACCGGTCCCGGAATCGTCTGGATCAGCATCGCCAGCTTGCCGACAAAAGAACAGATAATCGAAAGGATCGCCGCTCCCGCGATCACTTGCACACTATATACCTTTGTCATTGCCATAACTCCGATATTTTCTCCGTAAGTTGTCGTCGGTACAGAACCGATCAGACCGGAAATCATCGTAGAAAAATTATCTCCAAATAACGTGCGGTGCAGTCCCGGATCTTCGATCAGATCTCTTCCTACGATTTTACTTGTTACAACCTGATGTCCGATATGCTCTGATGCGATTACAAGCAGCACAGGCAAAAGCATCACGATCGCACTCATATCGAACTTCGCTATTTGAAAATCAGGAATCGAAAACCAAGATGCCGACGCTACCTGTGAAAAGTCCAAAATCCCACAGAAAAATGCTGCCGCATAGCCTGCGATTACTGCGATCAGAATCGAAATAACCGATAAAAATCCACGGAAAAGAATGCTCCCAAACACTGCAACTCCCAAGGTCACTGCAAATACAATGACATTTCTCATATCGAGCTTCTCATCCAATAAACCGGCATTACTTGCCGCCGACCCGGATAACTCCAATCCGATCAAGGCAACCACCGGCCCCATTGCCGCAGGCGGCAATACCACATCGATCCACTTTGTTCCGCATTTGTAAATAATAAAGGACAAGACACAGCCGCAAAAACCGACTGCCACAAATCCGCCCAAGGCATATTCGTACCCCATTTCGCTGATAACAATTCCCGCAGGCGCCAGAAAAGCAAAGCTGGATCCCAGATATGCCGGCGCCTTTCCCTTTGTCACTGCAATAAAAATAAGAGTTCCCACTCCGTTCATAAACAACACGATCGCCGGATTGATCCCGAAGACAAACGGTACAAGAACCGATGCTCCGAACATAGCAAACATGTGCTGAATACTAAGCGGCACCAATAGCTGAGCCGGAACCTTTTCCTCTACTTGAATAATTTTTCTACTCTCCATTCATTTTCTCCTTTAGATTTCTTTCGTTGCGCTCCGCGCATATTATATCATCTGGAGGAAATTTTTTCTACCGTCTTTGCAAATTGGAAAATATTGCGCGCCGTCTTTCTGAGATCTGCTTTTGTACGATGCAATATTGCCTCAAAGGGAAGTGGCTTCTGATTGATACTAAAAATTGCATCTACCCCGATCTCATACAATGCTTCTGCGCCGTCCTCGATCGCTCCGGTCACAACAGCTACCGGAACCTGTTTTTTTGCAGCTTCCTTCGCAACCCCGGAAATTACTTTTCCCTGAACGCTCTGTCCGTCCACCTTTCCCTCTCCCGTAATAACCAAAGAACACCCCTCTAACATTTCATCAAAATGTATCGTCTCCAGCACCACATCAATTCCGCTTCGAAGCTCTGCACGCAAAAACGCCACAGCTCCTGCGCCCATGCCGCCCGCAGCGCCTCCACCCGGCAGCTCGAGCACCTCTCTCCCCCCTGCCTCAGCAATTTTCTCCGCCAAATGAAACAAACCTCTATCCAATCTCTTTACATCCTCTGCCGAAGCCCCTTTCTGAGGTCCGAAGACAGCCGATGCCCCCCTGCTGCCGCACAGCGGATTGCTGACATCGCACATGGCAATGATCTGCACGGTTTTCAGTCTGTCATCGACACCTTCCAACTCAATCTTATCGATGTCTCCCAGCGTATCCCCGACAGGTACAAATTCCTTTCCCTCCGCATCCGAGAAACGTACGCCCAAAGCGGCTGCCATACCTGCGCCTCCGTCATTGGTTGCACTGCCACCCAGACCGAGTATGATCCTCTTTGCCCCTTGCTCCAATGCATCGGCAATCAATTCCCCGACTCCGTATGTGGTTGTCGCGCCTGCCGCCAACCGTGTTCCAACCAATGGTAGACCGGCTGCCGCTGCCATTTCGATTACAGCCGTATCTCCGATCTTTCCGTAACAGGCTTGAACGGCTTCTCTGTAAGGTCCACTTACGGTCACAAATTTCCGTTTTCCCGGAAGCACAGACAACAGTGCTTCCACACTCCCCTCACCACCATCGGCAACCTCCGCCCGGATCACTTCTGCCTCAGGATAGCTTTTCTTTGCCTCTTCCATGATAATTTCGCCGACTTCCTTACTGCTCATTGTTCCCTTAAACGAATCCGGGATAATCACAATTTTCTTCATCACACACCTCCGACAATTTTTTCTGTCATGCTGTCAGCATCCTTATCCCAAACAGCATCGATCATTTATGTAGATTATACCAGTCTTTTCTCTGCGTTTCCTCATTTTGCCTGACAAAAAATCCCGGCAGGATTTGTTATGGATAACAAATCCTGCCGGGATCTTTATTTCCTGCTCTCATTCCATCGTCCGCCAAAACCGGATTGCATTCTGATAAACACTTGCATTTCTTATATTTCTCGGATCATATCCAGTGATCGAAGCAAGTTTTTTCAATTGATACTGTAACGTATTTTTGTGAACAAACATCTTCTTTGATGTCTTCTGGATCGAGCCGTCACTTTCATAAAAATTTTCCAGCAGCTCAACCCATCTCTCGATTTCCTCCTTTTCCATATCCGTAAATATTCTCTGCATATATTCTTGCTTACTTTTTTCCGAAATCTC
The DNA here is from genome assembly GCA_963559385.1 of uncultured Schaedlerella sp. Taxonomy (GTDB): domain Bacteria; phylum Bacillota; class Clostridia; order Lachnospirales; family Lachnospiraceae; genus Schaedlerella. The sequence goes on from CAUWKK010000024.1 coordinate 6,556, forward strand.
ACTTAAAAATATCTCTGTCGTCAAATCACCGTAATATACGATATCGTTTCCGTTCATCGCCGCTTTTAAACTTTTCGCTGCTCTCTTGCGGCCGTTCCGCAATTCAAATCCACTATATTCCTTGTCATCAATTCCTATCTTCAAGCGGATTCCGTTTGCCGGAACACTCTGCTCTTTCAATATCCTTTCCAGCTCTTTTGCTCCCCGATCCGACATTTGCTCCTTTTCTTCGACTTTCAAAAATATCGTTATCTGCGTCATTTCCCGATATACTAGTACTTTTTCAGAGCAGTCTGCTGTTCTAAGCATTTTTTGCACCGAATCAAACAGCGTATTCGCATGTTTCGGAACCCGTCCTTTGCCATCCGCAAATGAAACGCAAAAACACCGGTACCTTGATAATACATCTACTCCCAACGCTTGTCCCTGAACAAGAACTTCTTCTGAAAGTTTCTCTCTATCCTCAAACAACAGCTCATACAGATATCGTTGACGCGCGTTCTCTGCTCCTGCTTTTCGTGTCTGTAAATATACATTCATCACCAACGTTTCCACTGTTTTCCGAACAAGATCTATATACGGCTCAATCTTACTCCATTCTCCGCTGATCCCGATCACACCGACAATTGTTCCGTTCAACTGAATCGGCAGGTTGATGCCCACTTTTGTTCCCCGATATTCTTCGTCTCTGTATACTTCTAAGCAATCCAGCTTTTCCTGAATAATCTTTTTTGCCCCCTCATGCAATCCCCCAATGCGTCCGGGATCCGTACTCGCTATGATCTTTCCCTCGTCATCCATCAAATTTACCGACTGATGAATGGTATCACTGATTTCTCTGACAATATTTTCGGCAGCATCTTCTATGAAACTCATATGCACTCTCTCCTATCTGCATATACTCTCTCATATAGTATAGCACAAAAACCTCTTGCACATATGAAAAGTGGAATTAACCATTTAAAACAATCCGATCTGATAGACGGCAAATGCTGCGATCCATGCGATCACACATTGTCCGACAACCATTGCCGCAGCCCACTTTCCTCCTAATTCTCTCTTGACTGATGCAACGGCTGCCACACAAGGCGTATAGAGCAGGCAGAATACCAGAAGTGCTGCTGCCCCTGCAGTAGATAGTGTTTCCTGCAAAGCCGTCGTACTTCCAAACAAAACAGTCAGCGAGGATACCACGCTTTCCTTCGCCATAAAGCCGGAAATCAACGCTGTCACAATTCTCCAGTCTCCGAACCCTGCCGGAACAAAAACCGGCGCCAATATTCCCGCTGCTTTTGCCAGCATACTGTTTCTGGAATCGGCAACCATATTCAGTCCCATATCGAAATTCTGCAAAAACCAGATTGCGATCGTCGCAAGAAATATGATCGTAAATGCCCGCTGTAAAAAGTCCTTTGCCTTATCCCACAGGAGATGCAGTACATTTTTCGCCCCCGGCATCCGATAGTTCGGAAGTTCCATAACGAACGGAACCGCCTCTCCCTTAAAAGCTGTCTTTTTGAAGATCAGCGCCATTAAAATTCCCACAACGATTCCGAATACATATAATCCGATCATCACAACCGCCCCTTGCCCCGGGAAAAACGCAGCGGTAAAAAATGCGTAGATCGGAAGCTTTGCCGTACAGCTCATAAACGGGGTCAGAAGGATTGTCATTTTTCTGTCCCTTGCAGACGGAAGCGTCCGGCTCGCCATAACTCCCGGCACCGTACAACCGAAACCGATCAGCATCGGCACGATACTGCGTCCCGAAAGCCCCAGTTTTCTGAGCAGTTTATCCATAATAAAGGCAACCCGCGCCATATAGCCGCTATCCTCCAATAAAGACAAAAAGAAAAACAACGTCACGATAATCGGAAGAAAACTCAAAACGCCTCCGACTCCGTTAAAAACCCCGTCGATCACCAGAGAATGTACGACACTGTTGACATGCGCCGCAGTCAGCATCCCTGACACACTGTCGGTCAGCGCCTCTATCCCCGATTCCAAAATCCCCTGCAAAAATGCACCGATCACATTGAACGTCAGCCAGAACACCAATCCCATGATTGCGATAAATGCCGGGATTCCCGTATATTTTCCGGTCAAAAACTGATCCATCCTACGACTTCTTAAACGTTCCTTGCTCTCCTTCGGCTTAATCACGGTTTCACTGCAAACATCCTCTATGTAATCGAAACGCATCTGTGCAACCGCCGCCGCACGGTCCATTCCCGTCTCTTCCTCAGTCTGTACAGCGATATCATCCAGAACCCTCTGCTCATTTTCTGTCAGCTTCAACTGTTCTGCAATCTTCTCATCACCCTCCATAATCTTACTTGCTGCAAACCGTACCGGGATTCCGACGCTCAACGCATGATCCTCGATCAAATGCATCACCGCATGGATCCCCCTGTGGATCCCTTCTTCTCTTTTGCAAAAATCTGTATCTAGCGGGCACTCCTGGTATTTTGCCACATGAATCGCGTGCCGGATCAGTTCTTCGATCCCCTCTCCCTTTGCCGCCGAAATCGGAATGACCGGAACCCCAAGACGCTCCTCCATTTCATTTACCAAAATAGAGCCCTCATTCTCCCGCAGTTCATCCATCATATTCAGCGCCACAACCATAGGTACTCCCAGTTCCAAAAGCTGCATGGTCAAATACAGATTCCTCTCGATGTTGGTCGCATCTACGATATTGATGATCCCCTTTGGTTTCTCACGGATCACAAACTCCCTTGTCACAATCTCTTCACTGCTGTACGGTGACATCGAATAAATACCCGGCAGGTCTGTAAGCAGGGTGTTCTCATGCCCGCGGATCACACCGTCTTTGCGATCCACCGTCACTCCCGGAAAATTTCCCACATGCTGCTTTGCGCCTGTCAACTGGTTAAAAAGCGTTGTTTTTCCGCAGTTCTGATTTCCCACTAAGGCAAAGGTCAGAATCTCACTCTCCGGCAGGGGGGTCTCTTCCTTTCTGTCGTGGAATTTCCCCTCCTCTCCATAGCCCGGATGATGTTTTTCCTTTTTCTGATTCTTTTTCTGTATTCTCTTCTTTTCCGTTCTCGGCTTGTGCGGCTCACTGATTTCTATATTTTCCGCATCCTCCAGACGGATCGTCAATTCATAGCCATGAATCCGAAGCTCGATCGGATCTCCCATAGGTGCATACTTGATAATTGTTACTTCCGTTCCCTGGATCAGACCCATATCCAGAAAATGCTGTCTGAGGGCGCCTGAGCCTCCGACCGTTCTTATCGTCGCTGTATCTCCAATTGCCAATTCACTTAATCTCATCTGTTTCGTCTCCTTTTCCTTAGTTTATTCTAATTCAGGTTACCCGAAATATCAATCGCAGATTAAAAAAAATGTGTCTCGCTTTTCTTGTACGAAACACATTTCTCCCAATTTATTCTGTTCGCAGCGCCGTTACCGGATCCTCTTTTGCAGCTTTCCGGGACGGTATGATTCCTCCAAGCAGGGTCAATACAATACTCAATAAGATCAAGATTACTGCCCCAACCGGCGGAAGAGCCGCATTCATGCTATTGTTTCCGGCAAGAGTGTGGATGATATAGTTTGCAGGAAACAACAATAGCAACGTAGCTCCGATCCCGATCAGACCGGCAAGTGCTCCGATGATAAATGTCTCCGCATTGAATACCTGTGACACATTTTTCTTGGAAGCGCCGATCGCTCTTAAAATTCCGATTTCTTTCTTCCGCTCCAATACACTGATATACGTGATCACTCCGATCATAATAGAAGATACGACAAGTGAAATAGCAACAAATGCAATCAACACATAACTGATCAGATTCACGATCGTTGTCACCGAAGACATCAGGCTTCCCACCATATCGGTGTAGCTGATCACCTTATTTTCATCCTCTTTCTCCATTCGCGCATTATAAGCATCTAAGATTTTTACAACCTGCTCTTTGCTCTCAAAATCTTTTGGATAAAGGGATATCTGCGTCGGATTTGTCTGCTCTGCATAGCCTAATTTTGACAAATTCGAGTCATATGTATAAATCTCCTTTGACATCATAGACGTCATAAGCTCTGCAAGCTCCTGCTCTGTCATGTTCATTTGAATGGCACTTGCAAAGGTTTCGGCATCAAAGGAAAATGCATCCTTCATAGCCGCACTCAGCTGCAGCATACTCGCTGTCAGTTCCCTCTCCAGCGTTCCGCTGATACTGCCCGCAACCTCCTGCATATACTGTTCCATAACAGTCGGCAGCTTTTCTTCAATCCCGCTCGCCTGTACGAATGCCGTCATGCTGTTTTCCAGCGCAGATTTTGCCTGTTCGGATTCCATATATCCGGCAAAATATTCGTTGAACTTCTCGATATCCGGCAGTTCATTCTCCTGCGCATATCCATTGTATCCATCCAATACACCTGCCAGGATCAGCTGTGCCTGCTCCTCGGTAAGCGGCTGTCCTCCATTTTGCAGAAGCGCATCCTGCACCGCCATACGAAGCGCTTCGGCACCTCCGTTTTCCATATACTGCTGAAAGTATATCGGAAACTGTGCGATATCCGTCTCGGGATTCTGAGCTGCATATTCCTGATATCCGTTCATCAGATCTGTCACGAACGTCTGCACCTGCTCCGCAGAAATCTGAAGCTGCAAATCCCCGATAATATCCTCCACAGCGAGCGGTGGCAGAGCCAATTCGCTCATCGCCTGATTGATCCCACTCAGATCCAGATCCAGTTTACTTCCGTCCACCTTGAACGCAGACTGTACTTTCTGTTCATCAACTGTAAAAAGTGAATTCATATCAAAAGCATTTTCCGATTCATCCTTGGAATCAAAGCTCTTTCCCGTAAATACGTTCCGGTTTCGATCCGACATCTGTGCCTTTACGATCTCACTGTCTGCCGCCTGCTCGACTACATGATCGACCAACTCGGACGGATAATAAATCCCGAAGGACAGCATCGCTGCGCTGGCATCCTCTTTCGGTTGGACGATACCGACAATCTCCAGATCTTCTCCGTTTTGGATCAGATTTTTCATATATTCTTTGTCGTCCCGTTTATCTTTCCACAAATTATATTCCCGGTCATATGCATAATAATCGGTCGCCGATACCAACTTGAATTTTGTTCCCAAAACCTCTTCATAATCATATGCGTCATTGATTTCGGGAACGATCACTTCCTCTTCTTTCGTAAACTGATCTACCATTTGATCCAGTTCTTCATAGTCTCTAAGCCCCAGCGTATAAAGCAAAAAATCTCCGATATTGCCGCTCTGCGTCAATACCAACACACACTCATTTCTGTTCATCGGCCAATGTCCGGCTTTTACGTCGTACTGATCCTCATACAGATTTTTATTATCCGGCATCTTACGGAAGACATCGGTACTCATCATCATCGACATCATACTGTTCGTACTCGCATCCGAGCCGAGTCCCATTGCTTTAAAGGACTGATCGGGGTGTACCTGTCGGATTTCTTCCGTATCTGAGCGATAAATCTGAGGCGCGACATTATACGAATACTCAATTGCATTGGTATACTCTTCGATTCCGGAATCGCCCTCATCCAGAAATGCTTTCAAGGATTCCAGATCATTCGTCCCCACTGTGGAAAACATTCCCGTCAGCATATTTCCGACCTGAATATCTTTCTCTTCCTTTTCCACATTGCCGGACGGCTCCGCAAGCATCGCCGTCATATCCAGACCGGAGCTTTGTATCTGGAGCGGGTATTCCGAAAGCGTCTCCTCTTCTATCATTTGTATATAATTGTTCACACCATTTGACAAAGACAGGATCAGCGCAATCCCGATAATCCCGATCGAACCTGCAAATGCCGTAAGGATCGTTCTTCCTTTTTTCGTTTTCAGATTATTGAAGCTAAGTGCCAGTGATGTCAAAAAAGACATAGACGTTTTTCCCATATTTTTGTGTTCCGGCGGTGTTGTCTTCTCTGCATCCACTTCATAGGGATTGCTGTCGTCACGAATCGTTCCGTCTTTCAGCTTCACGATCCTGGTCGCATATTCTTCTGCCAACTCCGGGTTGTGCGTCACCATTACGACAAGCCGGTCCTTTGCCACATCTTTCAGCAGATCCATAACCTGAATACTGGTGTCGCTGTCCAACGCCCCGGTTGGCTCGTCAGCAAGCAAAATGTCCGGATTATTTACAAGTGCCCGGGCAATCGCCACACGCTGCATCTGTCCTCCTGACAACTGATTCGGCTTCTTATGGATCTGTTCTCCCAGACCAACCTCTTCCAATGCATGTACAGCCTTCTCCCTGCGCTCCCCTTTCGATATCCCCGAAATCGTAAGCGCCAACTCCACATTTGCCAGGATCGTCTGATGCGGGATCAGGTTATAGCTTTGAAATACGAAGCCAATGGTATGATTGCGATAGGAATCCCAATCCCGATCCTTGTAGTCTTTCGTTGAGATTTCATTGATGATCAAGTCCCCACTGTCATACCGATCCAAGCCTCCGATAATGTTCAAAAGGGTTGTCTTCCCGGAACCGCTCGGTCCCAAGATCGCAACAAATTCATTATCCCTTAAGTTCAGACTTACACTGTCCAACGCCTTCTGCACCAGACTGCCGGTTCGATATTCTTTGCATATATTTTTAATTTGTAACATATTTTTTTGCTGCCTTTCTCCTAAGAATCCACCCTTGGAGAAATTCTAGCACTTTTTTTCTTTGATGTATACAACTTTTCCCTTAAACTTCTCTTAACTTCTCTTAAATCTTCCCCTCTGTCATATTGTAATCTTTCCTCAAAACGGATAAAATAAGTTTGTTACATTTTCAGCAGTACAGGTTCATTTTTCTCAAATATACGCCTGTACACAAATTCAATTTATAAGGAGGCCCTATGCAAAACAAGAATCCTTTATCGTCCGGTGCAGCCGGACAGAAATTTATCACGATCGGCGAGATCCTGCTTCGCCTGACTCCGCCGGATTATGAGAAGATCCGCATGGCAAATTCCTTTGCTGCCAGCTACGGCGGAAGCGAAGCCAATATTGCGCTCGCCCTGGCTAACCTTGGGATCGACAGCACCTTTTTTACAGTCGTTCCGAATAACAGTCTCGGCAAAAGCGCTGTACGTATGCTTAGAAGCAACGATGTGCACTGTGCTCCGGTAATCTTAAGCACTCCCGAACAGACCCCCACACACCGTCTGGGAACCTATTATCTGGAAACCGGATACGGAATCCGTGCAAGTAAGGTCACCTATGACCGCAAGCACAGCGCCTTTGCAGAATATGATTTCAGTACGGTAGATATTCCAAAGCTTCTGGACGGTTTCACATGGCTGCACTTGAGCGGAATCACTCCCGCTCTCGGAGAAAACTGCCGCGCGTTCATTCTCGACTGTCTGAAAACAGCCCGGAAAATGGGATTGACCGTCAGCTTCGACGGCAACTTCAGGAGCACGCTCTGGACATGGGATGAGGCCCGCAATTTCTGCACCCTCTGTCTTCCTTATGTCAATGTTCTTCTCGGAATCGAACCCTATCATCTCTGGAATGACGAGCAGGATCACAAAAAGGGAGACGCAAAAGACGGCATCTCACTTCAGCCAAGCTATGAAGTACAAAAAGAAATCTTTGAAAAATTCATAGAACGCTATCCGAACATCCAATGCATCGGCCGCCATGTCCGTTATGCACACAGTGGAAGCGAAAACAGCCTGAAAGCCTTTATGTGGTATCGGGGAGATACTTACGAAAGTAAGCTTTTCACATTCACCATTCTGGATCGTGTCGGCGGCGGCGATGCATTTGCAAGTGGACTGATCTACGCAATGATGAACAACTACCAGCCAATGGATATGGTAAATTTCGCTGTTGCGAGCAGTGTCATCAAGCACACAATCCATGGTGACGGTAATATTACAGACGATGCGGAAACAATCCGCAATCTGATGAATATGAATTACGACATCAAACGGTAATTCTTTTTTTGCATAAATAACGCATAGGGATTAGAAAAAGACTTTCAAACGGAGATTTTGTATGAAAGATTTCATCGATAAATTGGAGCGGGAGCAGGCGCTTCCGCGAAAAAACTGGATTACACTCATTTCAAATTTCACACCAACAGACGCCGACTATTTGTTTGAACGCGCGCGTACGGTTTCCCGGATCTACTATGGTAACCGAGTTTTTATCCGCGGACTGATCGAATTTACAAACTACTGCAAAAACGATTGCTATTACTGCGGTATCCGTCGAAGCAACAACAATGCCCGCCGCTATCGACTGACAAAGGAGGAAATTCTAAACTGCTGCCGTCATGGTTATGGTTTGGGGTTCCGCACCTTCGTCTTGCAGGGCGGCGAGGACGGCCATTATACCGACATGGTTCTGACCGATCTCGTATCTGACATCCGAAAAGAATTCCCCGACTGCGCCATTACGCTTTCTGTCGGAGAACGCTCTCGTCAAAGCTATGAAAAGCTTTATAAGGCCGGAGCAGATCGTTATCTTCTGCGTCATGAAACGTATAACGATGGACATTATGCCCGACTTCATCCGCCGGAATTGACCGCTGCCAACCGCAAACAATGTCTCCGGGATCTGAAAGAAATCGGCTATCAGGTCGGCACCGGATTTATGGTCGGCTCCCCATGGCAGACCACAGAACATCTTGCCGACGATATGTTGTTTCTGAAAGAGCTGAATCCACAAATGGTCGGAATCGGTCCTTTTATTCCGCACCACGACACACCATTTTTTAACAAACCGGCAGGAACCGCAGAACTCACGCTGTTTCTGCTGGGCGCTATCCGGCTGATGCTTCCCAAAGTGTTGCTTCCCGCCACAACTGCATTGGGAACTATTGAGCCGAACGGACGCGAACGAGGCATCCTCGCCGGGGCAAACGTAGTCATGCCGAATCTTTCTCCAACGGACGTACGAAAAAATTATTTACTGTACGATAATAAAATCTGTACCGGAGACGAAGCTGCAGAATCCGTGGAGCATTTACGGCAGTCTATAAAAAAAATCGGATATGAAGCAGTCATCGCAAGAGGTGATTCGCTGAACATCTGATTTGACCGGATTTATTTAAAATGAAAGATGACTGACATCACGACCTACTACAATAAAGGAGGAACCAGATCATGTATGATGTACATTCAAAATGTGCCGACGATTTTATAAACCATGAAGAAATTCTCGAAACGCTCGCCTATGCAGACGAGAACAAAAATAACCTTGAGCTGATCGATGCCCTCATCAAAAAGGCATCTCTTCGCAAAGGCCTTTCACATCGGGAAGCATCCGTCCTGCTTGCCTGTGAAGATGCAGAACGAAACCAAAAAATTTACAGGCTTGCCGAGCAGATCAAAAAAGATTTCTACGGTAACCGCATCGTCATGTTTGCGCCGTTATATCTTTCCAACTACTGCATCAACGGCTGTACTTATTGCCCGTATCATATGAAAAATAAACATATCGCCAGAAAAAAACTGACGCAGGAAGAAATCCGGAGGGAAGTCATCGCTCTGCAGGATATGGGACACAAACGGCTGGCTTTAGAAGCCGGAGAAGATCCTGTCCATAACACGATGGACTACTATCTGGAAAGCATCAAAACCATTTATGATATCAAACACAAAAACGGAGCGATCCGACGTGTCAACATCAATATAGCGGCAACTACCGTTGATAACTACCGACGTCTCAAAGAAGCTGGAATCGGAACTTATATTTTATTTCAGGAAACCTATCACAAGGAAAGTTATCTGGAGCTGCATCCAACCGGGCCAAAACATGACTACAACTATCACACTGAGGCAATGGATCGTGCAATGGAAGGCGGAATTGACGATGTTGGCTTAGGAGTATTGTTTGGACTGGACAAATACCGCTATGAGTTTGCCGGACTGCTGATGCATGCCGAACATCTGGAAGCAGCCTTCGGCGTTGGCCCTCATACGATCAGTGTTCCTCGACTGAAACGTGCAGATGACATTGATCCGACACAATTCGACAATGGGATCGATGATGATATTTTCGCAAAATTAATTGCTTGTATCCGTATTTCTGTGCCATATACCGGAATGATCATTTCCACAAGAGAAAATCAGAAAACAAGAGAACGCGCACTCCGCCTCGGTATTTCCCAGATCAGCGGCGGTTCCCGCACCAGCGTCGGAGGCTATTATGAACCGGAGCCGGAGGATTCCAAATCTGAGCAGTTCGACGTCAGCGATACCCGCACATTAGACGAGGTCGTTAAGTGGCTGATTGAAATGGATTTCATTCCGAGTTTCTGCACCGCCTGCTACCGGGAGGGGCGCACCGGAGATCGCTTTATGACACTTTTGAAAAACGGGCAGATCCAAAACTGCTGCCATCCGAATGCCTTGATGACATTGAAAGAATATCTTATGGATTACGCTTCCCCTGAAACCAAGCGCATCGGCGATAAGCTGATCGCCAAGGAAGTGCTCAATGTTCCGAACGAAAAGGCCCGTGCTGTCGTCATGGAAAACCTGCGTCTGATCGAACAAAATAACCGGCGGGATTTCCGATTCTGACCATCCGCCAAATCTCTTTTTCAGGAAAGGATATATCATTATGAGTTTAAACAGCACCCCCTCTTCCGAGCGTATCCATATCGGAATCTTCGGTAGACGAAATGCCGGAAAATCCAGTCTCATCAACATGCTTACCGGACAAAAACTTGCCATCGTATCGGATGTCAAAGGCACCACTACCGATCCGGTCCTCAAAACAATGGAACTGCTTCCACTCGGTCCCGTTGTTTTGATCGACACACCGGGGCTGGATGATATCGGAGAGCTTGGAAAAATGCGCATACAAAAAGCTTATCAAATGCTGAACAAAACCGATATCGCCGTACTGGTGGCGGATATTTCTGCGGGAATAACAGAAGAAGATCGTAAGATTCTGAAAAAAATCGAAGATAAAAAAATCCCCTATGTAGTTGTATGGAATAAGATCGATCGAATATCCGAAACAGACCTTGCGCTCCATATCCTTACAGACAATCCCGGTATCCCAAAGGAACGCTCTATCTGCGTAAGCGCAAAAACAGGAACACATATCCACGAATTAAAAGAGCTGATTGCCGGACTGCTTCCTGATGAAAAAGGAGAACACTATCTAATCCGCGACCTGCTTTCCCCCCTTGATCTTGTCGTCCTCGTCATACCGATCGATTCTTCGGCACCTAGGGGAAGATTAATCCTCCCTCAGCAGCAGACGATACGGGATATTCTGGATGCCGGCGCTGCGGCAATTGCGGTGAAGGATACAGAACTAAAGGAAACACTGGAAAAACTCGGAACCCTTCCCAGGCTCGTCGTCACAGACAGTCAGGTTTTTAAGCAAGTGTCCGCCATTGTTCCCACAGAAATTCCACTGACTTCTTTTTCGATCCTTTTTGCCAGATATAAGGGCAATCTGAAAACAGTCACAAAAGGCGCTGCGGCACTCGACACTTTACAAAACGGTGATAAAATTTTAATCTCCGAAGGTTGTACCCACCACCGTCAATGCGATGACATCGGTACGGTAAAGCTACCGAAGCTGGTTCGAAAATACTCCGGGAAAGACGTTCAATTTATATTCACCGGCGGAACCGAATTTCCCGACGATCTATCTCCATACAAGATGGTCATCCACTGCGGCGGATGCATGCTGAATGAGCGCGAGATGCAAGATCGCCTGAAATGTGCGTCGGATGCCGGAATCCCGATCACCAATTACGGTACGGCAATTGCACATATGAACGGCATTCTGAACAGAAGCCTGGAATTTTTTGCGCTTTGAAACCTACCGGTAAAGGTAAAAGAAGTCTTTGTAAGAGATGTAACACACTCTCAAAAGACTTCTTTTTATTCGTTATAAATCTATTATTCTCACATCCCGAATTTTATTCTTCTTTCGTTTTCTCCTCTTCATTCACATTTCTCTTCGGAAGCCGGATATTTACCTTAAACAGATCCACCTCTGTAGATACCTTCAGCGTACCGAACTGTAACTCCGTAAAGCTCTTCGCAATCGCCAGACCAAGACCTGAGCCTTCGGTATTTCTGGACACATCTCCTCTCACAAACCGGTCGGTTATCTCATCCGAATTGAAATTTAACTCTGCCGACGATACATTCTTCATGGAGACCGACACATAATTTCCTTCGTCCGTCAGATCAATGTAAACTCTTGTATGCGGCATCGCATATTTACTAATGTTGACAATCAGATTTTCAAAAATCCGATACGTCTTCTGGGAATCTAAAAGCATCACGACCTTGCCCTCCGGGAGACGCCAACGGATTTCCAAATTCGCCGCCTTGATCTTCTCGTCACATTCCAGCCCTACTTGTTTCAGCAGTCCGACGATATCTACCTGCATGAAATTCATCGTCACGTTCTTACTGGTCGCCTTGCTGATCTCAAACAAGTCCTCGATCAGCACCTTCAGACGAAGCGATTTTTTCTCCAGCACTTCCAGATATTCCTTTCGTTTCTCCGGATCCTCCTCGCCCTTTAATAAATCCACATATGTGATGATCGCAGTCAACGGTGTCTTCAGATCATGGGATACATTTGTGATCAGTTCCGTCTTCATCCGCTCACTCTTCACTTCTTCCTGCACAGCTTTTTTGAAACCTTTTTGGATCTTCTGTATTTCTGTTTTCATCGGGTTGAAAATCCCCAGATCCCCATCGATCGGCGCATCCAGATTACCATCCGCCAATAAATTCGTCGCCTCTAAAAGCTGTGCGTATTTCTTCTTGATATCCTGCGAATATTTCCGCAGAATGAGAAATAATATCACAGAATAAAGAATCAATGCAAAAATTCCGTAAAACCACAGACAAGTAATGATCAAAAGCAGGATAAAATTGATCACCAATGCCTTTACGATCATTTTATTGGATTTTTCCTGTAAATCTATATGTAAAAATCCATCATATATATTTTTGAAAAATCCTATGACCTTCTTCCAGATTTTTCGGAATAATCCGACCGCCCCATTCGCTCCTTGCTTCATTCTGTCGCCATTTTGATTATTTTCATTCTTACTCCAGTAATAGATTTTCGCACAAAGGGTCCTCTGTTTCCAATACTCCCTTTTCAGCACGAACACTTCCTGCAAACAGATTGCGCCCCAAAGCACCATGCCAAAGATAGCAGCCCACATCACTGCATTCATAAAAAGCTGCATCCCATAAGAAACATTTGACACAAGACGTTCCTTCGATGACAGCAGATATACCGGTCCGTCATTCATGGCACTCCACACATGTCTTGCAGCAACCTTTTCATTTGCGATCAAAATCATCCACACAAACAAAACCATTTCCGCAGGCGCGCGGAATATCTTCCATTCATGTATGCGCCATCCCTTGTTGGATGCAATGAAAAATCCGGCAATTGCCACAAAGAAGCTCAAAAACCACTCATACATCAGATATGTCTCGTCATTGGACAAACAAACCACGTATCCGTACCACGCTCCTGCCGATGAATCCATATATTCGGCAAGCTGTTCCTCAGACATCGCATAGACCACCTTTACCTCTTTCGGAAGCAGATCGTAGGAATACTCCAAATCGTCATAGCCGCTGTAACCGTCGTATCCGTCATAATAATCGTAGATCGCCTGCTCCAGAGAAGAGGCATCCGTTTCATCTACTGCGGTTCCGTCCACCTGAACCGCCTGCATATTGCCGTTTTCACTGATTACAATGGATACCCGAAACGCAAATTCACTTTCTTCCCTGAGCAGTTTTTTTAACTCACCCTCCGTATTTTCAGCAAGCAATGCATTTCCCTTAAAGTCAAAGATTTCATAATCCATATATTTTCTAAGCAGCATAAAATCCCCCATAGAAAATCGAGAAACAAGCTCTGACTGATCCATAAGACCATATGCCTGATTGTAAAGGAAATATATGCCGTCCGTCAGTTCATTCGACAGATTGACAATCTCTTCACTTTGCACATCTTCCTTAATCTCTTCTTTCATATCCGATGAAAACATCGGGTAGGATCCCACCATGATCCCCGTACTGAATAATATCGTCAAAGCCATGATGAGAACTGCAAATTTACGATTGTTTTTCAATTTTGTAGCCAACGCCCCACACCACCTTTAAATATTTTGGATTTTTCGGATCCAATTCAATCTTTTCCCTGATATTCCGTACATGCACCATAATCGTATCTGTATTGATCGCCCGTTCCTGCCACACCCGTTCATAGATTTCTTCTGCTGAAAATACATGCCCCGGACTTTTTGCCAACAGCAGCAAAATCTTATATTCGATCGGAGTCAGCTTCACCGGAGCTCCGTCCATACTGACCTGTACCGTATCCTCATTGATTTCCAGACCTCCGATCATATGCACATTTTCCTTTGGTTCTAATTTTTCCAGAAACCGCTTGTAGCGCCTTAACTGAGAATTCACCCTTGCCATAAGTTCCATTGGGGTAAACGGTTTCGTCACATAATCATCCGCTCCGATATTCAGTCCCATGACTTTATCCACTTCTTCTGATTTCGCCGAAAGCATGATCACCGGAAAATCATATTTTTCCCTCAGTTTCATCGTCATATGGATTCCGTCCATCCGCGGCATCATAATATCTACGATTGCCAGATGGATTTCTTCCCTTTCTATGATCTCAAGACCTTCGATTCCGTCTGCCGCCTGAAATACCTCATATCCCTGACTCTTCAGATAAATCTGAACGCCCTCTCTGATTTCTTTATCATCCTCTACCACAAGTACGTGATTGATTTCCATGCTTCCGTCCTCCCATGATGTTTTATTTCTGTAAAACTGCATCTCTATCATAGCATATCACTCGCCTTTTGGGTACTGCTTGCACCGGAAGCTCCGGAATCGATCTTTTACTGACCTCTCCATAATCTTTCACCGCAACACACACTCTGGAAAACGGCAGCGGTACTGCGTATCGATCCCAACGCCAAAACAGCCGCAGACAAACCGAATAATAAACACTGATCCCTACAAAATCCTCACCTTTTTGCTCTGCCAGATAAAATGCCAGCTTTTTCGGCTCGTGCCGGGGTCCCAAGGGCCCGTCCAGCGCCACCGCAAGAGAACGCGCCTGTTCATAGGAACGCTGCATCAGCACTTTCAACGCCCCGAAAGCAGCATAACCATCCGGAATCCGGATTGCCTGACCGCCGCAGTTTCGGATCATATGCTCAATATAATCACCTCTCGTATCCGCAGTCACAACCACATCCACCGGCGCTGTCCTCTTGGAAAGATTTTTCAATACCAGATTCATAAAGAAGCTGTCCTCATGCCAAAATCCGAATATTTGACTGTTCCCGCAGAGTTCTTCGATCTGCCAGTCTATCTTTACGGTTTTCTCAAGAAACTTTAAATACCCCCAAAATGCGCCTTTCAGCATTTTCTGTCCGATCTTCCTCATACTCATATCTCATTTCCTCCTGTACGCCGGCTTTCTTTACAATGCATTGTCCATATAACATTTCTTCATAAATCGCAAGTCTCGAAGCACGATACCCTGCAGCTGTAATCTTCGCCCGCCCCTTCATATATTTCCGGTTCTCTAAAACTTCCAAAACCTTATCACTCCAAACATCCACGTCTTCTGTCGTTTTAAATCCATTCACTCCATTTTCGACAATATCCTCTACCCCGGACGCATCCACCGCCACGATCGGGCATGCCGCCGCAAATGCCTCTGCCAGAACGATTCCCTGTGTCTCTGATTTGGATGCAAATAAAAATACATCGCTTGCCTGCAAATATCGATTTACCTGATCATTCGGTATATTCCCCGGAAATCGAACTACATCTTCAATCCCCATTTCTTTTGTTTCTCGCTCCAATTCCGTCCGCAGACTGCCGTCTCCGATCATCAGCACTTGGAAAGGCTCTGCCATTTTTTCCTTCAGCTTTATAATCCCCTCTAATAAAAATCTCGGATTTTTCTCTTCTTCTAACCGTCCCGTGGTACAAAACAGCCGTCCGCCGTCGGGGAGGTATGTTTTTCTGATCTCCTGCGCTTCGTCGGGATATTCCAAATAAAATTCCTCTGTCAAACCTGTCGGGAATACTGCCGTCGACGCATATGTTCCGTTCTCACGCATCCGTTTCTGCATTCCTGCCGTCGGAGCCAGTACCAGATCGCACCGATTCGTAAACCAACGCATATATCTCGGAACAATCTGTTCCCGCCCGAGCTGAAGCGCCTTTCTTCTCAACGCCGAATTCCCCTTCCCTTCCTGAAAAAAATCCAGATGGTGCAGATAGTCTTCGTAACGAGTATGGTATGTATAGATTACTGGAAGCGAATATTTCTTTCCAAGATACAGAGCCGTCGGGCCGACAAACATGGGATGATGCGTATGGATCAGATCAAACGTTTCTTTTTCAAATACCTTTGTAATTTCCCTTAATATGAGTTTCGGATATACCATTCCATTCTCCATGCATCTCTTTCCCGTACGAAAGCGAACAATTCGGATTCCGTGGTCATATTCCTCATCCCTGCCGTCCACAGCGCTTCCTTTTTCTGTATATTCCGGTGCAAATACGGTCACATCATGTCCCAGCTTTACCAGTTCTTCTGCCTGTCGTTCTACGGAAATCGGTACCCCTCCCACAAACGGCTTATAATTATTTGTCAACATTGCAATCTTCATTCTCTCTCACTCCTCGTTATAAGCACTTAGCAGTCGTCCTTTGACTGCTTACATCTCGTTATGCACACACCTTTTCTATGCCAGCAGACTGATTGCCGCATCCCCGAAGAAATATCCGGCGCCTACGAAAAACAAATTCCACAAAAAAATTCCAAGTGCAGAGCTGACTGTATACTTCATAAAATTCATCTGCACCATTCCTGCCGGAATCGAAATGATCGTCCGCACCATTGGAAGCAGCTTACTTACAAATACCCCGACGCTCCCCTTTTCTTTCAGCATTGTCATCTTGTCCTCGATGACCGGACGGTGCTTCGGAAACTTTTTAAAATAGGCTCCCATAACTTTCGGTCCTCCCACCCTTCCGAGAAAATACAGCGCCCAGCTTCCTACCAGCCCGGCCGCTACCGAAAGCAGCATGACCATCGGAAAACTGATTTCTCCTTTCGCTGCCCAGATTCCCGCCAGCGGCATGATCACTCCTGCCGGAAATCCGGGAAGATTCAGATACTCCAAAAGTACGATCAGAAAAATAAAAAACGCTCCATATTCAAGAAAATAATTTGTCAACGTCTGAATACCCATAAAAAACACCTGCCTTTAGATCTGTTCTCTGTCATCGGTCACCACAGCTTATTTTCTGCTTGTTGTAACCTTGATATCATCATATCGAACATATCTAAAGGCAGGCGTTATAAGAAATGAAAGAAATTCTTAAGAAGATTAAAGAATTTATATATGTATATTATGACCCCAATATCATTTTATTGTTCGCGGAAAACAATTTCTCCCGTCTCTGCATCCATACTTTCCACAATTGCCAAAGACTCCAGTTGAAAGCCCAGATTACGGATCATTCGTCCTCCCGATTGGAATCCTTTCTCTACGGCAATTCCGATTCCTTCTACTGTTGCTCCCGCAGACTGCACGATCTGGATCAGCCCCTGCAGGGCACAGCCGTTTGCCAGAAAATCATCAATGATCAGTACATGATCCTCCGGACTGAGAAATTTCTTGGCAACGATCACATGGTTAATGCACTTATGTGTAAAGGATTCCACCTCTGCCACAAGCATTTCTCCCTCCAGATTGATACTCTTTGACTTCTTTGCAAATACAACCGGCACATGAAAATGCTGCGCCGCTATACAGGCAATTCCGATTCCCGATGCCTCGATCGTCAGAATCTTGTTGATTGGTTTTCCTTCGAAGCGCTTTTTAAATTCAGCCCCCATTTTATCAAACAATTCAATATCCATTTGATGATTCAAAAAGCTGTCTACTTTCAGTACATTTCCCTCTTTTACGATCCCGTCCTTTGCGATTCTTTCCTCTAAACAATTCATAGTTCTTCTCCTGTCCTTTATTTCTCTTTCTTCTCAAAATCAGAAGCCGGATGCTTGCATATCGGGCAGATAAAATCTTCCGGAAGCACTTCGCCTTCATAGACATATCCGCAGATTTTACATACCCAGCTCGTCTTTTTTACCGCCTGCGGGGCAGGTTTTACATGCTTCTGATAATAGCTGTACGATACAGATTCTGTATCATTCAATACTTTTGCATCTGTCACGTCTGCCACAAACATCGTATGGGTTCCCATATCCGCCTCAGAAATGACTTCTCCGGAAATATATGCGTTTGTTTGCTCCGGCACATACACGATTCCGTTCTCCGCTCGCGGATATGTTTTTCCTTTCATCTTATCCACATCTCTTCCGCTCTGAAACCCAAAATGCTTAAACATCTCAAAGGATACCTCTTCGCTCAGGCAGGAGATATTAAATTCTCTTGTTTTTTGAATCATATCGTGGGTATAATTTTGCTTATTTACAACAATAATCATCCGATTCGGCACAGTCGTTACCTGCATAGCCGTATTGATGATACACCCGTTATCTTTCTCTCCGTCTTTCGCTGTCAGTACAAACAATCCATATGTCAACTTATACATCGCAGCTTTGTCCATTCGAAAAACCTCCTTATATTTTGCTTCACGACATTGCATTTGATTTTTATTATATCACAGAAGCGATATGAACACCTATGCTTTTTATAAAAATTCTTCTCTTGGTACAATCCTCTGATTTCGGCTGCCGCGAAACTGCAAGGTAATGTCTTTCTGCTCTAAGATAAATTCACCGTCTACAAGTATATCAATGTAGGACAGCATTTCTTTCGTAGCTTCCGTATACACCTTTCCGCCTTCAATCAGATCGACGTCATACAAATAGCCTGTATAACACCAGATATCCTTATTTGGATATGTTTCCCGTATCCTGCGAAGCAGATATACCAGTACCTTTTGATTTTCCGGTTCAAACGGTTCTCCGCCCAAAAGTGTAAAGCCCTGAATGTAATCCGGTTTTAACATCTCTATGATTTGATTTTCTGTTTCTTCTGTATATGGATCTCCGAAATCAAAACTCCATGTTTCTGTATTGAAACACCCCTTACAATGATGTCGGCATCCGCTTACAAATAAGGATACACGACATCCCGGTCCGTTTGCAATATCACAGTTTTTTATATTTGCATAGTTCATTCTAATCGCCTTCTTTCCGACTCTTTTTTATCCCGGTTTCTTTCCTCTGACTATACCACATTTTTCTCCAACTGCACAGATAGCACAGTGCTCTGTTTTTCAGCCGCACTGTGCTACTTTATTTTTCTTGATTCCAAAGTCAAAAGGTTATAACCTGTCGTATTTTTACAAATGCAGTACACGATCCTTAATTTCCTGTGTACGTCCCTGATTCCAGAACTGTGTTCCGATATATCCGCATGTTCTGCGGGCAACAGACATCTTCTCCTGATCCCGATTTCCACAGTTCGGACACTCCCAGATCAGCTTTCCTGACTCATCCTCCTTGATCAGGATCTCTCCGTCATATCCGCAGCACTCACAGTAATCACTCTTCGTATTCAATTCCGCATACATAATATTATTATAAATAAACTGCATCACAGACAATACTGCCGGGATATTATTCTGCATATTCGGAACCTCTACATAGCTGATCGCACCGCCCGGTGACAGCTTCTGAAATTCAGATTCAAATTTCAGCTTGTCAAACGCATTGATTTCTTCTGATACATGAACGTGATAGCTGTTCGTAATGTAGTTCTTATCTGTTACACCCTCGATCACTCCGAATCTCTTCTGCAGACATTTTGCAAATTTGTATGTCGTAGACTCCATCGGCGTTCCATATACAGAGTAACTGATATTTTCTGCTGCCTTCCACTCTGCACACTTATCATTCAAACGCTGCATCACTTTCAGGGCAAACTCTCTTGCCTCAGGATGTGTGTGCGATACTCCGTACATTCTCATACACATTTCATGCAGTCCCGCATACCCAAGAGAAATCGTGGAATAACCGTTGTAGAGCAGCTTATCGATCGTCTCCCCCTTTTTCAATCGGGCAAGCGCGCCGTTCTGCCAGAGGATCGGAGCCACATCGGATACAGTTCCAAGCAAACGCTCATGTCTGCACCGAAGACCTCTGTGGCACAGTTCCAGACGTTCATCCAAAATCTTCCAGAACTTCTCAAAATCCCCCTCCGAAGAACAAGCCACATCAACCAGATTGATCGTAACAACTCCCTGATTAAAACGGCCATAGAACTTATAGCTTCCGTCCGGATTCTTCTGACTTTCTTCTACTGTTAAGAAAGAACGGCAGCCCATGCAGGTATAAACACAACCCTTTTTCAGTTCCTTCATCATCTTTGCAGAAATATAATCCGGTACCAGACGCTTTGCGGTGCATTTTGCCGCCAGTTCTGTCAGATGCCAGTAAGGCGCATCCTCTGTAATATTATCTTCATCCAGTACATAGATCAGTTTCGGAAATGCCGGTGTGATCCAGACACCTTTTTCATTCTTCACGCCCTGCATACGCTGGATGAGCACCTCTTCAATGATCATCGCCAGATCGTCTCTCGTCTGTCCCTCAGGCACTTCATCCAAATACATAAATACCGTTACGAACGGCGCCTGACCGTTACAGGTCATCAATGTGATCAACTGGTACTGTATTGTCTGAATACCACTCTTTACTTCATCACGCAAACGACGCTCTGTTACCTTGGAAATAATCGCTTCCTCCAGACTCTCTCCACATTCTGTACGCTCTGCAATGATATTCTTACGGATCTTCTGCCTGCTGACATCTACAAACGGCGCCAGATGTGCCAGTGTAAAGGACTGACCTCCGTACTGATTACTTGCTACCTGAGCGACGATCTGCGTTGTCACATTACAAGCGGTAAAAAAGCTGTGCGGCTTCTCGATCATCGTCTCACTGATCACTGTACCATTCTGCAGCATATCCTCCAGATTGATCAGATCGCAATTGTGCTCTCTCTGTGCATAATAGTCTGTATCATGGAAATGAATGATACCCGCTTCGTGCGCTTTTACGATCTCCTCCGGAAGGAGTACACGTCTGGAAAGATCCTTGCTGACCTCGCCTGCCATATAATCTCTCTGCGTAGAGTTGATGATCGGATTCTTATTAGAATTTTCCTGCTTTACTTCTTCATTGATATGATCCAGAAGCGCAAGAATTCCATTATCTGTTGTATTGGACTTACGGGTGATTTCTCTTTTGTAACGGTAACGCACATACTTCTGTGCCACCTCATATCCTCTCATTCCCATAATCCCGGTTTCCACCATATCCTGAATATCTTCTACATTCACCGCATGGGTAGAGTCGTCGATCTCCTGAGCGATCATATCGCCGATCGCCTCTATCTGATAATCATTCAGGCGATGCAGCTTGTCAACTTCTTCGTTCGCTTTCCGAATCGCATTCGTAATCTTTGTAATATCAAAGCTTACTTCTTTTCCGTTTCTTTTGATGATATTTGTCTTTACTTCCATCTTGCTTCTCTACCTCTTTTCCTTGATTTTCCGCATGGTTGCTGTATTTATAAGGTGTATTTACACCCAACCTTCGACAACTATATGTTGTTTCTCGACATCTTTTCACACAATATCTTGTGCTGTATATCTATAATACCCCATATAGTTGTAAAATGGAAGAACAACTTTTCAAAAATATTCCCCCTATTATCTGATAATTCTTTCGGTTCTATTTTCTTTCCGGTACATTTCTGATTTTGCATAAAAAAACGACATAAACTCTATGAGCTTACGTCGTAATTTTATTTCAATTCTTTACACATCTCTACACACTATTTTCAGGCATGAAAAAAGCGGGTGATGGGAATCGAACCCACGTATCCAGCTTGGAAGGCTGGTGTTCTACCATTGAACTACACCCGCGTTTGTTGTGTCATCTTTAACACGAGTGATATCATATCATAGGTTTTTCAAAAAATCAAGAGGTTTTTTAAATTTTTTTATTCCCCGGGGATTTTTTTATTCTTTTCCGTCAAAACAATAGGTGCATAGCTTACACTTCGGTAATCCGATTGCCTCCACCAGATCATCCAGACGATGGAACCGCAATGAGGTAAAGTTCTGACGTTTGCGCACTTCCTCTACCATTTCTTCATATTTCTTACTGCATGGATCGGCATATTCTGCCAAAAGCTCCGGTGTCACTTCTTCTTCACGCTCCGCAATGATCCTTCTTGTAATCAGATCCAATTCCGACTTGGAACGAGAAAAATTCAAATATTTACATCCGAACAAAAGCGGAGGACATGCCGGACGCACATGAACTTCTTTTGCACCGCTGTTATAAAGAAACTCTGTTGTTTCCCGAAGCTGCGTTCCTCTTACGATCGAATCATCGATCAAAAGTAATTTTTTATCCTCAATCAACGCCTGCACCGGGATCAGCTTCATTCTGGCAACCAGTTCGCGCTGGCTCTGATTCGTCGGCATGAAAGACCGCGCCCAAGTCGGCGTATATTTAATAAATGGTCTTGCATACGGAATTCCCGACTCATTGGCATATCCGATCGCATGTGCAATTCCCGAGTCCGGTACTCCCGCCACAATATCGGGCGATACACTGTCCTCATCTCTCTTCGCCAACATACTTCCGCATTTATAGCGCATTTCCTCCACATTGACTCCCTCGTACGTAGAAGTCGGATATCCATAATATACCCACATAAAGGAACAAATCTTCATTTCCTCCCCCGGAGGACTGACTGTTTCCACGCTGTCCGCCGTAATATGTACGATTTCCGCAGGTCCCAGTTCTTTATAATCGCTGAATCCTAAATTGATATACGCAAAGCTTTCAAACGACACACAATAGCCGTCTTCCCTTTTTCCGACAAAAAGAGGCGTGCGTCCGTATTTGTCACGGGCTGCGTACAAACCGTCCTTTGTCATCAAAAGCATTGTCATGGAGCCGTCTACCAACCCTTGAACAAATTTCATTCCCTCCACAAGACTGTCCGCCTTGCAGATCAAAGAGGCGATCAACTCCGTCGCATTGATCTTTCCGCCGCTCATTTCCTGAAAATGCGTATGACCATGTGTATATAATTTTTCCAACAACGCCTCTTCATTATTAATCTTACCGACTGTTGTAATCGCAAAGCTTCCCAAATGCGACTGGATCAAAAGCGGCTGCGGCTCGTAATCAGAAATACATCCAATTCCGAGATGACCGCTCATCTCCTCTACATCCTTTTCAAATTTGGTACGGAACGGTGAGTTTTCGATATTATGAATCGCTCTTTGAAATCCCTTTTCCCCGTACATCGCCATTCCTCCGCGCCTTGTTCCGAGGTGGGAATGATAATCTATGCCATGAAACAATTCCAAGGTACAGTTATTCTTTGATGCCACGCCAAAAAATCCACCCATTTTCTGTCTCCTTTTCTCTAAAACAATCTTCTGCCGCTGCCTCGATTTCTTTGTACTTTTCTTTGACAGTTTAAGTTTCGCTCCTAGTTTAACACGAACATTTCCGAAAAAAAACCGTTCCCGTTGATTTTTTTATTATTTAAATTTATGACTTTTTATAAGTTTCGCCCCCTTAGTACGGATAAATCCAAATCTTCACAATGCTTTCATAAGAATAATTTCCTCTGCTTTTTTAATTCCTCTCGGAAACACTTGCGATTTTCATCCGAATGCTCCAACTCTCTGGAATAGCGATACACAACCTCTTTTACATCCTCGGCATCCAACGTTTTCTCATTTTTCAGCCAGCGTACCGCCAACAGATCGTAAATAATAGAAATACTCGCTGCTGCCATTTGTACGTTTACAAAGATTTCTCCGTCATAAACCGCACCGCAGAAATAAACATATATAAAGTAAACAAATACCTGCTCACCAAAAATCTCCCACTGCCAATCCACAGCAGCGTTTTCCTTCCGCAGCCACTCAGAAAAAGCTTTATGAATGTTACTATAGCCATTCTCCCCATATGCAAACAACAAAATTTCCGCCTCGTTCAGCTGGTATTCCCAATCCTTTCGAAGCAATTCCAATTCTCGCAGATTCCCAAACATTTCTTTGGAAAACAGATACCGTTTTTTGATATCTGTTCTGTACCTGTCTGCTTTATTTCCCGCCGCAAAAAACCATGTCTGCTTCCGGTATTTTTCAAAAACCGCCTCACACTCGAACAAATTCCCCCGTGCCACTCTGTTTTCCATATCATAGGCAAGTCCCAGACTCAAAAAAATCCGATTGTCGATCGGAAGCTTTCGGTTCTGCAACATTTCAAATATACACGTTCTGGCGTCCAACAACATAGAATATAAAAATGGTTCAAACTCCTCATATTCCTCTGTTCCGTTCCTTTCTACCGTATGAAATTTGACAGGCCCCTTCCGAACGGTCAGCATACGCGCCACCTCCGGACAGGAAAGAGACAAAGATATCTCTCGCACCCCTTCAAATTCCTCTATATGTCTCGGATAAAGCCGGCATGTCCTGCACAGACTTTCTGCCCCCAGATTCCGATACATATCGCAGAGATTATCTTCTCGTAAAAATGCGCAGCGTTTCTCCTTCCCCCAGCGAAATACTTTTTTACGCCAGCAAATAGAATTGCGCAGCTTCTTTTTATAGGGGCTTTCTTCCCTGCGATAACGACGCAGCGCTTTGTCGTCCACTGCAATCTGCCAGCCCGCACAGCAAGTATCCTCGCAAGCGTCGGCAATACACCGGAAATCTGAATAATAATCCGGATAGGTATATAACATAGCCTCTTCCTTTCTTATAATCAATCTATCTTTATCATTATTGTTACTGTTCACAGCTTCACTCTGTCTGTACTTTGAATAACATCAGTGTACAAAGGGCATTGTCTCTTGTACACTGACGCTACTATATCACAAAACACGCTTTTGTGCTATAATATATAAGAACATTCAGCGCCCGCCTTACTTAAATTATTTAATTAGAAAGAAGTGATTTTTTGGCTCATATACAGACGCAGGAAGAAAAATACCGGATGATGACAGAAGCTCCGATCCCGGGATTGGTCGGACGACTTGCCGTTCCGACGATCATCAGTATGATGATCACCTCCTTTTACAATATGGCAGACACTTTTTTTGTCGGTCAGATCGGAACCAGCGCAACTGCCGCAGTAGGCGTTGCATTCCCGATCATGGCAATCATGCAGGCGCTCGGATTTTTCTGCGGTCACGGCTCCGGCAATTCCATTTCCCGAAAGCTGGGCGCCCAAAAAAATGAAGAAGCCAAAGAACTGGCCGCTACAGGCTTTTACGGTGGTCTTCTATTCGGAATCCTTGTTACGGTTCTGGGACTTTTGTTTCTGACTCCGTTGGCAAAGCTTTTAGGCTCTACCGAGACAATTCTTCCATATACGAAGGATTATCTCGGCATCATCCTGCTCGGCTCCCCGTTTATGACATCTCAGTTTGTTCTCAATAACCAGCTGCGTTTTCAAGGCAATGCCTTTTACGCAATGATCGGCGTCACAACCGGCGCGATATTAAATATCATACTGGATCCGGTTCTGATCTTTTTATTTGACATGGGAATCGCAGGTGCGGCTCTGGCAACCATTTTCAGCCAGTTTATCAGCTTTGTTATTCTGCTTATCGGCATCCGCATTTCCGGATGTATTCCGATCCGCATCTGTAATATTCGGCTGTCCAAAGAACGATTGGGCGAAATATTCGGAGGCGGTCTTCCCTCTCTATGCCGCCAAGGACTTGCCAGTGTCGCCACCATGACTTTAAACATCGGTGCAAATCCTTACGGAGATGCGGCAATTGCCGCCATGTCCGTCGTCGGACGTATTTCCATGTTCGCAGGCTCCGCACTGATCGGATTCGGACAGGGCTTTCAACCGGTCTGCGGTTTTAACTATGGCGCAAAAAAATATAACCGTGTACGAGAAGCGTTTTCTTTCTGCGTCAAGATATCTACATGCGTACTCTTTGTGATTTCCATTGTCGGCTTTGCCCTCTCCGGCAGTCTCATCGGCATTTTCCGCGATGATCCGGAAGTTATTCAGATCGGTACACCGGCGCTGCGTTTCCAATGTCTGACTTTCACTCTAAACGGATGGATCGTCTTTAATAATATGATGATGCAGACAATCGGAAAGACCGTTTATGCCTCCATACTTGCATCTGCCAGACAGGGCCTCTTCTTCATTCCCGCCCTTTTAATTCTTCCAAGCTTTTGCGGACTGCTTGGTATCCAATCCGCTCAGGCAGTTGCAGATATACTGACTGTGATACTGACAACAATTTTGTATCGCCGGGTGATAAAAGATCTGAAAAAAGAAGAAGCTGTCGCTTGAACGATCAATAAAAGGCTTCCTATTCCATGTGTTTTAAAGTAATTGTTTCATAAGGCTGAAGAATTCCGGTAGCAATAAAGGTGGAATCGTCATAGTTGCCGAGAATCGAAATATAATTTCCGGGATTCAGAGGTGTATGAACGATTTGTACATCCTCACTGAAATTGTTTAATATCAGAAATTCATCATTCTTATATCGGCGAATATATCCAAGAACATTGCCGTTTTCATTTTCAAGGAATGTGATCGTTCCATCGGAGATAGCCGGTTCCTGCTTTCGCAGAGTGATCAGCTTTCGGTAAAAATGCAAAACAGAGTCTGTTTCAGCCAGTTCCTTCTCTACATTAATCTGAGCATAATTTTCAGAGAGAGACAGCCACGGTTTATGTGCAGAAAACCCTGCGTATGTCTGAGCATTCCATTGCATCGGTGTACGGCTGTTGTCACGGGAGCGCTCTTGCAGAATACGGAGCGCTTCTTCTTGAGATTTTCCGTTTTCTAGTAAAATTTTGTAATAATTGATACTTTCAACATCCTGATATTGTTCAATAGAAGTATAAGAGGGATTCGTCATTCCGATTTCTTCCCCTTGATAAATATAAGGGGTTCCGCGCATCATATGAATTGCTGCTGCCAGCATTTTTGCGGACTTCTTTCTATAGTGTTTGTCATTACCCAACCGGGATACGATCCGTGGCTGGTCATGATTACACCAAAACATGGCGTTCCAGCCATTGTACTGTTGCATCTTAATTTGCCATGTGATGAATAAATCTTTGAGCGCTTTGTAATCGACCGGTTGAAGTTCCCACTTATTTCCGTTTTTATAATCCACTTTTAAATGATGAAAGTTAAAACACATGCATAATTCCTTTTCGCATGGAGCAGTATATCGGATGCAATTTTCAATTGAGGTTGAAGACATCTCTCCGACGGTGATCATTTCTTCAATACCAGTATCTCTTACAAGCTCTTTGAGATATTCGTGTACATGCGGACCGTCTGTGTAGAACTTTCTGCCGTCTCCGGTAAAATCGTTTTCAAAAGCGTTCGGTTTTGAAATAAGATTGACAACATCAAAACGAAATCCCTGAATTCCTTTTTGTTTCCAAAATCGAATGATACTTTTCAATTCTTCACGTACGGAAGGGTTTTCCCAGTTTAAATCTGCCTGTGTTTTATCAAATAGATGAAGATACCATTTCTTGAGGGCGGGAACATATTCCCAGGCGCTTCCGCCGAATTTGGACTGCCAATTTGTAGGCGGACAGCCTGGTTCTCCCTCTTTAAAAATATAATAATCCTGATATTTACGATCGCCCTGTAGGGCACGCTGAAACCACTCGTGTTCTGTGGATGTATGATTAAAAACCATATCCAGCATAATGCCGATCTGTTTTTTTGCGGCAGTTTGGATCAGCCGTTCCAAATCTTCCATTGTACCGAACAAAGGATCAATGCGATAGTAGTCGGCAACATCATAGCCGTTATCTTTTTGCGGAGAAATAAAAAAGGGGGTTATCCATAGATAATCAATACCAAGCCAGTGAAGATAATCCAGTTTTTCAGTAACTCCATTCAAATCTCCAAAACCGTCAGCGTTAGAATCGTTAAAAGATTTCGGATAAATCTGATAAATAACTTTATCTTTGAAATGCTGCAAAATTGTTCTCCTGTGTTAAAAAAATTTCCTGTTTAAACGTGTTCTTGATGTAGTTATAGCATACTTGTTCAAACAAATCAATACTTGATTAAACAAGTATGTGATTTTTATTGACAGAAGCGACGCATTGTATATAATTGAACTTATTAAACAGAGAGGAAACAAAAAAGATTATGCCAAAAGCGAAATTCGAAAAAATATACAAAGATTTGAAAAGAAGAATTGAAACGCAGGAATATGCATACCAAAGTCTTCTTCCGTCAGAAAATGAGATGGTTCAAATATATGAATGTTCCAGAAATACAATCAGAAGAGCTGTCAGCGGTCTGGTTGAGGATGGATATGTGCAGTCTCTTCACGGAAAGGGGGTTCGTATTATATACCAACCGGTAGAACAGACGAATTTTATCGTAGGTGGAATTGAATCTTTTAAAGAATCTGCGGAAAGAAATAAAAAGAAATCGCAGACAAAGGTGGTACAATTTGCAGAAATTGTTTGCGATGAGCGGATCAGTGCAAAAACCGGATTTCAGACAGGAAGTGAACTCTATTATGTACAAAGAGTGCGATATCTGGACAAAAAACCATTGATTTTAGATGTAAATATGTTTTTAAAATCAGAAGTTCCGAATTTGACAGTCGATATTTGCGAGCAATCTGTATATGATTATATTGAAAATGTTCTGGAAATGCAGATTGTGACGAGTAAAAGAAAGATGACGGCAGAGCATGCTGCCGAGATCGATAAAAAATATCTGGAGTTAAAAGATTATGATTTTCTTGCAGTGATCAGCAGTCAGACTTTTAATGCAGACGGAGTGATGTTTGAATATACACAGTCCAGACACAGACCGGATTATTTTTGTTTTCAGGACACGGCAACGAGAAAACGATAATAAAGGTATTGACAAACATGTTCAAACAAGTTATATTCTAATCATCCTGTTTAAACAAGTGTATCTTGAAATGAGAAAATACAAAGGAGAATATCATGGGAAGATATACGAATGAAGCAAAAC
>CAUWKK010000025.1:0-33439 GCA_963559385.1 uncultured Schaedlerella sp.
CCCGTGTTACCGCCGTGAAAGGGCGATGTCTTAACCGCTTGACCATGGAGCCATAATTGAAATTGGTTCTGCTCAAGCAGTGACCGTAAATTATAATAACATAGAGAGAGAAGAATTGCAAGCATTTTTTTGAAAAACTTAGCAAAAACTTAGCAATCTACTTTTCAGACAGTTATGGAGATGATAAAATACAAAAAAGAACAGTCGTATTACAATGTGATAAAGAAAAAGGAACAAAAAATTATGGAATATAACCATGAAGTCATCGTACCGAATGAAGATCTGCCGTTTAAGCTGTTTTTGTTTGAGGGAGAGAAAGGAAATTATTTTCGTGACAGACACTGGCACCGCTCGATTGAAATTTTTGCGGTGTTTGAGGGGAGTTTGACGTTTTCGCTGCTTGGAATGGATCAAGAGCTGAAGCCGGGGGATTTTATGCTTGTAAATTCCAATGAGATCCATTCGGTGGATTCACCGCTTCCGAATCAGACGGTTGTCGTACAGATTCCGTTACAGACCTTTGCGGATTATTTTACGGAGGAACAATACATTCGTTTTACGCATGATCCGAAAGTGCATGATGCGCAGGTGATGAGGCTGATAAAAGAGATGTATACCGCATATACGGAAAAAAACATCGGCTATGAGCTCACGGTAAAGAGCGGATATTACAAGCTCCTCTATCTGCTTGTGACAAAGTATCGGGAAACAGAGGTGTCCGGAGATATGGTAAAGCAGAATAAAAAGCTGAACCGGTTGACGGCTATTACGAATTATATAAAGGAAAATTATAGGGAAGAGCTGTCATTGGAAGCTTTGGCGGGGATTTTTGGGTATGCGCCGGCATATTTGTCAAGAATGTTCCGAAAGTATGCGGAAATCAATTATAAGGATTATGTGCAGAGTGTGCGTGTGGAGTACGCGTTTCAGGAATTGACCGGAACGGAACATACGGTGAGCGAGATTGCGGAAAACAACGGATTTCCGAATAATAAGGCATTTGTAAAGGCGTTTCATAAGAAATACGGAATGCTGCCGAGTGAATACAGGAAGTATATAAGCAGGTAATAAAAAGTATGTGTGAGTTTTTGGGAAAATAAAAAGGACAAAAAAATGCTCTTGTTTGGATAAATATTTGGTCGCCGGGACGCACGGAAATTGTTATGATGAACACAGTTTCTTATGTGATAAAATATATTCTAAGGAGGTTCGTTATGCAGATTCAGAATGTGTATGATGATTCGTTCGGGAAATACGGAAAGGTTCTGAAAGGATACAGAGTACCCGGTATTTTGAAAGAGATGGAGCATACGCCGATGACAAAGGAAGTTGTCTATGTTCCGTCTGTGGAAGAGTTGGAACTGCTTCCGGATGCGGAAGAGTTGAGGAATCGCGGATTTGGAGGGATTCCGATCCAGATCGGATATTGCAACGGAGATAACAAAAAGCTGAATGGTCTGGAGTATCACCGTACATCGGAAATCAATGTGGCGGTCAACGATTTGGTGCTGCTGCTTGGGCTTGAGCAGGATATCGAGGCGGATTATACATACGATACGGCGAAGGCAGAAGCTTTTCTGGTACCGGCAGGAACGGTTATCGAGGTATATGCGACAACGCTTCATTACGCACCATGTACGGCAGAGGGAGAAGAAGGATTTCGCTGTGTGGTTGTTTTGCCGAAGGGCACAAATACAGAGTTGACCTTTTCGAAAGGTGCAGATGGGGAGGAGCGGTTGATCACCGCAAAAAATAAATGGCTGATCGCACATGAAGAAGCCGGAATTGAAGGCGCATTCTGTGGATTAAAGGGTGAAAATATTACGATAAGCAATGAAAGGTAGGTAAATGATTATGAAAAATATGCCGGAATTAAAAATCGGAGTTGTAGCAGTAAGTCGTGACTGTTTCCCGGAGAGCTTATCTGTGAGCAGAAGAGAAGCATTGATAAAGGCTTACAAGGAGAAGTACGGAGATGCGGATATTTATGAGTGTCCGATCTGCATTGTAGAAAGTGAGATACATATGGTGCAGGCCTTGGAGGATGTCAAGTCTGCAGGCTGTAACGCATTGGTTGTATATCTTGGAAACTTCGGACCGGAGATTTCCGAGACGCTGTTGGCAAAGCACTTTGACGGACCGAAGATGTTTATTGCTGCGGCAGAGGAGCGGGGAGATAATCTGGTTCAGGGGCGTGGGGACGCATACTGCGGTATGCTGAATGCAAGCTACAACCTGAAGCTGAGAAATGTAAAAGCATACATTCCGGAATATCCGATCGGAACGGCTGAGGAATGTGCAGATATGATCGCCGAGTTCCGTCCGATCGCCAGAGCGGCTGCGGCGCTTCAGGATCTGAAGATCATCAGCTTCGGACCGCGCCCCTTGAATTTTCTTGCTTGTAACGCTCCTATTCAACAGCTTTACAATCTGGGAGTTGAAATTGAAGAGAATTCAGAATTGGACCTGTTTGAAGCGTTTAACAAGCATGCGGGGGATGAGAGGATTTCGGCAGTTGTAAAAGAAATGGAAGAGGAGCTTGGCGCAGGCAACAAGAAACCGGAGATTTTGGAGAAGCTGGCGCAATATGAGATTACATTGAAGGATTGGATTGAGGAGCACAAGGGCTATCGTAAATATGTTGCGATCGCAGGCAAATGCTGGCCGGCGTTTCAGACACAGTTCGGATTTGTTCCGTGCTATGTAAACAGTCGCCTGACTGCACAGGGAATTCCGGTATCCTGTGAGGTAGATATTTACGGTGCGCTGAGTGAGTTCATCGGAACTGTTGTAAGTCAGGATGCGGTAACCTTGCTTGATATTAACAACAATGTGCCGGCAGATATGTACAAAGAAGAAATCGAAGGAAAGTTCTCATATACACACAAGGATACATTTATGGGATTCCATTGTGGAAATACGGCGTCTTCCAAGCTGGCTTTCTGTGAAATGAAGCATCAGCTTATCATGGCGCGTTCTCTTCCGGAAGAGGTGACACAGGGAACCTTAGAAGGAGATATCAAACCGGGTAATATTACATTTTTCCGACTACAAAGTACAGCAGACTGTAAGCTGCGGGCATATATCGCACAGGGAGAGGTGCTTCCGGTAGCGACACGTTCTTTTGGTTCTATCGGAATATTTGCGATACCGGAGATGGGAAGATTTTATCGCCATGTATTGATTGAAGGCAATTATCCGCATCACGGAGCGGTTGCGTTCGGCAGCTATGGCAAAGAATTGTTTGAGGTATTTAAGTATATCGGCGTTCCGGTTGAGGAAATCGGCTACAACCAGCCGGCGGGAGTCAGGTATCCGACAGAGAATCCGTGGGGATAAATAGTGAGGGCAGGCACGGATAAAGTGCCTGCCTTGTTTTAAAAGGAGAGATTGAATATGTTATATATAGGTGTGGATTTGGGAACTTCGGCGGTGAAGCTTTTGCTAATGGATGAAACAGGTAAGATCCAGAATATCGTATCCAAGGAGTATCCGATCTCATTCCCGCAGCCGGGATGGTCGGAGCAGAACCCGGAGGACTGGTTTACACAGTCTATGGAAGGGATCAGAGAACTGACAAGGAATTGTGATAAGTCACAGGTGGCGGGAATCAGCTTTGGTGGACAAATGCACGGACTTGTAGCACTGGATGCGGAGGATAATGTGATCCGTCCGGCAATTCTCTGGAATGACGGAAGAACAACGAAGGAAACAGCGTATCTGAATGAGGTGATCGGTAAGGGGGCGCTGTCAAGGTATACGGCGAACATTGCGTTTGCCGGATTTACGGCGCCGAAGCTTCTCTGGGTGAAAGAGAATGAGCCGAAGAATTTTGCGCGTATCTGTAAGATTATGCTGCCGAAGGATTATCTGGCATATAAATTGTCCGGTGTGCATTGTACAGATTATTCGGATGCATCCGGTATGCTCCTGTTGAACGTAGAGCATAAATGCTGGTCAAAGGAAATGATCGAGATCTGCGGCATCAGTGAGGAACAACTTCCGAAGCTGTTTGAGAGTTATGAAGTAGTTGGCACATTAAAACCGGAAATTGCGGGAGAACTTGGTCTGCCGGAAAGTATAAAGGTAATCGCAGGCGCAGGAGATAATGCGGCGGCAGCGGTGGGAACCGGAACAGTCGGCGAGGGGAGATGTAATCTGTCTCTCGGCACATCGGGAACAATCTTTATTTCCAGTAAAAAATTCAGTGTAGATGAACATAATGCTCTGCATTCTTTTGACCATGCCGACGGCAGTTTTCATTTGATGGGGTGCATGCTCAGCGCGGCATCCTGCAATAAGTGGTGGATGGATGAGATCTTGCAGACGAAAGAATATGGAGAAGAGCAGAAGAAGATTATGAAGCTGGGCGAAAATCATGTTTTCTATCTTCCGTATTTAATGGGAGAACGCTCTCCGCATAATGACCCGAAGGCAAGAGCGACATTTACCGGAATGACTATGGATACGACAAGAGAGGATATGACTCTGGCGGTATTGGAGGGGGTGGCGTTCGGTTTGAGAGATTCGTTGGAGGTGGCGAGAAGCCTCGGAATCAAGATCGAACGTACAAAAATCTGTGGAGGCGGAGCGAAGAGCTCACTTTGGAAGCGGATCATTGCAAATGTAATGAACCTGAACGTGGATGTGATCGAGAGTGAAGAAGGTCCGGGATATGGCGCCGCAATGCTTGCAGCAGTAGGCTGCGGTGAATTTGCAAGTGTGGAAGAGGCTTCGGAGAAATTGGTAAAGGTTATAGATACGGTAGAGCCGGAACCGGAACTGGTTGAGAAATATGAGGAGCGATATCGGCAGTTTCGAAAGATTTATCCGGCGCTGAAAGCGCTGTTTGGGGAGATGTGAAAAGAGAGAGGGGCTGTCCTGAAAACGTAGTTCAGCGATAATCTATAAACAAGCATTCTGAGCAAGCTCGCCTTTTGGCGAGCTTATTTCCTTGCTCATTTGCTCATTTTGCTGTTTTTGGTGCTTGTTAAGTTAGTCTAGATGTGTTATTCTCAATTTACACAAACAGAGTTCTGCCTGTTTGGTCACTATTCTATTAACAAGTCTCATTTTCGGCGCTTATGGTTCTAAGCATTGATCTGACGATGAAACAACAGACAACAAAAAATATAGGATGCATAGAAGAAATCGCTTTTACATGATCGATTGGTGTGATAAGATTATGATAAACAAAAGAGAACACTTGTTGCTGGGGGAAGTTGATAATGAAGCTGGTTCTTTTTTTCTTCCTGTATTTTTGTACACAAAAGAAAGGAGAATTACATGATTCAAAAACAACAGAAAACTCAGAAACAAGACAATTTTATAATGCTTCCTACGGTAGATTTTTGCTTTAAGGAATTGATGCAGAATTCTTTTCTATATGGGGAAAATGTGTACGGAACAGTTAAGTGAAGGAGAAGGATATGACATGCTGAAAAGGTGTGTGCATGTCAGTATATTGGACTTTGTTCATTTTCCGGAGGACGAAGAGTGGTATCATCATATTTCGCTTTGTGATGAAAAAACCGGTAAAAAATATACGGATCTAATGGAAATCTATGTGCTGGAGTTGAAAAAGTTTCCGGCAGAGGATCAGAATGAGGAAGGGATTATCCGCTAGATGCGTTTCTTTAGTGGGAAGTGCAGGGAGGAATTTGAGCAAATGGCAAGAAAAGATGAATATATTGAAGAAGCTTACGAGGTGTTGAAAAGAATGAGTGCAGATGAAATGAAACGCCTTGAATATGAGGCGAGACAAAAGGCAATCAGAGATTATAACAGCCAGATGCACAGCGCTGAAAGAATAGGGATGAAAAGAGGAATTGAGCAGGGAAAGCAGGAGAAATTATCTGATATTGTTAGAAAACTTCGGGCGAAGGGGGCTTCTGTCGAAGAGATAGCAGATTTACTGGAAGAGAAACCGGAAGATATCAAGGCAATTGTTAAGAACATAGAAGGGGATTGAAGCACTGTGTTTATATAAGATTGTCGTAAAGAGAAGGATTACGGAATGAGAAAAGTTGAGGAGTCGGAATGTACCACGTAGCAATTGTAGAGGATGAAAAAGAATATGCGGAGCAGCTTCAGACATTTTTGAAGCAATATGAAGAGGAGCATAATCTTCGGTTCAAGGTGACGGTATTCGGGGACGGCACTGAAATTCTGAAAAACTATCAGAAAATCTACGACCTGATCTTGCTGGATATTGAAATGCCGCAGATGAATGGAATGGATGCGGCAGACCAAATCCGAAAGCAGGATCAGGATGTGGTGATGATGTTTATTACGAATATTGCCAGCTATGCGATCCGAGGGTATGAGGTGGGGGCATTGGATTATGTAATGAAGCCGATTACCTACTATGGATTTGCAATGCGCCTTGGAAGAGCATTGAAGCGGGTGCGGCAGAATGAAGAAAAAGCGGTGCTGCTTCCACTTTCTGACGGAGTGAAAAAGCTGCGGCTTCAACAGATCTACTATATAGAAGTGCAGAATCGGATTCTTCATTTTCATACAGAGGAGGGAGAATATACAATCCGGGGGACGATGCAGAAGGTGGAAGAGGATCTGACGGGGCATTCTTTTGCGAAGTGTAATCATTGGTATATTGTCAATCTGCGTCATGTGACAGAAGTGCGGAAAAATATTGCGGTTGTGGCAGGGCATGAGCTGGAGATCAGTCGTCGAAACCGAACTCCGTTTTTGAAGGCTCTTACAGAATATGTGGGAGGCACGCGGGTATGAACGTTCAGATCAGTAAATGGATATGTGAAATCTTTTTGCTGCTCAGTGGAGTAGTTTATGTATATACGATCGAAAGGCGGACGGGACAAAAACGGAAATTATTTTTGTTGACGGCAGCATATTTTATTGTGTTTGCAGGGGTGAATTATTTGACGGCTTCTACGGGCGGAGAAGAATTCGATTTCCGCTTAGGGGGATTCCTGTTTCTGGCAGTGTTTCTTCATTCGGGAAGCGTGTTGTCTTGGAAAGCGTCCTTTTATTATGCAATCTGGTCTTTTTTGACATGGCAGCTATTGTATCAGCTGTGTATGATATGCTGGAGCGTGTGGGAAGCTTTTTGGAGGGGACAGATTGAATGGTTCTGGCTTACAGAGATTGGGATTTTCGGAATCGGACTGCTTGCCGGAGCTGTTACGATAGGAAGAACCATGCCGGAGCATGGACAGAAAAAGATCGGAATCAGACAGATCAGCCTTGCGGGAGTTACACTCATTATTTTTCAATTGCTGGTACTGACACCGGAGAGAATGCAGATGCATATGGAAAACCAACAGTGGACGGCTGCTTATCTGACACAGATCCTGCTTGGTGTAGTGTTGTATCTGGAAAACGAGCTTTTTAAGAAAAGTGAGATGCGTCAGGAATTAGAGTTAATGGAAGTGCTTTGGAAGAAGAATGAAGAACAGTATCAGTTGGCGAGGGAAAATATCGCGGTTATTAATCAGAAAGTGCATGACTTGAAGCATCAGGTACGGGCAATTCGTGATGCAAGTAAGGAGGATCTTGACCGCTATCTGGAAGAGGTGGAGGAATCTGTTCAGATTTATGAATCAATGATCCAGACGGGGAATGAGGTTTTGGATACGATTCTGACGGAGAAGAGCCTGTATTGTCAGGCGAGAGGGATTCAAGTATCTTGTGTGGCAGACGGCAGGCAGATGCAGTTTATAAATACGGTAGATTTGTATGCGATTCTGGGAAATGCAATTGATAATGCGATAGAAGAGGTGTCCGAATTTAGGGAAAAGGAAAAGCGCCAGATTGATGTGTTGATTTATCGTCAGCAGCAGTTCCTTGTGATTCATATTATCAATCCGATGAGAGGAACTCTGCAGTATGAGGAGGGGATTCCGGTTACAACGAAATCAGACCGCAGAATACATGGTTTTGGACTTAGGAGCATTAAATATATGTTGAAAAAATACGACGGTTTTTTGAATTTGTCGGCGGAAGACGGAGTATTTTCTCTGATGATGCTGATCCCGGTTCCGGCATCAAGGAAAAAGATAGGGGAGTAGAAAAACTCCACATAGGTCGTTTCTGCGACCACTTAGGTAAAGCAGATTGAATAATATAAGGGAACTTTGTACAGTATGATTAGAGAATTTGTGCAAAGTTCTTTTTTGTTGCATAGGAAACTGAATTCCTATGCAACAAAATTGCCTTTGAGGCTTTGAAGAAGAGAGGAGAGATGCAAAGGTTATGAGGAGAACAGTCAAGCTGATGACAGACTGGATGTTTACAGACCAAAATCAGAAGAAACGTCCGGTAGACCTGCCGCATACGTGGAATGCGATTGACGGACAAGACGGTGGAAATGATTATTTTCGGGGAATCTGCACGTATGAGAAAATGGTAGAGAAGCCGGAGTTTGAAGCTGACGAGAGAGTGTATTTACAGTTTCAAGGAGTCAATGCCAGTGCGAGTGTGTTTCTGAATGATGAAATGATAGGCAGACACGAGAACGGATATTCTACGTTTCGCATCGATGTAACGGGAAAACTGGCGGAAGTGAATAAGATTCGAGTGGAAGTGGACAATAGCAAAAATCAGAAGGTGTATCCGCAGGTTGCAGATTTTACGTTTTATGGCGGAATTTACAGAGAGGTGGATTTTCTGATTGTTTCAGAGAAGCATTTTGACCTGGATTATTATGGAGGAAGCGGAGTGCAGGTGACTGCTGATGTGGAAAACGGAAATGGAATTCTTCAGGTGAGATCGTATACAAGTGAGAATGCGGACCGGTCGGAAGCGGAGGTTCATCTGGAACTGAAAGATGCGGCAGGAAATGTAGTCGGTGCGGCAAAAGGGCGTGACGCCCGGATTGAGGTTGCAAATGTACATTTGTGGAATGGGATCAAAGACCCCTATTTGTATACGCTAACTGCGAAGCTGGTGCTTCGGGAAACAGTTGTGGATGAGGTTGTGGTAAATTGCGGTTTCCGTACATTTTCCGTAGATCCGGACAAGGGATTTTTCTTAAATGGAAAATCATATCCGCTGCGTGGTGTATCCAGACATCAGGACTGGAAAGGGATTGGGAATGCAATTACCAAAGAACATATGGATCAGGATATGGAGCTGATCAAAGAAGTCGGAGCGAATACGATCCGTCTTGCGCACTATCAGCACAATCAGTATTTTTATGATTTGTGTGATCGGTACGGTATGGTCGTATGGGCGGAGATTCCATATATTTCTTCCCACATGCCGGACGGACGGGAAAATACATTTTTCCAGATGCGGGAATTGATCGTGCAGAATTATAATCATCCGTCTATTGTGACATGGGGGATTTCCAATGAGATTACGATTTCACACAAACATAAAGCGGATATGCTGGACAACCACAGGGCGCTTCAGAAATTGGTAAAGGAATTGGATCCGACAAGGCCGACTACGCTGGCTTGCTATGCAATGTGTCATCCATTCCATCCGGTATCAAAAATTACAGATATTGTGGCATGGAATCTGTATCTTGGCTGGTATGTGCCGGGATTGTTCTTAAATGATCTGTTTATGAAGTTCTACCATTGGAAGTATCCGAAGAGATGTCTGGGATATTCCGAATACGGAGCAGAGGGAATGCCGAATCTTCATAGCGCCAAGCCAAAACGGGGAGACCACTCAGAAGAGTATCAGGCAAAATATCATGAGTATATGCTGGAGTGTTTTGAACGCCATCCGTTCCTGTGGTCGACCTATGTGTGGAATATGTTTGACTTTGCGGCTGACGCCAGAGATCAGGGCGGCGAGCCGGGAATGAACCACAAAGGTCTTGTTACCTTTGACCGACGGACGAAAAAGGACAGTTTCTATATTTATAAGGCATGGTGGAGTGATGAGCCGTTTGTTCATCTATGCGGAAAGCGATATGAATATCGTGCAGAGAAGGTGACAGATGTGACGGTTTATTCGAATCAAACAGAAGTTGAGCTTTACAACAATGGTAAATTGGTGGGAAAGAAACAGGGGGCACATGCATTCCGGTTCAAAGTGACAATGGAGGCGGAAAATCATCTGGAAGTACGATCCGGAAAATTAACTGATTCTGCTGTTGTTTATAAGACAGAGCAGCCGAGACCGGAATATAAGGTGAAAAAGGGCAAGAGTCAGAACTGGGTATAAAGGAGAAAAGGTTATGAGTGAACAGAAACAGGAAATGAAAGCAAAGAAGAAGGAATTTAAGCGGGCACGCCGTAAATCATACGGTTTGTGGAAAGCGTTGACATGGATCAGTGCACCGCTGGCAGTGATCCTGACAGTGGCAGCAGTTGTTGTCGGAATTTTTGACAACTCATTTTCAATTTTTGTCGGAGGGACATTTAATAATGTGAAGAACAAAGATGAAAATGCGGTTTATTTTGAATCTGATTTTGATTCTAAAGAAGAAATGGTACAGTATGGCTTGGCATTGACGAAGAAGGTAGAGGGAGAAGGCGCGGCTCTTCTTATGAACGAGAACAATGCATTGCCGTTGGAAGAAGGTGCAAAGGTAAGCTGCTTTTCCAATTCTTCGGTCAACCTGGTATACGGAGGAACAGGCTCCGGAAACATCGATGCATCTACTGCGAACACACTGAAAGGTTCTCTGGAAAATGCGGGATTTGAGGTAAATAAAAAACTCTGGGATTTTTATCTGGAGGATGCCGCTGAATATAAACGTGCTGCTGCGGGTATGATTGCAGAAGAAAGCGCAAAAACAACGGAGGTTCCTTGGGAGGTTTATACAGACGAGGCAAAGACATCCGTTGCAGAGTATGGAGATGCTGCGATCGTGACACTTTCCAGAATCGGAGGCGAGGGCGCAGATTTGGAATTTGAAAGTGTCAACTACCTGGGGCTGTCTGAGGAAGAAAAAGAGATGCTGGAAAATGTGTCGGTTATGAAAAAAGACGGAACGATCAAAAAAATCATTGTTCTGATCAATTCCGCAAACGCTCTTCAGGTAGATTTTCTGAAAAATAATGAGTATGATATTGACGCATGTCTGTGGATCGGAGACGTAGGTATTTCCGGTATCGACGCTGTAGGGGAGCTTTTGTCAGGAGAGATCAATCCGTCAGGAAGTCTGGTGGACACATACTGCTATAATAACTATTCCTCACCGGCAATGGTAAACTTTGTGCCTACAACATACGAGGGCTATGAGGAAGGCGTAATTCCGGAAAAAGCAAGTACCTATATGATTTACCAGGAGGGAATCTATGTAGGTTACAGATATTATGAGACACGTTACGAAGATTATGTTATGAATAAGGGAAATGCAGGAGATTACAAATACGGGGAAGACGTTGCGTTCCCATTCGGTTATGGTCTGAGCTATACAGATTTTGAATACAGTGATATGGCTGTAACGTATAACAAAGAAACCGATGAATTTGAATTAACTGTAAAAGTAACAAATACGGGAGACAAATATTCGGGAAAAGAAACCGTGCAGGTATATGTACAGTCCCCATATACAGAATATGACATTAAAAACAAAGTAGAAAAAGCATCCGTTGCACTTTGCGGCTTTGGAAAGACTGATATTCTCGCACCGGGTGAGTCTGAGACAGTGACGGTAAATGTAGATAAGAGAGAACTGGCGTCTTATGATGCGTATGGCGCGGGGACTTATATCATGGATGCCGGAGATTATTTCTTTACAGTCGGAACAGACGCGCATAATGCGGTAAATAATATTCTGGCTGCAAAGGGATATACAACAGCGGACGGACGTATGGATGCAGAGGGAAATAAAGCACTGACTTACAAATGGAACAATGCTGCGCTGGATACAACTACCTATGCAACTTCTGCAAACGGAACGGAAATCAAAAATCAGTTGTCTGATTCAGATATTAATCTGAGTGAGGATCTGGACGGAACAGAGATTGCATATCTGTCAAGAAATGACTGGACGGGAACATTCCCGACAGAGACATTGAAGCTGGCTTTAACAGAAACATTGATTGAGAAGCTGCAGGATGTACAATATGATCCGGAAGATTACGAAGAAATGGAAATGCCGACTCTTGGCGCAAAAAACGGACTGAAGCTGGTAGATATGATCGGATTGGAATTTGACGATCCGAAGTGGGACGAGCTGTTAGATCAATTGACCTTTGATGATATGGTTTCTCTGATCGGAGATTCCTTCCACTGGACGATGCCGATCGAATCGGTACAGGCTCCGGCAACTCGTGATGAAAACGGACCGCAGGGATTGACGGCTTCTTTGTTTGCAGCAGGAGATACTTCTGAAAATACTGCAATCACGGCGACGGCATTTACTTCAGAAGACGTAATGGCGGCAACATTCAATACAGAACTGATGTATGAAATCGGAAAAGTAATCGGAAATAACTGTTTGGAAGCAGAGATTGCATGTCTTTACGGACCGGGAAATAACACACACAGAACACCGTATGGCGGACGTAACTTTGAGTATTATTCCGAGGATCCCTTCCTTGCAGGAGAGATGTCTACACATGAGATCCAGGCAATGAGAGACAAAGGAATCTTCGTTGTAATGAAGCATTTTGCACTGAATGACAGTGAGCAGGATCGTATCGGTTTGGGAGTATGGCTGAATGAACAGGCTGCACGTGAGATTTATCTGAAAGCCTTCCGGTCACCGGTAGAAAATGCGGATGCGGGAATGATGATCGCATATACACGCTGGGGTGCAATCTGGTCTGGAGCAAACGAAGGCTTGATGAACAATATCGTTCGTGAAGAGTGGGGAAAAGATGGTCTGATCATTACAGATAATGTATTGACAACATATGTAAACGGTGTAGACGGTGTACTGGCAGGCGGAGTATCTACCTATGATGCAATGCTTCCGCACGTAACAAACCAGCTTCCGAAATATGAAAAGGATGCGGTTGTTGTAAATGCAATGCGTGAAGCATGTCATCACAATCTGTATTCGATTGCAAATTCTGCCGGAATGAACGGAATCGGACCGGATACTGTGATTAAGGATACGGATATTGCGCTGCATAGAAACTTTAAAATTGCGGCAACCGTATTTTGGCTGCTGTTTGCCGGATCACTGGTATTGTGGATTATGAAGAAACGTAAATTCAAACAGACGGAGATCTACACAAGCTATAAGGCTTACTGTGCTGAATTGAAGAAGAAATAATGTATTCAAAGGGAAAGGAAAGACATATCTTATGAGTACAGAAAA
This sequence comes from uncultured Schaedlerella sp., assembly GCA_963559385.1. GTDB lineage: Bacteria > Bacillota > Clostridia > Lachnospirales > Lachnospiraceae > Schaedlerella. Next base: position 13,214 of record CAUWKK010000025.1, read on the forward strand.
GAGAGAAATGGAGACTGTTACAAATCGAGCGAAGCTCTATCAGTTGGTCTTGTTTCCGATGAATAACGGAGCCACGAATGTATATTATATTTTGACCATGAACTTCATCGCGTATTATGCAAACGGAGTTCTGGGGCTTCTATTGATGTTTGCAACAACAATGGTTACGGTCATGCGTCTTTTTGATGCAGTGACCGACCCGATTATCGGGGCTTTGATAGACCGTACATCCGGAAAATTCGGGAAATTCCGTCCGTATATGATTCTGGGGAATGTGATCATGATCATTTCTTCCGTTCTCATGTATTTCGGAACCCGATTGATCGCGGAGGATATGGCATGGCTGAAATATACCTGCTTTGTATTATTTTACGCATTGTATGTGATTGGTTATACGTTCCAGACGGCATGTACACGTTCCGGCCAGACGTGTCTTACGAATGATCCGAAGCAACGTCCGTTGTTTACGGTGTTTAATACAGTGGCAAGTTTGATCGGTATGGGACTGGTGCAGTTCCTTGCTCCGATTCTAAGTGAACGTCTGGGCGGATATAACAGTGCGGAGTTCTTTAATTTTATGATTCCGCTCGCGATCATCGTATCTGCAGTTTTGACGCTGCTGGCTGTGATCGGTATCTGGGAAAAAGACAGACCGGAGTATTTTGGAGTCGGCGGGGAACAGGAAAAGGTAAAAGTCAAAGAATATATTGCTATATTGAAAGCCAATAAAGAATTGCAGCGTCTGATGATTGCAGGGGCAGGCTGCAAACTGGCATTTTCTATTGCAACAAATATGACGGTATTGTGTATGCTCTATGGAGCAATGATGGGAAATTACAGCGGTCTGTATCTGCCGATGATGATCGTGGGATATGTATTTTCTGTTCCGTTCTTCCTTCTGACCGTCCGTACTTCCCAGAAGCACGGACAGAAAGCGTCATTGGTAAAATATACAAGGCTGGCTCTTGTGATGTACATCGGAGTGCTCGTATTGTTGGTGATGTGGAAGCAGGGGGTTCCGGGGGTGAATCTAAGTCTTACATCGATCAACCTGTATACGATTCTGTTCATCATTTTTTTTGGCGTGGGGTACGGCGCATATTATGCAACTGCAGATATGCCGATCCCAATGGTTGCAGACTGCTCTGACTTCGAGACATATCGTTCCGGGCGTTACATTCCGGGGATTATGGGAACCTTGTTCTCGCTGGTAGATAAGCTGGTAAGCTCTCTTGGTTCTACGATCGTCGGGGTTGCTGTGGCAATGATCGGAGTCAGCACGCTGCCGGACGGAAATACCCCTTACGCAGACGGAATGCATATCGTTGTAATCGTATTGTTCTGCATTGTGCCGATGTTGGCATGGATCGCTACATTGATTGCGATGAAAGGGTATACGCTGACAGGAGCAAGGATGAAAGAAATCCAAGCGGTCAACGCGGTGAGAAAATCCGGAATCGCACAGGGAATGGGTCTGGAAGAAGCAATGGAAAGGTGGAAATCGGCAGAGGATATTTCCACCGATGAATAGAGTTTTTGGAAAAATCAGAAGAGGGAATCCGTGGGAATGCGGATTCCTTTTTCTGTATAGTGTGTCCAGCAAAGCTGGATCACACTTGTTTTTATGATTTCTTTGTTGGTTGCAAGGAGCATAAGGGAGTGTAATCCTATAAACAAGAATTCCAAAATGATATCCGTCTGGTTTTACAAGGGTACTGCTATCGATGTGAATAACGGAATTTTTTGGAATTACAAAACACTACAAAAACGTGTCGTTTTTCTGTGGGTAAAGAATTGAATAGTAGTTGCTAGTTTGATACAATAAAATGGATTATAAAGTATTGAAGGTGAATGGATTATGTTAACAAAAGAACCTCGTTTTCATGGCGAAGTTGTAGAGAGAAGTCATAAAAATATGAGTAGGATACGTGGAAAAGATACAAGTATAGAGGTCATGCTGAGAAAAGCATTATGGCATAGAGGGTTTCGCTATCGAAAAAATTACAAGGAACTGCCTGGAAGACCAGATATTGTTCTGACGAAGTATCGTATTGCGATTTTTTGCGATAGTGAGTTTTTTCATGGTAAGAATTGGGACATACTAAAGCCGCGGTTAGAAAAAGGTAGGAATCCAGATTATTGGGTTAAGAAAATAGAGCGGAATATCCAGAGAGATGAGCAAAAGGACCAGCAATTAAATTTTATGGGGGTGGACTGTGATACATTTTTGGGGAAAAGATATTTTGAAGGATACAGAGCAGTGTGTTAGAGTGATAGAAGAGGCTGTGTTTGACCAGAAACTGGAAGAAGAATACGATGAAGAGGAAATATAATGATGAATTATTTAGAAGAATACGATAAAACGGATCCTATTTCGATTGAATCATATGCGAAAAGGTTGATTGGAAAAACATTTGCAGATGTGTGTAGGCAGGATGATATCACCAAAGCTATGGTTGTCAGGGAGACAACAAACTATGAAGTAAAGCATGAAAATAAGAAGCGAAAAGGTGGTTTGGGGGAACTGATAGAAGAGAGATTTTTTCACTATCAGACGAATAATGATGCACGTCCAGATTTTGATAAGGCAGGTGTAGAACTAAAAGTAACACCATATAAACAAAATAAGAATGGAGCGCTAGTGGCGAAGGAAAGATTGATATTGACAATGATTGATTATTTTTCAGTTGTTGATGAAACATTTGAAGATAGTCATATGTGGCAAAAGTCTCGATTGATTTTATTGGTGTATTATTTGTATCAACAAGAAATTAAGAACCGGTTGGAGTATCGTATTGGTTATGTTAAGTTGTTTGCACCGCCAGAACAAGATATAAAAATCATAAAACATGATTTTGAGATTATTGTTAAGAAAATCAGGAATGGAAAGGCACATGAATTATCAGAAAGCGATACTTTGTATCTTGGAGCTGCACCAAAGGCAGCAACATCGAAAGACAGAAGAAAACAGCCGTTTAGTAATGAATTAGCGAAACCTCGGGCGTTTGCGTTTAAAAATTCATACATGACATATGTTCTTAACAATTACATTATTCCTGGAAAGAATACATATGAACCGATTATTAAGGGGACATCAGACGAATCTTTTGAAGACTATGTTGTGGATAAAATAGATGCATATTGTGATTGGTCAGTTACTGATTTATGTAACACATTTCGTATAGAGTATCAAAAGAAACCGAAAAGCCTGGAGGCGATGTTGGCATATCGGATGCTAGGGATAAAAGGAAATCATGCGGAAGAATTTGAAAAAGCAAATGTGGTAGTTAAGACGATACGTATTGAGAAAAACAATACGATAAAGGAAAACATGTCGTTCCCAACTTTCAAATTTAAAGAGTTAGTAGAAGAAGCGTGGGATGACTCTACATTCGGAAATTATTTACGCGAAACTCGATTTCTGTTTGTGGTTTATAAATTTGATCAACAAGATGAACTAAGATTAAAAGGATGTCAGTTCTGGAATATTCCATATGATGATTTGGAGAGTAATGTAAAAGCTGTTTGGGAAAAAACTCAGAAAGTGCTTCGTGAAGGTCTTCAGATAGAAAAGAAAAACGGAAAGAATTATAATAACTTTCCTAAGTCATCGGAAAATCCAGTATGTCATGTAAGACCACATGCAAAAAATTCAAAAGATACTTACGAACTTCCAGACGGAAGACAGTATCCAAAGCAGTGTTTCTGGTTGAATAATAGTTATATTTTGTCACAGTTAGATAAGCGTTTTATTGAGGATTGATAATGGGGAATAAAGAATATAAAACTTCAGAGGAAGTAAAACAGAGGGCGGAAGAGGCAATCGGGCATTCATTCAAAGAAATTTTTGGATTAGCACAGAAATTTCGGCAAGAAAATGGATTAAAAGAGAAGTATGGGAAGGGGGATATTGGACAAGCATATGAAGAAGGTTGGTTTAGTTATGCGTGCAATGGAGATGCTGAACCAGATTTTAAAGATGCGGACATTGAATTAAAAGTAACTCCATTTTTAATCAATAGTAGGGGATATAGGGCGAAAGAGAGATTATCACTTGGGAAAATTAATTATCGAGATGAAAATTGGAATGAGTATGAAGAGAGTAGATTTTGGACAAAAAACCATCATCTGCTAGTTATGTATTACCAGTATATCAGAGGTGTAAAACGTGAAAATTTTAGTGTAGAAAAAGTAGATGAGATTTTGTTGGAAGAATTGCCGGAAAGAGATCAGATAATTATCCGTCATGATTGGGAAAAAATCGCACATTATGTAAAAGAGGGAAAAGCACATGAATTGTCAGAACGTGATTTTATGTATTTAAGTCCTGCTAGAAAAGGCAGTGGTGGAGATGAAAAAGTAAAATATGATGATAGATATCCGAAAGCAAAACCAAGAGCATATTCGTTTAAAAAGTCATATATGACAAAATTGTTTAATGAGAGAATGCTGGCTCCAGATAAAATATCTTACATTTTGCCAGAAACAGTATTGCAAAAGGAAAAAGAGTTTGATGACATACTGATTGAAATTTTGAAACCATATTTTGGAAGAACAGTTAATTCGCTGAAAAAAGAATTTTCAAATTATCGAATTGGATATAGTGAAAAGAATGATATCATTAAGCATATATTCAAAAGCAAGGGTGATTTGGAAGAAACAGATGAATTTCAAAAAGCTAACTATAAATTGAGAACACTTACAGTTGACGAAAAAGGAACTCCAACACAAGATATGTCATTTTCGGTATTTGATTTTGATGGATTGGTGAAAGAAAAGAGTTGGTCAGAATCTATTGCCTATGATGAGATGGTAGATTCAAAGTTCTTACTTGTAATATTTTCGAAGAATGCAGATGGGAAAGAAATCTTGAACAATGCACTGATATGGTATATTCCTAAAAAGGATGAAAACAAAGTAAAAGAAGTTTGGAAAGAAGCGAGAAGAGTTATTAAAAATGGAATAAAATTGAAACAAAAATTATCACATGACAAAGAGGGAAGATTAATATTTGTATATGAAAATAATTTTCCAAAGAGTAACTTTAATAAAGTGGCACATGTAAGAAATAAAGCAGGAGAGAGCGAATATTTTTGTGAAAATGTTAATTCGGTAAAGTTAAAAAATCCTGCAGAGGTTATCACGCTAAAAGAAATTCCAGAGGAATTGAAAGATGCTCCAATACCTACTGGGGAATATATGACCAAACAGTGTTTTTGGTTTAATAAGAAATATATGAAGCAGCAGATTAAAAATTTTATAAAATCATATTGAAAATAGGAAAGGATCTTTACAAGAATATAAAAATAGGTTATTATATTCAAGAACGATCGTTCGAATAATAAAAGAAGAGGTAATATAAAGTGAAAAAAACAGTTTGCGAATTGTTTGCCGGCGTTGGTGGCTTTAGATGTGGGCTTAATAATATAAGAACAGCAGAAGATTATGGCAAAGAAGAAAAGTGGGATACAGTTTGGTTTAGTCAATGGGAGCCAGCAGAAAAGAATACACAGTACGCACATGACTGTTATGTATATCGGTTTGGAACACGATTAGATAATAATGGTGAAGATACCACGAATTATAATATTGAAGATGTGGATAAAAAAACACTTCCTGATTTTAATTTGTTGGTCGGCGGATTTCCGTGCCAGGACTATTCTGTAGCCTCTTCGTTAGCTACTTCCAAAGGGCTTGAAGGGAAAAAAGGGATTTTATGGTGGTCAATACGTGAGACGTTGGAAGCAAAGAAACCGCCATTCGTGTTGCTTGAAAATGTTGATAGACTATTGAAATCTCCTGCAAAGCAAAGAGGAAGAGACTTTGGGGTGATTCTTGCATGTTTTAGAGATGAAGGATATACAGTAGAATGGCGTGTGATAAATGCTGCGGAATATGGATATCAGCAGAGGCGTCGGAGAACATTTATTTTTGCTTATAAGAATAACACAAAATATGCAGAAAGAATTTTGAAAACAGTTGGTTATACAGATGAATTGGGAGAAGATGATAAGAAAGAATGTATGGAAAAAGCAGTCTTAAAAGAAGGTTTTTTTGCAGAAACATTTCCAGTAAATAAAGCAGAACCCGCTAAGATGCGGATTAAGAGATTGCCGACGGAAGTAGGTGAAGTATCAGATTCATTTCAATGTGCATTTGAAAATTCTGGAGTAATGAAAGATGGAATAATATATACAATGAAGACTGTTCCAGATTATCATGGAAAACAGATAACTCTTGGCGATATTATGGAAACTGAAAAAGTAGAAGAACAGTATTTTATTCCAGAAGAAAAATTATATTATACGGATCCAACAGTTACGCACAGTGATGAAACTGAGCAGCGTCTTCCGAAGGAAGATAGACAGACCTGGCAGTATTTGAAAGGTGCAAAAAAATTGTTACGTACAAGTTCAACAGGGCATGAATATGTATTTTCAGAAGGTGCTATTTCAATGATTGACCAGGAAGATAAACCGGCACGTACAATGCTGACATCAGAAGGTGGGTTCAGTAGAACCACTCATATTGTGAAAGACAAGATAACCGGAAGAGTGAGATTACTTACTGCGGCAGAGGCAGAACGAATCCAGGGATTTCCTACAGATCATACAAAGTATTGTTTAGTCAAAGGAGAGATTATGGAGATGCCGTTGAGAAAACGTAGATTTATGATGGGAAATGCATTGGTAGTTAATTTGGTGACAGATATGGAGAAAACATTGGATAACATATTTGAGGAAGAATAAATCTATGTTTATTTGATAGAGTGTTAGAGTAGGAGGAAATCGAAGAGATTATGAAGTAAAGTGAGCACCTATGAGAATACAATACAGAATACAAAATAATGAAATAGAAATTGTAAGATGCTTTGGGAACGATCCTAAGATTGTGCTGCCGGGGTGCATCGAAGGAAAGCATATGCACAGTGTGGCGGCATATGCGTTTTCAGATCGGAAAGGGAAAGAAGAAACGGACGTATTAGAATTTGAAACGGCAGATCATTTTCTGGTGAAAGGAGAAGAGCGGCTTCTTGCAGGAGCAGGACCGGAAGAGCTTGTACTGCCGGATACAGTGTGGAAAATCGGGAATTATGCTTTTTACGGATGCAAGAATCTGGAGAGGTTTTCGTTTTCGGGGAGCTTGACACAGCTTGGGAGCGGCGCTTTTACCGGGTGTGGAAAACTCAGGTGGCTGGATGTTTATATGGATCAAGGAGGGAAATCCTGTGTAAAAGAGATTCTGGGGGAGCTGTGGCAGCGGATAGATGTAACATTTCTGTATGAAACAGGGGCACGGGCACAGTTTGTTTTTCCGGAGCATTATGAGGAGGCAGTGGAGAATACTCCTGCGCGGATTTTATTTACGCAGCATCACGGAACAGGCAATCACTATCGGCAATGTTTTTATAATAAGGAGTTAGATTGCCGGAAATACGACGAGTTGTTTCCGTTGGCAGTGGCACAGGACGGAGTAGAATTGTTGAGTGATCTGGCGTTTTGCCGTCTGGAAAGCGGATATGAGCTGACCGTACGAAACAGAGAGATGTATGAAGCCTATGTGAGAGAAAATCTGTCGCAGATCGTGCGATATCTTCTGGAGCATGAAAAGATAGCTTGGGTGGAACTGCTCTCTAAGAGAAAATTGTGGAGCAGGACGGCTCTTGACGAGGCTGTGGAGCAGGCGGCGGCCTTGGGGAAGGCAGAGGTCGTCGCATATTTGATGAATGAGCGTTATAAATGGAGCCCAGAGAAGACGCAGAAGAAAAGAAAACGATTTGAACTTTAACCAGAATGGTGGGGTTGGGGGTTAGCTATGACATATTGGATTGGAAAAAGAACGGATAGGAGGTGTGAACAGAAATTGGAGCATGGAGATACAGAACGTTTGGAGCGGATCGGACAGGCAATTCTGGCAGCGGCAAGGGATGAACTTTATCTGGGGATGCGGTTTCTGGATGTGGCGCTGAGCAGCTTTGAATATCAGATGAATACAGAAATCAGTCCGTTCGGAACAGACGGCAGTACGATTTATTTTCAACCGAGGGAGATGGGTGGTCTGTATAAACAAAACCGAATATTGGTAAATCGAGGGTATCTTCATATGGTATACCACTGTCTGTTCCGGCATATGCTGAAAATCATTCCGAAGCAGGAAGAGAACTTCAGATATTGGAATCTGGCATGTGACATTGCGGCAGAACATCTTATTGATTCAAATGATCAGCGCTTTGTACGGCTTTCAAGAAGCCTGCTCAGGAGAGAAACGTATCGGAGGCTGGAGGCAGAAGCAGACAGCGGTGCGGCAGATGGCCTTGGCGGAGTGCAGAGTGTCGGAGGTTCCGGGAAAAGGCATAGAAAACGGGTGCTGAATGCAGAACGGATTTATCGAGAGCTTTTGGCATGGCAGTTATCAGAGAAAGAGCTGCTGCAATTAGAATCGGAATTTTATGTGGACGATCATCGATACTGGGGAAATCAGGGGCCGGAGAAAAAGGCGCCGAACCCGGAACTGAATCAGAAATGGCAGGATATCAATGAGCAGATTGAAACAGACTTGGAGACATTTTCCAAAGAAGCCTCGGAAAAAAACGGTGATCTGCTCGGTCAGCTTGCTGTCGAGAATCGGAAAAAACAGGATTACCGGGAGTTTTTGCGAAAATTTTCGGTAATCAGAGAAGAACCAGAAGTAGATACGGACACGTTTGATTATATATTTTACAGCTATGGCTTGTCGCTGTATGGAAATATGCCGCTGATTGAACCGCAGGAGACAAAAGAAGTGAAAAAAGTGCGGGATTTTGTTGTAGCGATTGATACTTCGATGTCTTGTTCCGGTGAGACAGTGCGCCGCTTTTTGGAAACAACATATGCGGTATTGAACGAACGTGACAGCTTTTTTAAAAAAGTAAATGTGCATATCATCCAGTGTGACGAGAATGTGCAGTCGGATGTGAAGATCACATGTGAGGAAGAGCTGCAAACATATATGAAAACGCTCACATTATATGGAGAGGGCGGAACAGATTTTCGTCCGGTGTTTGCCTATGTGGAGGAGCTTATAAACGAGGGAGAATTTGAGGATCTGAGGGGATTGATTTATTTTACGGACGGATTTGGTACCTATCCGAAACAAATGCCTGCCTATCAGACAGCCTTTGTTTTTTCAGAAGAAGACTACGCAGATGCAGAGGTTCCGGCATGGGCGATAAAAGCTGTGTTAGAAACCGGACATTGAGAGAAGCGGACAAGGAGAAGGAATCATATTTATGGATATTAAACGAGCAAAGCAGGAAATCAAAGATACAATTGAAGCGTATCTTTTGAAAGATGAATTTGGAGAATATCGAATTCCGGCGATCCGGCAGCGTCCGGTGCTTTTAATGGGACCGCCGGGAATCGGAAAGACACAGATTATGGAGCAGATCGCAAAGGAATGTCGTATCGGACTGGTGGCATATACGATTACGCATCACACAAGACAGAGTGCGGTGGGACTGCCGTTTATCAAGGAAAAATCCTATGCAGGGCAGATGTTTTCTGTGACAGAATATACAATGAGTGAGATCATTGCATCGGTCTACGAGAAAATCGAGCAAACCGGAATTCGAGAGGGAATTCTGTTTATCGATGAGATCAACTGTGTGTCGGAGACGCTGGCTCCGACTATGCTGCAATTTTTACAGGGAAAGACGTTCGGAAATCAGAAAGTACCGGAGGGCTGGGTTATCGTAGCGGCAGGTAATCCGCCGGAATACAATAAATCGGTCAGGGATTTTGATGTGGTGACACTGGACAGACTGAAAAAAATAGATGTGGATGCCAGCTTTGAAGTGTGGAAGGAGTATGCATATCGACAAGGGCTTCATCCGGCGGTAATCTCATATCTGGAGATAAAAAAGCAGAATTTTTATCGTGTAGAGACAACCGTAGACGGCAAGTTGTTTGCGACAGCTCGCGGCTGGGAGGATTTATCACAATTACTTCAGGTTTACGAGCTGCTTGGGAAAAAAGCAGATCGGGATGTGATATACCAGTACATTCAGCATCGCATGATCGCAAAGGATTTTGCGAATTATTTGGAACTGTATCACAAATACAGAACGGATTACGGTGTGGAAGATATTTTGGACGGCAAGTGGTCTGCGGTTACATTGCAGAAGATTCGAAATGCAGCGCTGGACGAGCATTTGAGCATTGTAAGTCTGTTAAACGGACGGTTGTGCGAGCTGTTTCGGAAGTGCAGCGAAACAGAGTTGTTTGTGACAAAATTATATGAATATATGAAGTTTTATAAAGAAAATAGGGAACAGATAACGGCAGAAGAAATTTATCGAAAAGCGGATACAGATATGGAAGGACTGCGAAAGGCAGAATTGCTTACCCGAAAAGAGGAACAAACATGGAAGCGGGTGCTGGAATTTTGGAACCGGACAGTTTTGGATATCAAAGGAAAGTTTTTGGCTGACGAACCGGCATTTGAGTATAGTAAAGCAATGTTTGAGGAAGAGGTTGAAACTCTGGATGCGATAACAGAGCAGACGAAGCGCGTACTGCAGAATGTGTTTGATTTTCTGGAGGCAGCCTTCGGAGAGAGTCAGGAAATGATATTTTTCATTACAGAATTGAATGCCAATACTTACAGTATGTGGTTTATTCGCGAAAATGGTTCGGATTCCTATTATCGTTATAATAAAGGAATCCTGTTTGAACAACGGCAAAAAGCAATCTTGGGAGAAATGGATGCCTTGGAAAATTCCTTGGAGCGGGGGATTTATTAAATGGAAAATCTGATGTTTAGTTTGAATGCAACTGTTCCGGTTTTTCTGATGATGATATTGGGGTTTGGATTTCGGAAAATCGGCTGGATCGATGAGGGATTTGCTTCAAAAATGAATCGATTCGTTTTTTTAGTACCGCTTCCGGTGCTGGTATTTGAAGATTTGGCAACGGTAGATTTTGCTGAAGTCTGGGATACCCGGTTTGTATTATTCTGCTTTGTTGCTACGATTTTAAGCATTGGGATTGCGGCGGCAGTCTCCTGCCTGTGGGAGGACAGAAGTCTGCGCGGAGAATTTATACAGGTTTCCTATCGGAGCAGCGCAGCGCTTCTGGGAGTGGCTCTGCTCCAGAATATTTATGGAGATGCAGGTATGGCTCCGCTTATGATGATCGGGAGTGTGCCGCTGTATAATATCATGGCGGTGGTTGTGTTGTCGCTCTTTCATCCGGAACGAAAAGGTCTGGATGCGGCGGTGTTGAAGAAGACCTTGAAGGGAATTGTGACGAATCCTATCATCTTGGCGATTGTGGCCGGCTTACTCTGGTCAGCGCTTCGGATTCCGATGCCGCCGATCATAGAAAAAACAGTAGCAAGTATTGGTGGAATGGCAACACCGTTGGGACTGATAGCGATGGGAGCGTCCTTTGATTGGAAGAATACATCCGGGAGGGTGAAACCGGCAGTTGTGGCGACATTTATAAAATTGATCGGACTTTGCGCACTGTTTCTTCCGGTGGCTGTCCAAATGGGATTCCAAGAATCAGAGCTGGCGGCAATCCTTGTTATGCTCGGTTCGGCAACAACGGTAAGCTGTTTTGTTATGGCAAAAAATGTGGGGCACGAGGGCACGCTGACCTCCGGAGTGGTAATGCTTACAACCCTGTTCAGCGGATTTACACTGACGGGGTGGATTTATGTGCTTCGGAGTTTGAGGCTGATCTGAGAAATTTGAAATAGAAAAGGAGTTTTTCCGGTGATAAAAGTAATAGCAAGTGATATGGACGGAACTTTATTGGGAGAGAATCACAGACTGGATGAGCAAACGCTATCTGTAATACATAAAGCGCAGGATGCGGGCATTCGTTTCATACTGGCGACCGGGCGTAATTATGATGGAGCGGTCAATGCGTTGGGAAAACTGGATGCGAGGCTTACCTGTGATTATCTTGTCGGGAGCGGCGCAGAGATACGGAATCCTCAAAGAGAAATTGTTCACAGAGCAGAGCTGGATAAGAGTTTGTGTGAAGAGATTTATGAACGATTGAAAAAGTATCCGGTTTCTGTGCTTTTCTGTACCGATAAATGCGATTATCAGATTGGAACAAAAGAAGAGACAGAAGAGGGGATGATCGTACATCTGGAGTTGTTTTATGAGAATTTGACACGGGAGGAAATATTAAAAAGCGACAGCTATCGCAATCTGAAAGAAAGAACAAAAGCGGTGTGTGATTTCACAGAGTTGAGAGAACTGGAAATTCCGGTGTTTAAGCTGTTTTTGTTTTCAAAGGATGTGAAAATGCTCGGACAGATTCAAAAGGAGCTGGCGACAGATAGACGAATCGCAGTTGCATCTTCGTTTCCGACAAATCTGGAAATTACAGATGTGAAGGCACAAAAGGGACCTGTACTGAAAGCGTATATCGAATCTCTTGGCTATACGATGGATGAGGTAATGGTATTTGGAGACAGTCTGAATGATTATTCGATGCTGTCCATGGACTTTGGCGCAACAGTAGCAATGGAGAATGCTGATGAAGAAGTGAAAGCGGCGGCAAAATACGTGACAAAGTCAAATGTTGAGCATGGTGTGGCGTATGCGATAGAAAGACTGCTTAAGCAGCAAGGAAATATCTGAAATTTCCGATTTGAAAGGAAGGATGAAATGTTTGGAAAAGAATAGCGCTTTTGAGAAAATAAATGTATAATATAAAGCAGTTGTTTGTCATGGAACTGTTATAAAAAAGAAAAATATCACACAGGATAGAATGGAAAAGTAGGAAGGAGAATTGCCATGAATGTACGAGAAATGAGAAATGAAGTGCTTGGGGCCAGAGTTGTGAGAGCGTTGGAAGCAAGAAATATGGAAGCCTATTATGTAAAGACAAAGGAAGAGGCTCTTGAAAAAGCATTGGAACTGATTCCGGAGGGCAGTTCGGTCAGCTGGGGAGGTACGATGTCGGCGCAGGAGATCGGACTGACAAAAGCGCTTCATGAAGGTAATTATACAGTTTATGATAGGGAAGAAAAGGAAACACGGGAAGAAAAGGAAGAGATTGCACATCAGGCGTTGAATTGCGATTTTTTCATAGGAAGCACCAATGCATTGTCAGAAGACGGAGTAATGGTGAATATTGACGGCAATTCTAATCGTGTGGCGGCATTTGCCTACGGACCGAAACAGGTGCTGCTGATCGTTGGGATGAATAAGGTTGTAAAGACGGAAGAAGATGCGATGAGCCGCGCAAAGAATGAGGCTGCGCCAATTAATGCACAGAGATTCGGAATTGATACCCCTTGTGTTCAGAACGGAACCTGTTTCGATTGTAAGAAGCCGGAATGCATTTGCTGTCAGATTTTGATCACGCGTTACTCAAGAGTGCCGAAACGGACAAAGGTGATTCTGGTAGATGAAACACTGGGATTTTGATTCTTGTGGATGCTAATGCAGATGATATACGGAAAACGAACGTCCGGGATGTACCGGAACTGATTTATGGATTGGAGTACATAGCGCTATGAGTTTTGATTATGACGATAATCAGGCGAAGTCAGGGCCTGCATTGAATAAAAAAGCGGCGGTGAAAAAACGCAGAAAGAAAGCAGCTTCTAAAAGAACGGCGCCGCAGGGCATGCATAAGGAGAGTAGCTCCAAAAAGGGCGGCACTCCAAGGAGTACAGCAAGAAAGAACAATGTCTCAAAAAACGGACAAAAAGGAAGCAAGCCGAAAAGCAGAGGAAGACGTCGTAAAAATAAAAAGCAGGGAATCGGTTCTATGGTGGTTTTAGTTGCGGCGGTCTGTGTTTTTGCATTTTCTTTGTTTCAGCTTATTATGCAGCTTCTGCCGTATTATTCCGGCGGGCAAGAGTATGAGGACGTAAAGCGGCTTGCGATCACTACGGAGAAAGAGGATGGGAAGGAAGCACGTTTCTTGGTAGATTTTGATGCACTGCTTGCGGAAAATGCGGATACGATCGCATGGATCCGCTTTGACGAGCCGTCGGTGATCAGCTATCCGGTAGTTAAAAGTGCAGATAATGAAGAATATCTGACAAAGACATTTTCGGCAAATGATAATAAGCTGGGTGCAATTTTTATGGATATGAGAAATGATTCCGGTTTTGCAGATCAAAATACGTTTATTTACGGACATAATCTAAAGGTTGGGGGAGAAATGTTCTCTCAGTTGAATGAATATGCATCGGAAGAATTCTGTAAACAGCATCCGTATTTCTATATTTATACACCGGACGGAAATGTGCGCACCTATCAAATATTCTCGGCAGCGGTCGTAAAAGATACGGCAGAGAATTATGAGATGACATTTGCGACGGGAGAAGAGTATGTGAAGTATTTGGAGATGTGTAAAGCAACCTCGAATTATCCGGTGGATGTTTCTCTGGATGCATCATCTAAAATTGTCAGTTTATCAACGTGTACCAATGTAAATGATGATGAACGTTTTTTGGTACAGGGAGTTCTTGTAAATAAAGAAGTAAATGAGTAGCCGACAGTGCGGATATAGAGGAGAGTCGGGAGGTGCGGGAGAATGGATCGTTTTGACGTAGGAGATATAATAAAAATGAAAAAACCACATCCTTGCGGAAGCCATGAATGGGAAGTGCTGAGAGTGGGAGCCGATTTTCGTTTAAAATGTGCGGGATGCGGACATCAGATTATGGTACCGAGAAAACTGGTGGAAAAAAACACGCGGGAAATTAGGAAAAAGGCTTGAAACAACAGGAAATCTATGGTATGATATCTACTCGTGACATACTCGTTGGATCAGAAGATTTAGCGGGAGTTTACATTCCTTGTTCCCGGACAGGACCGGGAGCCAGAGACCAAAAGGAGGTGCGAGACATGAACAAGTATGAATTAGCTGTTGTTGTCAGCGCAAAGATCGAAGACGACGCAAGAGCAGAAGTAATCGAAAAAGTGAAAGCATTGGTAACACGTTTCGGTGGCAATGTGACAGACGTCGATGAATGGGGCAAGAAGAGACTTGCTTACGAAATTCAGAAGATGAACGAGGGATATTACTACTTCATCCACTTCGATGCTGAGGCTACTGTTCCGGGTGAAGTGGAACAGCGTATCCGTATCATGGATAACGTTCTCAGATATTTATGCGTGAAACAGGAAGCATAAAAGAAAGAGGTATTTATGAATAAAGTAGTTTTGGTGGGTCGCTTAACAAGAGACCCGGAAGTTAGATATTCTCAGGGCGACAGCTCTACGGCAGTCGCAAGATATACGGTAGCAGTTGACCGCAGATTCAAGCGAGATAACGAACCGACAGCGGATTTTATTCCGTGCGTTGTATTCGGACGTTCTGCTGAATTTGCAGAGAAGTATTTCCGTCAGGGAATGCGGGTTTCTGTTTCCGGACGTATTCAGACAGGAAGTTATACCAATAAGGACGGCATCCGTGTCTATACGACAGATATCATTGTAGAAGAACAGGAATTTGCTGAAAGCAGAGCAGAAAGTGAAGCTAACAGAGGTTCTTTCCAGTATTCTGCACCGAGTCAGGCGGCAAGTCCGGCTCAGGCACCGAGTGTTGATGCAGGAGATGGATTTATGAACATTCCGGACGGAATTGACGAAGAATTACCGTTTAACTAACTTCCAGATGCAGTGATTAAAGCAGGAGGTAAATAGCAATGGCTTTTGAAAAAGGGAGCAGACCAGAAGGCGGCTTCAAGAGAAGAGGTCCGGCACGCAGAAGAAAAAAAGTGTGCGTATTCTGTGGTAAAGAGAATAACGAAATCGATTACAAAGATGTAGCAAAGCTGAAAAAATATGTTTCTGAGAGAGGAAAAATTCTTCCGAGAAGAATCACAGGAAACTGTGCGAAACATCAGAGAGCTTTGACTGTAGCGATCAAGAGAGCAAGACATATCGCTTTGATGCCGTACGTTCAGGACTAATTGAGAAGATGAGATTGTGGGATTTACATTCTGCAATCTCTTTTTTTATAATTTGTTTCTCTAAATGATGCGGCTTTAAATGATGAAAGCAAAACATAAAAATCTCAGTGGAATATCTTGCAGAAAGATGTTATAATAAAAATTCAAGTTGAACAACCGATTGTTACAAAAGGAGAATTTGCCTATTGGTGAGTTTAGTTGCAGGAAGCCGGAGGAAAGAGTGAATGAGAGAAAAGGATGTTCATTTAAAAGGGCAGCTCAAGGTATATATGTATTGGCCGGTCATTATGACTGTGCTGCTGATCGCCATGAATTTCTGGATGTATCATGTAAATCGTAAAGCCGGAATAGTCATGACAGTATTTACTATTATATACGCAGTGATTGTGGGAGGATTGTACTTTTACAACCGTTCATTGATTCTTGCGGATATGATTCAGTTTTCGACGCAATACAAGGGGATACAGAATACGCTCCTGCAGGAATTATCAGTCCCGTATGCGATTTTAATGGAGGACGGAAAAATCCTCTGGAAAAATAAAATATTTGAAGAGATTTTTGCGGAACACCGCAGGGAACGCTACATTTATAAGCTGATTCCGGAAATCGGGCATAGAGTGCTCCCACGCAGAGATATCGATCATCTGGAATTGAATGTACAGTACAAGGAGCGGGATTATCAGGCGGTATTGCGTAAGATTTCTGTCGAAGGCTTCAGTGATACAGAGGAAGTTGTGAAGATGCCGGAGGGAAGAGAGTATTTTATTACCCTCTATTTGAATGACGTTACGGAATTGAATTCTTATATCAAGGAGAATGAGGATCAGCGGTTGATTGCCGGATTGATTTATATCGATAATTATGATGAAGTAATGGAAAGCGTGGAAGAAGTGCGGCAGTCGTTGTTGGTTGCGCTGATAGACCGAAAGATCAATAAATATATCGGGGACGAAGACGGGATTGTTAAAAAGCTTGAGAAGGATAAGTATTTTATCGTGATCAAAATGGAGAGTTACCGCAAGTTTGAGACAGACAAGTTCTCGCTTTTGGAAGAGGTGAAGCAGGTCAATATCGGAAATGCACGCTCGGCTTCTCTTAGTATCGGTCTGGGTCTGAATACGACAACTTATACACAAAGCTATAATTATGCGCGTATGGCGATCGATCTGGCACTTGCAAGAGGCGGAGATCAGGCGGTGGCGAAGGATAGCCAAAGCATTACATATTTTGGAGGAAAGAAAGAGCAGACATCCAAGAATACGCGTGTAAAGGCGCGAGTAAAAGCAGAAGCACTTCGAGAGTTCATCGTAGGAAAAGATCAGGTTATTGTAATGGGGCATAAGATCGCAGACGCGGACAGTCTCGGAGCATGTATGGGGATTTATCGAGCGGCGAAGGCTCTTGGCAAGCGGGCGCATATTGTAATGAATGAAAATACAAGCTCTATCCGTCCATTATATGATGAGATTTTGGGAAATCCGTCCTATGAGAAAGATATTTTTCTGACATCAGATCAGGTTCTCGACCAGTTTAATGAGAATACGATGATTGTTGTGGTGGATACCAATAAGCCGCAAATGACGGAATGCCCGGAGTTGTTAAAACGCTCCAAGCTGATTGCCGTACTGGATCATCATCGGCAGAGCAGCAAGGGTATTGAGAACGCAGTGCTTTCTTATATAGAGCCATACTCTTCTTCAACCTGTGAAATGGTAGCGGAGGTTTTGCAGTATATTGTTGAGGATATTAAGGTTACAAGTGTTGAGGCAGACTGTCTGTATGCGGGAATTATGATCGATACAAGGAACTTTATGAATCGGACCGGTGTACGTACCTTTGAGGCTGCTGCATTTTTGCGAAGATGCGGTGCGGATATTACCCGGGTAAGAAAGATGTTCCGGGATGATATGGAATCTTACAGGGCAAAGGCCGAAGCGGTGCGCATGGCAGAGGTATATCGGGAAGAATATGCGATAGCAGAGTGCCCGAGTGATATTGAAAGTCCGACAGTTTTAGGTGCACAGGCCGCAAATGAGTTACTGGATATCAATGGGATCAAGGCATCCTTTGTGCTTACGGTTTATAATGGAAGAATCTATCTAAGCGCTCGTTCCATTGACGAGGTCAACGTACAGATCATTGCAGAAAAGCTGGGAGGCGGCGGTCACATCAATGCTGCGGGGGCACAATTTGACCATACAGATGTGAAAGAAGCAATCCATACACTGAAAGCGACGATCGATCAGATGATCGAAGAGGGCGACATTTAAAAAGGAAAAGGAGATAAAAAGCGATGAAAGTGATTTTGTTACAGGACGTAAAGTCTCTCGGAAAAAAAGGGGAGATTGTAAATGTAAATGACGGCTATGCAAGAAATTTTATTTTGCCGAAAAAATATGGTGTAGAAGCAAACAGTAAAAATCTGAATGATCTGAAGCTTCAGAAAGATAACGAAGCAAAGCTGGCGAAGGAACATTGGGAAGCGGCAAAGGCTTTGGCGGAGCAGCTAAAAGCGGGGCAGATTGAGCTTTCTATTAAAGTAGGTGAAGGGGGCAAGACTTTCGGTTCTGTTTCCAGTAAGGAAATTGCATCTGCCGTAAGG
Source organism: uncultured Schaedlerella sp. (assembly GCA_963559385.1). Taxonomy (GTDB): domain Bacteria; phylum Bacillota; class Clostridia; order Lachnospirales; family Lachnospiraceae; genus Schaedlerella. Next base: position 31,749 of record CAUWKK010000025.1, read on the forward strand.
GAGCAGATGAACCTGGAGATTGACAAGAAAAAGATACAGTTGAAAGAGGCAATCAAAACACTCGGCACACATCCGGTTCCGGTGAAGCTTCATCCGGAAGTGACTGCAGAATTGAAAGTAATTGTGAAAGAAGAGAAGTAAAAAGCATCAAAATGATAAGGGGAATTCTGAATGGATGAAGCAGTAATTAAACGGATTATGCCTCACAGCACAGAGGCGGAACGTGCGGTTATTGGTGCAATTCTGATGAATAAGGATGCGGCAATGACGACCTCGGAAATCATCACCGGAAAGGACTTTTACCAGACTGCTTATGGGATTGTTTTTGATGCCATGATTGAATTATTCCATATGGGACGTCCGATTGACCTGATCACATTGCAGGAGTACTTGAAAGAAAAAAATGTTCCGCCGGAGATCAGCGGTCTTGAATTTATCAAAGATCTGATTGCCGAAATGGGAGTAGAAACCTCGGCAAATGTGAAATATTATGCACAGATCGTCCAGGAGAAATCAACGCTTCGAAAACTGATCAAGATCAATGAGGAGATTGCAAATACCTGCTATCAGGAGAATCAGCCGTTGGAAGAAATACTGGAACGGACAGAGAAACAGATCTTCGAGTTGGTCGAGCATGGGAACTCGCAGGAGTATGTGCCGATTAAGCAAGTCGTACTTAATGCACTGGATGTTATTGAACGGGCATCGAAAACAAAAGGAACAGTAACAGGTATTCCGACCGGATTTATTGATCTTGACTATAAGCTGTCGGGACTTCAGCGTTCGGATCTGATCCTGGTGGCAGCTCGTCCGTCTATGGGAAAGACGGCATTCGTATTGAATATTGCACAGCATGTGGCGTTTCGTCAGAATCTGGCTGTGGCAATCTTTAGTTTAGAGATGTCAAAGGAGCAGTTGGTAAACCGATTGTTTTCGTTGGAATCACATGTGGATGCACAGGTGCTTCGAACGGGTAACTTAAAGGATACAGAGTGGGAAAAGCTCATTGAAGGCGCAGGAAGAATCGGGAAGTCCAGAATGATCATTGATGATACATCGGGAATTTCCATTGCAGAGATGCGTTCAAAATGCAGAAAATATAAGCTGGAATTGGGGCTGGACTTGATTATCATTGACTACCTGCAATTGATGAGCGGAAGCGGTGGAAAAAGCAACGAGAGCCGTCAGCAGGAAATTTCGGAGATTTCCCGTTCGCTGAAAGGACTTGCACGAGAATTGAATGTTCCTGTTATTGCTCTTTCGCAGCTAAGTCGTGCGGTAGAATCCAGAACCGATAAGCGGCCGATGTTGTCCGATTTGAGAGAATCCGGAGCAATCGAGCAGGATGCCGATGTCTGTATGTTTATTTACCGCGAGGATTATTATATTCCGGATACGGAAGATAAAGGAATTGCGGAGATTATTATAGCGAAGCAGAGAAACGGTCCGATCGGAACGGTGCGACTTGCATGGATGCCGCAGTATACACGATTCGGAAACGAGCTGCGGGAGCAAAACCATGAGTAAATTAGTCTTTTTATGAGAACGTTTTCTTTTTGAAAGTGCAAAAGGAGGAGTGTCACAGAAGTGACAGTCCTCCTTTTTTCAATGCGATTCTTTAATCATCATATTCCTGATCATATTCTAATATTTTTCCGGTAGACGCATCGATCATATATCCATACTCTAAG
>CAUWKK010000026.1:0-32060 GCA_963559385.1 uncultured Schaedlerella sp.
GAGTAAATGGGAAGCAGTGATTTTTGACTGGGCGGGAACAACCGTAGACTATGGATGCTTTGCACCGGTGCAGGCGTTTGCGGAGGTGTTTAAGCATTTCGGTATTGAGCCGACTATGGACGAGGTGCGGGAGCCAATGGGAGTGTTGAAGCGTGTACATATTCAGACAATGCTAGAAATGCCAAGAATCCATGGCTTGTGGACGGAAAAATACGGAAAAGAACCGACGGAAGAAGATGTCGATGCAATGTATGGGCTGTTTGAGGAAAAGTTGATGGGTATTCTGCATAGATTTACGGAAATCAAGCCCTATGTGGCAGAGACAGTGGATACACTGCGGAAAGCAGGGATAAAAATAGGTTCGACAACAGGATATACCGATGAAATGATGTCGGTGGTAGTGCCGAGGGCGAAAGAACAGGGGTACGCACCGGACTGCTGGTTCAGTCCCGATGCAACAGGCAATTGCGGAAGACCGTATCCGTATATGATTTTTAAGAATATGGAGACGCTGCATGTGAAGTCGGTAGAAAATGTCATGAAGGTCGGAGATACGGTTTCTGATATCAAAGAGGGGAAAAATGCAGGCGTATACACAGTTGGAGTGATCGAGGGAAGCTCTGAAATGGGAGTATCCGAAGCAGAATATGAGATCTTGGCAAAGGAGGAACGAGAAAAGAAAATAAATGAGGTGAAAGAGAAATTTCTGAATGCAGGGGCAGATGCAGTGATATTGAATCTGTCAGAATTAGCAGATTTGTTATAATGCAGTGTGAAAGATAGATTTGCATAGATATAGATACAAAATATACGAACGGATGAGTACCAAGGAGCAAGGTGCCCATCCGTTTTGACATATAGAATAACTTCTGGTTATAAGCGGTATTTAGGGAATGCTTGCAGATAAAAAGAAGATTGCTGTATAATAATGAACAAATGGAAGGATAAAAACGGCTGATTATGAAATAAAAATACAGTTTGTGAAGTGAGCCGTTTTAGAGTATTAGATTATGATATGTTAAAAAGAAATATGTATGCAATATGAGGTGGCTGCTATGCTTGAAATTGCGATCGTGGAAGATGAAGAAAATTATAGAAAAGTGTTATGGCAATATCTAAGAAAATATGAGACAGAGACAGCGGAACAGATTCATATTTCTGTGTTTACAGATGGAGATGAGATAGTGGAACACTATTCCGCTCGATATGACATTATATTAATGGATATTGAAATGCGTTTTATGAATGGAATGGACGCTGCACGTAAGATCAGGGAAGTGGATCGCTCTGTAATTATTATTTTTATTACGAATATGGCACAGTATGCAATTCAGGGATATGAGGTAGATGCGTTAGATTATGTGTTGAAGCCTATCTCTTATTTTGCGTTTTCCCAAAAACTTCAGAGAGCCGTGGGGAGGATGAAAAAACGAGAGGAACACTATATTAATATTGTATCAAAAAATGGCGTGAATAAAGTGGCAGTATCGGAAATCGGGTGGATTGAGAGTGAAGGGCATCGCTTGATCTATCATGTAAAAGACAGAGCATACGAATCAACACTTAATTCAATGAAAAAGGTTGAAAATGAATTAAAGGAATGTAATTTTTTCCGTTGTAACAAGGGATATTTGGTAAATCTTGCACATGTAAAAGCAATTCAGGATGGGTGGGCGATTCTGACTAACGGAAAAGTGATGATCAGCAGGGCAAAAAAGACGGAATTTCAGAAGGCTTTAACAACATACGTGGGAGAGACTGTAAAATAATGAATGAGATAGCTTTGATTCAAGATATACCTAAAATCTATACTGCACTGGCAGAATGGGTTTCCTGTGTGATTTACATAATGATTTTACGCAAGGATCATAGATTTTCAAAAAAAGAATTAAGCGTGTTAGGAGGAACGCTTCTGTTATTGATTGGCTTGCAAAAGATGATAGGAGTGATACCGATAGGATTGTGGATACCGGGAATGGTTATTGCAGTTTTGATCATGTTTTGGATGATTTTGTACTGCAGTGGTGCGAATAAAATAACAGCGGGGTACTGGCTTGTGCGCGCATTTGTATTGGCAGAAATGACAGCTTCTTTAGAATGGCAGATTTCATATTTTCTATCAGAAAATTTTAAAATTCATTTTGTTGGATTTGAACCTATATTTATGGTGATAGCTTATATGGTTACATTTCTGTTGGTATACTTGGTTGAAAGCAGGCATGAACGTATTCTGTTGGATGTGACGATAAAGGAATTTTTGACTACGGCTGTGATAGGAATTGTCTGCTTTTGTCTTAGCAATTTGAGTTATGTATATTCCAATACACCATTTAGCAGTCCGTTTGCACGAGAAGCCTTTAATATCAGAACATTGATCGATGTCGGAGGATATGCTTTTCTGTTAGCTTATCATTTGCAGCGATGTGAAGATCATGTAAAAACAGAGTTGGATGCCATACAGAACATATTACGCACACAGTATTCTCAATATAGACAATCTCAGGAAAGTATTGATATCATTAATCATAAATATCACGATCTGAAGCATCAGATCGCTGTTTTACGACAAGAAAAGAATCTGGATAAAAAAGAAGCTTATCTTGACGAAATGGAGCAAAGTATTAAAGATTATGAATTTATGTTTAAAACGGGAAATGGTGTGTTTGATACGCTGCTTACAGGGGTTGCGTTAAAATGCTCAAGAAGAAATATTACATTTACCTGTGTTGCGGACGGAACACTTTTGAATCAGATTTATGTGATGGATCTTTGTACGATTTTTGGAAATGCATTGGACAACGCTATGGAATATGTGGTTCAAATAGAGGATCCGGAAAAACGGCTGATCCATGTGACTGTTTCGAAAATGGAAGAGTTTGTATTGATTCGGATTGAAAACTATCTTCAGGATGATGTGAAATTTGACGGAGAGCTTCCGGCAACGACGAAGAGCGATAAAGCTTATCATGGATTCGGGCTAAAGAGTATTAAATATTCTGTGGAAAAATATCATGGAACAATGGAGGTGAAAACGGAAGAGCATTGGTTTACGATTAATATTCTTATACCAATTCAGTTACCAATTTAGTCTCTGGATTAACCAATAAATTGATACTGTGGATTTATAGATTATGTAAGTCGAGAAGAAGAGGTGCTTCGTACAGATTGCAGAAGTGCTTCTCCTTCTCGATTTTGTTTTATATACATACATTTTGTGAAATAAAAACGGGGTTTGTGCAATGAATGTAGATGCCGGACAAAATGATGATAGGATATTCTTATATGAGAAGGGAGGGGTATATTTGAAGTACCTTGCAGAAAAATGGATGCTGTTCGCGGAGAAAAGACCGCAACTTGCGAATTGGATCAGGGAGGGAGGATTATTTGTCGTTGTATGTAATGTGATTACGGTATTCAAATACCTGTTGTTGCAATTCCTGCCATATGCATTTCAAAATCTGCCATTGATAGACTTTGGGTTTCCGGGGAAGGAAATTACATTTCTTGGGGAAACGTTTAAATGGAATATGATAGGGTATGACGCTTCTCATGGAGGACTGCCATACTTCTGTGCGTATATGATTGCGATGTTTGTGGGAGAATGTATCAATTTTCCGATACAACGAAACTTCGTATTTCGAAGTAAAGGAAACGTTGTGTATCAGGGATTGTGGTATCTGGCATCATTTATTGTAGTGACATGTATTGTGAATTCGATTAATTGCGTATGGGTCGCTGTTGCAGGAAAGTATGTTTCAAGTTTTATTTATAATATCGGGACAATTGTATTGAACGGCGGTGTTTCTATGGCGATCTTTTTTGTGGTAAATAAGATTATCTTTAATGAGAAAAACAACCGTTAATGAAATGAAGTTACGGAATATGAAATGCATAAAACAGAGCGAAAAACATGTGTTAAAATCTGGATAACAAATAAGGAAGGAGGCGGAAAAGTGAAGAATCAGGCATTGAATCCATATTTGCCGCAATATGAATACATACCGGATGGCGAGCCTTATGTATTTGGGGATAGAGTATATGTGTATGGATCACATGACAGATTTAATTTCCCGATGTTTTGTGTCAATGATTATGTTTGCTATTCTGCACCTGTGGACGATTTGTCAGATTGGAAATATGAAGGTGTCATATACCGAAAAAACCAGGATCCTAAGAATAAATTAGGAGTACGGTTGTTATTTGCACCTGATGTGGCAGTGGGGTGCGACGGAAGATATTATCTTTATTATGCATTTGACTTTATGGGGATCATGGGAGTAGCAGTAAGCGACACTCCGGCGGGCCCATATGAATTTTACGGTCATATTCATCATAAGGACGGTACAATCTGGGGAAGAAAAAAAGGCGATTCATTGCCGTTCGATCCTGGTGTTCTGGTAGACGAAGACAGGATATATTTATATTCTGGATTTTATACATCAGTCCCTGCAATTTTAACCGGAGGCCATAAGCTGAAGAATGAAGGGGGGTATGTGTTAGAATTAGAAAAAGATATGGTTACGATTAAAACACCGGAAAAACTTTTGTTTCCAAAAGACGGAAAGGGGGCTTTTACAGGACATGAATTTTTTGAGGCAAGCTCTATCCGAAAATATGATGACAAATATTATTTTGTCTATTCTTCCAGATTAAATCACGAACTTTGCTATGCAGTAAGCGATTTTCCGACAGAGGGATTTGAGTATAGGGGGACATTGATCAGTAATGGTGATATTTTTCCGGAAGAGAATATGTCAGAAAAAGAAGCAAAAAATTACATTGGGAATAATCATGGAGGAATACTTCGGATAAAAAATCAATATTACATCTTTTATCATAGACAGACCAACCAGAATTCCTATTCCAGACAGGGCTGCGCAGAAAAACTGATCCGCGATAAGGATGGTGATTTTCTTCAGGCAGAGATGACTAGTTGTGGGTTGAATGAAGGATTACTTAAGGGGGAAGGACAGTACAATGCAGGCATTGCGTGTAATCTATGGTCAAAGAATGGAACAGGAAGATATGATGTGGGAAGTCCAAGAAAACGGTTAAAAGAACACCCATATATCACGCAGGATAAGAAAGATGGCGAGGAATCGGCAAGGCAGTATATTGCTAATATGAGAGATGGTGCAGTGGCAGGATTTAAGTATTTTGATATGGAAGGTACGACTGATATTGAAATCCAGTTAAATGGTAGTGGGATTGGAGAAATACAGGTCTCTTTTTCAGAGGATTTTAAGGAATATGCCCATATTTCAGTAAAAACAGATATAAAAAAAAGAAAATACTTTCATATGGAATTGCCAGAAGCTTCGGGGAAAAAGGCGATCTATGTTAGATACAGAGGAGAAGGAAGCGTAAATTTCTTTCAGTTTGAGTTGAAAAGGAGATAAAGTTCAGAAGGAAAAGGAGGAGAAAGATGAAGAAGTCATGGATTAAACCGACAATTATAACATCCGTTGTTGTTATTTTGTTGATAACGGCAGGAGTATGGTTTTATGATCTTGCTTTTGGAGGAACATTGAAGTTAACTGTTACAGATGTAACAGATGCATTGAATGCATGTAAGATTCCATTAATAGTTGCAGGAATTCTTGTAATAGTATCTATTATTATTTTGATCGTATCGTTTCGGATAAAAAAACCATTAAAAAATCTCGTTCGAGTACAAACTCCAATAGCTTTGCTTTTGGCAGTTATGGTTGCGGTGAATGGTTTCTGCAAAATTGAGTATTCTGTTGTGAACAGTGTGTTTGCCGGGACACCGGGGCTGGATGAAGAAACAGCACAAGAATCAAAAGAATTAGCTTCACAGATTGCAGACGAAGGCATCGTACTATTAAAAAATGAAGAGAAAGCGCTTCCTTTGTCAGAAGATGTATCAAAAATAAATGTTTTTGGATGGTCAAGTATTCATCCTATTTATGGAGGTACCGGTTCAGGAGCAATGGCAGAAGAGCAGTGCGTATCTCTTGTACAGGGATTGGAAAATGCGGGATATGAAGTGAACCAGGAGCTACAGGAGTTTTATCGTGATTTTCGGGATGAAAGACCGCATGGTTCTCTTTTGTTGAGAGAAATAGGCCAAACGAAGGGCGATTGGACAATTCCGGAGCCTACGATAGAAGAGTATGAAGCGAAAGATATGTTTGAACATGCAAAGGAATTTTCCGATACAGCTATGATCTTTATTGCACGATCAGGAGGTGAAGCAGGAGATCTTCCAATGAGTATAACTGCATCAGGCGAAGAGAATAAACAATTCGGAAGTTTAGCTGAAAGCTATGATTTTACAGTTCAGGAAGATGATGTTGATCCGCAGAAAAGCTATTTGGAGCTGAGTAACCGTGAAATAAAAATGGTAGATAAAGTAACGGAAGAATTTGAAAATGTAATAGTCGTTATTAATTCCTCTAATGCAATGGAACTTGGCTGGGTGGAACAGTATGATAATATTAAAGCAGCACTTGTTGTTTCCGGGCCGGGAGAAGTTGGCTTTAATGCGTTGGGAAAAATTTTAAAGGGGGAAGTAAACCCATCAGGACATTTGACAGATACCTATGTATATGATTTGCAAACTACACCGGGCAGTAAAAACTACGGAAGCTTTGCATACGATAATTACGAAAGTGTGACAGGTGCAAAAGAAAATGTATCTATGTTTGTGAATTATGTAGAGGGAATTTATCTGGGGTATAAGTTTTATGAAACAGCGGCAGAAGAGGGGTTGATAAATTATGATGAGACAGTGCAATATCCGTTTGGATATGGAATGTCATATACAGAATTTCAATCTGAAATAGAAAGTGCAGAGGATAACGGAAAAGAAATTGTACTGAATGTCAAGGTAAAAAATATAGGAGAAACAGCAGGAAAACATGTAGTCCAGATTTATTATACACCGCCTTATTATAACGGTGGAATTGAGAAGGCTTCACAGAATCTCCTTCAGTTTGCGAAAACGAAAGTTCTTGAGCCGGGAGAGGAAGAACTTCTGGCAGTAACTGTATCATATGAAGATATGGCATCCTATGATTCTTCTTGTATTAAGACTGAAAATGGAGGATATGTTCTTGAAAAAGGGAAATATGAAATTTCATTATGCAGTGATTCTCACACTAAGATAGACAGCTATCAGGCGGAAGTGAAAAAGGATGTTATTTATGATGATGAGAACGACGGAAAAAGAAGCAGCGATGAGGTAACTGCTACAAACCAATTGCAATTCGCCGAAGGTGATGTTACATACTTAAGCAGAGAAAATCATTTTGCTAACTATGAAGAGGCGATTGCGGCGCCGGCTGATTTTTCATTATCTGATGAGGCGCTGGCAGATTATAGAAGCGCTTATACTTATAACATAGATGATTTTGAAACAGAAGATGAGAAAATGCCTGTTACAGGTGCGAAAAACGGATTAAAGCTGAAAGATATGAAGGGACTGGATTATGAGGACGAAAAATGGGAACAGCTTTTAGATCAGCTTACAGTAGAAGAGATGTTTAATCTGTCAGCAAATGGAGGTTATCATACAATTGCAGTAGAAAGTGTTGGTTTGGCAGATACAGAAGATGCGGATGGACCAACCGGAATCCACAGCAATTACAATGAAGGCACAGGAATTAGCTATCCTTCGGCTGTTATGCTTGCGAACACATGGAATCAGGAACTTGCGGAGAGAAAAGGTGAGCAAATCGGGAAGGAAGCCAGAGAACTGGGGATTACGGGATGGTATGGCCCGGGTATGAACATTCATCGGAGTGCATTCAGCGGAAGAAATTTTGAATATTATTCAGAGGATGGTACCTATTCAGCTCTGATGGCAGGAAAAGAAGTGGGCGGAGCTGCAAGAGAAGGGCTGATCGTATATATGAAACACTTTGCTTTGAATGATCAGGAATTACATCGAGAAAAAGGATTGTGTACATGGAGTACAGAGCAGGCTATTCGAGAGATTTATTTGAAACCGTTCGAAAGAAGTGTAAAAGATGGCGGAGCCACAGGAACCATGTCTTCGATGAATTCTATCGGAACTCAATGGACAGGTTGCTGCGATGCATTACTTAATAATATTTTGCGAGACGAATGGGGATTTAATGGATCAGTTATTACGGATGCTTATATCGGAATGTATCAGATGAGTGCGGATTATGCGATCCGAACAGGCGGAACTAAAATTCTGGCATTTAGTGTAACCGATGATTTCTTTAGTAATGTAGATTCAGCCAATACTGTAAATGCTTTGAGAGAAGCTGCTCATGGCACACTGTATGCATTAGCAAATTCAAATGCAACGGATACGGAGATCAGTACTCCGGTATGGGTAATTGCATTAATCGGCATAGATGTGTTATTACTTATTTGGATATGCATTGAAGAGTTCATTGCGATCAAAAAATATAAAAAAAATCGTTGAAAAAGATAAGATAACAAAAGGATCAGGCTGCGGTCGCATACGGATAACAGCTTAACAATTTAATCTCGTATTACAAAAAGGGTGAGTATCAGATAACAAGGTACTCATCCTTTTGACATTGTCATTGAAGGCGGATTGAAGTATAATTGGTGTAACCGGAATATGATGAGTTTAAAATAGATAGTTTTGATGGTTCGTTTGTATGAGTGGTATGATATATAAGGAGAAGGAAAGCGAGTAGAAAAATGAAAGAATTAAGTACCTTATGTTATATTGAAAAAGATGGGAAATATCTGATGCTGCATCGTACGGTAAAGGAGAATGACGTCAATAAGGACAAATGGATCGGTGTGGGTGGACATTTTGAAAAAAATGAAAGCCCGGAGGAATGTCTTTTACGAGAGGTCAAAGAAGAAACAGGATATACACTGACGTCATGGCGATATCGGGGAATTGTAACCTTTGTGTATGGAGAAGATACGCTAGAGTATATGTCGCTTTACACAGCAGACAGATTTGAGGGAACACCGATCCCATGTGATGAGGGAGAACTGGAGTGGGTCGATAAAGAAGCGGTTTATGAGTTGAACTTATGGGAAGGAGATAAGATTTTCTTCCGGCTCTTGGAGGAAGAGCGCCCATTCTTTTCCTTAAAGCTGGTCTATGACACCGATGATGTACTGCGATATGTTGCACTGGATGGAAAGCCGATGACGGAGTATGATTAAGGAGAAAGATTTTATGGAGAAGCAGGGGAAATACACAGCAGTCTCTCACAAATTTGCTCCGATATTTGACAAGAATTCAAAGGTACTGATCTTGGGAACGTTTCCCTCGGTTAAATCCCGGGAACAGAATTTTTATTACGGACATCCGCAGAACCGTTTTTGGAACGTGATGGCAAGATTGACGGAAAGTGATGTTCCACAGACGATAGAGGAAAAAAGGAGGCTTTTGCTGGAAAACGGAATAGCCATTTGGGATGTGATCGCAAGCTGTGAGATTGTAGGTTCCAGTGACAGCAGCATCAAAAATGTTGTACCGGCAGATTTGGGTGAGGTGTTGCGACAATGTGAGATTCGGGAGATTTATGCCAACGGAGGTACTGCGAAGAGACTATATGAAAAATACAGTAAAGAACAAACCGGAAGAGACATTATCGGGCTGCCGTCCACAAGTCCGGCAAATGCGGCGTATTCTCTTGACAGACTGATGGAGTACTGGAATGTTATAAAAAATAATCTGTAGGGTAGAGAGTGCAGATAACGAACAACAAATCAGAGAAGCAGAAAATTTGGATTTTAGAAGAGGAGACTGACTATGGTAGAAACAGGAGTAATTTTCGGAAGATATCAGATCTTTCATTTGAAACATATGGAGGGAGTGCTTGCGGCGAAGATGCGCTGCAATAAGCTGTATATCGGCATTACACATCCGGATATTGTTGCCTATGCGGCAACCTCTCCGTTGGATGTCAATGGAGTGACAAAGCGAGATAATCCGTTGACCTATTTTGAGCGCATGGAAATGATCCAGGGGGCGCTGCGCGACTTTGGCGTAAAAAGAAAAGAATTTGAGATTATACCGTTTCCGATCAGCCAGCCGGATTTGATCACACAGTATGCGCCGAAAGAGGCGACTTATTATATGAGTCTGTGTACCCCTTGGGATGAGGAAAAATATCATATTTTACAAAGCCAAGGGTTGAAAACAGAGATACTTTGGAGACGCAACCCAGAAGAAATGGGAGTGACAGGAGCAGTCATCCGCGAATTGATCCGGGCGAACAACGTGGAATGGCAGCAACACGTACCGCGTTCTGTTGCGGAGTATATGACAGCGCACGGGTTGGAGCAGAGGATCCGTGTCAGAGGCAGTAATTAAATGCTCAGGCAGTTTTGCCATAGGAATAGAAAATAAGGGATAGTTAGAAAAAGAAACCGTCGCTTCGGTAAAAGCCGAACCGACGGTTTCTATGTTTCATGGATATAGTTTTCTATGGCAGCAGATATGCATACATTACGATGAAATGGCAGGCGCTTCCGCCCATTACGAACAAATGGAAGATTTCATGGCTTCCGAAATTTTTGTGCTTGTTGTTAAAAATCGGGAGCTTTAATGCATAAATAATTCCCCCGACAGTGTAAATGATCCCACCGGCGAGAAGCCAGAAAAAGGCGGCTTTTGGCAGGCTGTTGAGAATTTGTGTAAAAGCCAGTACGCAGGTCCAACCCATACCGATGTAAAGCACAGAAGAAACCCATTTCGGACAGTATACCCAGAAAGCCTTGATTAAAATTCCGGCGATTGCGATTCCCCATACAAGAAGCAGCAGCGGAATCCCGGTTTTTTGATCCAATACGAGCAGGCAGATGGGGGTGTAGCTTCCGGCAATCAATACGGAAATCATCATATGGTCTATTTTTTTCAGGATCGTATTGATTTTTTCGGATTTATCAAATGTATGATAAGTTGTACTTGCAGCATATAAAAGAATCAGACTTGTCGCATAAACTGCAAGTGAGATGATATAAATAGGATCCGGTTCCCGGGCTGCTTTGATCAAAAGCGGTACGGCTGCGAAGATTGCCATCAGCATACCGATAAAATGAGTAATTGCACTTCCGGGGTCTTTGATATGATGTTTCATGTTAACGCCTCCCAGTTGAAAGATAAAAAATATAATGTAGTTTTAAAAACTATATCTAGTATATGTGTATACTACACTATATATTCAGATAATGCAAGAGTGAATTAAAAACTTCTCGCCAAATAAAAGTCTAATAAAAAGATATGAAAAGCAAGTGAAATGGTGAAAGCAAACTGGTATGGTTGAAAATGATAAAACTGGATATTTAAGCAAAACCACTTTGGTGGTAGTATACTGATATCAAAGAAATAGGGCATATTTAGAATAAGAGAGGGAATGGATATGGAAAAAAGAAAACAGACAATCATAAAACTTGCTCAAACAGCATTGCTTGCTGCGCTTTGCTTTGTATCATTTACATTTTTGCAGATTAAGATCCCGATGCCCGGAGGAGACGCAACATCGCTGCATATCGGAAATGCATTTTGTGTACTGGCGGCGCTGCTTTTAGGCGGTGTATACGGCGGGCTGGCAGGGGCGATAGGGATGTCAATTGCCGATATTTTAGATCCGGTGTATATCACGGTAGCGCCAAAAACATTTATATTGAAATTCTGTATCGGCCTGATCGTCGGTCTTGTCGCTCACCGTATTGCAAAAATCAATGAGAGTACAGATAAAAAGTATATCTTCCGTTGGAGCGTGATTGCATCTATTGCAGGACTGGGCTTCAATGTTGTAGCAGATCCGTTGGTCGGATATTTTTATAAACAGTATATATTGGGGCAGCCGCAGGAAATGGCAGAGCTACTTGCAAAGTGGAGTACGGCAACCACATTTGCGAATGCGGTCGTATCTACGATTCTGGTAGCGGTATTGTATAATGTACTGCGCCCGGTTTTATTAAAGGCAGGTCTCCTTTGTGTTAGGAATTCATAGCTTCATGTTCAGATGCGATTTCACGGAAGCATTCGGGAACAGTCCAGAACTGGTTGACGGGAGTCAGAACTGCTTTGTAAGGAAAGGGACCGGCGCCGCTTCTGCGAAGTGACGCAAGAACCTGATTGAGCTTTGCGTCCGGTAAAAAGGCGAAAACGAACATGGTATCGGGAAGTTCTTCTCCGATATAGGGCTCTTCTGTAAGCGGCAGTTCTTTCAGACCTGCAAGAGCTCCGAGAGGCTGGTTGTAATTCTCTTTGGAGACGTAACGGAGACGTAGCTTTAACGGAAAGAGAGCCTTTTCGATTTGCAGTCGCGTGGATTTATCGGTAAGATTGAAGATTAAAATTGTTTCTCTCATATAAAATACTCCTTTGAATAGAAAATGAAAGATATAAAAAGATTTCTTTTATAGTACAGAAATATTGTATCCGATTTGTGCAGAAATGAAAAGGGGAAAAGCACGAAACAGGAGAAATCGAATATAATAAAAGCAGAGAAGGATATTCGTAGGCAGGAGGGAAGGAGAATCGATATGAGATTGTGTGAACTCCGCGAAAGAGAAGTGATCAATACGTGCGATTGCAAGCGGTTAGGATGTGTTGTGGATCTTGTATTCAATTCCTGCAGCGGACAGATTGAGGCGGTTATAGTTCCTGGTCCGGGAAAGATCTGCGGATTTTTCGGTTCTGATTGTGAATATATTATTCCGTTTTCCTGTATCAAAAAAATCGGACCGGATATTATATTGGTAGAAATTCAAGAGGAAAAATTTTTGCATAAAATATAATGGTGTTTCAAAATTCTGTAGAAGCGTCGTTTATGTGAGAAAACTTTTGCAAAAAAGGCAGGAGTTGTGTATAATCAACATATATGCAGCCCAATCATAGAAAGTGAGCGATGAGAGAAAGGCGGAAAAGATATGAAATGTCCATATTGCGGCTATCCGGATACGAGAGTAATTGATTCCAGACCGGCAGAAGATAAAAATTCGATCAGAAGACGCCGGTCTTGTGATGAATGCGGAAAAAGATTTACTACATATGAAAAAGTAGAGACGATTCCTTTGATCGTTATAAAAAAAGATGACAATCGGGAACAGTATGATCGTGCAAAGATTGAAGCCGGGGTATTGAGGGCATGTTATAAGCGTCCAGTTCCGGCAGAGAAGATTAAGACAACAATGGATGAAATAGAGTTGGAGATCGTAAATCGAGAAGAAAAGGAGATTCCGAGCAACCTGATCGGAGAGATTGTAATGGAAAAACTGAAAGATCTGGATCCGGTTGCCTATGTCAGATTCGCTTCGGTTTATCGGGAGTTCAAGGATGTAAACACCTTTATGGAAGAGTTGAAGAAATTTTTAAAATAGAACAATCTGTGTGTAATAGAAAAATGATGTCGGAAAAATGCCGGCATCATTTTTTGGAATTTTAATTGTAAACTCGTTGGATAAAAAGGTTGACAATCCGGGGGTCCATGTATATTATAAAGAGGTTGAAAAGGCTCATAACGAGGAGGTTTTTGTATGAAAAAAACAAAATTGTCTATTCAAGAGATTTGTGCAATTGCAATCATGACCGCCGTTACAGTGGTGTTGGCGCAGGTGTCGATTCCAATGCCTATGCTGGTGCCGATGACCATGCAGACTTTTGCCGTTACACTGGCAGGAATCCTGCTTGGAGCGAAAGGCGGAGCGATATCTATGGGGATTTACTTACTTTTAGGTGCAGTCGGAGTTCCTGTGTTTACCGGATTTAAGGGAGGGCTGCAAAGTCTGGTCGGACCAACCGGAGGGTTTTTATTGTCGTTTCCGCTTATGGCATATGTGATTGGGAGAGGGACGGAGCTGAGGAAACAGAAAGGAATGTTTACATTGCTTCTGATTCTAGGAACAATTTCCAATTATGTGGTCGGAGTAGCGATGTATTGTGTTGTTATGAACAGTTCCGTGTGGACGGCGGTGACGGCATGTGTACTCCCGTTTATACCGACAGCTGTGATAAAGGCAGTGTTGGCAGCGGCATTGGGGTTGAAGCTTCGGGAAAGACTGCGATTTGTGTATAGGCCCGCTATATAGAAAGAACTATTCTACATAGAAGCAACGGTTTCAAAAAGACAGATTAAGCAGATAAATAATTGAAATATATGAAATTATCTGATAAATTATAGATATAAATAAACAGAATCTTGTAAGAGATTGTGGGGAGGTGTCTTGGATGAAACTGGATGTTAGAATGATCAAGAACAAAGAGCAACTGACAGAGTTATCTCCATTTCGTGTGGAACATGCATTGTGGGGAACGAGAGAGTATCCGCTGATGTATGGATACATAGGTTTTGTTCCGGGAGAGGCATTTTATCTGAAGATGATTAGCGAGGAAAAAAATCCGCTTCGGAAATACAAAAATGCCAATGATCCGGTATATCAGGATAGTGCAATGGAAGCCTTTTTGATGTTTGAACCGGAAAGTGCGAGGATGACAAAGGATATTTATATTAATCTGGAAGTGAATGCCAACGGCGCTCTTCTTGCAGGATACGGGACGAAGCGTATATATCGCTCTTTCTTTACGGGAGCGGAGCATGAGTTGTTTGAATGCCATTCAGAAATCCATGAGAATGACTGGAGTGCGGAACTGAAGATTCCGGTGACGTTGCTTGAACGGATTTACGGACAACTGAATCTGGGAGAGGGCAGTTTCTTTACCTGTAATTTTTATAAGATATCAGAGACAAAAGAAGTGGAACATTATGCTTCCTATGCTCCGATCTCGTCCGGTGTTCCGAGTTTTCATGTACCGGAGTTCTTTGCGGAGGCAGAGATTGTGAAGTAAAAAGATATAAATAAAGAAAAAGGGAAAAAGACGAAATCAAGTTCAGGGGTATTGGATTTGGTTTCGTTTTTTTGTTGCCAAGCATGCGATAAAACAGTCCGGTGGACTGTTTTGAGTTGTAATGTGAGGAGGGGTGAATCAGATTTTTACTTCTTGACAAAGTATTACGTTTAGCGTAGTATAATATTACAGTAAACGTAATAAAGAAGGAGGGAAGAAATGCACGAGTATGGAAATGAAACATTGACGGAAATTTCGTATCTGGTGTTATTGGCACTGTACCATCCGAATCACGGTTACGGAATTATGCAGTTTTTGGATGTCCATACCGGGGGAAGGGTGAAACCGGGCGCAGGAACTCTGTATGGTGCGATCAACCTGTTGGAGAAGAAAGGGTGGATCTCTTTGATCACACAAGAGAACCGTAAGAAGATTTATCAGATTACGGAAGAGGGAGAACAGATTTTACACAGGGAAATTCAACGATTGGAAGAAAATAGTCGTTTGGGGAAGGTTATTATAGGTGAAGATACAAAGGGAGGTACAGAGTATGGGGAACATGGTATTTAGTCAAATTTTTCTGTCCATTGAAAAAGAGGAAGCATGGTTGAATGAAATGAGTGGAAAGGAACTTCGGTTTGTTAAGAAAAGGGGGCTCTTTTCTTATGAATTTGAGGAAAATACAACAGAAGAGATTTATCGTTATTATGTGGACGAAAGGCTGTTTGTAAAAGATAATCCGGAGTTTTTACAATTTTTAGAGGAATTGCATATTAAACTAATACAAAAGCAGCTTGGACATTATTATTTCGAAACGACAGAGGAAAACATGCAAGAACATATTTATACAGACAAGGATTCCAGACAGAGATTATATAAGAGATGTATTTTGATGTGTTTTGCAATTGCGATAATGAATATAGCTATTATCAATAACTGTGCAGGCCCATATTTGTTTAATGTGTCTATACCGTTTGTAGCAAATAGTGTGCTGTTGGCATGGATGCTGCTTATGATCGTGAATTATATCCGATTGATTTATCTTCTGAATCGTAACGAACCCGAAAGAAAAGTGTAGAGATTATGATGTAAGTGTATTATAATGCCAGTATAGATAAAAGAATGAATTCAGATAAGGAGAACATCTATGTCGATCAACCCGGCAACAAGGCTGATTTTAAAAGCGCTTTCTTTTGATGGGATCCAAGTGGAAGCAGAGCGTCAATTGGCAGATCTGAAGCGTTTGGATCCGATGAAGATTTTTTATAGAACGGCGGATGTGGACGTCTATAATGGAGAACATAAGGTGCCGATCCGGTTGTTTTTTCCGGATGAGGAGAGCAAAGCCGCATATGAGAAAGACCGGTTAAAGTTTCCGAAGCTTTTGCTGCTTTTTCATGGCGGAGGCTGGGTGACGAATTGTATCGACAATTACGAGCGAATCTGCACCCGGCTTGCGATTTCCACCGGAAATATCGTGGCGGCGGTCGAGTATCGTCTTGCGCCGGAGCATAAATTTCCGGCAGGCCTCTATGATTGTTATGCGGCGGCGGAGGCAATCTATAAAAGGCATAGGGAGCTTCATATGGATCCGGATGATATTACGCTGATCGGTGACAGCGCAGGCGGTAATCTGGCTGCGGCGGTTTCGCTTCTGGCAAGAGACAGGGGAGATTTTCTTCCGAAGCGTCAGATATTGATCTATCCTGCGGTATACAATGATTATTCGGAGGCTTCTCCGTTTCCGTCGGTACAGGAAAATGGTTCGGATTATCTTTTGACGGCCGGGAAGATGCAGGACTATATTTCTCTGTATGCAAGACATGAGTCGGACAAATTGAGTCCGTATTTTGCGCCGTATCTGGCAGAAGATTTGAGTGATCAGCCGGATACGCTGATTTTGACAGCGGAATTTGATCCTCTCAGGGATGAGGGGGAAGCGTACGGAAAGAGACTTGCGGAAGCAGGAAATGTCGTGGAAATGTATCGGATCAAAGATGCGCTTCACGGATATTTTTCGTTGGGGATCAAGTTTTTTCATGTACAGGAAAGTTTTGATTATATCAATGCGTTTTTAGGGGGCAATCATGGCAAAGCAGAAACGGGCACACTGGAGAAAACTGGACAACGCGGCAAAATTATTTTTGGCGGCAAGCACAAAAAATGATACTCGTGTTTTTCGGTTTTACTGCGAACTGAAAGAAATGATAGAGCCAAAGCTGCTTCAATTGGCATTGGATCGGACGGTAGAGACGTATCCGATCTTTTTGTCCGTTATTCGAAAAGGGGTATTTTGGAGCTATCTGGAAAAGAGCAGTCTGCATCCTTGCGTCAGGGAAGAATATAAAGAGCCTTGCAGCAGGATTTATATCAAGGATAAAAAATCACTTTTATTTGAAGTGACATATTATAAAAAGCGGATCAATTTTGAAGTATTTCATGTACTGACAGACGGCACCGGAGCGACAGAATTTTTGCGAGAGCTGGTAAAAAATTATCTCTATCTTGCACATGAAAAAGACGGTTTGCAAGAAGTGAGTCTGCTTTCGGAGGATGTAACGGTACAGGATCAGGAAAATGATAGCTTTGCGAAATACTACACGAAGAATACTAAAAAACCGAGAGTAAAGAAAACGAGGGCATATCAAATTAAGAAACCGAGGAAAGATAATGGCGCCATGCAGGTGCGAGAGCGTATCCTTTCTGTAAAACAGGTGCTTGCGCGTTCACGTGAATGGGGTGTTTCTATGACGGTATTTCTGTCAACGATATATCTTCTGGCAATCCATGAAGAAATGTCAAAGATGCAGGAACGTGAGCCGGTAAAATTGATGATCCCGGTAAATTTGCGGAAGTTCTTTCCGTCGGATTCTATGCTGAACTTTTTTAATTGGATCGAGGCAGGGCATGTATTCGGACAGGGAAAGGACTCTTTTGAAGAGGTATTGGCAGAGGTCAAACAGTGTTTTGCGGAGGAGCTGACTAAGGAGAAAATGGCAGAGCATATGAATGAGCTGATCGCGTTGGAAATGCATCCGGTACTGAAGTTTGCTCCGGCAGAATTGAAAAACCTGTGTATTCATGCGGGCGCAAAATTCTCGGAGAAGAATACAACCGCGATCTTTTCTAATATGAGCGCAGTAAATATGCCGGAAGAATATGTTCCGTATATTGAACGATTCGGCGTTTATACAAGTACGCCGAAAATGGAACTGTGTATGTGTTCCTTTGGAGATAAGCTGTCGCTCGGATTTACTTCCCGTTTTGATACAGATAATATACAGCGAAACTTCTTCCGTATTTTAAAAGAACAGGGGATTGAGGTTGAAGCGGCAGGATCGGAATATCCGGAGCTGAAAGAAAATAAAGAATTGGAAATGAAAGTATATAAATTCTTTACTTTTTTCTGTCTGATCGCAATTGTTTTTATGATCAATCTGGATTTCAGTTACCGTCCGAGTGTCCGGTGGACGCTGTTTTCGGCAGGAGGGATTGCCAGTATGTGGCTTGCATCGACAATAGGATTTTTCAAGCGGTACAATCTGCTGAAAAATGCCATGTGGCAGCTTGTAATTATGACGAATGTAAGCATTCTCTGGGATTGGCTGACCGGGTGGCGCGGCTGGTCCTTGGATTTTGTCGTTCCGATCGTCAGTATGGCGATCCTGTTGTTTATGACAGTGGTAGCCGCTGTTCAGAAATGTCCGGCAAAAGAATATTTGTCCTATCTGGTGTTGGCCTCCCTTTACGGATTGGCTCTTCCTTTGATATTTCTTCTGTGCGGGGTGCTGCATTTGCAGTTACCGAGTCTGGTCGGAATTGCGGTATGCTTTCTCTTTCTGGCGGGAATCCTGCTTTTTAAGTGGAAAGAATTTAAGGAGGAAATGGATAAGAAGTTTCATGTGTAGGGGAAATAAAATATTTTGATACGCAGAATACGCTGCTGTTAAGTAACGGAGTAAAAGTATTTAACAGCAGCGTATTTGTTCATATTACGATATGAGTTTTGGGTTCATGTTCTTCCCCCGTAGAGTTCCTTACAATCAATTTGGCATGCAGCAGCAGTGTTCCGATCGCTACTTCGCCCATAATACTCGACAGCGCGGCATAGGCGCTTTTTCCAAGCTGGATCCGGTCTTGGCGGATTGTCGTAAGCGGAGGAGAGGTGTAAGCGCAGATCGGCAGATCGTCAAATCCGATGATACTGATATCGTCGGGAACGTGATAGCCAAGCTGCTGACATTGGATCATGGCAGCGTTGGCAAGCTGGTCATGGCTGCATATGATTGCGGTGACACCGAGATTTAACAGGCGGGGAAGATGCTTCTCCAGGCATTGCGTAATGTAGTAAGAACTTCCGGCATAAGTAGGCTCGGATTTCAGCCCTTTTTGTTTGAGGGCGTGAAAGAATGCCTTGTGCCGTACCTGCATAATGTGGGAGCCGGGAGCGCTGCCCAAATATCCGATTTTCTTGTGTCCCAGTTTTTTTAGGTGAGAAATGGCGAGTTCCATTCCTTCGGCGTTGTCAATCCCAACGTATGCCGTGTTCGGATTGCCGATGATATAGTTGTCGTAAAGGACAGTCGGCATCCGGCTTGTACGAAAATCTTTCATCCAAGGATCGTTGAGTGAAAAACCGACAACAAATGCCCCCAGATAATGATTTTGCAGCATAAATACGTCGTAAGGCGTGTTTTTTTGTTGTTTTTCTGTCATTTCTATAATATCAATCGCATAACCGGCAGGCTCGGCTGACTGGCGGAAGCCCAGAATGATCTCATAGCCGAACTGGTGAGGTTCTTTGTATTCCATATTTTCAATCAATATACACAGTTTCTTCTGAACATCTTTTTGGCGTCGGATTTTGGTATAGCCCATTTCCACTGCGGTTTCGAGAACAGTTTTTTGTAAAGTTTCGCTGATGTCCGGAGCACCGTTTAAAGCCTTGGAAACCGTACCCTTTGAAATGTTCAGTCGGTTTGCGATGTCTTGTAATGTGGCCATAATTGCTCCTTTCCGAATTGCTTTAATGAGTATTTCTTCCATTATATATAGAAAACCGGAAAAAAGCAATGTATATGGAACGAAAAGCAATAAAGGTTTCGAGAAGTTTTCGGTTAGGCAGTACGGGATTTATGGATTTTGCATAAAAAACAATGTAGATAACTGTGCAAAATATAGAAAAAGTGCGGCTTCAAGCATATAATGATTGACGAAATAAAATGAGCGTGCTATTATCAAAACAAACGAAACAATACGAAACCTTTGAAAGGCGAGGGAAATATGAGGAGAAAAGGTACGACTAATGGTATGGTCTCCGTCGGAGGATCAGTCACAGGATAGTGGAGAATGGCTGCAAACAATGTGCGAGTCGTTTGCAGAAGAAAATTCACAGTGGGATATTACATTTGTCTATGGGGTAGCCGACGAAGCAACGGCGGCATCACAGGTGTCGCAGGATCCGGAAAGAACTGGATGCGCGTTACGGAAAAGGGGAAAAGCTGGTATTCGGCGAGCCGTGGAGAGCGGAGAAAACCGCAATGGAGGGGGATGCGGTTCCCGCAGACAAGGAACATATCGGATTACTGGATGAGCAGATCGGAATGTTTTCGGACGACACGAGAGATGTGATAAAGGGTTCGGTTTTCGAAACGGATGAACCGGGATTTGTCAATGGTATGGAAGGGACAGAAGAACAGGTATTACATGCGGTAAGAGCGTGGTGTGAGGATGAAACAATGGAGGTTAAAGCACCGTCACAGATTGTTTCTTATGTATCCGCTCATGATAATCATACGCTTTGGGATAAGCTTTCCGAGACGACCGAAGATGAAGAACAAAGGCGAAAGGAATACCGTCTGGCGGCGGGAATCTGTCTGACCTGTCAGGGAATGCCGTTCTTTTTGTCCGGCGAGGAATTTGCGAGGACAAAAGGCGGACGTGACAATACATATAATGCGTCGGTTGAAATCAATTGCTTAGACTGGGAGCAAGCGGCAAAAATTTCTCCGGTCAGTATCCTGGTATTGGGACAGAGAGTGCAGAAAGGAAAGAAACTGTGATGAAATGGATTTATGGAAAACAGGATTGGAAGACATTAGAACGGGGATTGGAAAACTGTTATCTTCTGACAAACGGTTTGGGAGGCTTTTCCTCGCTTACGATGCCGGGGGCGGTTTCCAGAAATGACCATGCGCTTTTGATGTCGTGTGGCAAAGCGCCGAATTGTCGTTATAATCTGGTGCACCGTTTGAAAGAAGAGCTTCGGACAGAGGATGAAAGCATCTTTTTATCTACGCAGGAGTTTGAGGAAAAAGAACCGGAAACAGGATATCTGCATCTGACCTCTTTTACTTATGACGATACTCCGGTGTGGAGATTCCTTGCAAACGGAGTAGAAATCCGTAAGGAAATCGGAATGCTACAAAAGAAAAATACAGTGGCAGTGCATTATAAAATTCAGAATAGAAGCAGCCGTAAGATAACATTTGCAGTCACACCGTTTTACCAGTTTGTACCCAAAGGGGAGGATTTTGGGGAAACACAAAAGCTTACCTGTGAAAATACACTTCACAACGTGAAGATTCAGAGTAATGGAATGACACTGTTTCTTCGGACAAACGGAAAGAATGAAACGATAAAAGAAACAGAAGAATGCTATTTTTACCGATATGATATCTGTGACGGACGCAGGGGCTATGGACATGCAAGGGCATATCATAAGATTACGGCAGAAGCAGAGGCAGGGCAGTGTGTCGAACTAGAGGTGGTTTATGAAACGGAGCTGTCGCAGCTTTGGGCGAAAGAAGTAATCAGGGAAACGAAGCAGTATCGGAAAGAGTTGGAAGAAACGGCGGAGATTACTTCTGATATCGGAAAAGTGCTTGTCAAAAGTGCGAACCAGTTTATTTCAGAGAGAGAATCTACCGGTGGGAAGACGATTCTGGCGGGTTATCCGTTCTTTGAGGATTGGGGAAGAGATACGATGATCGCACTTCCGGGACTTTGTATTTCCACCGGACAGTATGAAGCTGCGAAACAGATTCTTTACACCTTTGCACAGAATGAAAGAGAGGGTCTGATGCCGAATCTGTTCCCGGAGGGCGGAAACGAGCCCATGTATAATACCGTAGATGCGGCGCTGCTGTTTATTAACAGCGTGTACTTGTATTATGAAGCAACGAAGGATCGGGCATTTGTCCGGGAAATGTATCCGGTTATGGAGCGGATTCTGGAGGGATATCAGAAGGGAACATTATTTGGGATCCATATGGATGCGGACGGGTTGATCTATGCGGGAGAAGGACTTGCACAGGTGACATGGATGGATGTGCGTATCGGGAATCTTTTGCCGACGCCTCGTCACGGAAAGCCGGTAGAAATCAATGCCTATTGGTATAATGCGCTGCGGATCATGGCGTTGTTTGCAGAAGAGAAGCAGACAGCAGACGTTTATGCAAAGCTGGCAGAGCAGGCGGCAAAAGCTTTTGCGGAGCAGTTTTGGATGCCGGAAAAGAATTGCTTAAAGGATGTGATTTCCGGAACCTGTGCCGATGAGCAGATTCGTTGTAATCAGATTTGGGCGGTTTCCATGCCGTTTTCTGTTTTGGATGCGGAAAAAGAGAGGAAGATTGTGGAAACTGTATTTGAAAAGTTGTATACTTCTTATGGATTGCGTACCTTGGAGGAGGCGGATGAACAGTTTCATCCGGTTTACGAGGGAGAGATGAAAGAGCGGGATATGGCATATCATCAGGGAACTGTCTGGATGTTCCCGCTGGGAGCATATTATCTGGCGTATTTGAAAGTACATCAATATAGCGAAACGGCAAAACAGGCTGTAAAAGAACAGTTGGAAGTGTTGGAAAGTGCATTACGGGAGGGATGTATCGGACAGCTTCCGGAAATCTATGACGGAAAGAATCCGGTGTCATCCAAGGGATGTTTTGCACAGGCATGGAGTGTCGGAGAGATACTCAGGGTGTATGAGCAATTGGAAAAATAAAACAAGAGGAGAATGAGAATGGAAAAGGAATTAGCACAGGTATTAAATCATATTTGCGGGAAAAGCATCGAGGCGGCATCTAATGAGGAAATCTATATGGCATTGCTTACCTTGTCCAAGGAAAAAATGCAAGGAATGAAGCACAATGAGGGCGACAGAAAGCTGTATTACATTTCCGCAGAATTTTTGATCGGAAAGCTGTTGTCTAACAACCTGATCAATTTAGATTTGTTCGAGGAGACAAGAGAGGTTTTAAAAAAGTACGGGCATGATCTGACAGAGATTGAAGAAGTGGAATTGGAGCCGTCTCTCGGAAACGGCGGTCTGGGGCGTCTGGCAGCCTGTTTTTTGGATTCGATCGCAACATTGGGATTGAACGGAGATGGTGTGGGGCTGAACTATCATGACGGTCTGTTTCTTCAGAAATTTGTTGACAATAAGCAGAAGGAAGAAAAGAATCCGTGGATTACGGAAAAGAGCTGGCTGACGAGAACAGAGACGAGCTTTGAGGTTCCCTTCAAGGACTTTACATTGAAATCTACGATGTATGATATTGATATTCCGGGATATCAAAGTGGATGCAACAAGCTGCATCTGTTCGATCTGGACAGCGTGGATGAGCGTATCATCGGAGAAGGGATTTCCTTTAATAAAAATGATATTTACGAGAATTTGACTTTGTTCCTATATCCGGATGACAGTGATGAGGCAGGACAGCTTTTGCGCATTTACCAGCAGTATTTTATGGTAAGCAATGCGGCGCAGTTGATTTTGAAAGAGGCGGAAGAGCGTGGTGTGAATCTGTACCACCTGCATGAGCATGTATGTATTCAGATCAACGATACACACCCGACTATGGTGATTCCCGAGCTGATCCGTATCCTGACGGAGCAGAAAGGATTCAATATGGATACTGCGGTAGATGTGGTAAGTAAGACCTGTGCATACACAAATCACACAATCTTGGCAGAGGCGCTTGAAAAATGGCCGATTTCTTATCTTGAGAAAGTAGTACCGCACCTGCTTCCGATCATTCGGGAGCTGGATGCAAGGGTGAGAAGAGATTTTCATGATCCGAGAGTATATATCATTGATGAGCAGGATCGTGTACATATGGCGCATATGGATATTCATTTCGGATATGCGGTCAACGGAGTTGCGGCTCTTCATACCGAGATCCTTAAAACGTCCGAGCTGAAACCGTTTTATGATATTTATCCGCAAAAATTTAACAATAAGACAAACGGAATCACATTCCGCAGGTGGCTCATACACTGTAATCACGGACTGGCGGAATATCTGAAGGAACTGATCGGACCGGGATATATGGAAAATGCAGAGGAGCTGGAAAAGCTTTTGGCCTACCAGAATGACGAGACTGTACTGGAGAAGTTAAAAGAGCTGAAAACGGATGCTAAGATGGAACTGAAGAAGTATCTGAAGCAGACACAGAATGTAGAGATTGATGAAAATTCAGTCTTTGATATTCAGATCAAACGTCTCCATGAGTATAAGAGACAGCAGATGAATGCATTGTATGCAATCTACAAATATAAAGAAATCAAGAAAGGCAATCTGCCGAAGCGTCCGATCACTATGATTTTCGGGGCGAAGGCAGCGCCGGCTTATACGATTGCGAAAGATATTATCCACTTGATCTTATGCTTGCAGCAGTTGATCAACAATGATCCGGAGGTAAGTCCGTACATGAAGATCGTTATGGTGGAGAACTATAATGTGACAAAGGCGGAAAAGCTGATTCCGGCATGTGATATTTCCGAGCAGATCTCACTTGCCTCCAAGGAGGCGTCCGGAACCGGAAATATGAAGTTCATGCTGAACGGCGCAGTGACTCTGGGAACCGAAGACGGAGCAAATGTGGAAATTCATCAGCTGGTAGGCGATGAGAATATTTACATCTTCGGAGAAAAATCTGAGAAAGTGATCGAACTGTATGAGGCGGGCAGCTATTGCGCTGCGGATATTTATGAAAACGATCCGCTGGTAGAAGAGCTGGTAGACTTTATCATCAGTAAAGATCTCATCCGTATCGGAGATCCGGTGAATTTAGGACGCCTGTACAAGGAAATCGTCGGAAAAGACTGGTTTATGGCGCTTCTGGATGTGAAAGAATACATTCAGATAAAAGAACGGATGCTTGAAGATTACGAGGATGAGAAAGTATGGGAGAAAAAGATGCTTGTAAACATTGCAAAAGCAGGATTTTTCTCATCTGACAGAACCATTGCGGAATATAATAAGGATATTTGGAAGTTATAAAAAGCCGGAATTGCGGAAATGTGCAGCACGCAGCAATTCGTATGGCTTAAGAACAGGAGACAGGAATAATGAAAAAGAGTGGAATTTTAATGCCGACGGCCTCTCTTCCGTCCCGTACAGGGGTGGGGGAGCTGGGCGCAGAGGCGTTCCGATTTATTCGGCTTTTACGAGAAAACGGCATAAAAATCTGGCAGATTCTTCCGATGAATCCGGTAGGATATGGAAATTCTCCGTATCAGCCGTATTCTTCTTGTGCGGGGGATGAGTTGTATATCAGCCTGGACGTTTTGTATGAGGAAGGATTGCTGCGAGCAAAAGCAGAGAACTTTCGTGAGAATACTGTTCAAATTGATTACGATGCAGTCCGTACCTTTAAGGAGCCGTATTTACGAGAGGCATTTCGGGAATTTTGTAAACAGGGGAAGCAGCAGGAGGAAGGCTACAAGGACTTTGTTTCGCAGAAATGGGTGTATGAGTACGGTGTGTTTCGGGCATTGAAAAAGGAGCAGGGAGGCATCTGTTGGAATGAATGGACAGAGGGCGCCAAAGGCTGGCCGGAAACGAGAACAGCCCTGTCCGGGGAAGCGGAGGAAGAAACGCAGTACCAGATGTTCTTACAGTATGAGTTTTTCTGCCAGTGGATGCGGGTAAAGGAAGAGGCAAATGCTGCCGGTATTCAGATCATGGGAGATGTACCGTTTTATGTCGGTGTGGATTCTGTAGACGTCTGGGCAGGAAAACAAAACTTTCTGTTGGATACCGACGGAAGACCGGTTTTTATCGCGGGAGTGCCGCCTGATTATTTCAGCGAAACAGGGCAGAGGTGGGGCAACCCGATTTATGACTGGGATTATATGAAAGAGAGTGATTACCGGTTCTGGGTGGAACGGATCGGGTACAGCAGTAAATTGTTTGACATCATCCGAATCGATCATTTTCGTGCGTTTGACACCTTCTGGAAGATTCCGGCGAGCTGTCCGACGGCGATTGAGGGCGAGTGGATTGAAGCGCCGGGGTATGAAGTGATCGATACACTGAAAGCAAAAATTCCAGGAGTCAGTCTGGTCGCAGAGGACTTGGGAGATCTTCGTCCGGAGGTTTTGGAATTGAAGGATCATTATCATTTGAAAGGGATGAAGATTCTCGTATTTTCTGTCGAGACAAACGGGAAGTATGCATATGACGGTTTCCGGGATGTGGAAAATATGATCATCTATACGGGAACCCATGATAATGACACATTGCTGGAGTGGTATCGAAAGCAGACCTGTGCGGCACGACGGAAGATCCGCAGATTCCTTGCTCGTCAGGGAATCCGTCAGGGGAGTGTCAAGGACAGGTTGATTGCGTATACATTAAAAAGTCCTGCCGAGTATGCGATCTTGCCTATGGCGGATGTTCTGGGGCTTGGAAGAGAGGGGCACTTAAATATGCCGGGAACGGTGGGAAGTCCGAATTGGGAATGGCGAATGCCGGACTTTGTCCTTGCAGAAAGGGAAATGAAGAAATATAAGAACTTGTTTACATTCAGATAAAAAGGAGATTGCAATGGAATTTACCGGAGTTTATCATAAAACATCGGAGCAGATGAGTTATCCATTGAATGAAAATGAGCTGATCATCAACTTAAAAACAGGTTACGACGTGGAACGGGTCTTCATACATTATGGGGACCCGTTTGAAACAGGGATTCTCGGCGGGAATGAGAAGTGGACAGGAAAACGAGAGGAAATCTGTTTTAAAAAACGCCTAAAACATCAGCTCTGGTGGACAACGACATTGAAGCCGCAGTATAAACGATGTAAATATTATTTTGAACTGCACACAAAGGATGAGGTGTGGAATTTTTTTGAAGACGGATTTTTGACAAAAGAGCAGACGGAAATGGACGGCAGGATGTTACAGTGCTTTACAGTACCGTGGATGAATCCGGCAGATATCAATAAAACGCCGGAGTGGGTGAATGAAACGGTCTGGTATCAGATTTTTCCGGATCGTTTTTGCCGGGGGAGAGATAGTAAAGAAGAGCAGGAGATACTTCCATGGCGTAAGGGAGAAGTGACCAATGAAGAACGATTCGGAGGAAATTTGAATGGGATTCGGGAAAAACTGTCGTATCTGGCAGATTTGGGGATTACAGGAATCTATCTGAACCCAATCATGGAAGCAGAGTCGAATCACAAATATGACACTACGGATTACACAAAAATCGATCCCTATTTTGGAACAGAGGAAGACTTTACGGCATTGGTAAGGGAAGCGCATACTTATGGGATCCGTGTAATGGTAGATGCGGTTTTTAACCACTGTGGACGACAATTTGCTTTTTGGCAGGACGTTCTGGAAAAGGGGAACGTGTCGGAGTATGCGGACTGGTTTATGATCCACGACTGGGAACAGCTCGGAAAACGGGCAGATACGAGAGACGGAAGGTTTTATTCCTTCGCATTTACGGACGGAATGCCGAAGCTTAATACAAACAATGAAGAAGTGATCGACTATTTTTGTGGGGTATGTGAGGAGTGGATCCGAAAATTTGACATTGACGGCATACGGTTTGATGTGGGAAACGAAGTGTCGCACACATTTTTGAAATGCTTGAGAAAGCGTTTGCAGAAACTGAAACCGGATTTGTATTTTCTGGGGGAAATCTGGCATGATGCCAGTCAGTGGCTTTACGGAGACGAGTACGATGCGGTGATGAATTACCCGCTGATGTGCGGGATCCATGATTTCCTTCTGGATAAGAGCATGGAGAAAACCGAGTTTGAGTATATGGTAAATCACTGTTATACGATGTATATGCAACAGAATAATAACGTGATGTTCAATCTTTTGGATTCCCATGATACCCAGCGGCTGATGAGCAGATTTGATGATCCGGATAAGTTTTGGCAGCAGCTTGCAATCCTCTTTACGATGCCGGGCAGTCCCTGCATTTATTACGGAACAGAAATTGCAATGGAAGGCGGTTTTGATCCCGATTGCCGCAGATGTATGCCGTGGGAAGAAATGGAAACAGAAGAAAATAAAGAGAAGATCGAGACGATGAAGAAACTGATTTCTATGCGGAAAAAGGAAGCGGCATGTAAAAGTCTGTATTTTCATTTTCCGCGGGAATACAAAGCAGAGCGTTTGGTGGAATACATCAAGCTGGATGAAAATGGAGATCAACTGGAAATTTTATTGAATTGTTCTGACAAGGCGGTGGAAATCCGGGACGGCGGCGAGATATTGTTTGTGCGGAAATTCGAAAACGGAAAACTGGGTATAAATGGAACTCTGATCCGAAGAAAACCGGTTGAAAAAAGCGGAATATGAAACAGAAGAACAGAGAAAGGAGCGGCGGGATGAATTACATGCAGAGTGAAAAATGGTGGAAACACGCAGTTGTGTATCAGATTTATCCGAGAAGTTTTCAAGATAGCAACGGAGACGGGATCGGAGATTTGAGAGGAATTATTCAGAGATTGGATTATCTGGAAGAACTTGGGATTGATGCGATATGGCTGTCTCCGGTCTGCAAGTCCCCGCAGGATGACAATGGCTATGATATTTCCGATTATCAGGATGTTGATCCGATGTTCGGAAATCTGAAGGATATGGAAACATTAATCGAAGAAGCAAGGAAACGAAATATTCGGATTATTCTGGATCTGGTGCTGAATCATTCGTCGGATGAGCATAGGTGGTTTCAAGAGGCGAAGAAGAGTAAAGACAATCCGTACCATGACTATTATGTCTGGAGAGACGGTGAAGAGGGAATGTATCCGAATGACATGAAATCCGTATTCGGCGGTCCTGCGTGGGAATGGATGCCGGAATTGAGGCAGTATTATTTTCACCAGTTCTCGGTGAAACAGCCGGATCTGAACTGGGAGAATCCGAAAGTGCGGCAGGAAATCTACGACATGATCCTGTGGTGGATGAAGAAAGGTGTGGGAGGTTTCCGGCTGGATGTGATCGATCAGATTGCGAAAGAGCCTGATCTGAAGATTACAAATAACGGACCGAGACTGCATGAATTTATTCGGGAATTAAGCCGAGAGACGTTTCAGAAAGGCGATTTGATCACAGTGGGAGAAGCCTGGGGAGCGGACATAGACCGGGCAAGGCTGTATAGTTGTCCGGACGGAAGTGAATTTTCCATGGTATTTCAATTTGAGCATATCGGTTTGGATCAACAGGAAGGAAAGGCAAAATGGGATATTGCGCCTCTTCCGTTTATAAAACTTAAGCAGGTACTTGCGAAATGGCAGAAGGAATTACATAATTGTGGCTGGAACAGTTTGTTCTGGAATAATCACGATCTGCCGCGAATTGTATCTCGATGGGGAAATGAGAAAGAGTACCGCATAGAATCGGCTAAAATGCTGGCAACACTGCTCCATGGAATGCAGGGCACACCGTATATTTATCAGGGAGAAGAACTGGGAATGACAAATGTGCGGTTCGAAGATATCAGCGATTATCAAGATATTGAGATTCGCAATATGTACAAGGAGCGTCTGGCAGCGGGATATAAAAAAGAAGATATCATGGAATCCATTTATGCCAGAGGCCGTGATAATGCACGAACTCCGATGCAGTGGAGCAAGGAAGAAAATGCGGGATTTACAAGCGGTACACCGTGGATGAAAGTGAATCCGAATTATACTGAGATCAATGCAGAGGCAGAGCTGGCAGATGAAAACTCTATATTCTATTATTACAAAAGGCTGATCCGGCTGAGAAAAGATCATCCGGTGTTTGCAGACGGAGAATTTGAACTTCTGCTGGAAGAGGATGAGCAGATTTTTGCGTATACCCGAAGCAATGCAGACACAAAGCTGCTTGTCTGTGTGAATTTTAGTGATAAGGCAGCAGAGTGCCCGGCGCTGAATGATTGGGAAAATGCAGAGACGCTGATTCGGAATTATCCGGAGGAGTGCAAAAACGGACAGATGCGTCCGTATGAGGCAGTAATAAAAATAATGTAGTGCGAAAAGAGATATGAAATACAGTATGTAGTAGTTAGCGGATAACACTCTCATGCAGCAATTTGGTTTGACTCGAAGGAACAGATGGTGTAAAATACACAACAACAGAGACAATCCGAGGAGGTAAAAACAATGTTAAATGATGAGTATGTAACCGTTAAAATTGGGAAAGCGAAACATATTGCACTGGTAGCACATGACGGAAAGAAAAAAGAACTGGTAGAGTGGTGTGAACGGAATCAAGAGATATTGAAAAGTCACTTCCTCTGTGGGACAGGTACGACAGCACGGCTGATTTCTGAAAGGACGGGGCTTCCGGTCAAAGGATACTGTAGCGGTCCTCTTGGCGGTGACCAGCAGATTGGTGCAAAAATTGTGGAAGGACAGATTGATTTTATGATTTTTTTGTGGGATCCGTTGGAAGCACAGCCACATGATCCGGATGTAAAAGCGCTGCTTCGGATTGCGGTTGTTTATGACATTCCCATCGCAAACAATCTGGCAACGGCTGATTTTATGCTGAATTCTAAATATATGTCCGAGGAATACACCAGACAGATCCAGAACTTTAATAAGACGGTGAGAGATCGTGTGGAACAGATGAAATAGGAAGATGAAGTGTGAAAAAGTACCTCGATAGAAGAGTGCATTGGAGAATGTATGTGGATCTGTCGGGGGCTTTTTCTGTTCAAGGCTGCGATTTAAACAGAAAGCAATCCTCATCATGGGAATAAATGATTCCCACAGATTGAAGGTAAGCATATACGATTGTCGTTCCGATGAATTTCATCCCCCGCTTCTTTAAGTCCTTTGAAATTTCATCAGAGAGCGGTGAGCTTGCTTTCCCGGTTTCAAAGATTACTTTCTTTCCGGTAAAGTGCCAGATGTAGTCGGAAAAGGAAGTCCATTCTTCTTGGATTTCCTTGAAAATCTTTGCATTGTTAACAGCGGCCTCAATCTTTCTGCGGTTGCGGATAATTCCCGGATCCTGCATCAATTCCGCTATTTTAGACGCATCATAATTGCAGATTTTGTCAATGTTGTAATTGTCAAACGCAATTCGGAAATTTTCCCGTTTGTTCAAAATAGTTTCCCATGACAGTCCTGCCTGAAAAGGCTCCAGAATCAGAAATTCAAATAGAGTTTCGTCGTCATAGGTGGGAACACCCCATTCTTTATCATGGTATTCTATGTAAAGTCCGTTGTTTAAATTGCACCATTTGCATCGTCTCATTTTCAGTCTCCGTATCTCTTTCTTGTATCATAATCAAAGTTCCGGTAATCACTAAGGTTGACTTTTATAGTTTTTTTGCAGATAAATCATATCGACTAGTTGTACACCGCATTCATAGATCGGATGATCGTAATGATCTATAAAGAAATCGGGGATGCAATGTGTTCGGATAAATCCACATTTTTCATAGAATGGAAGTGTCAGCGGACTGTCTCCTGTGCCGACCTGTAAAACAGAAAAATGCCGTTTGTATTTCTCCGAAACGAAGTCGATCAGCGCTTTTCCGTACCCTTTTCCCTGATATTCCGTAACAGTTGCGATGTTTTTGATTTCCAGAATTCCATTGCCTATATCCATAACAACACATTCACTTTTTACACCGTTATCATCCAGTACATACATGGTTCCCTTATCAAGATAGCGGTCAATCATATTTTCCTGCTCGTCAGCCGACAGAAGAAGAGACAGGTATTGTTTTTTATCGTTTTTTACTTCTTTGATCCGAACCATAGGGAATGAGCCTCCTTATATACTACCGACCGGATAGCATAGGTAAAACTGCTAATAATAGATCAATTTTTGTTTATAATCATACTTTACCATACAGACCTTAAGAAATCCATTTCTTTTGCCCTTGATTTTAGGATCGCTTAAGACATATATAAATGGATTGTTTCAAAAATCAGAATATGGTAAAATGTACGCAGAATACAAAAATGTTTATATAAAGTAGGAGGATACACAAATGATCAACAAGCTTGTGGAGAAGATTCA
>CAUWKK010000027.1:0-30976 GCA_963559385.1 uncultured Schaedlerella sp.
CCGCCTTCTCCAGACTTTCTTCACCGCCTGCTTCAGCAGATTCTTCTTTTCCCCCGCATCCTGCCAACATACCTAATGCCATCGTTCCCACAAGCATCATACTTAATACTTTCTTCTTTTTCATTCTTCTCCTCCTTACATTTGATTGTTGTTAGTTGATAGTTGTATTACAGGTATGAGCATAATATATCACTCTTATACTTATTTGTCAATCTTATTTGTGTAAACCTCTCTTTTTTGTGCATTTTATACAAGTCTCATCCTTTGCTGTTCTATTTAAAATACTCAAAGTTTTTCTTAATATGCTCCTTCATCATATTCGCAGCTTTTTCATCTTCTTTATTTTCAATTGCATGTATAATTTCTGTATGATAATAAATGCCATTTTTACATCCCATTTTATCAATAACATCATACATTGAACTTTCCAAAACTTCACGTAATATACTCATAGTCTTAATCACAAGAGCATTACGTGTAATAGTTGCAATTTTAAAATGAAAATCCAAATCTGCAACGCTAAAGGATTTTAGATCTTTATTCTTTTCACACTGGATCATATTGGACAAAATATCTTTTAATGCTTCTATATCCTTTTCGTCTGCCCTTCTAGCTGCTAATCTGGCGCATTCTGTTTCCAAGATCATTCGGAATTCAAACACTTCTTGTGCTGATTGTTCTCCCAAATACATTATGGGTATCAATCCATTCATGCTTTCTCCTACATCTAAAACTTTTACAAAAGACCCCTCTCCGAACCTTGTTTCCAAAAGTCCCAATGCGTTCAATTTCTGAAGTGCCTGTCGCACTGTAATCCTACTGACATTAAACATATCTGCCAGTTCGTTTTCTGAAGGTATTTTTGCTCCCGGTTTCCACTCGCCTTCAATCAAAAGATGCTTCATCTGCTCATATACCTGCTCGCCAACATTGACTTTTTGTATTGGCTTAACCCCCATTTCGTTCTCCTTTCTACTTGTTATACAGCATATAACCGTTGTTGTTAGTTGTATTACAGGTTGATTCTATTATTAATTATTTTCTTATTTTTGTCAACTCGATTTACCAGTATTATCCATATCCATATATTGTACTGCCAAAAAACCGACCGGATTTCTCCGATCGGCCGCAAAAATATACTCTCACTTACATCTTACTACTATAAGCTGCTCATATCCCCGAAAAATCAATTTCCAATCCCTCAAAGATACCGGATCTTACACACTCCGTCATCGTATGCTCCTCTAACGTATCATTGAAGAAATTATAAATCATCACCCTGTCCTTCAACGGATCCACTATCCAATATTCACAAACTCCGGCGGTTCTGTATTTAAATAACTTCAACATATAATCTGTCCGCTGGCTTCCGGGTGATACGACCTCTATAATCCAGTCCGGTGCACCGCTGCACCCTTTTTCAGTCAGCTTGTTTTTATCGCAAATGACAGCGATATCAGGCTCAACATAATTCTTGTCATCCTGATTCAAAAATACTGCAAAAGGAGCCAGATAAACACTACAGTCTCCTCTTTTCTCATCTATATAATCTGCAATCTTTCGCGACAATGAGAATGTAATTTCCTGATGCCTTCTGTTTGGCGGCGCCATAAAATAGATATGACCTTCTATTAACTCAGCTCTCTGCCCATCTGGAAGCTTATAGATATCTTCTATTGTATAGATGTTCCGTTCTGCTAATGCCACTTTTCCCGACTCCTTTCCTTTTCATCTGCTTTGACTTTAACATACTGCTTTCAATGAAGCAAGATATTTCTATCGACAGATGTCGTCGATAAGTTTGAGTTCTTCTGTCGTAAATTCCGGCTGATTCAGAATCCCGATATTCTCACGGATCTGCCCCGGAGTGGATGCGCCGATCAGCACAGAACAGACCTCATCATCTTTTAGCACCCATGACAATGCCATCTGAGCCAATGTCTGTCCGCGCTTCTGTGCCAGTTCATTCAATTCCTGAATCTTCTTTAACTTTTCCTCTGTCAAGGCTGTTTGGTTCAAAGAACGGGAGCCTTTCGCAATCCTGCTCTTCTCCGGTACCCCATGAAGATACTTATCAGACAAAAGCCCCTGCGCCAGCGGACTGAATGCAATGATTCCGATACCGGCCTCTTTACAATATGGTTTCACTCCGTCTTCTTCAATCCCGCGATCCAAGATCGAATACCGTCTTTGATTTACAACAAACGGACAATGCATCTCTTTCAGTAATTCAACCGCCCGCTTTGTATATTCCAGATTGTAATTGGAAATGCCTGCATATAATGCTTTTCCGCTTCTTACAATATCCGCAAGTGCCTGCATCGTTTCTTCCAACGGCGTCTCCGGATCCATTCTGTGATGATAAAAAATATCCACATAATCCAATTTCATCCGTTTCAAACTCTGATCCAAACTCGCCATCAGATACTTTCGGCTCCCCCAGTTACCGTATGGTCCATCCCACATATCGTATCCTGCTTTTGATGTGATCACCATTTCATCTCTGTACGGACGAAAATCACTTTCCATGATACGCCCGAAAGTTTCTTCTGCACTGCCGTATACCGGACCGTAATTATTCGCAAGGTCAAACTGGGTAATTCCCAAATCAAAAGCTGTTCTGCACATTGCCCTGCTGTTTTCATAACTGTCTATACTGCCGAAATTCTGCCACAGTCCCAGCGAAACTGCCGGAAATTTTAGTCCGCTTCTTCCTACTCGATTGTACCGCATCTCGTCATAACGCGTCGAGTCTGCCTTGTAAACATTTACAACATCTGCCATTTTCATTTCCTCCTAAATTTTGTGATAGTATTATACTTCTTTTTCAAGTATCTCTTCTGATGTAATTATGCCAGATTTATATTTTTCATACAACTCTTTTCCAATTGTCGGGTCACTCTTTTTAAGCCTAAAATTTCATTTTAGGATGGATACTTTCTATCCGCGATTTTATTGAACTTTTCACACAATTCCTGTATAATATAAACACATAAAACACATTCTACAACGAATAGAGGGATTGATATGATTGTTACTGCAACTGAATTAAAAACAAATCTTAGCAAATATCTGGATCTTGCAGTTACACAAGATATTTTTATTACTAAGAACGGGAAAAATATTGCTCGGCTCACTACGCCTTCCGTAAACAAACTGTCAGCACTGGATAACCTTGTCGGTATCGTCCCGCAAAATGTAAATTTAAACGAAAAAGAGAGCAGAGAGGAACGATTGGCAAGACAATGAGAATCCTAATTGATACAAATGTCATTCTGGATATTGTCCAGAAACGAGAGCCGTTCTTCGCAGATTCCTATCAAGCCTTACGCAAAGCTGTGGAAGCTGATACAGAGTGCTTACTCTCCGCCTCTGCGGCGATACAAAGCCACCCGATCCATTTCTTCTGTTCCATATGATTCCTCCTTTAAAAAATGGCAAGAAAAAAGCCCCTGCTGTCATCGCAAAGACTTTTTCCTGTTTTCTTCTATTTATCTGATTCTACTTTACCATACCTATTTTATATTATCTAGGTCTGTTTAGGTCACCCCGTTTTCTTATTTCGAATATACCGCATCATTTTTAGAAAGAAGGTATACGCAATACTGATTCATGCTAATTCCTTCTCTTTTTGAGTGTTCTGTCAACGATCTATGAAGACTGCGTGGAATTCTTAATTTAAACTGTCCGGAATACTCTTCCAGATTATCCGGTTCATGGATCTCTATCCCTGTTTCCAACGCTGCTTCTATCCATGCTTTTTTCGCATCTGCTGCATTATTAATTGCAGTTTCTATCGTTTCGCCGCAGGTAATACATCCCGGCAATTCGGGATAAGAAACTACATACCCTCCCTCATCTTTATCCTCCACAATTTCCATTCGATAGGGCATATTCATATAATCATTCAATTTCTTCATGATTCTCCACCTCGCTCTCCACAATCTGCCTTACCATTTCTACATATATTTTTTTAATTGGTTCATGCTTCGGTATCGTAATCGGCATACAGCCTTGCTTTCTAAACGTATAATGACTACTTCCGCCCCTTGGAGCATTCATTTCATATCCATAGTTCTCCAACACTTTCCGCAATTCATCGAATCGGAGATCCTTTGATAAGCTACAGATACGTGCTATCAATTAAAACAAAAAACTTCAAAAATCGGAAAAACTGAAACTTATTATTATCCGGTTGTGTCTACATATCGCATCAACAAGAAGAAAACACCTCTCTGGGGTCCCGGTTATCTGCGTAAAACAGAAGCCAAACGCAAAGAACATAAAATGCAGCTTCGGATAAATGAGCTGCTACAACATGATCCGTCATTATACAAGAACTTGGATATCAGAAAAGTCCTAACTGAATGACACACCGATAGATGAAATTCTGCGCACAATCCCCGGTAACTGTAATTTCAAATCGCTGCGGCAGCGCTGGATAGAAACCCGGATTACAAAAGATATCAATACTGCCGAATGGGATACTGCGTACTGCGATATTTATCTAGCCGTCTTTGACGACAGAAATATCAATGAAATAACGGCTGAAATCGTGCAGACATGGGTTACTTTCCTAACAAAAAAATACGCTCCTAAAACAGTAAATATGGCATTCAATCTCTTATCGCAGATCATGGAATATGCCATCAGCCCATTGCATATCTTGAAAGAAAATCCATGTAAAGAAAACATTGCACGTCCAACAAACAGGAACAAGGGCATTGACTCATCGAAGTTTTGGTCCAAAGAGGAATTGAGATATTTCCTTTCTCACCCTTATACCAAAGCAGATCCTTATTGTTTCATGTATACCGTACACTCCACCTTTGGTATGCGCCCCGGAGAAGTCTGCGGTATCAGCATTTATGATTTAACATTATCGGATACGATGCATTTATTGACCCTAAACCACGGTCTTGATAAAAAAATCGGCTTACCGATCTGAAAAACAGCGGTGCTCAACGTTCCCTGAGAATCCCTAATTCGCTTATACAGGGGTTTCAGGAACAAATAGATAAAAGTAATCAGCTACGTTCTAAAACAGACAAATATCGCTTTTTATTCGTATTGGACAATGGATCTTCTATTAATCCGGACACTTACTGTCAACATTTTCAACGGTTAATAGAGCGTATTAATGCAGACTCCGATAAAATACACTTGAAACCGATTACCCCTTATGGATTACGCCACACATTTGCAACATTATCCTTACTAAACGGCGTCCACATCAAAGCTGTAGCCGAAGCAATGGGGGACTCCGTAGAAACAGTTATGAAAAATTACGCACACATCATTGAGCAGATGACAAATGACTCCTTTGAATTGATGACTGACATCACTTGCAGCCCTTAATCTTCTGATAGGTTATAACAACAATAATATTGCATAATTCAT
The DNA here is from genome assembly GCA_963559385.1 of uncultured Schaedlerella sp. Lineage (GTDB taxonomy): Bacteria > Bacillota > Clostridia > Lachnospirales > Lachnospiraceae > Schaedlerella. The sequence goes on from CAUWKK010000027.1 coordinate 5,401, forward strand.
CCACATCCACTATAATGCCTGTAGGCAAAAAGTTATGAATAACTTCTATAGGTCAACAATCCCCACGAGTTCGCATCTCGTGGGGGGCTATTCCGTTTCTGCTAGATTGCTTATGCCCTAGACTGGTTGTCATTTACTTCTAAGAACCTTTCTAAGAATTCTCTTTCCTGTTATCCAATATCACGTTTATTGTCTCAACTTACTTTCATATTTTCTTACCAAATATCATCTTTTCCTAAGAATCTTCTTCATTTTCTCACAAAATACCCTCATTTTTTATATCCTGTTACCGTTTATCACAATTTTTTTAGTTTTTTCTCTTTTTTTATTATATCCTGTTATCAACCGTCACATTTCGATTCTTAGGTAAAATTCTTAGACAGAATCACAGGCACCAAAAAAACAAGGAACTCTGATTACTCACAATCCCTTGTAAATACTTGACAAAACAAAAATCGGAGTGACAGGATTTGAACCTGCGACCTCTACGTCCCGAACGTAGCGCTCTACCAAGCTGAGCCACACTCCGATAAAATAAGGAATTTGTTTATTACAAATTCCAAGCTACGGAAAAGGGACTTGAACCCCTACTAACAGAGTCAGAGTCTGCTGTGCTGCCAATTACACCATTCCGCATCAATTTCTTGCGTTTTCATTACTTGTCTCACGCAACATGGTTATTATATCAAACCCTACAAAAAAATCAACCCCTTTTTTCATTTTTTATCATTAGATTTTTCTTTGTTTTTCCACTTTTTTTCTGACTATTTTATTTTATCAAATATATATGCGTCTACTCTTTATCCAGACGCATATATATTTCCAGTTTTCCAAAACATTTCCGTTTTATTTATTGATTCCATTCGCCGTCAAACACTACTTCTGCGGGACCGGTCATGTACACGACATTCTCTTCTCTGTCCCATTCGATCTGCAAATCTCCTCCCAAAAGCGTAACTGTTATACAATCCTCTGTCAGTCCATTCAATATACACGCTACTGCTACTGCACAGGCTCCGGTTCCACATGCCAGTGTTTCTCCCGATCCACGCTCCCACACGCGCATCTGTACATGTGTCCGATCAATTACTTTTACAAATTCAGTATTTACTCTATTGGGGAAATACACATGATTCTCAAACAGAGGTCCGATTTTTTCTATTTCCAACCCCTCTATATCTTCTATAAATACGACGGTGTGCGGATTCCCCATTCCGACACCTGTCATATGGTATTCCCTTCCGTCTACGAAAATCTGTGTATCGATCACGGATTCTCCATCCAAAGCAATCGGAATTTCTTCCGGCTTCAAAAGCGGACTTCCCATATTTACTTTTACATTTTTTACTTTTCCATTCTCCGTCAGTAAATTTAGATATTTAATTCCTGCAAGTGTCTCTATTGAAACTTCTGTTTTATCTGTCAAACCATAATCATATACATATTTCCCTACACATCGTATCCCGTTTCCGCACATTTCCCCACGCGACCCATCTGCATTATACATCTCCATTTCAAAATCTGCCATATCGGACGAATTGATCAAAATCAATCCGTCCGAACCGATCCCAAAATGACGGTCACTGACTCGAACTGCAGTCTCCGATGCGTGTTCCAATTTTTTTTCTACACAATTTACATATACATAATCATTGCCTAATCCCTGCATTTTTGTAAATTTCATACTTTTTACGTTCCTTTCCTCTTTTGTCAATCTCTTTCATAAGCTTATCTAAAACCATCCAACGTATCAATCTGTCACGTATCCGGCAATAGAAAAGAATCCAGCTTTTCACCTCCGGTGAACACAAAACAAGCTGGATTCTGTCCTACTTATGCTCTTTTATAATGCCCGCAGCTTCTCTGCGAACTCGCTGCTTAACGTTACCTTTGCCACATAGAATACATCTCCGGTCATATAAACTTCCCAGTCTTCTCCGATTTCTACCTGTAATTCTCCTCCCGGCATCTGCACAACAACTTTATTTCCGGTCGATCCGAGCTTGTAAGCTACCGCCGCGGCCGCACAAGCTCCGGTTCCTGTTGCCATTGTATATCCTGCACCGCGTTCAAATGTCTCAATTGCAATATGACTGTTATCGATCACTTTCATAATCTCGGTATTGACACGTTCCGGAAAATATCTTGCTCTTTCGGAAAAGTTACCGATCTTGCACACAAGTGGTTTGGAAATCTCACGCATCGGGATAACACAATGCGGATTGCCTACTGATACGCAGGTTGCCGGATATAAGGTACTTCCGAACACCATATCCTCATTGATCACTTCTCTTCGCTCTCCTGTCACCGGGATCTCATCGCTCCAAAAAGATACTTTTCCCATAGAAACCCGAAGTCTGCTTCCGTCCTCATTCAGGTAGGTAATCTCCACTGCCCCGCCGTCTGTCATCAGATCATATTTTTTCTTCTGCACATAACCTGCGTCCTTCAAATATTTTGCAAAAATACGGACTCCGTTCCCGCTCTTTTCTGCAATGCTCCCGTCCGGATTCCAGATCTTCAGAGACATCTGCTTCTCTCCGATATACGGCCCCTCCAAAATACCGTCTGAACCCAGTCCCATATTTCGATTACAAAGCATTGCAACATTGTCTTTATTCAGTTCCAGTTCATTTTTATTCGGATCGAAAACAAGGTAATCATTTCCCAATCCATGATAACGCTCCAATACAATCTTCACAATTCCTACCTCCGTCTGATAAAATCTGTGTCAGTCTTTTTACATTATATCAGACAATTCTGCTCTTGAAAACCCACCACAACAGAATATTAGGAGAATATGATTTCCATTCTTGTCCCCTCTCCGACTTTGCTCTCCACATTCACCTTAGCGCCATGCAGAATCGCTCCGTGCTTTACGATCGACAGTCCCAGTCCTGTGCCGCCCCTCTCCTTGGAGTGGCTCTTGTCCACCCTGTAAAAGCGTTCAAATATCCGCTCCATATGTTCTTCGGGAATTCCGATCCCACTGTCTGTCACCGTAATCTTAGGACCGCTCAGCGTATTCCCCGCCCACACAACCACGCGTCCTCCGTCAACATTATACTTGATCGCATTCTCACAAATATTATAAATCATTTCATCCAGTATTTGCCGTATTCCAACATATACGACCGGCTCCCCCTCAACCGCAACCTGCACATGTCTCGCCTGCGCTTGCGGAGAAAGCCTGCTGGCAATCTCTCGGCACAACGCATATAATTCCACGTTCTCCTTTTCCAGTTCTACCGACTCTTCATCCAATTTCGATAACTTAATAATATCTTCCACCAGATGTATCAGGCGTCTCGCCTCTTTGTAAATACGTTCGGAAAAAACCGGAATGTCCTCGGGACGCACCAGTCCGTTTTTCATAATTTCCGCATAACCGGAAATCGAAGTCAGCGGTGTTTTCAGCTCATGTGATACATTTGCCGAAAACTCTTTTCTCATATTTGATACCGCATCTTTTTCTTTATTTCTCTGATCCATAGCTTCCATAAGCGGAGTTAATTCCTCATAAATATCATTGTCCAGCGGATGCTCGATATCCAATTGATTGATCGGCTCAATCAGACGCGCAGTCTGCCACCTTGCAAGTAAATAGGCGAATATCATCATCGCCAGCGCAATCCCGAATACCACCGGAAGAAGGCTGATCGCCGTATTTGCAAGACCATCCATTTCTTTCGCAACACGCAGCACTGTGCCGTCCTCCATTCGCCGGGCATAGTAATACATCTCTGTTCCTTTCGTTTCAGACATCCGCGTCATCTCACCGCTTCCCTCTGCAAAAGCTGCTACTACCTCTTCCCTGTTTCGATGATTCTCCAGTGTTCCCTCATCCTCACCGGAATCATAACAGACCGTTCCGTCTGCGGCAATCCATGTCACGCGCGTATTCACCTCTACATTATCCAGTTCCGATAAATACTTCGGTCCTCCGAGCTCTACCGCTTCGCAGATATAGCGCGCCTCCTGTCTCACCTCAGAACGTAGCATATCCAGATTTTGTTTGTAAAAAAGGACGGAAAGAAGACCGTATGACACCAGAAGCGTAATTCCCAGGATCAGCACCATACTTCTTCGTATCTTAGCCTTCATAATCCTCTCCTATCCGATATCCGACGCCGCGCACCGTCTCGATCATAGTTCCTTTCTCTCCCAGCTTCTGACGAAGTGTCCGAACATGCACATCTACAGTTCTTGTTTCTCCGTCAAAATCATATCCCCAGATATCTTCCAAAAGCTGGTCTCTTGTCAGTACAATGTTGCGGTTCCGCATCAGACGCTCCAACAGTTCAAACTCCTTCAGTGTCAATGTGACCGGTGCCCCCTCCACCGTTACCTCATGCTTTTTCACATTGATTTTCACTCCGTGAAGCTCCAAATCTGCTTTATCGGGAATCTGTCCAGAACGGCGCAATACCGCCTTGATCCTGGAAACCAGTTCCATCATGCCAAAGGGCTTCGTAACATAATCGTCCGCCCCGGAATCCAATCCCATAACCTTATCATATTCCGTTCCCTTTGCAGTTACCATGATCACCGGGATATCCTTTGTTTTAGGAGAACCCTTTAACTTTTTCAAAAGTTCCAGACCGTCCTCCCCCGGCAGCATAATATCCAGCAGAATCAACTCCGGCGTATCCAATGCCAATGCCTCCATAAAAGATGTTCCCTCCGCAAATCCTTTCGCCTTTAATCCGGTTGTTTCCAGTGTGTAAATCACCAGCTCCCGAATATTATCATCATCTTCCACGCAGTATATCATAACGCTCCCCTTTCTGCCGTTTCGCCGCCTTTATTTCACTTCCATTGCAGCATTATTTCGATGTACGCCCGTAATCGAAAACTCTACCCATTCGGCAATATTTGTCGCATGATCGCCGATTCGTTCCAAATACTTTGTTACCATGATCAAATCGAAAATCTGCTTACCGTGATTTCCTTTTTCCTCCTTGATATAAGCGATCATGGATTCCTTGACATTTTCAAAATAGATATCTACCTTATCATCCGCCAATATTACGTTCTTCGCTAATTCCAGATCCTTTGTAACATAAGCCGTCACGCTGTCACGTACCATTTTGCTGACAGCAGTTGCCATGCTGCCGATTTCCTCAATATCAGACTCTGCCACCTTTTCCGTAGAAAGAACAATCTCTGCAATATCCGATGTCTGGTCGCCAATCCGCTCCATATCGGTAATCATTTTCAGAGCCGCCGAAATCCTTCTCAGATCTCTTGCTACCGGCTGCTGCTGCAAAAGCAGCTTCAGACACAACCGCTCGATGTCCTTTTCCATTTGATCAATCTCTTCGTCTGCCTCCATAACAGCCTTTGCCTGTTCTGTATCACCTTCGCGGAGTGCCTTTGTCGCATTGGCAATTGCAATCTCACACAGCTCACCCATATGGGTAAGCTGCTCATCTAAACGTTCCAACTGCATATCAAATCTGTTTCGCATAAATCAACCAAACCTTCCTGTAATATAATCTTCAGTTCTCTTATCTGCCGGGATCGAGAACAGTTTCTCTGTATCGTTATATTCCACAACCTCACCGAGGAGGAAGAATGCCGTATTGTCAGATACACGTACTGCCTGCTGCATATTATGCGTAACCATGACAATAGTATAATCTTTTTTCAATTCCATCGCAAGGTCTTCTATTTTGGATGTAGAAATTGGATCCAGAGCAGAGGTCGGCTCATCCATTAAAAGCACCTCCGGCTCCACCGCCAACGCCCTTGCGATACAAAGTCTCTGCTGCTGTCCGCCTGACATTCCCAATGCACTCTTTTTCAGACGATCCTTACACTCCTCCCAGATTGCCGCACTCCGCAAAGATTTTTCCACGATATCATCCAGCTTTGCCTTGGAGCGTATTCCGTGTGTACGAGGTCCGTATGCAATATTATCATAAATGCTCATAGGAAACGGATTTGGCTTTTGAAACACCATACCTACTCTCTTTCTCAACAGATTGACATCCATTCCTTTAAAAATATTTTCTCCGTCCAGTAAAATCTCTCCGTCGATCCGACATCCCTCCACCAAATCGTTCATGCGGTTGATCGATTTTAATAACGTAGACTTCCCACAGCCGCTCGGCCCGATAAATGCAGTGATCTTATTTGCCTCAATCTCAAGACTTACATCCTTGAGTGCTTTAAAATCCCCATAATATAAATCAAGATTTTTGATACTTATCTTTGACATGTTATTTTCCTTTCTTCCTTATAACCATATATTCTTTAAGCCTTTGCCAGCCGTTTTGCAATAATACCGGAAAGCGTATTGATCCCTACTACGAGGACAAGCAGAACAACAGCCGTTGCATAAGCCTGATCCATATACAGTCCCTCGCTTGCCAACGTATACATATGTAATGCCAGAGTACGGCCCGATCCCATGACGCTGGTGGGAACCTTTGCGACTGTTCCCGCTGTATACATAAGCGCCGCCGTCTCTCCCACAATTCTTCCGATTGCCAGGATCACACCGGCCAGAATTCCCGGCACAGCAGACGGCAGCACAATCCGAAACACCGTCCGCAGCTTACCTGCTCCCAAACCAAAGCTTCCCTCTCGAAAGGAATCCGGAACCGCTTTTAATGCCTCCTCTGTCTGACGCATGATCAGCGGAAGTATCATGATCGACAGGGTAAACGCTCCTGCCAACAGTGAGAATCCCCACCCTAATGTGTTTACAAAGAAAAGCATTCCAAACAAGCCGTATACAATGGACGGAATTCCGGAAAGTGTCTCCGTTGTCAGGCGGATCACCCCCATGAATCTGTTTCCTCGTTTTGCATATTCTACGAGAAAAATCGCCGAAAAAATTCCAAAAGGAACAGCAATGAGCAGAGATAATGCCGTCATCACTACCGTATTGATCAAAGCCGGCATCAGAGACGCATTTTCCGATGTATATTCCAGCGCAAACAAGGACGGTTTCAGATACGGAACCCCTTTTATCAAAATATAGGCAATCAGAAAAAGCAGTACGAGAAATGTCAGTATTGCACCTGCCATAACGAGAAGCATCATAATAAACGAACCCGGATGATGCAGGTAATTTTTCAATTTTTGTCCGAATGTTATCTGATTATTCACGTTCGCTCCTCCTGTTTAACAATGCCACACTGAAATTAATAATTAAAATAAACACAAACAAAACCACTCCCGTTGCAATCAAAGCTTCTCTGTGCAAATCTGTTGCATATCCCATTTCGATCACGATATTTGCCGTCAGCGTACGCACCCCTTTTAAGATTCCGTCGGGCATTCTCGCCTGATTTCCCGCAACCATGATCACCGCCATTGTTTCTCCGATCGCACGTCCGATTCCGAGCACGATCCCTGCGATCACACCGGACTTTGCCGCCGGAATCATTACACGAAAAATGCTTCTCTCATGGGTTGCCCCCAAAGCCAGAGATCCTTCATAATACTGCATCGGAACTGCCCGCAGCGCCGCCTCTGTCGTTCCGATGATCGTTGGCAGGATCATCATTCCCAACAAAAGAGATGCGGTCAGCATACTGCTTCCGTTTCCCGCAGACGGGAATATCGTCGGAAACGCCTCTTTTAATACTTTTCCAAAATCCCGGATAATCGGAACCAGTACAACCAGTCCAAAAAATCCGTAAATAACGGACGGGATTCCGGCAAGCAGCTCTGTCGCAGCTTTCAGTGGTTTATATATCTTTTTCGGACAGTACATCGCCATAAATACAGAGGTCAGTATTCCGATCGGAACACCGACGATGATCGCCCCCGCAGTCACATAGATGCTGCCTACGATCATCGGAAAGATTCCGAATATCTTATTATTCGGCTTCCACATTTCTCCGCTCAAAAATTTTCCAAATCCAATTTCTTTCATTGCAGGGATACCATTTGCAAATAAAAATATACAAATGAGAGCTACCGCCAGCACCGAAGCGCAGGCGGCAATGAAGAACACTCCCTGCATGACCTTTTCAGTCCATGCTTTTGATTTCATTTATCCTTTTCCCTCTATTCTACAACCTCATCCCATGTAAGAGCTTCTCCTGTGTAGATTGCTTTCACCTGCTCGCTGCTCAGCTCATCTACCGCACTGCCTGTATTTACGATCACTGCGATACCGTCTGTTGCAATTACAGTTGCATCAAGCTCTGCCTTTTCTTCATCTTTCAATTCACGAGATGCCATACCGATATCATAGCTTCCGTCAATTGCCGATGTCATACCGGTGGTAGAATCCGATGTCTGCAGCTCGATCTCTGCATTTGGATTTATTTCTGCATACGCTTCTACTAATTTCTCCATAACCGGTGCTACAGAAGAGGAACCGCCTACAACAATTTTTCCTTCCGGCTGTGCGCTCGTAAATTCTGTTACATCCTCTACTGCAATATAACCGCTGTCCGCTACAACAGCCTGCCCTTCTGTACTCATAATGTAGTTGATGAAATCCTTTGCAGCCTCGTTCTCCAGCCCTTTCTTTGTTGCAATGTTGAACGGTCTGGATACCTTATATTCTCCTGATTTGATATTTTCTGCCGTCGCCTCTGCCCCGTCGATCTTCAGTGCTTTTACACTCTCATCCAGAGAACCGAGAGAAATATATCCGATCGCATATTCATTTCCCGCAACGGTTGTCATCATAACTGAAGTGCTGTTTGTAATCTGCGCTTCTTCTGTTGTCATGTCTACTTTCTCGCCGTCAACCTCTTCCTGAATACCAAGCAGTTCTACAAATGCCCCTCTCGTTCCTGAGCCGTCCTCACGGGATACAATTGTAATTTCGTTGGAAGCATCCCATTCGCCTGTGCTTTCCGCTCCTGCTTCTGTTGCATCTGCTGCATTTGCTGTGTCTGCACCTGTTTCTGTGTCACTTCCGCAACCTGTTGCTGCAACTGCCATCATACTTACCATTGCTGTTAATGCAATAAACTTTTTCATTTTCATTCTGCAAATCTCCTTTGATTTGAATTTGTTTTTCCTGTTGTTATTTTGTTTTTCTTCACAGTGGCTATCTTAAAGGAGAAATGTAAAATGTAAAACAAGAGTTTTGTAAAAAGTGTGTTAAATTTTCAAATGATGTTCTAATAGGCATTAAAAAAGCGATAACCTTTTTTGATTACCGCTTATATATCCATTATCCAGTTGTTATGGTTGTATGAAGTCTAATTGCAATGCACGTTCAAAACCTCTTCTGCTATGTTTCGTGAATGATCGGAGATTCTTTCCAGCGCCACCAGCGCATCCAAATATACGATTCCTGCATCTGTGTTGCACTGCCTGTTTGCGAGACGCTGCATGTGTCCCGTCCGAAGCTTGATTTCCAACTCGTCTGCCAGACTTTCTTTTTCAATCACTTTCATAGCTTTTTCCTTATCATTCTCTGCAAATGCTTCTATTGCATAACGGAAGCTCTCTGCACAGACCTTTGCCATTTCCCGAAGTTCCTGCATTCCCACTTCCGTAAAGGCCGCTTTCCGTTCAGCCAGCGTCTCTGCAAACTCGGAGATATTTTCGCAATAGTCACTGATCCGTTCGATATCAGAAGCCGTCTGTAAAATACTTGCAACTTCATGGTGTTCTTTTTCATTTAGAGAAAGTGAGCTCAGCTTTACAACATAATTCGTAATACCGCTGCAAAGCCTGTCCACTGTATTTTCTTCTTCTTTAATTTCCAGAATTTCTTGATAATCCTTTGTAAAAATCACATCTGTCGCTTTTTCAACTGTGCGCAGTACAATACCGCCCATACGGTTCACTTCACTAACTGCAGACTGCAGTGCAATTCCCGGGGTTTCCAGCATACGGTCATCCAAAAGCACTCTGCTCTCATCCTCTGCACTGTCATCTTCCTTCTCCAGCTTTCTCGCCAACTTGATAATACCGTCTGAAAATGGGAACAGAAGCACCGTCGTTCCGATATTGAAAATGGTATGCACTGTGCTGATCTGTGTTTGTGTGATCAAACCTGCACCTGCCTCCACGAACATCACCTTAAACATTACGATTGCGACAATACTAAAGATAACCGTTCCGATAATGTTAAACAATAAATGCATGATCGCCGCTGTTTTGGCATTCTTCTTTGCACCGATACTGGACATGATCGCAGTTACACATGTACCGATATTCTGTCCCATAATAATATACACAGCCGCATTAAACGGTACCAGTCCCGCCGCTGCAAGACTTTGCAAAATTCCTACGGAAGCCGAAGAACTCTGGATCACTGCCGTAACCAACGCACCTGCAATAATTCCAAAAAACGGATTATGTCCCAGCGTCACAAACAGATTCCTGAACGTCTCTGACTCCTTTAACGGATCTACCGCCGCCGACATCGTTGTAATTCCGACAAATAATAAGCCGAACCCGATGATGATGCTGGATAAGTCTTTCGTAGAACGACGGTTTCCTGTCAGCATGATAATGACACCGGCCATAATTGCGATCGGAGCAAGGTTCGACGGACTTAAAAACTTCGCCCACTCTACACTGGATACCAGCCATCCGGTCACTGTCGTTCCGATATTGGCTCCCATAATCACACCCATTGCCTGACTCAGATTCATAATCCCGGCATTGACAAAGCCGACAACCATGACGGTTGTTGCGGAAGAGCTCTGGATTACCGCCGTGATCAGCGCTCCCAGCAGGACGCCCATTAATTTATTCCTGGTGAGCGCTTCCAACAAAGACTTCATCTTACTTCCGGCTGCATTTTCAAGTCCCTGCGCCATAATCTGCATTCCGTAGATAAACATTCCAAGTCCCCCGATAAAGGGGATGATGATTCCCGCGTAACTCATAGGTTCCCTCCCATAGGTCTTCTTTTGCTTTTTTTAATCTTATGAATTATATGTAATTTTTGAATAGACACAATTGTACGGCCGACATCCGCCGACCGTACGCGCTGTTCCTAACATTAACGATACCATTATCTTTGACAAAAAACAACATTTTTTTACACAGATTTTACGCTACTTTTTCATCCGAGGTTCAAAAATGAACGATGACAGATATCCAAAGATAAGCGCTGCGGATATTCCCACCGCGCTTGCTTTAAAGCCTCCCTGAAAAATTCCAAGAAATCCACTCTTATCGACTGCTTCTTTTACCCCTTGCCAGAGTACGTTTCCAAATCCGAGCAGCGGAACACTCGCCCCGGCTTTCGCAAACTCCTGAAACGGTTTATATATCCCGCAAAACCCGAGCACAGCCCCGGTGCAGACAAGAAGTACCATAACCCGCCCCGGCATTAATTTCGTCCGGTCCAATAAAATCTGTACCAACGCGCAGATGATACCGCCGATTAAAAATGCTTTTACATAATCCATATTCTGTCGTCTCCTCTCTAACAATGCTCGATCACGATTCCATGTGCGATTCCCGGCACACTTGCGCCTTCATTAAAACTGACGGTAGACATCAGCGCCCCGGTCGGCACAAACAGAATCCGCTTCCATTCTCCCTTTTTGACCTTTGGTAAAATATAAGCCGCCAAAGTCACTGCCGCACAGCCGCAGCCGCTTCCTCCCGCATGTGTATCCTGTGTCTTCTGATCAAAGACCGCCACACCACAGTCCATATGCCTTGTGCGGATATCATAGCCCCTTTCCCGTACCAGATCGAACAAAATATCCCGTCCCACATATCCAAGATCTCCGGTAATGATCCGATCATACTCCTCAACCTTTCTCCCGAAGTCTTCCAGATTTCTTACAATCGTATCACATGCTGCCGGCGCCATACAGGCTCCCATGTTTTGTGAATCTTTTAATCCATAATCCACAATTTTCCCCACAGTTACTCCGCTGATCCGAATATGACTCTTTTCTTTTCCTACCAGAAATGCACCGCTTCCGGTCACCGTCCAATGTGCCGACAGCGGACGCTGGTTCGCATATCCCAGTGGAAACCGAAACTCCTTCTCCGCACTGCCGAAATGACTGGACGTAACCGCCAGCATATATTCCCCATATCCTGCCGCCACACTCATCGCCGCCAGAGCCAGAGCTTCTCCCGATGTGGAGCATGCTCCATACAATCCGAACATCGGAATCTGAAGTTCTTCTACTCCCATTGATGTGGCAATTCCCTGGCGGAGCAGATCACCGCCGAAAATAAAGCGGATGTCTTTCGCCTCCTTATGTGCCTTCCCCAACGCCAATACACACGCTTCTTTCTGCATCGTACTTTCCGCCTCTTCCCATGTGTCTGCTCCGAACAGATCGTCTTCATTCGTCATATCAAATAATTTCCCAAGCGGTCCCTCTGCTTCCTTACTCCCTGCAACCGAACCGACATTGATAATATAAGGAGCTTTTGCGAATGCAATACTCTGGCTCCCCAAAGGCGTTCCTGCCGACTGATCTGCTTTTTCTGTTACTTTTTTCTCTTCCAATCCAATTTCCTCTCTTCTATATCATGATCCTTGTTCCACAAAACATTTGTGATTTTTGCTAAATTCTATTATCCCAAAACAAAATTTTTTTATACGGGAATATTTCCCTCTTTTTCTCCCAATACTACTATCAAACTACAATTTTCTGAGGTGAAATGAACATGGATAAAATAGAAAAATTGAAACAAGAACAGCACTATGAAGCTTATGTCAATCAAAAAACCCCAAAACACAATGTCTGGGCCAATATGCTGAAGGCTTTTCTGACCGGAGGTGTAATCTGCTGCATCGGACAGGGCATCTACAATTACTGTCAGCTTCTCGGTCTGTCGAAAGACGAATGCAGCAGCTGGACTTCCTTACTACTTGTTCTGATAAGTGTCATTTTAACCGGCATCGGGTTATATCCGAAGATTGCCAAATGGGGAGGCGCCGGCGCACTTGTCCCGATCACCGGATTTGCCAACTCTGTTGCTGCCCCGGCTATCGAATACAAAAAGGAAGGTCAGGTATTCGGCATCGGATGTAAAATTTTCACGATTGCAGGTCCGGTAATTCTATATGGTATCTTTACAAGCTGGGGACTCGGATTGCTGTACTGGATATGGACACTGTTCTGATCTTGCACCAGCTCCGCAAAACAATTAAAAAGCAATCCTTACACAGATAAGAGCAGGTATGCATTTTCCGCATACCTGCTCTTATTGTATTACAAAATCCGAATACGCTCCAAAGTAAAACCGCCCTTCTCTACCACCTCTGAAAAAAGAACAGCAACGCTCCGATTCCTTTTCCTATAGCCATACTGAGTACAAATGCCGATATATAACGCACAAGCTTCACCCTCCGTATAAAGATCGGAAAGACATTTAAGATTTCTGCCAACGCCATAGACCAACATCCCACAAAGATTCCTGCCAATAAGCCGAATACCGGAACCAGCCAGTCTCCATAAGGAATCGGTATTCGAAAAATAAACAAAATTGTTCCTAAAATCCCGCCCAATGCCGCGCAGTCTTCATACAGCAATATGTGATCTGCTGTATGCGTCCTGTCTGCAAATTTTTCGATGACTCCCAATTCTACAATAAATGCGAACAAACCTCCCGCCACCGCAACACCTGCGCTAAGACCGATAACTGCCAACAGTATTTGCTTTTCCCACATCCAATTCCTCCCTTCTTCTGGACGCATCCTCTACCAGAGTGGTCTGAATATCGTTTTCATAAAGGCGCATCTGCACTTCCAAAGGCGTCGGATCCACTGTGAAACGCTTTTTTCCGAAATGATTGAAAAACACAAGGATTCCGATAATGATGCCAATGGAATAGCTGACCTCCAGCATCGTGAACCCGTCGCCTTTCGTTCCTGTCAAAGCCTGGTAGATCTGTGAAAAAAGCTTTGTAGTAGCAACATCATTATTAAAAGCCATGATCGCAAACGCCGATCCGCAGAATGTCAGAGCTACGACAAATACCGTCTTTAATACATGTGTCATTTTCCCCGGTGTTTTCTGCGTTTCATAGGTGATGATGATATCCGTCTCTCCAAGATTTTGAATATCCAGATTCGGATATTGCTCATGAATACATGCTATGATTTTTAGTATCGAAATCACAAAACGCTGCTGCTTTTTCCCTCCGCCCGGTATTTTCAGGATTTTCATCGCCTTAATCTTGGGGATTACGGTTTTATCACTGCATTCAAGAGACAATATATCCCCCAATGTCACTTCTGTTTTCCTTACCTCAACATCCCTCTCTCCTTTGAGATACAGCGTCTCCTGCCTAGATGACATAGTTCGCATCCTCCTCTGTGCAAATCAAAGTCCCTTCGCTTTCCGGAAATTTTTCATCGCTTCCATACCAGTAATAAACACCTCCGAGCACAACTGCCGCCAGAACAATCGTCACAAGACAGATCCGTACCTTTCTTCTTCCATTCTCCACACTAATCCACCTGACCTTTTCTTAAAATTTATACTTATACTCAGGAAGAACCGCCTGTCGTTTAAAGAGGCAGATTTCCTTTCGGATTAGTATTCGGAATTTTTCGGATCTTATACTTCTGTTCCAAGTCTCCTCAAATTTTGAATGATTCGCTTTTCTAATCTCGATACCTGCACTTGCGAAATGCCTAATTTTTTGCCGACTGCCGACTGTGTCTGATTCTGAAAATATCGCAAATAAATCAACTGTCTCTCTTCCTTATCCAATGTCTCCAATAATTGTTTTAACATCATCCTGTTCAAAATTTTCTCTTCCTGCTGTTCCTTTTCTTCCAGCTTGTCCACCAACCGGATTTCACTGCTTTCCCCCTGATGAATCGGTTTATAAATCGATTCCACCTCGCTCCCCGCTTCCATTGCCTGCACAATTTCTTCTTTTTCCACTTGAAGCGTTTCTGCAAGTTCTTCTAAGGTAGGTTCTCTCCCATATTGATCCATCAGCTCTTCTCTCACCTGAAATGTTCTATATGCCAGTTCTTTTAACGAACGGCTGACCTTGATCATCCCGTCGTCCCGGAGAAATCGCTTAATCTCCCCACTGATCATCGGAACCGCATATGTAGAAAATTTCACATCAAAAGACAGATCAAATTTATCAATGGCTTTGATCAGCCCGATACTTCCAATCTGGAACAGATCGTCTGCATCGACTCCCCGTCCACAAAATCGTTTCACAACACACCAGATAAGTCCTACATTTTCCTCTACCAGTTGTTCCCTCGCTTCTTTATCTCCGTCGTGTGCCTGCCTGATCAAAGCGATTGTGTGGTCCATGACGCCCTTCCTTTTCCAATTGTTTTTTCCATTTTGACGATTGTTCCTTTTCCGGGAGCAGATTCTACTTCTACTTTATCCATAAATGCTTCCATAAACGCAAATCCCATTCCCGAACGATCCATTTCCGGTTTTGTCGTATACATCGGCATCATTGCCTTCTCGATATCCGCAATCCCGCATCCGGTATCCTTAATATGTATCGAAAACAGATTTTCTTCGATCTTGCAGCAGACCGACACTTTATGCAGTTCGTTTTCATACCCATGAATAATTGCATTCGTCACCGCCTCGGAAACTGCGGTCTTGACATCGGATACTTCTTCAATCGTCGGATTTAGTTGTGTTAAAAAAGCGGCAACCGCCACCCTTGCAAAGCGTTCATTCTCTGAACGGCTGTCAAAAACCACTTCCATTTCATTCGTATGCTTCATTTCTGCTCCTCCTCATATATCTGCATTATTTTTGTCACACCCGACAGCGTCAGAACCTTCTTCATTCTGGCATTTGTATGTACCGCCCAGATTTCACCGCCGATCAACCGAACGATCCGATACCGCCCCATGATCGCGCCAATTCCGGAACTGTCCATAAATTCTGTTTTGTCAAAATCAAAAATCACATATTTAATATGGTTCTGTTCGATCACCTTATCTGCCTTTTTCCGTATTTCTTCCGCATGATGATGATCCACCTCTTTCGGAAGAAAAATAGTAAGACAATTTTCTTCTACCTGATATTCCATAATGCTCCTCCTACTCTTTGCATGCGATATATTTTTACCGATTTTCAATGTGTACGTCTATATAACAAAAAAGAGAAGTCCATATCCTTTTCAGATATTTTCTTCTCTTTCGTAATGTTCAGTCGCTCTTCTGTTTTTTATTGTTCTTTCTTTTCCTGATCGTTGCTTTCTACATTCGCCTGTGCGATTGCATCTAGGTTGGCTTTTGCCTCTTGCGCATATTGAGAATCCTGAAACAGCTCATTACATCTCGTAAAGTATTTGGTTGCTTCTGCATGATCCCCCTGCCGCATGTAGGCAAGTCCCAGATTTAAAAGCGCCGCGCCACTGTTATATGACTCATCCATTCGGACCACCTGTGACAAATTGTTAATTGCATATTCATAACTTGCCACATTTAAAGATTCCATTCCCGCATCATACTTGATCTGACAGGCTGTCGGATACACCGCCGCCGTCATTTCGTCATATCTTGCCTGACCTGTACTTCCCAGCGATGCTCTATTAATATTCACCAGTATGTCGGCAAGCGCCTCCTCTGAATAGTCCTCTGAGCTATATTGATCGTAAGCAGACATCAGATTCTCATAACTGTCCGCCGTACTCGCCGCCGTCTGTACGGCAGCCTCCGAATCGGCATTGTTTGCCCGATACTGATCTAAGGTTCTTGTTTGTGCGCTGACTTGTGCTTCCAACGCATTGATCCGTTCACTGGATTCAATCATCTGCTTGTTAATCTTGTTATTTTTTGTCTCTTCCGCTGCCGGTGCGATCAAAAACCAGACGACAGATGCTCCGATCAGTATCCCGATGATAATATTCAGTATTGTAAATTTCCCGGCCAGCAGCTTCAAGGCATTCTGTGCAGGCTGAATGATCGTCTCATTTCCCAGGCTATATTCGATCACATTCTTTTTTTCTGTCTTCCGCCCTTCCTTCTGCACCCTTTTCCCATGAACTGCTGTCAGCTCATGTACATATCGAAGCGTCATATCATTGGTCGTATCCAGCTTCCGCGCGGTTTTCAAAATCTGGCGTGCTTTAGAATACTGCTCTGTATGCAGATAAAGCAATGCAAGAAGCTGATATGCTTTCAAAAATGTGGGGTGTGCGGCTATCACCTTTTTCAACTGAATGATCGCCATGTCCTCCCCATTCTGCTCACAATATACCAGACATTGATTATATCTCTTCACCGCCTGATTGATCACATCCAGCTCACCGGCAGAATTCTGTATATTCTTGATATATTCATTTGCTATATTATCTCTGGGGCGCAGGTTCTTGCTGATAATCCATTCTACCAGCGCTTCTGCAACCTCTCCCCGTCCGTAATACACCAGTCCCAGAAGATTCCTTGCTGCAATATTTCCCCGGTTATACTGCAGGCTCCTCCGAAGAGAAAGGATCGCTCCGGACATATCTCGGATCTGCGCCTTTCCCAGACCATCATTGTACCAGTAATTGGACTGGCTGATGATTCTTTTTGTATAATCCATCTATACCCACCGTAATCTTTCTGTACTCATTTGCCCCTTGCAAAATCAGTCCTACTTGTTCTGCTCCATTACCTGTTTCAATAAGTCTGACATATCTGATAAGTCCTCCTGATAAACAGCCTCTTCTATATCTTCGATTTCCAGACTCGGTTTAAATTTCTTTAATTCTTCTTCATAATCCAACATTTTGTTCGCCCCTGTCTCTTATCATTGATCCACCCCTGTTTCTCTCTGGCTCCCCGGTCATCCTATGAGTTCTTTCAGCATTCCTGCCAGATACAAAGAGCCCAGACAATAGATGTGCCTGTCCTTTTGATTCTGAAGCAAATATTCCCACGCTTCCGATAGTACAGACATCTCTAACACCGGACGCTTTGTATGCCTGCGAAAGATATCTGCAAGCGCCTTGCTCGTCTCTGCCCGCTGATCCGCAATCTGTGTTACCAGATAAAAATCCGCCTCCACATTTGTACACAAACACTCTATCATTTGTTCGTAATCCTTATCCTGCACCGCCGAAAACAGAATGATCCGCTTTTCCCGATGCTCTGTATCTTTGGCAGCCACACTCTCTGCAAACCGTCGGATCGCACTCAGATTGTGGGCGCCGTCTATGTAAATCCCCGGACGCACCTCTTCCATACGCCCCTGCCATACCACTTTTTCAAGCGCAGTCTTCCATACATGCAGTTTTCCCTCTTCTCTGAAAAGCATCCGCATCACTTCCAGCGCAAGACACGCGTTCTCCGGTTGGTAAACCGCAGTGTTGTGAAGCCTCCAAGTAATATCTTCATAATACGCATTTACACAGGAAAATGCAATATATTTATCTTCAATTCCATGAATTTTGAACGCATTTTTCCCGATTTTCTTACACAAAATCCCAAGCTTTTCCGCAGTTTTTTCAATCACTCGGTTGCTGCTTTCTTCTCCCTCTACATAGAACACCGGTGTTCCGGCTTTTAAAATCCCTGCCTTTTCGGTAGCGATTTTTTCCAACGTATTCCCCAGTAATTCCATATGGTCATATCCGATCGATGTGATCACAGAACAAAGAGGATGCTCCACAGAATTTGTCGCATCCAGCCGCCCGCCGAGTCCGGTTTCCAGAACTGCATATTCTACCTCTGCTTTTGCAAAAGCAGTCACTGCCATTCCGAATAAAAATTCAAAAAAGGTCGGATGCGGAAGCCCCGCTTCCGCCATCCGCCCTACAGCTTCCCGCACCGTCTCAAAGACATCTGAAAACACCTCATCAGAGAGCATTTCACCGTCCACGACGATCCGTTCATTCATTTTCATCAGATGTGGGGATGTAAACACCCCCACTCGTTTTCCCTGCGCTCTGAGCATGGCATCCAGATAGACGCAGACAGAACCTTTTCCATTCGTTCCCGCCACATGAATTACTTTCAGCTTTTTCTCCGGATTCCCAAGATATTGTAAAAACATTTTGGTATGCTCCGGTCTGTTTTTCTTTGTAAACTTCGGAATTCCTAAAATATAATCCACTGCTTCCTGATATGTCATTTTTCTTATTTCTCTTCCTTTGTCCCTGTTTCTGCGAATGCATTTCTCCCGGTTTCCACAGCGCCTTCTTCTGCCGGAAGAGCCGTCAATCTGCCATCCTTGTATTCATATTCCGCAGATGTACGGAAAATCGTATTGCTGGAACCGACCTGCGCCGCCATAACGATATCCCCGTCTTTCAGTTCTGATTTTTTCAGATCCACTCTTGTATTATTTAAAAATGATGTCTTTTGCTTCTCTCCGTTGATGTAAATCTTCGTCTGTTTCGTAAAGTTTTCTCCGTAGATGCTATAGGTTCCGTCTATCTGCTCTATAATATTGCCTATCGTTGTATCTTTTACACCCATAGCCATATGCCCCTCTGTGATCGGAGCGCCGCTTTCTTCATATACATACTGCTTGCCATAAAGGATATCATATTGTAAAAGTTCCAGGTCTGCCAGATAATCCTTACTCTGATGCCGCTGCTGATGATAATTAAACACTGTTCCGGTATGAATATCCAAACGGTTCATGACCTCTGCCATAATCTGATATGCAGGATAATTCCCGTCCTTTTTCTCCAGTCCGATATTGTCCCAGATCACATAATTTGTATTATACAAATATTTGCTCTTCATATCTTTTGCTTTCAGATCCATTGTCGGCAAATGATCCCCATAGAATACAACGACTGTCGGTTCTCCGCGCTTTTCCAAAGACGCCACCAGATCTCCGGCAAATTTATCCATCTCATACACCTGATTGACGTAGTATTCCCACGCATTTCGTTTTCCTTCATCCTCAATCCCGCTTACCGTGATCGCAGGATTCTCGATCACCTTCTCGGTCGGATATTCTCCATGCCCCTGGACACTGATCGTAAAGACAAAATCCTGTCCCTCCGTTGTATCCATGGATTCCAGAATATTCGGGATCAGAATATCATCCGTCGCCCACCCGTTCGGAGTAGTCCGAAGTATGTTCATAAATTCCTTACTTGTAAAATGGTCGAATCCCATATGATTAAACACCTGTGCCCGGCTATAGAAATTTCCGCCGTTATTATGCAGGGCTTCAGATCCATAACCCAGTTCTCCGAGCGCAGATGCCGCGCTTTCGATCACCTTTGTTTTTCCATATGTCTTGTACGGATATTCGCCCGGACCGAAAAAGCGCATGCTCATTCCCGTCAGCACCTCGAACTCTGTATTTGCCGTTCCTGCTCCGACAGACGGTACCTTAAAATATCCGGAAGAATAATCCTGATACATTTTTCTTAAATTCGGGATCGGATCTTCCGAAAACTGCATCCATTCTACTTCCGTCGGATCGAAATAGGACTCCAGCTGCACGACTACAATATTCGGCAGCTCTTTCTCGCTTCTTCCCGTCTCATTGATATTCAGAGAGCCGTCTTTATCGATGACCTGCATTGTCTTTTCACCATAACCGGACGGCTCTGAAATCCCGGTATTAAACAAGCTTGCGGTAAAGCAATAAGGAAATCCGTAATCCTCATATGCAAATGCGATATTTCCGAAATAGTTGGACACAACTCTCTGATCGATTGCCGCATTTGTAAGCACGACATAGGCGCCTGCCCACACTCCGACTCCGATCAGCGCAAAAATCCGGTGCATCTTTCCCGTATACTGCCCGCCTCGTCTCCACATGGAAATGATCCATATGACAACCGCTGCAATCCCGATACTCAAAAGAATCAGTTCCACCGGGGAGAGGTAGCTCTTCGATACCGCAAGTCCCTCCGAAAACGCTTTCAAATCCTGTGCATTAAACGGTGTGACACGCTTCAGCAACATATACCCATTGCAGATTCCGAGAAACAGCCAGAATACACTCAATAAAATTCTGGCAAACACACGCCGCCGCACCAGATACACGATCGAGAAGGTCGCAGTGATCAAAAACGCATTGAACATGAACACAAGCGGCGTTCCTACCATATAATCCCAAGCCTCAAACAGGGAATGTCTGGAAACAACCTCAATCCCGAAATTCAACACACAGGCAAGCAGAAAGTGAAATAACGGAGAAAGCAGATTCATCACCTTATATACCGGCTGAAGCTTCCTTGCAAACTTACTGTTGCGCCGCTGTTCTAAAATCCGTTCCCGTCTCGCTTTTCTTTCCTGCCAGGATGCCTTGAGCTTTTCTTTATCTAAATGTCTGATTTTCTGAAAAAAGCCTTTTACATCCGGCTTTTTGATAGAAAAATGTTTCATTCAAAACCTCTTTTCTTTATCGTTTTAATCCTGAAAGCCGCTCTTGCACCTGAGAAAGCATCTGCGTATATTTCTCCAGTTTTTCTCTTTCCTCCTGTACCTTTGCAGCCGGAGCCTTGCTGGTAAAACGCTCGTTTGCAAGCATTCCCTCCGCTCTCTTAATTTCTTTCTTTAACTTTTCTTCTTCTTTCGTTAATCGTTCTAATTCCTGTTCAATATCTACCAAATCCTCTAACGGCAGATATACTGTAGCTCCCGGAACGACAATGGACACCGCATCTTCTGCAATCTCTTTCTTCTCTGTATTGACCGCGATCTCATTTGCCAACATCAGCGGCATTGCAGAATCCTTTAAGGCTTCCACTCCGTCCAGCAATTCTCTGTCTTCGCTGATCACAAACACTTTGGTTCTGCGGTTATTCGGCACGTTCATTTCCGCACGCATATTACGGATTCCTCTTGTGATATCCTTTACATGCTCTACCGTTGCCTCGTCTGCCGGGAAGCTCCGTTCAGCCTTGTAAACCGGCCAGGAAGACATCATCAGAGATTCCTCCTCCGGTACCAATGCCCCGTAAATCTCCTCCGTAATAAACGGCATAAACGGATGCAGCAGCTTCAAGGCATCTCCGAGAACGGTTTTCAATACCCACAATGCACAATTTGCCTCTTCCGGGTTCTCCTCTGCATGGTAAATACGGTATTTTGCCATTTCCACATACCAATCACAGAACTCATCCCATACAAAATCATAAACCTTCTGAACTGCGATTCCCAGCTCATATTTATCCATGTTCTCTGTCACGTCTTTCGCCAGTGTGTTTACCTTGGACAAAATCCATTTGTCCGCTGAGGTAAATAAATCGTGTTCCGGCTCTTCGATGACATTTTCTTTCATATTCATCAGAATAAATCTGGACGCATTCCATACTTTGTTTGCAAAATTACGGCTTGCTTCTACACGCTCATTGTAAAAACGCATGTCATTTCCCGGCGCATTTCCTGTTACCAGTGTCAGACGCAGCGCATCTGCTCCGTACTGATCGATGATCTCCAGCGGATCGATTCCGTTTCCGAGAGATTTGCTCATCTTCCGCCCCTGAGAGTCACGTACCAGACCATGGATCAATACCGTATGGAACGGAGACTTGCCTGTATGTTCCAATCCTGAGAATACCATTCGGATTACCCAGAAGAAAATGATATCATATCCGGTTACCAGTACGTCTGTCGGATAGAAGTAGTCCAAATCTTCCGTTTTCTCCGGCCATCCAAGTGTAGAGAACGGCCACAGCGCAGAGCTGAACCACGTATCCAGTGTATCCTCATCCTGTGTAAAATGTGTGCATCCACAGTGCGGACATTTCTCCGGCATTTCTCTGGCTACTACAAACTCTCCGCATTCATCACAATAATAAGCCGGAATCCGGTGTCCCCACCAAATCTGGCGAGAAATACACCAGTCCTTGATATTCTCCAACCAGTGCAGATAAATCTTATCAAAGCGTTCCGGAACAAATTTCAATTCACCGGACTTCAAGGCTTCGATCGCAGGCTTGGCAAGCTCTTCCATTTTCACAAACCACTGCTGCTTGATCAAAGGCTCAACCGTTGTACCGCAGCGATCATGGGTTCCTACATTATGGGAATGCGGTTCAACCTTTACCAGATATCCCTGCTCCTCCAAATCCTTAACGATCGCTTTTCTCGCCTCATAGCGCTCCATGCCTGCATAGCAGCCGCCTTTTTCATTGATTGTAGCGTCGTCGTTCATAATGTTGATTTCCGGCAGATCGTGGCGCTTTCCAACTTCAAAGTCATTCGGGTCGTGAGCCGGTGTGATCTTCACCGCTCCGGTTCCAAACTCTTTATCTACATAATAATCTGCGACAATCGGAATCTCTCTGTTGACAAGCGGAAGCAGTACATTCTTACCTACAATATCCTGATATCTGTCATCGTCCGGATGTACTGCGATCGCAGTATCTCCTAACATCGTCTCCGGACGGGTTGTTGCGATTTCTAAAAATCTGTCTGTTCCCACGATCGGATATTTGATGTGCCAGAAATGTCCGTCCTGCTCCTCATGCTCGACCTCTGCATCAGACAAAGATGTCTTACATACCGGACACCAGTTAATAATTCTGGACCCTTTGTAAATATATCCTTTTTCATATAACTTGATAAATACTTCTTCAACGGCCTTGGAGCATCCTTCATCCATTGTAAAACGTTCTCTGTCCCAATCACAGGAAACTCCCAGCTTTTTCAACTGACCTTCGATCGTTCCCGCATATTCTTCTTTCCACTGCCATGTTCTCTCAAGAAAGCCTTCACGACCGAGTTCCTTCTTGTCAATCCCCTCTTCCTTCAACTGGTTGGTTACTTTCACCTCTGTGGAAATCGCCGCATGGTCCGTTCCCGGAATCCAAAGCGCATTGTATCCTTCCATTCTCTTATAGCGGATCAAAATATCCTGCAATGTATTGTCAAGCGCATGTCCCATGTGCAGCTTTCCTGTAATATTCGGAGGCGGCATTACCGTTGTAAACGGTTTTTTGCTCCTGTCCACCTCTGCGTGGAAATATTTGTTCTCACACCATCTGTCATACAATTTTTCTTCAATCTCTTTTGGATTGTAAGTCTTTGCCAGTTCTTTACTCATAGCGTCCTCCTTGTTATACGACTGTTTTTCACAACCGCGTTTTCTCTGTACTCTCTCCCTTTGTGCGGCAGTTCACGGGATTTTCACATTTAAAGCATCAAAAAAGCCCTTTACAAAATGTAAAGGGCGAAATATTTCCGCGGTACCACCTTTTTTCTGCAGCCGAACTTTCTAATCTGCCCTGCTTACAGCTCTTGGTTCTGTAACGTAAACCGCCACGGGATATCCTCATACGTTGCGGCTGCTGCTTCGTAACGCATAAGTCCTATACTGTTTCGGATATCCGGTTCAGAAGCTACCTTCCACAACTCTTATTCTGAAGCAGTCTCTCAGCCAGTGAACTGCCCTCTCTGACAGAAGTCATTATGTACTCCTCTTCCTCATTACCTGTTTATATTAATAAATTGTTAACCATAAATTAACTACTGATTATCATAGCTATCAACCGCTGATTTGTCAAGGAGTTTAGGGAATCTTAAGAAATTGCGAAGGTAATCTGCCCCTTTTCCCGTACAGAATCATATACTATAATTCCTCGTCCTTACAAGACAAATATTCACGAATATTAAATACTGTCACGTCATTAAGCATTTGTTTTCTTCCTTCTTGCCATGAATTTTTTTACTTCGTCTACGCCTCGTAAATGCGTTATCTTCAAATCAGAAGCAGGTGATCTGTAAAGAGATTCCTGATATAATTCTTCAATCGCATTCGCAAATTTTTCAACCTGTTTTTCACCGGAAACGACAAAATTTTTAGTGATACTTGAAGTTGCCATATCTAACATCTCCTTCAATGGTATGACTCATACTTAATTGCAGTATTCCCCGCCTATATTATATGAGCGAATTCTACAATAACATTTTTTCTTTTGCCGTTTGGTTTCTTCTCTCTTTCTTACTTCAAAACATCCTCAAAAAATTCAAATCTATACCCTTTTTCAATTGCATACTTGCAAACTTTCTCAATTTTTTCTCTATTTTCAACATTTAATGCCCATTCATGCGAAAACACAACCAAGTCACCTTTCTGATTGTTCCAACAATTTTTTTCTAACTCTTTAAATTTTTTATCCACATCCTCAACATATTCTATTCTGAAATCAGTACTCATAAAATATAAACCAGTTCCAGTATCATAATACATATCATGCGAATAAATATAAGAATTCTTTTCAATATCTAAATAATAACTCTGACGATCATCATCTGCCGTCAATAACCCTTTTATCGCCTCATTATCAAGAGATGTTAATTTCTTAACTTCATCATAAGAACCTTGGAACATTTGCAATCTAATTACATTATCAATTGCATCTGATCCAACTATTCTACTTAATTCATCCACAGTCTTCTTATAATCCATAACGATCTCCCTTGTTTGATAGTCAATGCTACTATTGATGCTGTGGAATCCGAATCTTAGCCATCCGCTATTTTCCATAAACTCATTACAGTATTTATCTGAAACTTGCGAAAGATTAAACTCTCTATCTTCATAATAAACATAACATGATATGACTACACCATATTTATCATGCAACTCTTTAAACCAGTTCAATGTTCCATTTTCAAATATCGAATTATAATTCTTTTCCTTCAAATCTTTAAAAATGAACACCATATCATCAAAGCTAAGATGAAAAATATTACTACATTTGTTCTCAGAAACTACATATGCATCTGTTCTATCATAACTCTTATTTCCAGTTG
>CAUWKK010000028.1:0-30939 GCA_963559385.1 uncultured Schaedlerella sp.
GATGAGGAATCGATAAAGAGAAACAGAAAGAGATTTGCAGGCTTTGAAGAGGATGAAGAAGACTACGACGATCTGGATGAAGAGTTTATCGAGAATGATGCTGTATACGAAGATGATTACTACGAAGATGATGACTATGACGATGCTTATGATGAGTACGATGACGAAGACGAGTATGAAGATTATGACGACGATCGCGAGAAAAAAGGAGAGAAATATGATGTTGACTTCATAGATCTCTGATAGAAAAGCACCGGGAAACCGGGACATAAAATACCGGAAAAAGGAGAGGCTGAGAGGAAATGAATCTTTTTAGTTTCTCTTTTTTTTAGATGCTAAAATTAGAGGGGGGAGGGGTTTTTAGTCGAAAAAACTCCGAAATTGTTGAAAAGCAGGGCGAAAAATGATATTATATACCATTGATAGAGCAATAAAGGACGTTTTGTTGGAATTTATATGTTCTGACAGATAATAGAGGATTAAATTGGGAAGGGAGTATTATGTCTGATAAGAAAAGCAGCCGCGGCAGCGGTAACAGGAAGAGTACGAATACAGGAAAGGGAGGGCAGAACAGCCGCCCGATGACAAAAAAGGAACAAGAGCAAAGAGAGAGGCGCGCCCGTCAGAAGCGACAGCAGGTATCGAATGAGAATCCGGCGAAGTCTTTAAGAGGGGTATCCAAAACAAAGGGAAGAAAGGCAGAGAAGGTAAATCCGGTCAGCAGAACGATAGGAATGGCATTAGCAGGGATCCAGTTGGTAATGTCATTGATTTTTATGCTGTCATTGTTTGTACTGAATATGCTGCCGATGAAATATCTGGCTGTTGTAGCGTTGCTTTTAGTGATCGTGTTGTTGGCGATTTTGTTAAGTCAGGCATTGTCGAAGAAGAAAGGAATCGCAGGAAAAGTGATCAGTGTTCTGATGTCGGCTGTACTGGCGTTCGGTTCGTTTTATGTCTTTAAAACAAACAGTACCGTACAGGCAATCAGCAACGGCGGAGTGAAATTGGATAAAATGGCAGTTGCCGTACTTGCCGATGATCCGGCAGAAACGATCCAGGATGCTGCGGCTTACAATTTTGCAGTACAGTATGTAATGAAGGGAGACGAAGTACGGGAGACGGTTGACGTCATCAATGAGGAGCTGGGAAGTGAGATCGCAACTACTGAATATCAGACGGTAGAGGCGCAGGCGGCTGCGCTGCACAATGGCGATGTACAGGCAATCATTTACAATGAGGCATATACGGGGATTTTAGAAGAAGCGTTTGAGAATTTCAGTGAAAATGTAAAAATTATTTATACCCATGAGATAAAGAGTAAGGTGGAGAACAAAGCGGCTGAGATAAAGGTTGAGGACGAATCCTTTGCAGTATATATCAGCGGTATCGATGTATACGGAGCTATTGAAACAAACAGTCGGAGTGATGTGAATATCATTGCGGTTGTAAATCCGACCACACATCAGATTTTGCTTGTGACAACACCGAGAGACTACTATGTAGAGATTCCGGGAATTTCCGGCGGGGCAAAGGATAAGCTGACCCATGCGGGAATCTACGGTGTGGATGCATCGATGGCAACATTGGGGGCACTCTATGATACAGAGATCGATTTTTATGCGCGTGTAAACTTTACATCGCTGATCACCATGATCGATGCACTTGGTGGTGTGGATGTAAATTCAGAACAGGCATTTACAACAAGCTATGATTCCGGACTGGTCATGGATGTCGCACAGGGACTGAACCATTTCAACGGTCAGCAGGCGCTTGCGTTCTCCAGAGAACGCCAGAATGTAGACGGCGGGGATTTCCAACGAGGAAAGAATCAGCAGGCGGTGATCACCGCGATGATCAAAAAGGCGATATCTCCGGCAATCCTTATGGGGGCAAACGGAATCCTGGAAAGTGTCGGTGGCAATGTAGACACGAATATGAGCCATGAACAGATCCAGGAATTGATCAAAAGCCAGCTTGCAAGCCCGGCGGCATGGAATATCAAGTCTATGGCAGCAGAGGGAACCGGGGATGAGCAATACTGCTATTCATCGGGCGAAGCTCTTCTGTATGTAACACAACCGGATATGAATTCGATCTCTGCAATTCAGCAGGCAATCGATGCAGTGGAATCGGGAGAAATCCTTCAGGATTCAGAGGTTGCACAGTAAAAATATAAGAAATATCGAGGATATACAGCATGAAAAAGTTGAGAAAAGCATGGAAAGAAAAGATCGATCTATCAATCATATATAAATGCTTTCTTGTAATATTAGATACGTTTTTTATTAATCTAAGTTCCTTTTTGGCACTTTGGATCCGATTTAATATGCATATTTCGGAAATCGAACCGTGGTATAGTGAATCGGTTCTGAGCATAGCGGTTTGGAACACGTTGATCACACTGGGGATATTTGCGGTTTTAAAGCTTTACAGCAGTCTTTGGAGATTTGCGAGTATCAAGGAACTGGTTTACGTGATCGAGGCCTGTGCGTGCTCTGTTTTGGTTAATATTTTCCTATATTTCTTTACGTACAGGCCGATTTACAGAAGTTATTTCATTTTGTATGGCGTCAGCCTGTTTTTACTGACCTGTATCAGCAGATTCTCCTATCGGCTGGTAAGACTTCTGTACAGAAGCAATATTCACGGAAGGCATATGCGTAATACGATGATCATCGGAGCCGGAGAGGCGTGCAATGTGGTCATGAAGGAATTGGAGCTGAGCAGAGAGCTGGATGCAAATATCCGCTGTATCATCGATGATGATCCGAGAAAACACGGCACCTATATCCACGGCGTTAAAGTGGTTGGGAACAGAGACCAGATCGTGCCGGCTGCAGAAAAATACGGGATCACAGAAATCATTGTTGCGATTCCGAGTGCGGATAAGAGAGAACAGAGAAAGATCCTGAAGATCTGTCAGCAGGTACCGGGATGTGAATTGAAAATCCTTCCGGGCGTTTATCAGTTGGTAAACGGCGAGGTAAGTGTTTCAAAGCTTCGAAATGTAGAGATTGAAGATCTGTTGGGAAGAGAACCGATCCAGATCACGACGGAGAAGATCGGCAGATATGTATCGGACAAGGTCGTTCTTGTGACCGGAGGCGGCGGAAGTATCGGAAGCGAATTGTGTCGTCAGATTGCGGCAAACGGGGTGCGCCAGCTGATTATTTTTGATATCTACGAAAACAATGCATATGATATTCAGCAGGAATTGAAACGAACCTATCCGAATCTGGATCTGATCGTTCTGATCGGCTCTGTGCGAAATGGACGTAAGGTCAACAGTGTGTTTGAAAAATATCAGCCGGATATCGTGTATCATGCGGCGGCGCATAAGCATGTACCGCTTATGGAGGACAGTCCGAATGAGGCGATCAAGAATAATGTATTCGGTACCTACAAGGTGGCTTTGGCGGCAGACAAGTACGGAACAAGTAAGTTTGTACTCATTTCTACGGATAAAGCGGTCAATCCGACGAATATCATGGGAGCTACTAAGCGGATGTGTGAAATGATCATTCAGACATTCAATAATCATTCGAAAACAGAATATGTTGCTGTCCGGTTTGGAAATGTTCTGGGAAGCAACGGAAGCGTGATCCCGCTGTTTCGCAAGCAGATCGAGGAGGGAGGTCCGGTAACGGTCACACATCCCGATATCATCCGCTATTTTATGACGATACCGGAGGCAGTATCTCTCGTACTTCAGGCGGGAGCAAGCGCAAAGGGCGGAGAGATCTTCGTTTTGGATATGGGACAGCCGGTGAAGATCGCCGACCTTGCAAGGAATCTGATCCGTCTTTCCGGATATAAGGAGGGCGTGGATATTGAGATTAAATACACCGGACTTCGTCCGGGAGAAAAGCTGTATGAAGAGCTTTTAATGGATGAAGAGGGACTCCAAAGTACGGAGAATGAACTGATCCATATCGGCAGACCTATTGATTTTGATGAAACCGAGTTTTTAAAAGATCTGGAGGATCTGTATCAGGAGGCTTATGCAGAGACAGATCATATGAAGATTATTGTCAAGAAGATCGTGCCGACCTATCATTTGCGTCAGGAAGATGTGATCCGGGATCAAAAGATCCAGGAAAGCTGGAAGAGAACCTTTCCGGATGCGAGTTCCGAGCTTCCGTCCGCTTTTTTGAATCGCGGCGTAGCAGATATTGATGTGAAAGGAAATACAGAAAAATGAAAGTACCATTTTCTCCACCGGATATTACAGAAGAAGAAATTAACGAGGTTGCAAAGGCGCTTCGGAGCGGGTGGATCACAACCGGACCGAGAACAAAAGAATTTGAGCGTCAGATAGCTGAATACTGCGGAACAGAAAAGGCGGTCTGCTTAAATTCGGCGACCGCATGTCTGGAACAGACGCTGCGGGTTATGGGAATCGGAGCGGGAGACGAAGTGATTACTACAGCTTATACGTATACGGCTACCTGCAGTTCAATCTGTCATGTGGGAGCTGCTCCGGTATTGGTGGACACGCTTCCAAATTCCTTTGAGATGGACCCGGAGCAGGTTAGAAATGCTGTTACAGAGAAGACAAAGGCAATTATCTGCGTAGATCTGGCAGGAATTGTCTATTCTATGTATGATGAGATTTTTCAGATTGCGGAAGAAAAAAGAGAGATATTCCGGCCTGCCAATGAGCGTCAGAAAGCACTGGGCAGGATTATGGTGATGTCCGATGCGGCGCATGCTTTCGGCGCAGAGAGAGCCGGAAAACGATGTGGTCAGATTGCAGATTTCACCTGCTTTTCCTTTCACGCAGTGAAAAATCTGACGACTGCGGAGGGCGGGGCGGCAGTCTGGTCTAAGGCGGTCAAAGAGGCAGGAATCGACAGTGAGGAATTATACAGAGAATATATGCTGCTGTCCTTACACGGCCAGTCTAAGGATGCATTGGCGAAGACACAGGCAGGCGCATGGGAATATGATATTGTGGCGCCTTATTATAAGTGCAATATGACAGATACGGCTGCTGCGATCGGTTTGGTTCAGCTGAAACGTTATCCGGGGATCCTAAAGAGAAGAAAGGAAATCATCCAAAGATACGATGAGGCATTGAAGGATACTCCTGTAGAGTTGCTGACACATTACGATTCACAGAGCAGTTCCAGCGGACATTTGTATCTGGTGAGCCTGACAGGAAAGACAAGAGAAGAGTGCAATGCCGTGATACGGCGGCTGGCAGAAAAAGAAATTGCCGCAAATGTGCACTATAAGCCGCTGCCATTACTGACGGCATATAAAAATATGGGATTTGATATCAAGGGTTTTCCGAATGCATATGAGCAGTTTTCTAATGAGATCACACTTCCGCTTCATACCTGTTTGAGTGATGCGCAGATCGAGTATGTGATGAAGGAGTTCAAAGATGCATTATAAACAATGGAAGGAGCTGCCGAAGCAGTTCCAAAATGAAGAGGTGAAACCTTATTATCAGATGTTAAACAAGCGCAAAAACAGTATCCGTATGAAACGGATACTGGATTTTGTGCTTGCTTTGGGTATGACGGTCATACTTTCTCCGGTTATGCTGGTGCTTGCGGTTTGTATTAAAATTGACAGCAGAGGACCGGTATTTTATAGGCAGGAGCGGGTGACCCGATACGGAAAAATCTATCGTATCTTTAAGTTCCGCACAATGGTGGCAGATGCAGACAGGCGGGGACCGGCGATCACACAGAGCGGAGACGACCGTATCACAAGAATGGGTCATCTTTTGAGAAAATGTCGTCTGGATGAAGTACCGCAGCTATTCAATGTGCTGATGGGAGATATGAGTTTTGTCGGAACAAGACCGGAAGTGAAGAAATACGTAGATGCTTATACAGATGAGATGCTGGCAACCCTACTGCTTCCCGCAGGAATTACCTCCAGAACAAGTATCGTCTATAAGGATGAAGACGAGGTTATGGAGAAGTATTTAAAAGAAACCGGAAAAAGTGTGGATGAGGTCTATGTGCAGTATGTCCTTCCGGCGAAAATGAAATACAATCTGCAATATTTGGAGAAGTTCAGCATATTTGGAGACTTGAAGATTATGATTGATACGGTGCTTGCCGTGATCCATTAGAAGACAAGGTAGGAAAAGAAATCGAGAGGAGCAGATATGAAGAAGATAGCCGTAGTTACAATGGGAGTTCGTCTGGATGATGAACCGGGATATACAAGATTTCGCTATATATGTGATTTTCTGACAGATGCGGGATATGAGGTGGATTTGATCACAACCACATTTCAGCATTGGGAAAAGGCGCAGCGCAATCTTGCAAAAATGAAACAGGATGATTATAAATTCAATATCAAGTTTATTTATGAACCGGGATATAAAAAAAATGTAGACTTAAAACGGATCAGGAGTCATCGGATCGCAGCAAAGAATCTGCGGACATTGTTAAAAAAGGAGGGGGATTATGATCTGATCTATGCGGAGATCCCGCCGAATGACGTGGCATTGGCAGCAGCGGAATATGCAAAAGAAAAAGGGATTCCCTTTGTAGCAGATGTAAATGACCTGTGGCCGGAAGCAATGCGTATGGTATTGGATATCCCGGTAGTAAGTGATATCCTTTTTTATCCGCTTCAAAGAGATGCGGAAAAGGTCTATCGTCTCGTATCCGGTGTGATCGGAACTTCTGATGAATACAGAGATCGTCCGTTTCACCATCAGAAACGAAATATTCCGAAGCAGACTGTATATGTTGGCAATGAGTTAAAAATATTTGATGAGGGCGCTGAGAAAAATAAGGATGAGGTCTTTAAGGCAGAAGGAGAGTTTTGGGTAACCTATGCCGGAACGATCGGTACGAGTTATGATATCAAGACAATGGTGCTGGCAGCAGAGGAATTGGCGAAGCGGGGAATGTCGAATATCAGAATTAAGATATTGGGCGGAGGTCCTATGCGGGAGGAACTGCGGAGCATGGCAGATGTAAAGGAAATCTTCAATGTGGAGTTTGTCGGATATGCGCCCTATGATAAAATGGCGGCTTATTTGAAAAAGTCCGATATACTGGTGAATTCTTTTGTGAAGAAAGCGCCGCAGAGCATTGTTACGAAGATCGGAGATTATCTGGCGGCGGGACGTCCGATGATCAACACCTGTATGAGCCCGGAATTTCGTGCGAAAGTAGAGCAGGACGGCTTCGGTGTGAATATTATGCCGGAGGATGTGACTGTACTGGCAGATGCGATCGAGGAGCTGTATGAGGATCCCGAGAAATGTAAGGAAATGGGAGAAAAGGCACGAAAGATTGCAGAAGAGCAGTTTGACAGACCGGAGTCCTATAAGAAGATCGAGAGATTAATTCGAAAACTGATCGAAGAAAATCAGAAATAGCAGAAAGAAATCAGAAAATACAGAGGGATATGATTGTGAAAGAACAACCGTTTTTCAGTATAATAATGCCCACCTACGGAGTAGAAAAATATATCAAGCATGCGATCCAAAGTATTATGGAACAAACCTATTCGGATTGGGAGATTATTGTTGTCAACGATTCATCACCGGATACCAGTGCGGCGATCGCAGGACAATTGGCAAAAGAGGATGACCGGATCCGGATCGTGCACCATGAGAAAAACCGTGGGCTGAGCGCCGCACGGAATACCGGGATCCGGGAAGCGTCAGGAAAATATATCTGGTTTATGGATCCGGATGATTATGTAGATGCGGATGTGTTGGAGAAAGTGAAAGTGTCTATTGATAAGAATCCGGCAGAGGTTGTGATGTTTGGTTTGATCGAGGAATATTATGACCGAAATGAGAAACCGGAATATACGCATAGTATTTGCCCGGAAGAACAGCTCTATGAGACACAGGAAGAGTTGAGACGGGCAATGATCCGTTATGAACAGGAGACGCTATACGGATATGCATGGAATAAGATATACAATCTGGAATACATGAGAAAACATGATTTTCAGTATGAAAATGTAAAACTGATAGAAGATATTGAGTTTAATATCCGGTTCTTTATGGATATTCAGAAATTGAACGTGCTGGGGATTACTCCGTATCATTATGCGAAACGGTTAAACGGGAGCCTGACAAATAAGTTTGTGCCGGAGTATTTTAAAACGCATCGGCGAAGAATTGAATTATTATATGAACAGCATCAATATTGGAATCTATGCACGGAGGAAGTGAAACAGATCTTAGGAAGTCTGTATAGCCGGTATATTGTTTCGGCATTGGAAAGGAATTGTGACAAACGTTCCGGAATGTCCCATGAAAGACGTTGCCGTTGGTGCAGAGCGGTATTCTGCGACGGACTGTTTGAGACATTGATACCGGCGGCAAAGGCAAAGGACAGCAAAGTGCTGAAGATTGCGATCCGGTTATTGCAACGAAAACAGACAATGTTGTGTCTGGCAATGGGAAGAGGCATCCATATGGTGCGCAGCGGAATGCCGATGTTGTATTCAAAAGTAAAATCAGGGAGATGAGAAATACGTGGATAGGTTAAAAAAGAGCTTGTTTGTATTTAAAATGATATATTTGTTGTATCTGCTTTTGGCATTCAATGCATTTGTAAACGGAATGCCATGGATGAATTTGGCAACCTATGGGATTGCTGCTGTTGGAGGGATTCTTTGTATCTGGATGTTATTATATTGGAAAAAGTACAGGAAAACAGTTGCGATTATTCTTCTGGGATTATTTATGTTGAGTTATATGGTTAGCGCAGTCACACATATTTCTTGTGCGGGTATAACAGAGAATGCCAAGGGATTTATTTGGATGGTACTTCCGATCATTCTTGTATATGCTTCTGCATTTGCCATGAACAGGGAAGAGATGAACAGAGAATTAGCATGTTTGTCCGGCATGTATGTTGTATATTGTACTATAGCAAATGCAGTTGGTTTAGGGATGATTGTATGGGGAAGAAATTATGATTATACAGATTCTGTGGGAACTGTGCATCCGATAGGTTATCGGTGGGGGCGGTTGTGGGGGATTTACGATGATCCGAACCATGGCGCTACAATTAGTGCAATTGCAATTTTTTTGTTGATTTATTTGTATGGAAAGGCAAGAAAATTGTGGCAGAAAATTCTGATTGTTATTTGTGGTATAATTCAGTATGCATACATTGTTTTTTCTGATTCCAGAACAGGAATACTTTGCCTGACAGCAGTAGTGGTACTTTATATGTTTTTGCAGATTGTAAGAAACAGACATTCATTAGGAAATAAAATATTAATTTTGGCTATAGTGATAGTAGTGATCTTTGCAGGAGATGTGGCATTGAAAGCGGCATATGCACCGCTAGATGCGAAGCTGAAGAAGTTGGAAGTACAGAATGTTGTAAAACCTACAACAAATGATCGTAAGCAAAATTTGAAAAAGGATTATAGTAATGGCAGAATTGAGCTGTGGACGAATGGAATCGAAATAGTAGAAACTACCCCGGTAATCGGAGTAGGATATCGGAATATGAATGGATATGCACAGCGATATTTTCCGGATTCTTATATGGTGAAAAATGCGTCCGGAGTTCAATATGACTCTATGCATAATTTGGAAATGGATGTGTTAGTCAGTCAGGGGATTATAGGAATGATTCTTTTTGTAGCTATTTTCGGATGTATGTTTTGGCGGATCCTGCAAAAACTTCCTGTATTGCGGAAAGAGAAAGATAATTTTATTATACTCATGATTGCATCGTCATTATCGTTAGGGGCGGCAGCAACATTTTTATCCTTTATCTTTTATGTCAATGCACCTCAGAACTTTTGTTTCTGGCTGTTTCTCGGATATGGAATGCGTGCTTTGACAGAAGAAAAGGGGGCATAAACAATGAAACGGATATTGGCAGGTTTTATCGGAGATGGAAAAGCGGGTGGTGTTGACCGGTATTTGTTGAATTTTGTGGAGGCTGTTCATGGAGAAGAGGTACAAGTAGACTTTCTGACAAATGAAATCAACTCGGAATTGGAAAAGCATTTGGAAAAATATAGGACTAAGCTGTATGCGGTGACGACACTGAAGCATCCGTTTCAGCAATATCGGCAAGTGTGTTCTGTGCTGAAAGAAAATGCTTATGACATGGTTTATCTGAATCTTTCCACAGCGATCGAATGTACCGCAGCATTTGCAGCCTGGAAGATGAATGTGAAAGAACGGGTGCTGCATAGTCATTCCAGCGGGAATGACAGGCAGAACGCATTGGAAAGATTTATTTACAATGCGATACACAGTGTTTGCCGATTGTTTTTGTACAGAGCAGGAACAAGATTTTATGCATGTTCTGTCAAAGCGGGAGAATGGCTGTATCCAAAGAAAATCGTGAAATCTGATAAGTTTGAAGTTATTTTTAATGCAGTAGACAGAAACAGATTTTGTTATCGGCGGGATATACGACGGGAAGTGCGTGCAGAACTTGGTCTGAAAGAGAATTATGTACTTGGACACGTGGGGAATTTCTGTTATCCGAAAAACTGTAGATTTTTAATAGAAATATTTGAACAAATTCATAAGTTAGATCACCAGACAGCGCTTTTGATGATTGGGACAGGTGTAGAATTGGAAGATATCAAGCGGTTCGTAAAAGAAAAAAATCTTCAAAATGCAGTATATTTTCTGGGATGGAGAAACGATACAGATAAACTGTATCAGGCAATGGACACACTTCTTCTGCCGTCGCGGTTTGAAGGTTTGCCGATTGTAGGAGTAGAAGCGCAGAGTACAGGTTTACAATGTGTGTTTAGTACAGAAGTGACAAAAGAGGCACAGATACAGAAGGAATGTTATTTCCTGGAATTGAAGCAAAGTCCAAAGAAGTGGGCAGAATTTATATTGGCTCATAAAGATTATGACAGAGAGCGGATTAAGTATATGAAAGAAGCAGAAAACTATGACTTAGAGAAACAGGTCAGACAGTTGAGGAGGATTGTATGCCGACAGTAACAGTGGTTGTTGCAGTTTATAATATCGAAAATTATATTGAAAAGTGTATTCGAAGCATTATTGCGCAAACATGGAAAGAGATGGAAATATTGCTTATTGATGACGGATCTACAGACAGAAGCGGGGATATATGTGATAACTATGCGAAAACAGATAATAGAATACGAGTGATCCATAAAGTGAATAAGGGGCTTTCGGATGTCCGGAATATGGGAATGAAAGAAGCGTCCGGGGAGTATTTACTTTATGTAGACGGGGATGATTATATAGCCGCGGAATGTGTTGAAAAGGCCATGAAATGTGCGGAGAGACATGACGCAGAGATTGTAATTTTTGACTATCAAGAGGTTGAAGAGTCAACCGGACGGATTGAGCGTTGGAGTATGAAGCAGCCCCGAGAGCAGAAAATGACAGTAAAGGAGTATCCGGAACTTCTGATCGCGACACCTTGTGCGTGGAATAAACTATATAGAAAAACACTTTGGGAAAGATGTGGACTTCAATATCCGGTAGGACGTGTCTACGAGGATTTGACAGTAACACCTCAGCTTCTGATAAACGCAGAGAATATTGTATATATGGAAAGTGAACCAATGTATTATTATGTGCTTCGGGAAGGCTCCATTATGAGAAGCCAGAATTTCAAGAAGAGTTTGGATAACAGAAAAGCGGCATTGGAAGATGTAATGGAATACTTTAAGAAAAAAGGTGTCTTTGACTTATATAAAAGTGAACTGGAATATCTGATGTTTGAACAGGTTTACTTTGTTCCAACTAAAGAAGTGATTTATTATGATGTAAAAAGTGAATATCTAGATAA
The DNA here is from genome assembly GCA_963559385.1 of uncultured Schaedlerella sp. Taxonomy (GTDB): domain Bacteria; phylum Bacillota; class Clostridia; order Lachnospirales; family Lachnospiraceae; genus Schaedlerella. The sequence goes on from CAUWKK010000028.1 coordinate 11,757, forward strand.
ATTTCATCAGTATGTGTTTGGTATCTTTCCGCAGGCAGATAAAAATCCCTATGTCAAACTGTGGTTATCCAAGAAAGACAGAGTTCTCTTGTTTTTGATGAAGAATAAAATGTATTGGGGAATTACCCTATTATCAAAAATGAGAAAACGCGTAGATCTGTTACGCAATAAAAAGTAAGGAGAATGACATGGGAAAAATATTATCGATCGTGATTCCGTCTTATAATGTAGAAAAATTTCTTCGGCAGACATTGGACTCTTTTGTAGAGAAGAGTGTTCTGGATAAAATAGAAGTATTGATCGTCAATGATGGATCTAAGGACGGAACAGAAGCAATCGGAAAAGAATATGAAGAGAAATATCCGCAGACATTTCGTGTAATCTCAAAAGAAAACGGCGGACATGGGTCTACGATCAATCGGGGAATAGAAGCGTGTACCGGAAAGTACTTTAAGGTTGTAGATGGAGACGACTGGGTAAATACTTCTGATTTTAAGACACTTGTAGAGAAACTGGAAACATGTGAAGCAGATTATGTTATCACAAATTATTACGAGGTTTATGAAGAGAGCGGGGAAAAAGTTTCGATAGAATATAAGGAATTATTGAAAAGTCCAAAAGACAATGCGTGGAACGGAACATTTGAAGAGATTGTAGGAAAAGTGATTCCGTCTATGCATGCGCTTGTACTGAAAACGAGTATTTTAAAAGAACATCAAATTCGTTTGGATGAACATTGTTTTTATGTGGATGTGGAATATATCCTGTATCCGCTTCCGTATGTGGAAACCGTTGCCTATTATGATCTGCATGTGTATATGTACCGTCTGGGGCAGGTAACACAAAGCGTAAGTATGGCGGGATTTCGCAAGCATATAGAAAACCATATTACAGTCTCTCTCAATCTGACAAAATTTGCGGAGACATATCGGCAGCGAGTAGCGGGACAGAATCAAAAAAAGGTGGATTATATCGGCAAGCGTGTGGCACAGATGATTGGAGATCAGGTGACGATTTTTATGAGTTATCCTGCAGATGACCAACCTGTCCGGAAAAAGTTTGTATGTTATGATAAAGAAATAAAAAACAGTAGCAGGTGGATGTATGAATTATCTGCAAAGGAAAGTGGCATTTTACGGTTGCTCCGTAAGACGAGGTTTCATTCGTTATGTTACAAATCGATTATGAGAATGGGACAGAGAAGGAATCATATGGAAAGTGTGATTGAAAAAGTATGATTTACAGAAAGTGAAGATAAAAATGGGGATATCAAATTCTAACAATGAACAGAAGCAGGTAAAAATACGTTCTGTCAAGTTTAATGCAATTATGAATACAGTGTTGACTTTATCCAGCTTTATTTTCCCGTTAATTACATTTCCGTATGTATCGAGAATTTTGCAGCCGGAGGGAACAGGGGCAGTTAGCTTTGCGAACTCTATTGTCATGTATTTTACGATGATCGCATCACTTGGAGTGCCTATATATGGAATTCGAGCATGCTCAAAGGTAAGGGATAACAAAGAAGAATTGTCCCGGACGGTTCAGGAAATATTGATTATAAATTTGGTGCTGACGGCATTTGTCTATATCGCTTATTTCTGGGCGGTATTAAATGTAGACAAGATGCATAATGAATCAACACTTTATGTGATCATGAGCCTTAATATTTTGTTTAATGTAGTCGGAGTAGAATGGCTGTACAAAGGATTAGAGCAGTATTCTTATATTACTGTGAGGTCAATTGCATTCAAAATACTTTCCATAGTTTTAATGTTTTTGATGGTACATCAAAAAACGGATTATGTGCTGTATGGAGCGATTACAGTCATAGCAGGGACAGGCTCAAATATATTCAATCTGATTAATTTGAGGAAATATATTTATCTGCGACCGGTAAAATATTACAATTTCAAAAGACATTTAAAACCGATCCTTGTTTTTTTTGCAATGTCAGTTGCAACCACAATTTACACGAATCTTGATAATGTGATGTTGGGGTTTATGACAAATGAAATACAGGTTGGATATTACGATGCGGCGGTAAAAATTAAGAATATACTTGTTTCTTTTGTAACCAGTCTTGGACCGGTATTACTTCCGCGGGCAACGTATTATGTTGAAACTGGGCATATGGAGGAATTCAAACGAATTATCAGAAAAGCATATCATTTCGTATGGATCCTTGGAATCCCGGTAATGTTGTACTTTATCATTATGGCAAAGGAATCTATTTTCCTACTGTCAGGTGAATCATATGCAGGTTCTATTGTACCGATGCAGATCATTACACCAACAGTGGTTCTGATTGGATTGTCGAATGTTCTGGGGATACAAATTTTGCTTCCGCTTGGAAAGGAACATCTGGTGTTCGTATCCGAAGTGGCGGGAGCGATTGTAGACTTGATTATCAATGCAATATTGATTCCGATATGGGGAGCAGCAGGGGCTGCTTTTGGAACATTAGTTGCAGAGTTGGTGGTATTGTTAGTTCAAGCATGGGCATTGAGAAACAGCGGTTTTGATTTGATGAAAAATGTTTCAATTTGGAAAGTATTGACTGCTGTTATAGCTTCCTCGACAGTATGTATGGGGGTGAAATATTTATGTGGCGAGATATTATCGTTATATGGGGCAATCTTTTGGTTTATAATTTTGGCTGTAACAGCATGCGGATTTTTCATTGTCTATACGGTGGTATTGTTAATCGTAAAAGAAAATTTATTTATAGAACTTGCAGAGAATGTGTGGAATAAGATTCATAGAAATAAAAGCAGAAGAGCATGACAGAGGTGGGATATGTACAAACGAGAAAAAGATGTATGGGATAAGCATATCGATTTTATTTTATTAGACATTGTTTGTATGCAGTTGGCTTATATTTTTGCATATGTTATTCGTCATGGTTGGAATATCGGATATTTTTTTGAACAATATTTAGGATTAGATATTATTCTGCTTTTGACACAAATTTGTGTTGGTTTTTTTCTGGGAAATTACAGAGATATTCTAAGACGAGGGTATTTTGAAGAGTTAAAAAAAACGATTCTTTATGTAAGTATCAATCTTATGATTGTTTTTGTCATTCTCTTTATGAATCAAAGTTCTGATGAATTTTCCAGAATTATACTAATCTGGTTGTGGGGATTGGGAAGCCTTTTTCTGTATGTGGAGAGAGTACTGTGGAAAAAAGTGATACGAAAGAGGATGCATGATCACAAGCAACTGAATCATATGATTTTAGTTACAAAACGAGAGGATGCAAAAGATATAATTCTTACTATGCAGAAAAAAGAATATTCTGGGTATGAAATCAGTGGTATTTTGGTTGAAGGAAAGTTATTAGAGGAAGAGAAAATTTTGGATATTCCTGTTTTGGGAAATGCTTCAGAAGCAGATGACATTCTGAAAAAAATAGTGGTAGATGAAGTGTTTATCAATCTTCCGCTTTATGAGAAGAGAACAAAAGACATTCAAAAATATTGCCGTGAAATGGGGATTACAACACATTCGAATCTAGGCCCGATTGATGAGGAAAACGGAAATATGATTGTAGATAATTATGCAGAACATATGGTTTTAACATCAAGTATCCGATTCGCTGATTCGAGACAACTATTGTTTAAGAGAATTATGGATATAGCAGGAGGGATTGTCGGGCTCTGTATGACAGCAGTAATCACGGTTATATTCGGACCGATTATATACATACAGAGTCCTGGCCCGATCTTTTTTTCACAGGAGAGAATCGGACGTAATGGAAGAAAATTTAAAATATATAAGTTTCGGTCTATGTATCCGGATGCAGAAGAACGTAAAAAAGATCTGATGAAGCAGAATAAAATGCAGGGGCTGATGTTCAAAATGGACAATGATCCTCGAATTATACCGATTGGACATTTTATGAGAAAGACATCTTTGGATGAATTTCCGCAGTTTTGGAATGTGTTAAAAGGGGATATGAGCCTTGTGGGAACGAGACCGCCAACAGTGGATGAGTATGAACAATACGAGATGCATCATAAAGCGAGACTGGCTGTGAAACCGGGATTGACAGGTATGTGGCAGGCGAGTGGAAGAAGCAATATCGTTGATTTTGAAGAAGTCGTAAAATTAGATACAAAATATATAGAAAACTGGAGCATAGCACTAGATTTCAGAATCTTACTGAAAACAGTATTGGCATTGATTAAAAAAGAAGGATCTATATAAACGATAAACAAGTGAAAAGAAGGATAGATGATTATGAAAGTGAAAAGAAAACTGGCCGTTGCCGGAACCGGATATGTTGGGCTTTCTATGGCAGTATTGTTAGCACAGCACCATGAGATTTGGGCAGTCGATATCAATAAAGAGAGGGTTGATCTTATTAATAAGAGACTTTCACCTATAGTTGATAAAGAAATTGAGAGATATTTAAAAGAAGAGACATTGAATCTTACAGCAACGACTGATCAAGAAATGGCATATAAGGATGCAGAGATTGTTATAGTTGCTACACCTACGAATTATGATAGCGAAACGCAATATTTTGATACCTCTGCAGTTGAAGATGTTATCCGTTCGGTGATGAGATATAATGAGGATGCAATTATTGTCATAAAATCAACGATTCCGGTTGGATATACGGAAAATATACGGAAAAAGATGAAAAATAATCATATTCTTTTCAGCCCCGAATTTTTAAGAGAGGGTAAAGCGTTGTATGATAATTTGTATCCGTCCAGAATTATTGTCGGAACAGATTTAAAAGATGAAAATTTGACGCAGGCGGCAGAGCAATTTGCGGAAATGCTACAGCAAGGAGCAATAAAAAGTGATATAGAAACACTGATCATGGGATATACAGAGGCAGAAGCCGTCAAACTATTTTCTAATACATATTTGGCTCTGCGCATCTCTTATTTTAATGAACTTGATACATATGCTGAGATGAAAGGTCTTGACACGAAGCAGATCATACAGGGTGTGTGTTTAGATCCGAGGATCGGAAATCACTATAATAATCCGTCATTCGGATATGGCGGTTATTGTTTGCCGAAAGATACAAAGCAGTTGCGGGCAAATTACAATGACGTACCTGAAAATCTAATCAGTGCGATTGTACAGAGTAATAGAACACGCAAAGAATTTATTGCGGCGCAGGTGTTGAAGATAGGAAAAGCAAATGCGAAAGATGCGAAGATTACGGTAGGAGTTTTCCGTTTGACTATGAAAAGCAACAGTGATAATTTCAGACACAGTTCTATCCAAGGGGTTATGAAACGGTTAGAGGAAGCAGATGTGAATATTATTATATATGAGCCGGCTCTGGAGAATGGAGAATTGTTTTTTGATCATGAGGTTGTGAATGATCTTGAGCGGTTTAAAGAATTGAGTCATGTTATTATTGCAAACAGATGTAATAACTGTTTGGATGATGTAAAAGAAAAGGTATATACAAGAGATATTTTTGAAAGAGATTAGGAACTAAAAATGAGAATAAAAAAAATCTGTTTTGCAGCATCTTCGGGGGGACATTTCGAGCAGTTGATGATGTTGAAACCGTTGATGGAGAAATATGAAAGTATTATTGTTACTGAACACACAGGTTACAAAGTAAATGTAGGGAAAGAAAAAGCATATTATTTGTGTCAAGTGAACAGAGAAGAAAAATCTTGTTTTTTTAAGCTGCTTTATAATGCATTTTTATCTTTTAGGATCTACTTGAAAGAAAGGCCGGATGTTATTATTTGTACTGGTGTATTAGCTATGATTCCTCTGTGTCTGCTATGTAAAATATTTGGGAAAAAACTGATTTATATCGAATCGTTTGCAAAAGTAACAAGCCCTACATTATCCGGAAAATTTCTATATAAATTTGCTGATCGATTTTATGTTCAGTGGCCTCAGATGTTAGAGATATATCCCAATGCTGTTTATCTTGGCGGAATATACTAAAAAGCAGGAGAACAGAAGCGGAAAGGAAGAAAAATCATGGTTTTTATAACAGTGGGTTCACAAAAATTTCAATTTAACCGATTATTAAAAGCGGTTGACGCATTGATAGAGAAAAAGGTTATTAAAGAAGAAGTATTTGCGCAAGTCGGAACAAGTGATTACACTCCGAAGCATTATAAATACAAAGATTTTTTGAATCGAGATGAGTTTATGGAAGTGTCCGGAAAAGCAGAGATTGTAATCACACATGGAGGGACCGGTGCAATTATAGGAGCCGTAAAGAGAGGGAAAAGGGTAATAGCAGTTCCTCGTCTGGAAAAGTACGGAGAACATGTAGATGACCATCAGAAGCAGCTTTTGAAAGAGTTTGAGCAGATGAATTTGATTTCAGTATGCTATGACTTGGAAAAATTGGGAACTGTATTTTCTGAAATAAGAAATATTGAATTTGAAAAGTACGAATCGAATACGAAAACCATATTGGATGATATTGAAGCATATATCACCTCATTATAAGAACAGGAGTGCAGAGCAAAGTGAGCAGAGCAGATATTATGATAAAATTAAAATATGCTTTGAGATTTCTACCGGATAAAATGTATCTTAAATTATATTTTTATATGACATTAAAAAGAAAGTTAGATTTTGATCACCCGAAAACATTAAATGAAAAATTACAGTGGCTGAAGTTTAATGACAGAACTCCGCTGCATTCACTGGTATCGGATAAATATGCCGTACGGGAATATATTAAGCAGGAACTGGGGGAAGAATATCTGGTACCGCTTATTGGTAAGTGGGAGACTGCAGAGGAGATTGATTTTGACAGCCTTCCGCAGCAATATGTATTAAAGTGTACCCACGATTCTGGCGGATTGGTGATCTGCAGAGATAAGACGTCTCTGGATCAGGATGAGGCAATCAAAAAGCTGAAAAAGAGTTTGTCCAGAAAGTTTTATTATGTGGGACGAGAGTGGCAATATAAAAACATAAAGCCGCTGGTGATTTGTGAAGAACTACTGTTAGATCAAGCCGGAAATACACCGGCAGATTATAAGATCTCCTGTTTTAACGGAAAAGCCGATAATGTAATGGTTTGCACCGGAAGATTCACGAAAGATGGCGTAAAATTTTATTTTTTTGACAGACAATGGAATTTTCTTCCGTATAATAAAGGCGATGAAAAATTGCCTGCTGATTTTACACTTCCTAAGCCGGACAATTTGGAAGAAATGTTTCAAATTGCCGACAAGCTGTCAAAGCCTTTTTACTATGCCCGGATAGATTTATACAATATTGACGGGAAAATATATTTTAGTGAAATCACCCTATGTCCGAATTCGGGGTTTGATTCTGATATTACATACGAAACAGACAAACTTTTTGGAGAGAAGCTTCATATTCCATATGGTTTATCTGAAAAATAAGAAAGTTAGGTGTGTATATGAAAATATTGCTTATTGGTCCAAGTCCGTACAGAGCACAGGGGGGGATGGCGACAGTACTAAAGGATATATTACAAAGCGAAGAATTGAACAAGCAGTATGAGTTAGATATGCATGAATCGTATATTGGCGGAACTTTGTTAAAAAGAGTGTTCTTTTCTTTCTATGCATATTGTAAATTTAAAACCTTGTATCAATCATATGATATATTTCATATTCATATGGCATCCTATACAAGTACATTTCGCAAGGGATATTATGTTCGCTTTTTAAAACGGCATGGGAAAAAGGTATTACTACATATTCATGGCGGTGAATACTTAAAATTTTATAACGGACTAACAGAGAAGAAGAGACGGATTGTTGATGATATATGGAAAAAAAGTGATTTGATTATTGTATTGTCAGAGGAGTGGAAAAGCCGGTTCGATAAAATTTTTGATTCTGAAAAAATAGTTGTTTTAAACAATGGCATCGATGTAGAAGCGTATTCTGCAGCGATCACTTCTTCAGAAGATCATAAAGATACTTTTTTGATGCTGGGCAGATTGGAAAGAGAAAAAGGTGTTTATGATTTGGTTGAAGCAATGGACATTGCAGTAAAGAGCAATCCGAAAATCAAGCTGTTTATCGCAGGGGACGGAGAAAAAGAAAAAGTTCAGAACCTGATAAAAGAAAAAGGATTATCCGACAATATAAAATTGGTCGGTTGGCTTAATTTTGAAGAGAAACTGGAATTGATGAAAAATATTTCTACTGTGATACTGCCGTCACATGGTGAGGGATTGCCCATGTCGATCTTGGAGGGAATGGCAGCAGGAAAAGCAATTATAAGTACTGCGGTAGGAGCGATACCGGAAGTCGTATCAGAAGAAAACGGGATCTTATTTCAGCCGGAAGATGTGGAAGTATTGGCGCAGAGTATATTAAAGTGTTCTTTGAATCCGGGCTTGCTGCTAAGGATGTCAGAAAACAATATGCAGAAAATGAAAGAACAGTATGATATGAAAAAAATGCATGAAAAACTTGCGGCGTATTATGCTGAATGTAATACAGAGATGCAGATACAGCATAACAGGAGGTTAGAATGAGAGAAGAAAGAATACCGCATATTATACATTATATTTGGTTTGGCGGAGGTCCAAAGACAGAACTAATAGAACGATGTATTAAAAGCTGGAGAGAGAAACTTCCGGGGTGGGAGATTAAAGAATGGAATGAAAATAATTTTGACATAGAATCCTGTACTTATATGAAGCAGGCATATGAAAGTAAAAAGTATGCATTTGCATCAGATTATGCAAGGTTTGCAGTGCTGTATGAACATGGCGGCATTTATTTGGATACAGATGTTGAATTGTTAAAAAGCTTTCCGGAAGAGATGCTGGAAGATTCAGGATTTGCAGGAGTAGAAAGTAATTTAAAAATTAATTCCGGTCTGGTGTTTGCGTGTGAACCGGGGAATAAATTAGTAAAAGAAATATTGGAATTTTACCAAAAGGAACGGTTTATCTTAGAAGACGGAACACAAAATACGGTAACTGTGGTAGATCATGTGACTAAAATATTTGAAAAAAAAGGTTTTGTGATCGACGGGAAGGAACAATTAATAGAAGGAATCAGAATATATCCGTGTGAATATTTTTGTGCTTATGATTTCATTACCAGAGAGTTCTCTATTACAGATCAGACGATTTGTATTCACCATTATGCCGCAACATGGGCTTCGCCAAAAGATAAGATTATGAGGAAAATCAAAGATCGTATCAAAAAGGTTGTCGGAACAGAGAGGTATAAAAGATTGATTTATATCAAAAGAAAATTATTTGGAGTGAGCGGAGAATGATTATAAATAGAATAATAAACAAAATTCGTGGTGAAGTGAATATAAAAGATTTAGAAAAAAACGGATTGAAGGTAGGGCGTAACTTTGATTTTGGGAAGTATTGTTTTTTCGATCCTAGTTTTTGCTTTTTAATAACAATTGGCGATAATGTTACTTTTTCTACACGTGTGCATGTATTAGCACATGACGCGTCGACTAAAAAACATCTTGATTACAGCAAGGTTGGAAAGGTAAAGATTTCAAATAATTGTTTTATTGGAGCAAATGTTACTATATTACCAAATGTAGAAATTGGAGAAAGTAGTATTGTAGGTGCCGGATCTGTAGTTACAAAAGATATACCGGCACGAGAGGTCTGGGCAGGAGTTCCGGCGAAGAAAGTATGTTCTCTTCAAGAATATTTGGATAAAATAGAAGGTAAAAAATATAAAAAATTTGACGGAACATATATGGTGGGACGAGGAATTACGGAGGAAATGAAAAAAGAGCTGATAAATGAGATAGATAAAAAAGGATATGTTTTGATTCAATAGAAAAAGGAGAGGCAGGGAATGAATGATTCGGTATGTGGAGTTGTAGTAACATACAATCGAAAAGAATATTTAGAAAAGTTATTAATGGCATTGAAGGCACAGACACATCCGCTAAAAGGTGTTTTGATATTTGATAATGACAGTACAGATGGAACCGCAGAAATGCTTTTAAAAAGTGATTTTTGCAAAGGGGTAGAAAGTGGAATTTTGCATCAAAATGATATGAATTCAACTACATACTATTATTTCCGTAATAAGGCTAATAGTGGGGGATCAGGGGGATTCCATGATGCAATTGAGATCGCATCTAAATTAGGATATGACTATATTTGGACGATGGATGATGATGTGTTACCGGAGCAAAATTGCCTGGAAGAATTATTAAAATACATGTCTAAGGAAACAAGAGTATGTATTCCGTCCAGAACAGATAAAGAGTTTTTGGATTATGCTATAACGAATATTAATATGTCAAATCCTTTTTTATACCATATTACATCTCGAAAAACGCGAGTAAAGAGTACAGATATAAAAGAAAAATGGATGGAAGTTAAAGATATGCCTTTTGAGGGACCTCTGTTTGATGTCTCAATAATTAAGGAAGTTGGCTTGCCGAAGGCAGAATTTTTTATTATTTTTGATGATACAGAGTATGCTTTACGAATGTCTAAAAAGACAAAATTATATTTTATTCCGGGGGCTGTTTTACATAAACAGATTATTCCGGTGACAAAGAACCATGGGAAGATGGGTTGGAAAGAATTCTATGGATATCGTAATCAGTTTTGGTTTGATCGAACATATGGAGAAAATATTCTCGTCAAATATTTCCGTCCTATATTTTTAGCAATTGAGTTGTCATTAAAGGCAATTATCAAAAGAAAATGGATTAATTTGAAAGTGATTTTTTTGGCTTATAGAGACGGTGTGCAAGGGAAATTAGGGAAACAAGTAGAGCCGGGAAGAGAATTTCAATACAAATAAGAGGAAAAATAGGAGAAGTACAATTTAAAATTGTATTTAGTATACTAATGGAGAAGAGATATAATATCAATAAAATTATAGAAAATATATATTTGATGATTTTTGTAATATGGTTAATGGTTTCTTTTTTATATACGACTAAGTTTGATATGAGTTGGTTTGAGCCATATTACTATATTGTGCATTTGATTTTGGTGGGTATAGTTTTAATAAAAGCATGTTATTGCAAAACTTATTTGGTTTGGGAAGTTGTCATTATATTTATCTTATATATTTCTTTTACTTTTTCTATGAGCAGAAATGGATATGTAGAGTTACAGGATCTATTTTTGTTGATAATCGGAGCAAAGGGAATCTCGTTTAAAAAGTTGATGAAAATTTATGTATGTACATTAAGTATATTACTTTTGATAACAATGGGAGCTGCATTAACCGGAAAAATTGAACACTTGGTTTATTTACAAGAAGGAAGAAGACCAAGAATGGCATTTGGTACAACATATCCTACAGATTTTTCTGCATATATATTTTATATTTTGTTAGCATATTTTTGTTTCCGAGGAAAAAAAGTATCATATACAGAAATCGGTATGGGAGCAGCACTTGCGTTGTTTGTTTATTGGTTTTGTGATGCAAGGTTGAATACAATATGTATTTTAATTATGTCGGGTGTCTTTTTATATAATAAGCTGATTCACAAAGCTTATGCAAAGAAAGGTAAGTCATATTTTATGAATAAAATATGGCAACAAATGCTTACGATATCGACTAGTCTAGCGGCTGTTTTTATGGTAGCGGTTACTATATTTTATTCCATAGATAATAAAATATTAATATTTTTAGATAAGGTATTAAATAACCGACTTCTGTATGGAAATTTGGGATACGATATTTATGGACTTAGTTTTTGGGGGCAGGATATTCCACAACAAGGAGCCGGTGGCAAGTTGGATGCAGTAAAACATTATTTTTTCTTTGATGTATCTTATGTGACAATACTTTTAAGATACGGAATTATTGTTTTAGGAGTAGTTTTGTTGATATGGCTTATTATTGGCATACGGGCGCAAAAAAATGAAAATTGGGAATTGTTATGGGCAATTGCATTGGTTGCTTTACAATGTACAGTAGAACACCATATGCTGCAGATTGTGTATGCACCTGTTTTGTGGGCTCTATTTGCAAAGATAGAGAGTAGTGAGAACAAATATAGTAGTTTTTAGGAGAAAAATGGACATGATACATTTTCTGAAGAAATATATAGGAATAGTCATTGGAGTGATAATCATTACTCTATTTATTGGGGGATTGGGAATTTGTAGATTAGCCCAAGGTAGAGAGTGGAATGATAATCAGAAATTTACCAAAGAAATGCTTCGGGAGCATAACGTCGAAACATTGGAAAGTCCTTTTGTGGCTGCCGAGTATTTTATAAATGCTATTCTCAATAAAGATGTGGATAAGGCATTGCGGGGATGTGCAATAGATGAAAGGTGTCTGAATAGTGATTACAAGTTGTTAATGAAACGAAAAGCAGAGAAAAAGCTTCATAAAGATATTGCTCCATCAGCAGAAGAAGATGCTTGTTATTATCCAATTAATTCGGCAATTTTTACAGAAGAATATTATGAACAGATATCTGTTTTAATTAAAATGGCAGAAGAAAAGGAACTAGCATTCGACGAGGTAAATTATATTAAAAAATCAACGGAGTCTCTTGAGAAGTATAAAGAGGAAAAAGAATTAAGTAAGGCGTGGGGCGCTGAGGAGGTAGAAGAAGTATTAATCAAACTGCTGGATAAAAGTGGTGAAAACTACATTGTTGCGCTGTCTGTTGCTAAATATGAGTATGGATGGAAGATCTTTCAAGTGGGCTCGTCAGAAATGGGGATGACTTATCGAGAACCTATAAAAAGAGTGAGTGAAAAAGAATATGAAGAGTCTATAGATAAAAAGAAAAGTAAGAAAAAAAATAATGAAAAAATGACAGATAAAATATTGCCGTTAAATTATTTTAAGATTTCTCAGAAGGAAGAAAAGAATATAACCAGAGTAGTAGAGGAATTTACGACATGTTTACAAAGACAAGATATTAAAAGTGCGATGAATTATTTAGAAATAGAAGAAAATGAAGATTTTTTTGAGCGGCAAAGGGAAATAGCAGAGAAAATGAAGGATTTTTGTAAAGGAATCATGGGGATTCGTGATACAAACAGAAACTCACGATTATGGAACACAGAAGAATTGACCTATATTACTTTAAACGGAGTTTATGATATAGATAAAAACATATCAAAAGAAAGAATTATTGTGTATTATTTTGACGGCAACTTTTATGCATTGGGATGTAGGTTTGCAGAAACAGAGGGAGGGTGGATGATAAAGGAATTTGTGAACATCGGGAATGAAAAGGAGAAACAATTTGTCATTCCGATAACCACCGATGAATTGGAGAAGTTACAGGAGGGATACAGAAATAATAAATAATAAGTGGCAATTTATGTCGAAATATGTTATTATATACCGAAGAATGTTTATTCAGAAACCTGACAGGAAGGATTAAAAGGTTGATTAAGGTGAACAAAATAAGGGGGAGAATCAGTCAGTATTTAGACTTATTATGTCAATCGAATGTGTTTCTTTCTTTAATAATGAATGCGTTATTTTTGGGAATAGGACTTATATGTTTTGATTTGAAATATGAAGTGTCTGATGACTTTGTCATGGCATCCGTTATGTCGGGAGCGTATGGAGAAACCCAAAACCCACAGATGATGTTTGTGAACGTTATAATTGGATATATTTTGCTTCCGTTTTATAAAATATTCCCCGATATCAGTTGGTATTTTGTAGGACAGATTTTTTTGATTTTTATATCATCATCTACAGTGACTTGGCTGTTATTGGAAAAGTTGGAGCGAGCAAAGGCAGTGATGCTTTCAGTTATTCTTATTTTAGTCTTTACGAATGATGCTTATATATTAGTACAGTTTACAAAAACATCGATGTTTGCAGTAATGGCAGGAAGTCTTGTTTTTCTCTGGGAGTTGTACAGAGAGCGAAAAAAAATACCATTATTATTTGGCGCAGGGCTGTGCTTATTAGGAACGATGATAAGATTCCCGACGATTTATCTGGCAGGTACATTTCTTGTTTTTATAATTGTATATGAAACAATTGGTTTTTGGGGCAGAATGAAGTCTTCAGATATTGGGAGTATGCAAAAGAAAAAGACTTTTATAATTATTACTCTGTCAGGACTATTGTTGATTGCTTCGGCTTATGGTATGCAGAAATTAAATTGGTATACCTATAATAATGATGAAGAATATGGTTTTTTTTCAGCTTATAGCAATGCACGATCAGGAATTGTAGATCAAGCTATTCCGGAGTATCAGACTTGTGAAGAAGAACTTAAAAAAATAGGAATATCAGAAAATGATTATCTGATGCTTAAATCTTGGGGGTTTACGGATAATGATTATTTCACAATAGAGAAAATACAGCAGATTATTAAAATAGTAAGAAAATATGATACAAATCAAAAGGTTACTTTTGAACAAGTTTTGGAAAGAACTCAAAATCGGGGTATACAAAAATATCCTGTGTGTTTGGCGTGTATCTTGATTTTGTTTTTTGGCGTTTTTTTGAACCCTCGAAAATGGTGGTTATCCATTGGCAGTTTGTTGCTAGGATCTGGATATTTGTTTTATTTTTCATACAGAGGAAGAAGTATTTACCGCATTGAGTACTGTATATTTTTGGGCGTGTTCTTATCCATGATTTATTTTTGGGAAAGAACATCTGATTTGGGAACTACAGTAAATTTACGTAAAACATGTACAGGAATCATTATGCTGTTTCTATTGGGAAATGTTTTGACATATATTCCTGATTTTAGTTACAAGAACGTGATTTCTGAAACAAGAAGAGACTATATAAATTCGAAGTTTTGGTATTCCAGTGATTATAATCCGGGAAAATATAGGCGTGTAGTGAATAAAGATAAGCCGACAAATCACTTGTTAGAAGAGATAGAGAAAAATACAGATAATTACTATTTTTTAGATTTCAATACAACAATTCAAACCTTGTATTATGAATATTCACCATGGAAAGCGCTGCCGGTCGGTTATTATTCCAGTTTCTCGTATCTTTCAGGGATTACAACTAATTTTCCGGATTGTATACATCGGTTGGAAGAAAGAGGAATCAGTAATCAAATGAAGAGTTTAGTAACAGATAATGTATATTTGGTAGATAATTATAATCTTGAAATAAAGTTAAATTATTTACGAGAGCATTACTATCCGGAAGCAAGAGCAGAATTATACAAAGTTTTGGACGGGTATTATGTATGGAAAATATATGAAAAATAGTCGGGGAGGATAAAATGATTAGCTTTAATGTACCGCCGGTTGTTGGCAAAGAATTAATTTATATTGAGGAAGCGATTCGTGCACAAAAGATATGTGGAGATGGTAAATTCACGAAAAAGTGTTCAGAGTGGATTGAACAAAAAACAAAAACAGCAAAAGCATTATTAACAACTTCATGCACTCATGCAACAGAACTTGCGGCAATTTTGGCAGATATTAAACCTGGAGATGAGGTGATAATGCCGTCATACACATTTGTTTCTACAGCAGATGCGTTTGTTCTTCGTGGTGCGAAGGTAATATTTGTAGATATTAGACCGGATACAATGAATATAGATGAAAAATTGATTGAAGCCGCCGTTACGGAAAAAACCAAAGCAATTGTGCCGGTACATTATGCAGGAGTTTCATGTGAGATGGACACCATAATGGATATTGCAAAGCGGCATAACTTATATGTGATAGAGGATGCGGCACAAGGTATTATGTCTTCCTATAAAGGTCGGGCACTAGGAAGCATAGGTGATTATGGCTGTTATAGTTTCCACGAAACCAAAAATTATAGTATGGGAGAGGGAGGGGCTCTTCTGATAAAGGAACAAAAAAATGTTGAACGTGCTGAAATCATAAGGGAGAAAGGAACGAATAGAAGTAAATTTTTTCGAGGTGAAATAGATAAATATACATGGGTAGACGCCGGATCATCATATTTGCCAAGTGAGTTAAATGCGGCTTATTTGTGGGCGCAATTGGAAGCGTCTCAAAAAATTTACGATGATCGCATGAACAGCTGGAATTTGTATTATGACCAATTAGAGGAATTGGAAAATACAGGGGCCATTGTTCGTCCTGTGATTCCAGAAAACTGTATACATAACGCTCACATGTTTTATATTAAAACAAAGGATTTAAAAGAAAGAACTGATTTGATTTTTTATTTAAAAGGTAAAAATATTAATAGTGTATTTCATTACATTCCATTACATTCGGCTCCGGCAGGTGAAAAATTTGGAGAATTTCGAGGAATAGATCGCTATACAACAAAGGAAAGTGAACGCTTGCTCCGTCTTCCACTGTATTACGGACTGGAAGCCGAAAGTATACATTATATTTGTGATTCTATAAAACAATTTTACAATATGAAAAATCATATTAACTAGGGGGAATAAGTAATGGCAAAGATAATGGTAATTGCCGGTGGGGATTGGCAAATTGAACTAATAAAAAAGGCAAAAAGTATGGGGCACTATGTTATTTGTTCTAATCTGTATGAAGATTCAAAGGGATTTCGATATGCTGATGCAGGAGAGGTGGCAGATGTTTTAGACAAAGAAGCGAATCTTACAATTGCTAAAAAATATATGCCGGATGCTGTTATTTCAGATCAAAGTGATATTGCAGTACCAACAGTCGCTTATTTAAATGAAAAGCTTGGGTTACAAGGGATTGGGACTAAAAAAGCCGATTTGTTTACAGATAAGTCGCTGCAAAGAATATTTTGTAAGGAGCATGGGTTTGCCGTGCCGGATTTTAAATTATGTGAGACACCGAAGGACGCGTTCCCTTTACTTGAAAAATACAAGAAAATTATTATTAAACCAATTGATAGTCAGTCAAGCAGGGGCGTATATACTGTTACATCCAGAAAACAGTTAGAAGAAAAATATAAGGAATCTGTTGCATGGTCAAATCGAAAAAAAGTATTTCTTGCAGAAGAATATATTGACGGAGCTGAGTTTACTATTGATGGATTAGTAATTAACGGACATCATTATCCCTTGTGTATTTCTGTGAAAGAAATGTATCCGGAAAATTCAAACATTTCAATGATGCAGTCATATTCATATATGTCTGAACAATATGACTATCATTTGTTGAGAAAAACGAACAAAGAACTGATTGAGACAATGAGATTGCCGATGGGACTTACGCATTGTGAATATAAATTTCATGCAGGGAAGTTTTATTTGGTTGAAGCAGGAGCGCGGGGCGGCGGAAGTAATTTGTCGGGGAAGATAGTGCCTTTTATGTCTGGGATTGATAATTATGAATATTTAATCAAAGAAGCGTTAGGGGAAGCGGTAGATGAAGAAGTTGTAAAAAATACAAAATTTTCAAAAGAGCGATATGTAATTATGCGTTTCTTTGATTTTTCCGAGGGTGTTGTGGATTATGTAGAAGGGATTGAGTTTTTGAAAAAACATCCAATGCTTATGGACTATCAATTAGATATAAAACAAGGCGATGAATTAAAAGCACCTAAATACGGCAGGCTTCGACCGGGGCATTTTATTATTGGTGGAGACGATAAAATAAGTGTTATAAAAGAAGCAGAGAACATTTTAGATACGATAAAGGTGGTATATAAATAATGATGGCGGATGGAAAAAGAGAAAAGATAAGTTTTGTGATTCCTTGTTATAATTCTACAAATACAATAGGCGGGGTAGTCCAAGAGATAAAAGAAGTTATGAATAGTACGATGAGTAAATATGATTATGAAATTGTATTAGTGAATGACGGATCTCCTGATGGAACAACCTATGATGCGATTGTTGAAATAGTAAAGAGAGAGAAATATATTAAAGGAATTAATCTGGCAAGAAACTTTGGTCAGCCGTCGGCTGTTATGGCTGCGTTGAATCAGGCAACGGGAGATTATGTGGTTTGTGGTGATGATGATGGACAGACTCCGTTTAATGAGTTAGATAAATTATTTGAAAAAATAGAAGAAGGGTATGATCTCGTTGAGGCCAGATATGCGGTTAGAGAAAAACGTTCTTTGCTTCGGAAATTAGGAACTTTTATGAATGAGAGGATGGCAACGTGGCTTGTTGCAAAACCGAAGGGGCTTGAATTGACATCCTATTGGGTTACTAGGCGATTTATTGTTGAGCAGATGATAAATTATCCTAATCCATTTCCGTATGTTGGAGGATTGATGTTAAGGGCAACACAAAATGCATGCAATGTAAATGTAGTACACAGAGAGAGAGTATCAGGTAAATCGGGATATAGTTTGAAAAAGATGATAGAATTGTGGTTAAATGGTTTTACATCTTTTTCGATTAAACCGTTGAGGTTAGCTACATTAGTTGGAAGTATTGTGGCGGGAGGCGGATTTATATATGGAATTATTATTATAGCTAAGAAATTGATAGGATATTCAGTAAATACGGGATACAGTTCAATAATGTCTGTAAATCTTTTTATGTTTGGAGTCTTACTATGTTTTATGGGATTGATAGGTGAATATGTAGGAAGAATATATATTTCATTAAATAATGCACCGCAATTTGTAATAAAAGATTATCAGGAATCAGATGAAATGTAATTTGTATTGTCACAGAAAATTATAAAAACGGCAAGAGGTACATTGTAAAATGGTTAGTATAAAATCAAGTAAAATAAATCCTATGTTAAAAGCATCGATATATTATATTATAGGTAATGCGTTTGGACAGGGTATGATTTTACTAGGAAATGTAATTTTTACAAGAATGATGTGCCAGACAGATTACGGCATATATAGTACATATTATTCAATGGTTTCTATATTTACCACAATTGTAGGGGCAAATCTTTTTGTTGGATTAAATAATGGATATATTGATTATAAAAGAGAAATAAGAAAATTTCGGTCTTCCGTTTTGTTTTTGTCAACAATAATTTTCGGAGGAATAACATTCGTTTGCTTTGTGGGAAATTCTCTATTTCATTTTGGCTCTTCGCCCTTGATCTTAGGATTTGCACTGGTACATGCGTATTCATTTTTTATTGTAAATTATTATAATAATTCGGCAACTATGGAAAATCAATATAGGAAAAAGACATTTTTTCTTATAGTTCCGAATGTACTCCAGATACTATTGTCAGTGGTATTTATTCTTTTGGTGAAAGAACACGGATTAGAAGCAAGAATAGTCGGAAGTACACTCGGCGTTGCTGTCTGTGCAGTGTTTTTGTATATCCCTATGCTGAAAGAAAGAGTTTTCTTTGACAAAGAGTATTGGTGTTATGCGTTGAAAATTTCTGTACCATCTGTATTAAGTTCTA
>CAUWKK010000029.1:0-30770 GCA_963559385.1 uncultured Schaedlerella sp.
TATTATTTTAAATTTTAAAATAAGAGGAAAAAGGTTTTTCCATGCGTTGTTTTTTATTCCTTCAATGTTACCGATTGCATTAATGGCAACAGTATTTGGTTCTATGTTGGAATATAAAAATGGAATTATAAATCAGTTGCTGCGAGGGATTGGACTGGGAGGGCTTGCACAAAGATGGTTGGCAGATCCCAGATTGGCAATGTGGGCTGTGTGTTCAGTTTCTATTTTTATGATCGGTATTCCAATCATGTATTATACTGCTGATTTAACAACGATCAGCAGAAGTATTATGGAAGCTGCGACAATTGATGGAGCAGGAATGAAGGATCAATTGCTGCTGATTATCTTTCCGGTATTAAAAAACACACATAAAACAATTATACTTTCTATGCTTCTGGGGGGATTTCGTGAAATGGAACGTGTATTCCTGATGACAGATGGAGGACCAGGAGGGAGTACAGAGATTGTTGGAACGTATATTTATAGAGCAACAAGATCTGCAGGATCTAATATTGGTCTTGTGTGTGCGGCGGCAGTTATTATCTTAATTGTTGCATTTATTATTTCATTTATCCAATTGAAGCTAACATCAAAGAATGGGCAGGTATAAATTATGAAGAAGAGAAAAGAAAAAGAGTTAGAACAGGATTTATTTGCAATATCAAAAGCAAATCGAAGAGTTATGATGGGGTTTCTCATTATTATGTTAGTTCTGTGGTGTATTCCTATTTATTCTTTGCTAAAAGATTCTTTGAAGGTACATGGAATTGAAAACTATTGGTATGTTCTGACAAATCAGGTAAATGGAGTTCCGTTTTATCAGTATTTTGTGAACTCTGTCATTAATGCGGTTTGCGCATCAGCATTATTGGTTTTAATTTGTTCTTTTGCTGGATTTGCGTTTTCCAAAATTGAGTTTGCGGGAAGAAAAATAATCTATAATTTTGTCTTGATGTGTCTTGCTATTTCAGGTCCAATTTTGATTATTCCGTTTTTCTATATCTTTAAAACAGCGCATTTGTACAATACACATCTGGCAATTATTCTTTCAGAATGTTTGATCACAATTCCATTTGGCGTATTGATGATGAAGAACTTTTTTGATGGACTTCCGATGGAACTGATGGAATCTGCGAATGTTGACGGTGCATCTGTTCAAAGATGTTTCTTTAGCATTTATCTGCCGTTGGCAAAACCGGCGGTCATTAACTTAGCAGTGTTGCAGATTATGTGGTCTTTCCAGGATTTTTTGTTTCCATTGATGTTCTTGACAAAGGACAGTGCTTATACAACAACAGTGGCGGTAAATGCATTTAAAGGTGCATATGGAATGACTCCACAGAATTTAGGAAGATATAATGCTGCGTTGGTACTGATTTCCATTCCAAGTATCTTGATTTTTGTGTTTGCACAAAAATTTATTGTAAATGGAATTACTTCTGGTGCTGTTAAAGAGTGATGAAGAAAGGTTTGAATTTATGAATACAAAATTGAAATATATGAATCCTGCAAAATCGTTCGGCGAGGCGCTGCCGTTGGGGAATGGGAGCCTTGGCGCAATGGTTTATGGAGGGGTTCCGGAAGAGCGGATTACATTAAACTATGACACTTTCTGGTCGGGAACCGGTCATCGTTCAGAGAAAGAGATTGATAAGAATACGTTAGCGTATGCCAGAAAATTACTTTTTGAAGATAAATTCTGGGAGGCCCAGCAGTATATAAAGGAAAATATGCTTGGGTTTTATAATGAGTCATATATGCCTTTGGGAGAATTGGATTATCAATTCAAAGGAATTGATAAGGCAGAAAAATATTCTCGTGTTCTTGACTTGGAAAATGCGGTGATCTGTTCGGAATTTTCTTTCAAAAATACAATATACCAGACAGAAGTATTTATATCAAACCCGGCAAAGGCGTTACTTCTAAGAATAAAAGCAGCGGGAAGTGAAAAAATAAATTTATCTGTCGGATTAAAAAGTAAAGTAAAGCATTCTGTGAAAATTGAAGGCGCAAAAGATGTGTATATTTATGGTAATGCTCCGTCAAATGTACAGCCAAATTATTTGGTATGTGAAAATCCAGTTATATATGATGAGCGAAATCCAGGAATGGCTTTTGGTTGCTGCTTGCATATTGAAAATGTCGGAGGTACAGTTTCAGCACAGGACGTTGGTCTAAAGGTAACAGATGCAGATGAAGTATTTTTCTATTTGACGGCTGCAGATGGTTATCATGGATATAAAGAAAGTATAGAAAAGAATCCGGAAGTTTGTATAGATGAATGTAGAACATCTATTTCTGAACTCCTTAAAAAATCTTATGATTTTTTAAGACAAGAGCATATCAATGATTATAGATTGGTGTACAAAAATGTCAGATTAGAGTTAGAAGGGGGAGAAAATGATCTGCCATTAAATCAGCGTCTTGCGGAATTTAGAAAAGGAAAGCAAGATTTAGGATTATTGTGTTTGTTTTTTCACTACAACCGCTATTTAATGGTAGCTTCTTCGAGAAAAAAAACCCAGCCGGCTAATTTGCAGGGAATCTGGAGTGAAAGTATTCGTCCGGTGTGGAGTAGTAACTGGACAGTTAATATTAATACAGAAATGAATTACTGGCCAAATGGTTCCTGTAATTTACTGGAGAGTTATCTGCCATTTGTTGATTTTGTTAATGAATTAAGTGATGTGGGAAAAGAAACTGCAAGAAAGCAGTATCATTGTTCCGGCTGGACTGCGAATCATAATATAGATATCTGGAGACAGACGGGACCGGTTGGAGGGGATCCCAAATATGCATACTGGCCAATGGGAGGTGTGTGGCTATGTTCACAGAGCTATGAGTATTATAAATATTCTAAGGATATAGAATGTTTAAAAACAAAACTGTTTCCTGCAATGAGAGGATCGATAGAATTTTGTCTGGAATGGTTACAGTTGGGAGAGGATGGAAAATATTATACAGCTCCTTCAACATCTCCGGAAAATACATTTGCAGACAGAGAAGGCAGGGCCTGTGGAGTTAGTTATATGACAACTGCAGATTTGGCAATTATAAAAGAGATGTTTTCAAATTATCTGGATGCGGTAAAAGTTCTTGGAATTGAGGATGAGTTCGTTGATAAGATTTTAGAATGTCAGGAAAGATTACCGGGATATCAAATCAGTAAAACGGGAAAAATTCAAGAGTGGATTCAGGATTTTGATGAGACTGATATAGGACATAGACATTTTTCACCGATTTTTGGTCTTTATCCGGGGCATTCTATAAAAAAGGAGGATACGCTGTTAGTAGAGGCGTGTAAGAAGTTTATTGAAGAAAAAGTGGAAAACTATACCCAGCAAATTGGGTGGAGCTGTGCATGGTTGATTAATCTTTGGGCGAGACTTGGAGATGGAACAAAGGCAAACTATTATTATGAAGAATTACTTCGTCAATCTGTATATGATAATTTGTTTGATTTACATCCTCCTTTGGGAGAGACAGAAGGAGAACGGGAAGTATTTCAGATTGATGGGAATTTTGGAAGTGCAAGTGCAGTTGCGGAAATGCTCCTGAACAGTGAAGAGGGAAAAATTGAGATTTTACCTGCGCTGCCGGAAAGTTGGAAGACCGGAACAATAACAGGAATTTTGGCGGTTGGAAATATCGAGGTTAATCTGTCTTGGAAAAACGGTATACCAGAGAAATTGTCACTAGTCACTTCCATACCACAGACAATTGAGATATGGTATAAAGGAAAGCAAATAATTAATATTTTAGAATTGAAAAAAGGGGAGCGGCAAATCGTAGATCTGCGCTCCGTGAAACTAAAATAGCTATATTTTTTTACAAATACTTTCTTTATAGTACATAGTAGGTTTATGCATGATCGTTTTTGGATAATCAGAATAATCCCCACAGATTCGTTTGTAGAGTAATTTTCCCGCCTCGGTTCCCATTGCATTTGTAGGCTGCTCTGCAAAAGAGAGAGGTGGATTCACTACATTAGCAAGTGGAAAGTTGTCAAATCCAATAACTGATATATCATCAGGAATTTTTAAATTTAAATAGTTGATAGCAAGATAAGCACCAATGGTCATATCATAATTACTAATGAATATGGCTGTTGGTCTTTTTGGTGTGTTCCAGATATGGAGCATCGCTTCATATCCGCCATCAATACTGTAATCACCACATTGAATATGTTCATTTACAGGGGTGAGACCTGCATCATTCATTGCGTCCAGATATCCTTTTAAACGGCCTCTGGAAGTGTAATGTTCAAAATTTCCGGTGATGATCGCTATATCTTTATGCCCTAATTCAATTAACCTGTGTGTAGACTCATATCCTGCGAGTTCATTATCCAGCACAATACAATCAGCTTTATGATCTTTGATTTCTTGATCAAGGAGAACTAAAGGGATATTATTTTTTTGTATCATTTCTATTTGTTTACCATCTAGTCCATAAGGGATTAAAACAATACCATCAACCATACGGTCAATAAGATACTGGGTTTTTTTTAGTTCCATTTCTGCATTATTATGACATTCGCATACAATAACACTGTAGCCAAGCGGTAATAATGTTGATTCGATTGAAGAAATCATAGACGTACAAAATGTAGAATTTAACATTGGCAGTAAGATTGCAATAGAAAATGATTTTGCATTTCGCAGACCCTTTGCAATATTATTGGGGTGGAAATCCAGTGCGTTGATTGCATTTTCGATAGCTAAACGGGTAGATTCTTTAACAGGTTTTCCATTTATATATTTTGAGACCGTACCTACAGAGAGTCCGGCGTAAGCAGCAACATCGCGAATTGTAGAAGCCAATAGAAGTTCCTCCCTATCATAAACTTTAACTGATAGAAGTTTAACATACATTAAAGAAATAAGCAATGCAATCAGAGTAGAAGTTGATTATATAAAAAGGAAAACTGCAACGAGTGTATTTATTTTACAAAGGCTGCCGCATATATTTTGGAGAGTGTTCAAAATATATGCGGCAGCCTTAAAATTTGTAGTTTGAAATTTAAAGAAGAAAATTAATTTCTCACCTTTACGGTTTTTCCCATCGGTTCCGGTGAAGAGTGACCGTCGTTCGGAACCTGCTCACGTTCTTTGTCGCTCAGACGTCCAACGGTCATTGCATCTGCGTAATTGATCGGATGATTTCTCATATGTACTTTCATCAGTTCGAACAGACGGAGCGTCGGACGTTTGGCTTCCAGAGCACCTGTAGCGTCAATAAAACTGCATCCTGTCTGAGTAGCCAGTTTTTTCAGGCGACGGTTGATTTCCATAGCTTCCGGGTTGGAAGACAGGATGGAGACAATATAGATTTCAGCCTGTGTTTTTGTGTGGATCATATAGAGCAGCCATTCGTATTTGCTAATGAAGTTGTCTACATCCAGAGAATCATCCTGAATATCTACATCACCCATATTTACAAAGATTTTTCTTGGGTTCAAGTCGTACAGACAAACTTTCAAGTAGTTTTCAATCTGACTGATACGTACGTCCTTGATGCTGCGGTTGTAAAGCGGCTCGGTAATGCGGTATGCCTGTGTCAATTCTCCCAAAGGAAGAGCTGCGAAAGTGTTGGAACCGAAGAGTACCACGCCACCTGCTTCTGTAATGCTGTTTAATTCGCGATAAGTTTCCATTTCATCGTCCCCCTGATTTAACTGTGGTTTCTGTGCGGCAGAAGCAAATTCCATGTCCGGTGCAGCATTGTCTTCTACGAGACGTTCTGCATTTCCGGATAATTCTTTTGCCAGAGCTTTGTTCGCTTTTTGCTCCTGTTTGTCGTAACGACGGTTGATAAAGTATACGATTACGTTTGCGGATACGACAACCAGATTCAATAAGTAAACGATCAGTACGTAGTTAAATGTATGAGTAGAGATTTTTGCAGAGATACCTGCGATGTATCCGAAGATGATCAGCAGGATAAACTGTAAACTCATATTTTTTGCGGATTTTGCTTTGATATTTTTGGTTAGATTCATTGGCCATGATAAGCCGAAACAAACCAACATAGTAGCTTCTAAAAATTCAGCCATGATAAAAATTCCTCTCTTTCCTTCATAAGGTTGTATTGCCTTGCATGCGATAAAACAGTTTAGCGACTGTTTTGAGGCGTTCCTTAAGTCCTAAGCCAGTGTATCATTGACTTATCATTAAGTCTAATATATAATATTTATTAAATACATAACTTTGAAGTTATGAATAGAAATATTTATTGTCGTTTTTACTGAAAATAAAAATATTTAACGATAAATAATCGGATTTAACCGACATTTTGACAAAACAGGGAGAAAAAAGTATGGAATTAATTCAGATTCGTTATTTTTTGGAAGTGGCAGAGACAAAGCATATGACAAACAGTGCCAAGAATCTTCACATCAGTCAACCGGCGCTTTCACAGGCGATCCGCAGATTAGAGGAGAGCCTCGGGGTACCCTTGTTTGCTTCGAAGGGTAGAAATATTGTGTTAACGGAGTACGGACAATATTTGCAGAAGAAACTGAAACCAATCCTTGAGCAGTTGGATAAAATTCCCGAGCAGTTGAATATGATGGCAAAGTTGGAAAGTGAGACAATACATATCAATGTTTTGGCAGCTTCCAGTCTTGTAATGGAAGCGATTATTGAATATCAGAAGGAGCATGAAGAGATCCATTTTCAGATGCAGCAGAATACGGAAAATGAATTGTATGATGTGGCGATCACAACAAAATTGTTTTATCAGGGGGTAAATGAGAAGAACAGTTTTTCCTGTGAGGAAAAGATTTTCCTGGCTGTACCGGATAATGAAAAATATCGAAACCGGACTTCGGTTTGTCTGGATGAAGTATCGGGAGAGGGGTTTATCAGCTTACAGGGTTCCAGAGAGTTTCGGTATATTTGTGACCGGTTTTGTCAGCATGCCGGGTTTACGCCCAATATTGTGTTTGAAAGTGACAATCCGGCGGCAGTGAAAAATATGATCGCAGCAAATATGGGAATCGGATTCTGGCCGGAATTCAGTTGGGGAGAGGTGAAGAATGAGAGAGTGAAATTGTTGGAAATTGAAGAGCCTGTCTGTCAGAGAGATATCATTATAAGTTATAATATGAACAAGACCGATAATCGAAATGTCATTGGTTTTTACGAGTTTTTGACGGAGTTTTTTGTGAAACGGAAGAGAAGAGGGGAGTAAGAGACTGTCCACGGAATCTGAAAAAGCAGCGGTGAAAGGGTCGGTGTAATCCATTCTCATCGCTGCTTTTCTGTTCAAAAAGTATTTGTTATGTTATTTTGTGTAATTATCAAAATATCCCTGAATATAAATGATCGGTGTTCCCTTATCTCCGGAACCGCTTGTCAGGTCTGCAAGAGAGCCGAGCAGGTCTGTCAGACGTCTCGGAGTTGTTCCCTGAGTTACCATTTGTCCTACAAGGCTGTCTGCCTTTACATCTTTTTCATGGATGTAGTTTTTGATCGCTTCTTTCAGCTCGTCGCCGGACAGATCGGCAAAATCATTGTCTGCCAAATATTTCAGTTTCACTTCGTTCGGAGTTCCCTCCAATCCTTTTGTGTAGGCGGGAGATACAACCGGATCAGCCAGCTCCCAGATTTTTCCGACCGGATCTTTGAATGCGCCGTCACCGTATACCATGACCTCAACATTCTTTCCTGTTTTTTCAACCATGGCAGTGTGGATCTCTTTTACAATTTCTTCGCATTTGATCGGGAAGAGCTTAACTGTTTCCTCGGTTGCTTTGTTGGAGCCTAGAAGTCCGTAGGTGTCATTGTAGCCGCTGCCGTTGATGCTCTTTGTCATAATATCATCCAAAGCATATACTTTTTCGGCGCCGTTCGCTTCGAGGATTCTCTTTGTTCTCTGACGGGTGTGGATGTCACAGGTCAGAACATTTTTGGTATAGGACAGGATGGATTTTGGATTATTTGCAAAAATAATTTCTACCTCTGCACCTGCATCCCGGATCAGTTGTTTATAATATTCCACATAATCTACACCTGTAAATACGTGCTTTTCGTAACCGAACAATTCTCTGTATTTTTCTTCTGTCAATACATCAGACCATGGATTGACGCCTTTTTCATCCATTAAATCAAGATCGATGAGATGATTTCCTACCTCGTCGGACGGATAACTCAGCATAAGGACGATTTTTTTACATCCCATTGCGATTCCTTTCAGACAGATAGAAAAACGATTACGGCTTAAAATCGGGAAAATGACACCGACGGTATCGTCGCCGAACTTCTCATGTACATCCTGTGCGATATCTTTGATATTTGCGTAATTACCCTGTGCTCTTGCTACAACCGCCTCTGTGATTGCGATAACGTCCTTATCGCGAATTTCAAAACGTTCACTTTCTGCGGCTTTCAATACGCAGTCAACTACGATCTCGGCAAGATTGTCTCCCTCGCGGATGATCGGTGCGCGTACACCGCGGGATACAGTTCCCACCATGCGGTCTGTATGATTCATATGTTTGTACCTCCTGTACTGCTTTATCACTCTATGATATATGTAAGAGCATGTCATTTTTCGTGATTGATGATACGAAAACTCTCACTACTATATTCTACGGCGAAATGCACAAAGTTGCAAGAAAAATGTGAGGATTCTAAGCAGCAATTTGGATCATCCATCTCCAGTTATACAAAAAGAATTGTCCTGCGACCGAAAGAAAGAGGTATGCTGACGCTTCTAAGCTGTCAAAACCACGATTCCTCTGACCGTATTTCAGCCGGAAGATATGGGAAAAACCATTCCAGATTCCCCAGCCGATCACTGCGCCGAGTGTGTTCATCAGCAGATCGTCGATATCAGAGGCGCGGCGGTTGCATAGTTGACAGATTTCGATTCCGGCGGAAAAGCAAAGTCCGGTCAGAGCTGTTTTGGCAGGACTTTTATAGGCTTTCCATAGAAGCGGAAGCAGAAAGCCGAGGGGCATAAACATCACAATGTTCAATATCATACTGAGCGAAATTCCATCTCGGAAAGGAATCAGATTGATCTCTTCCCTAAAAGACATTCCCGGGTATTGACCGATTTCCCAGATCGTTCCGATTCCTGTCGCCTCCAGAACGAGGTAAATGTAGAATAGGAAGATACAGGCCCATAGAACATGGCTTCCGGTTGTCTGTCTGCGGAAACCGAAGATCTGAATCAGCATATACAGCATACAGGGGATGAAAATGCAGGACAGCGGGTAAAGGACATAAATAAAATTTGACATAGTAAAAAGCTCCTTTCCACACAGGCTCAAAAAAGGGATCAAAGCTGTGTGCAGTTCTTGTCCTGTATTCTGCCAGAGAAAAATGAAGATTTCGGCGGCGAGATTCTTAAGATTTTATTAGATTTACAATTATTTTAGGAAGTGATAAAATATAAAGTCGAATTGAATTACAGAAATATTTCGAAAAAACAAAAGATCGAACAGGAAAAAAGGGAGAGGATACATAAAAATGAAAGAGAAACTGAAAAAATTATTTGCCTATTATCATCCATATAAAAAATTATTTTACAGTGACATGTTTTTTGCGATTTTAGGGGCGGCGGTGACATTGATCCTTCCGTTGATCGTCCGCTACATTACAAATGACGTGGTATATTTCAGTGCAGATAAGGCGAGACAGAGCATTTTAACACTGGGAGCGCTGATGATCGGACTGGTGCTTCTGGAGGTGTTCTGCAATTTTTACATTGCATACTTTGGACATATCATGGGCGCAAAAATGGAAGCAGACATGCGTCGGGATATTTTCGGACATTATCAAAAATTAACATTTGCCTTTTATGACAATCAGAAAGTGGGGCATCTGCTGTCGCGAATTACCAGTGATCTGTTTGATATCAGTGAGCTTTTGCATCACGGACCGGAGGACTTGGTGATTTCGATCATTAAGATCATCGGTTCTTTTGCAATCCTTCTGACGGTGAATGTAAAGCTTGCGTTGATCGCTTTTGCATTTATTCCGGTAATGGCGATTTATGCCTTTTATTATAACGGGAAAATGAAGCAGGCGTTCAAGCGGAATCGTGAGAAGATTGCGGATATCAACAGTCAGATTGAAGACAGCCTGTCGGGAATCCGTGTAGTAAAATCGTTTGCAAATGAAAACATGGAAATGAAGAAATTTCAGAAGGGAAATGATCATTTTGTTGCGGCGAAAAAGACCAGCTATAAATATATGGGAATCTATAATTCCGGTCTGGGAGCGATGAGTACGCTGATCACGGTTGTCGTATTGATTTCCGGTGTCGGAATGATGCTCAAGGGAACGGTTCTGGTAACGGATTTGATCACGTTTTTGCTTTATATTAACAATTTTACAGAACCGGTAAAGAAGCTGGTGACATTTACAGAGCAGTTCCAAAACGGATATTCCGGGTTCGAGCGTTTTCTGGAAGTATTATCTATTGCGCCCGATATTGCAGATAAACCGGACGCAAAGGAACTGACAACGGTAGAGGGAGCGATCGAATTTTAAAATGTATCGTTCCATTATGCGGACGATGACACACCGGTGTTGGATCATATCAATTTAAGGGTGAATGCGGGAGATTACGTGGCTTTGGTCGGACCCTCCGGTGTAGGAAAAACAACGCTTTGTAGTTTGATCCCCCGATTTTATGAGGTGACAGAGGGAGCGGTATATCTGGACGGAACAGATATCCGGGACATTAAGCTGGATGCTCTGCGCAGCCGGATCGGAATTGTACAGCAGGATGTGTATCTGTTTGCGGGAAGTATTATGGATAATATCCGCTATGGCAGGCCGGATGCGACAGACGAAGAGGTGGTGTGGGCGGCGAAAAATGCAAATGCCCATGAATTTATTATGAGCTTTCCGGACGGCTATGCCACAGACATCGGACAGCGTGGTGTGAAGCTTTCGGGCGGACAGAAACAGCGTCTGTCAATTGCAAGAGTGTTCTTAAAGAATCCGCCGGTTTTGATCTTTGATGAAGCAACCTCCGCACTGGACAATGAAAGTGAACAGGTGGTACAGAGGTCTATGGAACGTCTGGCGAAAAACAGAACGACGTTTGTGATCGCACACCGTCTGTCTACGATCCGAAACGCACAGCGGATCTTGGTGCTGACGGAGGAGGGAATCGCAGAAGAGGGAACACATGAGGATCTGTTGAAACAACAGGGAATCTATGCCGGACTATATGAAATGCAGTTCCGATAGGATGGCGAAAAGGATGGTATGCCGGGGGACAGATCGGTCAAAAGGTTGTCAGATCTGTGAGTGGTGTGGTATACTCAATACTGGATATTTAACGAGTAGATTAAAATAGAAATGGAGTTATTTCGTGAAAGATATTGATTTTAAAAGACCTGAATTGGAGGATAAGGAGATTATTTCTTCCTATTTTGCAAAAGCGCCAAGCAGAAGCTGCGAGCGTACCTTTGCAAATGTTTATCTTTGGTCCAGGCATTATCATGTGAAATATGCGATCGTGGAAGATGCGCTTGTTTTTATGGATGACGAGTTTGAACGTGCATATGCGTATCCGGCGGGAGAACCGGAGGCAGTAAAGCAAGCTTTGGACAGATTGATGAATTACAGCAAAGAGAAAGGATATCCGTTTAAGTTGTATAATGTGACGGAAGAGAATTTTG
Organism: uncultured Schaedlerella sp.; assembly: GCA_963559385.1. Taxonomy (GTDB): domain Bacteria; phylum Bacillota; class Clostridia; order Lachnospirales; family Lachnospiraceae; genus Schaedlerella. Next base: position 11,648 of record CAUWKK010000029.1, read on the forward strand.
AGCAGCTGGAAAGCTTTTATCCGGGACGTTTTACTGTAGAATATGACCGGGATGAAGCAGATTATGTATATGAGCAGGAAAAGCTGGCGACACTGGCGGGCAAAAAGCTGCATGGGAAGCGCAATCATATCAATAAATTTAAGTCGTTATATGAGGACTGGGATTATGAGAGCCTGTCCGATGAAAATGTGGAAGAGTGCTTCCAAATGGCGCTGAAATGGAGAAATCAAAACGGCTGTGAGGAGGATGCGGGGAAAAATGCAGAAATGTGCGTGACGCTCAATGCCCTGCGCCTGTATCAAGAATTGGGATTACAGGGAGGGCTGATCCGGGTCAACGGAGAAGTTGTTGCTTTTTGTATCGGAGAGCCGGTCTGTGAGGACACCTTCGTAGTTCATGTGGAAAAGGCGTTTTCAGATGTGGAGGGCGCATATCCGATGATCAATCAACAGTTTGTACAGCATGTATGCATGGACTACAGGTACGTGAATCGGGAGGAAGATACGGGAGCAGAGGGACTTAGAAAGGCAAAGTTGTCCTATCGTCCGGTATTTTTGGTGGACAAGGGTGTTGTGACGGAGAAAGAGTTGAGTGAAAAGTGACAGAAAGGCGGGAGTGATATGATTTCTGAGAAAATGGAAAATATGGTGGCAAACAGTTCGGCAATCCGTGCGATGTTTGAAGAGGGGAATCGTCTTGCAAAGCTTTACGGACATGAGAATGTGTATGATTTCAGTTTGGGGAATCCTAACGTACCTGCTCCGGAAGCAGTAAAGCGAGCGATCATTGCGGCGTTGAGTGAAGAGGATCCTGTGATCCTGCATGGCTATACGAACAGCAATGCGGGCTATGAAGATGTAAGACGGGCGGTTGCAGAGTCTTTAAACGAGAGGTTCGGCACCTCGTTTCATTATGAAAATATTACAATGACTGTAGGAGCTGCCGGGGGACTTAATGTTATTCTGAAAGCACTTTTGAATCCGGGAGATGAGGTGATCGCATTTGCGCCGTATTTCGGAGAATACAGAAGCTATACGAATAATTATGACGGTGTATTGGTTGAAATTTCTCCGAATACGGTTGATTTTCAGCCGAAGCTGGATGAATTTGAGGAGAAGATCACGGCAAGGACGAAGGTGGTTATCGTAAATACGCCGAATAATCCGACCGGTGTAGTATACTCAGAAGAGACGATCGAAAAAATGGCTGCCATTATGGAGAAAAAACAGAAAGAATTCGGAACAGATATTTATCTGGTGTCAGACGAGCCGTATCGGGAGTTGGCATATGACGGTGTAAACGTTCCGTATCTGACGAAATATTATGCAAATACGATCGTGGGATATTCCTACAGTAAGTCATTGTCGCTGCCGGGAGAGCGGATCGGCTATCTGGTGATACCGGATGAGGCGGCAGACAGTGAGAAGCTGATCAGTGCGGCGAATGTGGCGACTCGTATTCTTGGATTTGTGAATGCACCGACGCTGCAGCAGAAAATCGTGAAGGCGTGTCTCAACGAAAAAACGGACATTTCTTATTATGACAGAAACAGAGAAACTCTGTATAAAGGATTGAAAGAATTGGGATTTGAGTGCATTAAACCGGAGGGGGCTTTTTATCTGTTTGTGAAGTCGCCGGTGGAGGATGAAAAGGCATTTTGTGCGGCGGCAAAGAAATATAATATACTGATCGTGCCGGGAAGCTCGTTTGCCTGTCCGGGATATGTGCGTCTGGCATATTGTGTTTCCTATGAGACGATTGTAAACTCTTTGCCGAAATTTGCAGAGCTTGCAAAGGAGTATCGATAAGAGTTTTTTGGAACCGTGTGAAAAGAGAGTGAAAGGAGCGGGAAATGAATCCGAATCTGTTAAAATATATCCGAATCGTTGAACCTTATGTTCCGGGGGAACAGCCTCAGGCGAAGGTGATCAAATTAAATACGAATGAAAATCCGTATCCTCCGGCGCCCGGTGTAAAGAAGGTGTTGCGGGAACTGGATGCAGACAGACTGCGGCTTTATCCGGATCCGTCAGCAGAGCTGCTTGTAAAAGCGATAGCAAAGGAATATGGTGTGGGTTCGGATCAGGTATTTGTCGGGGTCGGTTCGGATGATGTGCTGGCAATGTGCTTTCTGACGTTCTTTAATTCGAAAAAACCGATTTTCTTTCCGGATATCACGTATTCTTTTTATAAGGTCTGGGCGGAACTGTACAAGATTCCTTATCAATGTCCCGAATTGGATGCAGAGTTTCGGATAAGAAAGGAAGATTATTATAAGGAAAATGGGGGAATCATATTTCCGAATCCTAATGCGCCTACGTCTATTTATGAAAATCCGGAGTTTATAGAAGATATTCTGTGTCATAATCCGGATGTCATTGTTATCGTGGATGAAGCATATATTGATTTTGCGGGAGAGTCGGCGATCCGCTTGGTTAAAAAGTATGAAAACCTGATCGTGGTCCAGACATTTTCCAAGTCTCGTTCTATGGCGGGAATGCGGATCGGTTATGCGATCGGCAATCCGGAATTGATCCGTTGTCTTCAGGATGTGAAATATTCCTTTAATTCCTATACCTTAAATCAGACGGCGCTTGTCTGTGGCACAGAGGCCTTAAAGGACCGGGAATATTTCCGGGAAACGACTGCGAGGATCATTGAGACAAGAGAATGGGTGAAAGAGGAACTTTCAAAGCTTGGATTTGAATTCCCGGATTCAAAAGCAAACTTCATTTTTGCAAGGCACCCGGAATTTGATGCAAAAGAATTGTTTGAATCCTTGAAAAAAGCAGATATCTATGTTAGATTTTTAGGAGGTTCCAGAATCCGGGAGTATTTACGGATTACGATCGGAACGAGGGAAGAGATGAAGGCTCTGCTTTCATTTCTGAAAACCTACATAGATGAGCATAAGGAGATTAAAAGATGTTAAAACAGGTATTACAGGGAATGGTAGTCGGGATTGCGAATATTATTCCGGGAGTGAGCGGCGGTACGATGATGGTGGCAATGGGACTTTATGACCGCCTGATCCATGCGATCACACACTTGAAAAAAGAATTTAAAGAGAGCATGAAGCTGTTGATTCCGATTTTTATCGGAGCGGGGATTGCGATCGTAGCATTATCAAGATTGTTTGAATTTTTGCTGGAGCAGTATCCGATCCCGACTAATTTTGCTTTCTGCGGTTTGATCGCGGGAAGTCTTCCATTCATTTTCAAAAAAGTCAAGGGACATACAGTGACGATCGGCAAGATTATTCCGTTTTTGATTTTTTTCGGAATTGTTATTCTAATGGCAGTACTCGGAGAGACAAGCGGGAATGCGGCAGATGTAAGTCTTAGTGTAATGAATGTGGTAAAATTGTTTGGAGTCGGCGTGATCGCGGCAGCAACAATGGTCGTTCCGGGAGTCAGTGGTTCTATGATGCTGATGCTGCTTGGATATTATGATACGATTCTGAAAGTGATCAACAATTTTATTGATGCGTTGGTGACCTTTGATATGAACGGACTTCTGACGGGAGTCGGTATCCTTGCACCGTTTGGGATCGGAGTGGTAATTGGAATTTTCCTGATCGCAAAAATTATCGAATTTATTTTCTCTAAGGCAGAGATCCATGCATATTATGCGATCATCGGTCTGATCATCGCATCTCCGATCGCGATTCTGTTAAAGACAGACTGGAGCGGTATTTCTGTCATTGTGATGTTGATCAGTGCAGTGACGTTTGCGGCAGGCTGGTTTGCTGCAAGCAAGCTCGGTGGTGAGTAGGAAAGGAATTGAAGTGATATGATAGCACAAAACGATGAGAAAAAAAGAAATCTGTTATGGAGGACGACAATCTCTGTTTCGTCTGTTCTGATCATTGTTATAGCCGCATTTTTCCTGTTCAAAATGTTTACGGATAATCCAATGGAAGGAAGCTGGACATCGGAGGAAAGTGATCTGACGATTACGGTAAAAAGCAATGGGACAGCGACGATCCGGTGGCCGGAAGAGTTTGACGGAGCCGATCTAACTGTAGAGATGCAGTACAGTATCAATAAGGATGCAAAAATTTTCAGTCTTCATCGGAACGAGGATGCGATCAAAGCAACCGTAAAGGAATCAAAAGGAGCTGTGACGACGGGCAGTCTGGATACTGCAATCGCTTCTCTGGAAGGTAGCTATGATTATAATATTGAGAGAAATCAACTGACGCTGACGGAACGTGAATACGGGGAGCAGATGATGTTTGAAAAAAGATAAGAAAAACAGGGAAGCGTTTCCCTGTTTCTTTTCTAAGGAGGATAAAAATGCTGAGAAATGAAACAAAGGAAGTCCGGATCGGGAATGTGGTGATTGGCGGCGGTCATCCGGTGGCTATTCAGTCTATGACCAATACGAGGACAGAGGATGTGGAGGCAACGACGGCGCAGATTTTGAAGCTGGAGGCGGCCGGATGTGAGATCGTACGCTGTACGGTACCCACACAGGAAGCTGCGGATGCGTTGAAAGAAATCAAGAAACGGATACATATTCCTTTAGTTGCGGACATTCATTTTGATTATAAAATGGCAATTGCAGCGATTGAAAACGGAGCGGACAAGATTCGGATCAATCCCGGAAACATTGGTTCAGAAGAGCGAGTGAAGGCTGTTGTGGATAAGGCAAAAGAGTATCAGGTGCCGATCCGTGTCGGAGTGAACAGCGGTTCTCTTGAGAAACCCTTGTTGGAGAAATACGGAGGCGTAACGGCAGAGGGGATTGTAGAAAGTGCATTGGATAAAGTGCGTATGATTGAAGCAATGGGATATGATAATCTGGTTGTCAGCATCAAATCCTCTGATGTGCTGATGTGTGTAAGAGCACATGAACTGCTTGCTCCCAAGTGTGCATATCCGCTTCACGTAGGAATTACAGAGGCGGGAACGGTATATTCCGGAAATATTAAATCTTCCGTTGGACTTGGAATTATTTTGCATGAGGGGATCGGAAATACGATCCGTGTATCCTTGACCGGAGATCCGGCGGAGGAGATCCGCAGCGCTAAGCTGATCTTGAAGACATTGGGACTGCGGACGGGAGGAGTAGAGGTAGTTTCCTGTCCGACCTGCGGGCGGACGAAGATCGATCTGATCGGACTTGCCAATCAGGTGGAGCAAATGGTACAGGAATTTCCGCTGAATATTAAAGTGGCAGTTATGGGATGCGTGGTAAACGGCCCAGGAGAGGCAAGAGAGGCAGATATCGGAATTGCAGGCGGCATCGGAGAAGGCTTGCTGATCAAAAAGGGAGAAATCATACGGAAAGTGAAAGAAGAAGAGTTGTTGGAGACACTTCGGCAGGAGTTGATAAATTGGAACAAACAGGAACATTAAAACCATTTTTTGACGTATTTCCCACGTTGAAGGTGGATGAGGATATGCAGATGCTGTTCGGGGATGTAGGAGTCAGGAAAATCACCACAAACCCAGAGCGGGATTTTCTTCACATACATATATTTAGCCGTCACCTGATCCAGAAACGGCACATCCGGGCAATGGAGCTTCGGATCAAGGAGCAGCTTTTCGGTACGGCACATGTAAGTGTACGCATTGTGGAAAAATATGCACTGTCCGGGCAGTATACGCCGGAAGCCTTGATGACAGAGTATCGTAACAGCATTCTTTTTGAATTAAAGGAAACAAGTGTGCTTGCAGGGAATATGTTTCAGCAGGCAGAGATTTCCTTTCAAGATAAGGTTATGCATTTGGGATTGACAGATACGATTGTTTCTGAGGGGAAAAAAGAGGAAATTCTCCATCTGCTGAAAGAGGTATATCAGGATCGGTTTGAAATTCCGGTTGAAATCCGGGTAGAATATAAGGAAAAAGAAGAGAGTAAAACAAGAGAATATGATGAGCAGAGAGTGCAGCGGGAAATCGATGCAATTTTTGCGCGCAACAAAAAAGCGCACAGCGAGGATATACAGCAGAAGGAAGAGGACACGGAAAAGGGCACAGGCAGAGAAGAACAAAAGCATGCGGCTGAAGCAAAGAGCGCATCGAGAGAGAAGAGTCTTGCCCTTGGCAGCAGAGTGAAAGATGGGGGCAGCACCAAGAGAGGATTTAAAAAGGATTATGTACGTCCGTTGAAGCAGGGAGATGATCCGAGTCTGATCTATGGACGGAACTTTGAAGATGATCCGATCCGTCTGGATCAGGTAGTGACTGAAATGGGAGAAATTACGATTCACGGTAAGATCATCAATTTTGATACAAGAGAAATTCGGAATGAAAAGACGATTGTAATGTTTGCGGTGAGCGATTTTACAGATACCATTACGGTCAAGATGTTTACGAGAAACGACCAGCTTGCGGAGCTTCTGGGAGATCTGAAAAAGGGCGCCTATGTGAAGATCAAGGGGGTTACAACGATTGATAAGTTTGACGGTGAGCTGACGATCGGTTCGGTGACCGGAATCAAAAAGATCGGAGATTTTACGGAGAAGCGGGAGGATTTAAGTCCTTTAAAACGTGTGGAGCTTCACTGCCATACGAAAATGAGCGATATGGACGGGGTGTCCGAGGTACAGGATATTGTGCGCCGCGCGCATGAGTGGGGACATCCGGCAATTGCCATTACCGATCATGGGGCAACACAGGCATTTCCGGATGCCAATCATTTTATCGAGCGTTTGGATAAAGAGGACCCATTTAAGGTACTCTACGGAGTCGAGGGGTATGTCGTTGACGACCTGACGGAAATTGCGGTAGGAGCAGGTGAAGAAAGTCTGGACGATACCTATGTGGTATTCGATCTGGAAACAACGGGATTCAGCTCGATCAAGGATAAGATCATTGAAATCGGGGCGGTCAAGGTTGTAAACGGAGAGATTGTGGATTCCTACAGTACGTTTGTGAATCCGGAAAGACCCATTCCGTTTGAAATTACGCAGTTGACAAGTATTACAGATGAAATGGTGATCGATTCTCCGAATATTGAAACGATATTGCCACAGTTTTTGGAATTCGTCGGGGATGCAGTGCTGGTGGCGCACAATGCCGGATTTGACGTTGGGTTTATCGAGCAGAATTGCAGATATCAGGAGATCGAGCCGAATTTTGTATATCTGGATACGGTTGCACTGGCGCGGGTACTGCTTCCGACTTTGTCAAAATATAAGCTGAACATCGTCGCAAAGGCTCTGGGGATTTCGTTGGAAAATCATCACCGGGCGGTGGACGATGCGAAAGCGACTGCGGAAATCTTTGTGAAATTTGTAGAAATGCTGAAAGATCGGGGCATTACAACTCTGAAAGGAATGAATCAATTCGGAGATATGAATCCGAATGCGATCCGAAAGCTTCCAACCTATCATATTATTATTCTGGCAAAGAATAATATCGGACGTTATAACTTGTATCAGCTTGTTTCGGAGTCTAATCTGGTTTATTTTGCAAGGCGTCCAAGAATTCCGAAAAGTCTTCTGAATCAGCATCGGGAAGGGCTGATCATCGGGAGCGCCTGTGAAGCGGGGGAATTGTATCAGGCAATTTTGAATCATAAATCGCCGCAGGTCATTGCGAAGCTGGCGGATTTTTATGATTACTACGAAATCCAGCCGCTTGGAAATAACCGGTTTATGCTGGAACGCAATAAGTTTTCAGATATTAACACAGAGGAAGATTTAAAGAAGATCAGCAGGGAAATCGTGGAACTGGGAGAGAAGTTTAAAAAGCCTGTTGTGGCGACCTGTGATGTTCATTTTCTGGATCCGGGAGATGAAGTGTATCGCAGGATCATCATGGCGGGAAAAGGCTTCAGCGATGCAGACAATCAGGCGCCTTTGTATCTGCGGACGACAGAAGAGATGCTGGCGGAATTTGAATATCTCGGTTCTGCAAAGGCACGAGAAATCGTTATTGAGAATCCGAACAAGATTGCGGATATGATTGAGAAAATCTCTCCGGTAAATCCGAATAAGTGTCCGCCGGTCATAGAGAATTCAGAGCAACAGCTTAGGGATATCTGTTACAATCGGGCGCATGAAATTTACGGAGAAAATCTTCCCAAGCCGGTAGAAGAACGATTGGAAAAGGAATTGACATCTATTATTTCCAACGGATATTCGGTTATGTATATCATTGCACAGCGTCTGGTTTGGAAATCAAATGAAGACGGATATCTGGTCGGCTCCCGTGGTTCTGTTGGTTCTTCCTTCGTAGCCACGATGTCGGGGATCACAGAGGTAAATCCTCTCAGTCCGCATTATTATTGTGAAAAATGTCATTACAACGATTTTGATTCGGAGGAAGTCCGCGCCTATGCCGGATGCTGTGGATTTGATATGCCGGATAAGCTGTGCCCGGTCTGTGGAGAACCTCTGATAAAGGCAGGCTTTGATATTCCGTTTGAAACGTTTCTCGGATTTAAGGGGGACAAAGAGCCGGATATCGACTTGAACTTTTCCGGTGATTATCAGGCGAAAGCACATAAGTATACGGAGGTACTGTTTGGAGAAGGGCATACGTTTAAGGCAGGAACGATCGGTACTCTGGCAGATAAGACAGCCTATGGATATGTGAAGAATTACTATGAAGAACGTGGAGTGCGAAAACGCCGTTGTGAGATTGAACGAGTCAGCGCCGGCTGCACCGGAATCAAGCGAAGCACAGGACAGCATCCGGGTGGGATCGTGGTACTTCCGCATGGTCATAATATCAATGAATTTACACCGGTTCAGCATCCTGCAAACGATATGACAACGGATATTACAACAACTCACTTTGACTATCATTCGATCGATCATAACTTATTAAAACTGGATATTCTCGGACATGACGATCCGACTATGATCCGAATGCTGGAAGAGTATATAACGTCCGATGCGCTTGCGAATGAGTACAATGAAGAGCATCCTTTTGTAGCGACCGAGATTCCGTTGGATGACAGAAAGGTTATTTCTCTGTTTCACGATACCAGCGCTCTCGGGATCAAGCCGGAGGATATCGGCGGCTGCCCGCTCGGAAGCCTTGGAATACCGGAGTTCGGTACGGATTTTGTAATCCAGATGGTGCAGGAGGCCAATCCCCAGTCATTGTCCGATCTGATCCGTATTTCAGGATTGTCTCATGGAACGAATGTATGGCTCGGAAATGCGCAGGAATTGATCAAAGCGGGAAAAGCAACTATTTCTACGGCAATCTGTACCCGAGATGATATCATGATCTATCTGATCAATCAAGGAGTAGAGAGTGCATTGTCCTTTACGATCATGGAAAGTGTACGAAAAGGAAAGGGGCTGAAACCGGAGTGGGAGGCCGCAATGCGGGAAAAGGATGTGCCGGAATGGTATATTGAATCCTGTAAAAAGATCAGCTACATGTTCCCGAAAGCACATGCGGCGGCGTATGTCATGATGGCATACCGGATTGCTTATTGTAAGATCAATTATCCTTTGGCATATTACGGAGCGTACTTTAGTATTCGTGCGGATGCGTTTTCGTATGAATTGATGTGTCAGGGGAAAGATAAGTTAAATTATTATATCAAGGATTACAAGCGGCGGGCGGACACGCTGTCTAATAAAGAACAGGATACTTTGAAAGATATGCGTCTGGTGCAGGAAATGTATGCAAGAGGGCTGGAGTTTGAGCCGATCGATCTGTATCGGGCAAAAGCGAAAAAGTTCCAGATCGTCAACGGAAAACTGATGCCGTCCTTTGCGAGCATTGAGGGGATGGGTGAGAAAGCAGCCGAGGCAGTGGAAATCGCTTCTCAGGACGGACCGTATCTGTCACTGGATGATTTCAGGCAAAGGACAAAGGTCAGCAAGACGGTAATAGATCTCATGGCAGACTTGGGACTGTTTGGAGATTTGCCGCAGAGCAATCAGTTGTCGTTGTTTGATTTGGCATAAATAAAGTGAAAGAGCAGCAGTTGGAGCGACAAGGAATATTTTTGAAAAATTATGTGATGGAAAAGCCGGAAACTGCCGGATAAAGGGGGATGCAACCATTGGTTGACAAATTGAAAGGTGTCGGTTGGTTGTATGCAATGCGGGAAATGGATAGAATTTAACTGTCAAGAGTAATCATTTCTATCAAAATAGTGTAGGAGGGGAAGAAGATGGTTTTGGCAGATAAGCTAATAGAACTTCGCAAAAAAGCAGGATGGTCACAGGAAGAATTGGCAGGCTTGATGAATGTTTCGAGACAGTCTGTTTCGAAATGGGAAAGCGCACAATCCGTTCCGGAACTGGAAAAAATTGTGCGTCTTTCAGAGCTGTTTGGAGTAAGCACAGATTATTTACTGAAAGAGAAGCAGGAAAGGAATGCGGAATATCTTTTGACAGAATCGGGAAGTGCAGGAGATTTTCGAAAAGAAAGATATGAGCCGGATATAAAGAACAGGTTTGTATCTATGGAAGAAGCCGAAGCGTTTCTGACAGTAAAAGCCGCAACATCAAAAGTTATTGCATTCGGAACGTTGCTGTGTATTTTATCTCCGATATGTCTGCTCATTTTGGGGGTGGTCAGCGAATCCCCTTACTATGTACTGCCGGAAAATATCGCAGGAGGAATCGGAATGATTATATTGCTTGTTTTTGTTGCGATTGCAGCGGCGCTTTTTGTTTTCTGCGGCAGTAAAACAACTCCTTATGAATATCTGGAAAAGGAAAGCTTTGAAACAGAAGTAGGTGTTGAAAAAATGGTGCGTGAACGGCGTATAGATTTTAAAGGCACATATACCAGACACAACATAATCGGGATCTGTTTGTGCATCCTGTCGTTGATCCCTCTTTTTGCAGGAATGATCGTGGATGAGGAAAATGATCTGCTTATGGTTCTTATGTTAGCTGTTATGCTTTTTCTAGTCGGAATCGGAGTGAATTTCTTTATCCGGAGCGGAATTATCTGGGAAAGCTATGAAAAGCTTTTACAGGAGGGTGATTATACAAAGGAGAAGAAAAAATGGTCGTCTAAAGTAAGTGGAGTCGGTGTTGTATATTGGTCCATTGCAGCGGCGCTTTATGTGGGATACAGCCTTATTACAAATAATTGGGAGAGCAGCTGGGTCATACTGGTGATTGCGGGGATATTGATCTCACCGGTTCTTATCATTGCAAGGGCATTTGAAAAACGGTAAAGGCAGTTCAGCTTTTACCGTTTTTTGCAGAATGCTTCATTTTATGGAACACAGGGATATACATGATCAGTGTAAAAAGCATATCCAGCATGGTAATGATGATCAAGATATTTACAAGTGCCAAAGGCAGATGCGGAAACAGGAACAATACCAGCAGTACAATAAACAAAAGTGCTGTACAGATTTTTCCGAACCACATAGCACCGTTTAACATCTGTCCTTTGCGTAAGAAGAACAGTCCGATGATACCCATATAACCCTCTTTGATCAGCATCAGCACGATCAGCGCCCACATCAGTGGATAACGAAAGGCGAGACAGAGAGCAAGTGCGGCATGTGTCAATTTGTCTGCGACAGGATCAAGCGCTTTTCCAAGTTCTGTAACCATGTTGAATCTTCGGGCGATATAGCCGTCAAATAAATCTGAAAGAGCGGAGATCAGAACGATTCCCGCGGCAAGCATATATTCTTCCTTGACGATGTAGAAGTAACAGAATACAGGAATCAGAAGAATACGGCAGTAGCCCATAAGGTTTGGGATTGTAAAAATGTCTTTTTTGTCAAATCGTTTCATTGGTAAGGTCCTTTCTTGAATCATGTGCTTTTAGAAAATATAATCATATTATAGCATAGACGAGAAGATGTAGTGTGAAAAACAAATGTTTTATCTGTTCCTTTCCAATATTTATCTGGGCTTTTATACGCAAATATGATAGAATTAAAAAAGATTTATTTTGACCTGTCGATGAGGAGAGGAATACTTAAGAAAGATGTTCATAGAAAGAAATCAGAGGAGGTATAGTGCAATGTACGATTTTGAAGAAATTGTAAGAGAAGATGCAGAGGTGGCAGAGGCGATTCAGGCGGAGATGAGACGTCAGAACTCCCATATCGAGCTGATCGCCTCTGAAAACTGGGTGAGTAAGGCTGTTATGGCGGCAATGGGAAGTCCGTTGACGAACAAATATGCAGAAGGATATCCGGGAAAACGGTATTACGGCGGATGTCAATGTGTGGATGTGGTGGAAGAATTGGCGCAGGAACGTGCGAAAAAGCTGTTTGACTGTGAGTATGTTAATGTTCAGCCGCATTCCGGCGCACAGGCGAATATGGCTGCGATGTTTGCGATGCTGGAGCCGGGCGATAAGATCATGGGAATGAATCTGGATCATGGCGGACATCTGACGCATGGTTCTCCGGTGAACCTGTCGGGTAAATATTTTCAGGTTCGTTTCTACGGAGTGAATGCCGACGGTGTGATCGATTATGATGACGTATTGAGAATCGCAAAGGAATATCAGCCGAAGCTGATCGTAGCCGGAGCAAGCGCCTATGCCAGAACGATCGATTTCAAGAGATTTCGTGAGATTGCAGATGAAGTGGGGGCGTATCTTATGGTGGATATCGCGCATATTGCAGGTCTTGTGGCAACCGGTCTGCATCCGAGCCCGATTCCGTATGCCCATGTAACGACGACTACAACGCACAAAACATTGCGCGGACCCCGCGGCGGCATGATCATGTGCAGCGAAGAAATGAATCAGAAGTTCAATTTCAACAAGGCTGTATTTCCGGGAACGCAGGGAGGACCGCTGATGCATGTGATCGCAGCGAAGGCTGTCTGCTTTAAAGAGGCGCTGCAGCCGGAATACAAGACCTATATGGAGCAGGTTGTGAAGAATGCAAAAGCATTGTGCAATGGATTGAAAGCAAGGGGTATCAAGATCGTTTCGGGAGATACGGACAATCATTTGATGCTGTTGGATCTGACCGGGACCGATATCAGCGGAAAGGAATTGGAGAAGCGTTTGGACGATGCGCATATTACGGCGAACAAGAATACGATTCCAAACGATCCGCGTTCCCCGTTTGTAACAAGCGGGATCAGGCTCGGAACACCGGCTGTAACAAGCCGTGGCATGGTGGAAACGGATATGGATCGGATTGCGGAGATCATCGCTCTTGTAATCTCGGGAGAGGAGCATGTGGAGACGGCAAGGGCAATGGCAGCGGAACTGACGGAGAAATATCCGTTGTGTTAAAAGAACTGTAAAAAAACAGAACAAGAAATAGAAAAGTCCTCCTACAGAGCGTCTGTGCGTTCTGTAAGAGGATTTTCTCATGTACAGGAAAGAATCATCATTCGTATTTTTTTCCGACTGCATAAAGGATTATGAACCATAGCATCATCGGCACAAGTATCAGGAGTTTTTCCGTTTGATTCCACAAAGTGATTCCGCCGGTAAGGAAAATGCCGTAAAATACAATCGGAAACAGGATGCATTCCCTCGAACAAGAGCAAATCTTTGAAAGCGGATGAGGACACCGGAATGCCCGATGCGGCAAGAAAGAGCATCTCGACAAGTATCATCAGAGATGAGAATAAGAATGCCGCAATCCGGCTCTTTTTATGTTGTTTTATGGAATTGCAGACAGATAGATCCAGAGAATTTACCACAAGGTGTTCGACCTCATCTGTCTTTAATGTCCGATCGTCCGTGAACCGCTCGCCCTTTAGAAGTTCTGTTACGGTGATCCCAAGCACTTCTGCAAGAGGGAGCAATAAGGTAACGTTTGGAATGCTGGCGCCCCGCTCCCATTTACTGACCGTTTTATCAGAAACAAATAATTTCTCACCAAGTGCTTTTTGTGTTAGATTTTTTTCTTTTCTCATTTCTGAGAGAAACGTTCCGAATTTTTCGTTGTCAATTTGATACATTGTGTACTCCTCCTCAGGTGTTGTTGTGTTTATTTTAATGGATATGACAGGAATTGGCAATCTACCGGCAGGAGAGTGCGCTTCATTTGCGGTCTGTTACAAAGTGAGAGCATACGAAGCCTACTTTTTTCAAAAATGTATTCGTCCTTATAAATTCCTTAGAATTCTCTTGTATCGTGTATTACAGAGGAGAACGGAGGTACAGAAATACAGTCTTTATGCAGCTTTGTTCTCAGAAAGAGGAGGTAAACAAAAATGCAGGATTATCTGGTGGAAATGAAGCAGATCACGAAAATATTTCATAAGCAAAAGGCATTAAATAAGGTATCGTTAAGTATCCCTAAAAATTGTGTCTATGGTTTGTTGGGACCGAACGGAGCGGGAAAATCAACCCTGCTGAAAAGTCTGACCGGGATCATGAAAGCGACAGGGGGAGAAATCTTATTTGACGGACATCTCTGGTCCAGGAAGGATCTGGATCAGATCGGAGCGTTGGTGGAGACACCGCCGATTTATGAGAATTTGAGCGCATGGGAAAATCTGAAGGTGCGCGCATTGCTGTTAAAAATTCCTGACAGCAGGATCGAAGAGGTTTTGCGGATCGTCGGTCTGTCGAATACGGGACGGAAAAGAGCGGGAGCATTTTCGTTGGGAATGAAACAGAGACTTGGAATCGCCATTGCGTTGTTAAATCGTCCGAAGCTGCTTGTCTTAGACGAGCCGGTCAACGGACTGGATCCGGTGGGGATTCAGGAACTTCGGGAAATGATACGAAGTTTTCCGAAGGAGGGGATCACAGTTCTTATCTCCAGCCATATTTTAAGTGAGATTGAACAGATTGCGGATTATATCGGAATCATTGTAGAGGGCGAGGTACACTATGAGGGAAAGGTTTCCGAGAGCGGCAATCTGGAAACACTGTTTATGGATATTGTGAAGAAACAGCGAAAGGAGGGGATTCGATGAAAACAAGAAGGCATATAAATTTTCAAAGCTATATGCAGGCAGAAATGTTGAAATACAGGCACACGGCAATCGGAAAGCTGACTGTGCTGATGCCGGTGATCTGTGTTGTCATGTCTGCGGTGCTGACACATGTATATTTTACCATAGACAGCTATAACTGGTGGTATATGGGGATATATCCGGGTTTTGTGGCTCTGGTCAGCGGTATTATCAGCGAGAAAGAGAAAAAGCTGGGTAATCGGGCATTGTATTCCCTGCCCTGTGATATGAAAACACTGTGGGATGCAAAGGTCTGTTATGGGATTCTAATGTCCGGAGCGGCAATGTTTCTTTTAACTGTCGTTACCATATTAACCGCACTTTTTCTGGAAACACAATTGGATGTTGTCTTTCTTCTGCGTCCGACTGTTTTTGAGCAGCTTGTGGCAAGTGTTTTGCTATGGCTGTCTTTCTGCTGGCAGATTCCATGGTGTCTGTTTCTGGCGCAGACGATCGGACGGATCCCGATGCTGATCATTCATTTTGTAGGAATCGAGATTATGGCGATCATTCTTTCTTTGTCACCGATTTACATGTTATTTCCGGGAGCGATCGGAGCAAGAATGATGTGTCCGCTGTTAAAGATCATGCCGAACGGTCTTCCGGCACAGAACGGGGAAATGACATTTGCGCCGCGATTGATCGACTCTTCCAGTATTCCTGTCGGAATCATCGCAGCTGTTTTGTGGCTGCTGCTGATTTGGGGGCTTACAAGAATCTGGTATCAGAGAAAGGTGGAAAAGGGATGAGAACATGGATACGATTATTATGGGTAGAGAATTATAAAATGAAGCATACGATCCTTCCGATCATGCATGTAGGGATTCCGCTTGTGGGAAGTATTTTGTTTCTTTTGTATTACGGGGCAGTTTCATGGGACGGAATCACGCAGGTGTCCTGTTTTATGGAGATTGTCGGTCTGGGATATCCGTTCCTTGTGAGCCTGATCTGCTCCCGGTCTATGAGACTGGAGGAAGGGAACCATTATCAGACGTTTTTGGGCGGGAGTGCCGGAAGAATACCTGCGTTATTGGCGAAATGTGTCAGTCTACAGTTATTCGGACTGGCAGCAGTGATTTTGGGGATCGGTTTCTTTGGTTTGGGAGAAATATATCTCCTCGGAAATACGGATATTCCCGCTATGGCATATCCGGTGGGGATTCTGGCACTTTGGATCGGCAGTTTGCTTCAGTATCCGATTCATTTGTTTTTGAATATGCGATTTTCCCAGTCGGTTTCCATGGGAATCGGAGTGGCACAGTCGGTACTTGCTGCGCTGTTGATTACCGGACTGGGCGAGGGAATCTGGCAGTTTGTTCCCTGTTCGTGGAGTATTCGGCTGGCAATTTTGGCTCTGAAAGGGATTGTAATTCCCGGAGAAGTGGTTTTTCCGGAGGGCGGACAAATCTGCCTGTTGATTGGCGGGGCTATTTGTGTCATAATTTTTATATGGTTTCAGTATAGAGGGGAAACAGCGGCGACAGCAGGTATGAGCGAGTAAAATTCGGTAGGTGATAAGGCGGCAGAATGTACGTATTGATCGCATGACGGAGAGAATGGATTTGAGATGAGGAAAAGTATGGATGAAAAACGGATTCGTATATTAGCGGTAGATGACGATAAAGGAATACTGGAGCTGATTCGTCGGGCATTGGAGCACGAGGGGTATCTGGTGGATACGGTTTCGGATCCAACGGAGGTATTAAAGAATAAACCGGAACAATATCAGTTGATTTTGTTGGATGTGATGATGCCCGGAATGGATGGCTTTCAGTTGTGCAAAGAACTGCGTGAGAGGGTGGATTGCCCCATTTTGTTTCTGACTGCCAAAAGTGAAGAAAATGATTTGATGCAGGGGTTAGGCATCGGAGGGGATGATTATATCAGGAAACCTTTCGGCATCGGAGAACTTCGGGCGAGAGTAGCGGCGCATCTGAGAAGGGAGAGCAGGGAGAAAAAGCACTTTATGAATGCGGACGGTGTAAGATTTCAGCTTCAGGCGAAAAAAATGCAGTATCGGGAAAGCGAAATACCGCTGACAAAAAGCGAGTATGCAATCTGTGAATATCTGGCAGTCAACCGCGGACAGGTATTTTCCAAAGAGCGGATTTACGAAGCGGTTTATGGATTTGACGGAGAAGGAGATGCTTCTGCGGTAACGGAGCATGTGAAAAATATCCGTGCAAAATGCAAAAGGTACGGTTTAGAACCGATTGAAACAGTGTGGGGGATTGGATATCAATGGAAAACAGGGCAGCAGGCAGAGTCAGAGAAAAAACCTTGACGGGGATGTTTTTAAAATATATGTCAGTCTTTTGTGTCAACACAGTATTGATCTGCATTTGTGCGTATCTTGTTATCCTTGTTATGGGACAACTGTGTCAAGTGTATCCGGCGAATTATTCTGAACAGTGGATGAATGCACATGAAACAGAACTTCAGGGTAGTACAGATATCCGCACACTGGAAATTCCTTACGGTGTAGAATACGGAGTGTATACAAAGGACGGAGAATGGCTTTATGGTACAATTTCGAAAGAAGATCGGAAAGCTACGTGGGGCGGATATAAAAAGCGGGATATGTCCGCATTGTCCGGATATTATCGTTTTTTCGAGAGGGAAACAGCTGAGATTTGCATTGTGAAATATCATTTTCGGATGCGGTATGTAAATCCGGTATTGAATCGGATCCTTCCAAGTCCCGAAATTTTGATCCCGATTCTAATGGGGGCTGTGTTTATCATTCAGGCAGTGGTTTTGGCGAGACATTTTGCGAAAACTATGAAAAAGCGGTTGGAACAGCTGCAAAGTGTGACGCAGAAGATTTCGGAAAATGATCTGGAATTCGCAGTACAGACAACAGATATCAAAGAAATCAATCGGGTTCTTTATTCTCTTGAGCATATGAAGGATGCGCTTCAGAAATCCTTGAGAAAACAGTGGGATATGGAAGCGGAGCAGACGCGTCAGGTACGTGCGCTGGTGCATGATATCAAGACACCTCTTACGATTATTAAAGGGAATGCGGAGCTATCGGCAGAGGATGTAGAAGAAATGCTGTCTGTCTCAGGCGAAGCTTCAAGAAAGCCGTCTGCTTTGCAGGGAATTGCAGCCTGCCAGAAGCAGATTTTAGAGCATACGGAAGAAATGGAGGAGTATTTGGAAAAGATGCGTTTGATCTTAAAGCATCAGACGACAGAGGAAACAGAAATCTGTATTGCCTGTGAAAAATTGCAGGAAAGGCTGAAAGTACAGGCAGAGCAAATGACCTCGGCGCAGGAACTTCCGCTTCTGGCGGTGTGTCATAGCATGGGAGGCGCAGTGCAAGTTAATCCGGAGCAGCTCAAACGGGCATGGGGCAATGTACTGAGCAATGCGATCGAGTATACGGAGCAGGAGCAAGGAGTGGATATCTGTATCAGAGAGGCGGTAAAAAACGAGGTCACATATCTTTGCGCAAAGGTATCGGATTACGGACCGGGATTTTCTACCGAGGCATTAAATTATGCGACAGAAGAATTTTATCGAGGGGATGAAAGCCGCCATGACAGAAGTCATCAGGGGTTGGGGCTTTCGATCACAAAGCGGTTTGTAGAAGCGCAGGGTGGCTTTTTAGAAATCAGAAATTCGGAGAAGACCGGAGGCGGGGAAGTCACGATTTGGTTGAAGGTGGAGACGTGAATCTATGAATTTCAGCCTATGCTGAAAGAGAAAAAGCTACGGTGCAGTCTGAACGCTCCGGATGATGTGATGTTAAGATGTGATGCGAATAAAATGCAGAGAGTATTTGAAAATATTTTGCGTAATGCGGTGATTTACAGCTATAATGATACTGAAATTACTGTGAAAGCGGAGGTAAAAGAAGAAAGTATTGAGCTTTGGTTTGAAAATCGGGGGAACACAATTCCGGCAGAGGTATTGGAGCGCATATTTGAACAGTTTTACCGTTTGGATTCTTCCGGAAGAACAAATGGCGGATCGGGTTTGGGGCTTGCCATAGCGAAACAAATTGTGGAGCTTCACGGAGGAATAATTACAGCACAAAGTAAAGACGAAAAAATCAGATTTCTTATTACGCTTCCTGTTTCGTAGGAAAATTGTAAAAATTTCAGGAGAAAAAAGAGGAATATCATAGAAAGAAACGAAAATATCAAAGCTCTTATTTTGATACAATGCTTGTGTCAAGATAAGAGTTTTTCAATTTGCACAGAAAGGATGTAAACAACATGAAAAAATTTTTAAAACAATCAAAAAGCGTCAAGCTTCTGGTCATAGGAATGATCG
>CAUWKK010000030.1:0-25985 GCA_963559385.1 uncultured Schaedlerella sp.
TATAAAATATCACCAAGTGATTATCGAAGTACTTGTGTGAAAGAGATGTTGTCATGACAACCTATGTTAAAAAGGTGAATGCTTTGGTCGAGAAGAAAAAGCAGAATAGGAAATAAGGTGTGAGAGGTAGCGGAAGCTGCCTCTTTTACATATCATAGGATATTTGTAAAATGAATATTTTATACGGAATCGTATTAAATATGCAATGAAGGAGAGCCACCATCGCTTGTTACAGCTTTTTCCACAGCTTCGGAGATTGCACAGCGAGGCTTCCGGTAGTTCCCGGATGCTTTGCAAGAATCTTTCTTCCAACTTCTGTTTCCATGGAAGGAGATGGTGTTACCGATGCACCGTATGTGCGCATGACTTCACGTCGGAAAGGTTTTTGCTCATAAGAGCATTTTACCATATATACTTTACAGTCAAGGTCAAAGTAGGAACAAGCCATGGAAAGGGCAGTACCCCATTGACCGGCTCCGGTCTCTGTTTCATATCGGCACGCAGATTATACCATGCCTTTGGCATCTCGGATTCATTCAGATAAATTAAGAAAATACTTTTTCATTTCAGAAATTCGAAAAAACTTCTTTGAGTTGGATTTATTCTTGAACATACTGTTGCATATACAGCATGTCCATTACAAGAATCTTCTGATTCTGAATATCAATTATCCCCTGTTCTTTTAAATTGTGTAGGATGCGGTTAACGCTGTTTCTGGTAGAAATACCACAGAATCCCGCAATATCTTCATTTGTAACAGGAAAATCTATCAGCCAACCATTTTTATGTTCTTTCCCAAATTGATGAACTAAAGTATAGAGGAATGCGCAGACGGCACCGGTTCTTCCATTCATGCTCATTAGTTGTTGTCGTTGGATGGCTTCGGCCAGATTTAAGCGATAGTATTCCTTGACGTAATCTTGGAGTTTCCAATCATTATTTATATAATTCCAGAATTCAACTCTGGGGATTAAATAAAATGTAGCTTCTTCTGTTTCGACACGAACATTGAATGGGGCTGAGGTATAGCTGCTGATCTCATCTCGAAGCAGAGAAATAATGTTAGGTCCTTTCAGATAAGCAATGTTAAATTCTCGTCCGTCCTTGAGAATAATACTGGTTTTAACGACTCCTTCTTTGAGAATATAGGTATACTGCTGCTCCAGCCCGCAATATGTCAGGTAAGCATGGCGTTTACGGGTAATGGTGGGAATATTTCTTTGACTTAAAAAGGATAAAAGATAGCTGTTATTCATCAAACCCCTCCTTGTTTTCTGTTTCTCTGCTTATATTTATAAAGCAAAACGCAAAAAACGTCAACAAATGTTACTATCAAATGTGGTTTTTGTATGTATTGAAATATGCCATACTCTTTCAAAAATGAAAGGAGTTATAAATTATGTTTAAAACGGAAGTACCTTATGACAAAGGAATAATGCAAATAAGTCTGGAAGATAAGAATTTAGCTGGAGTACTTGTAGGGAGACAAAGTGATTATGTTAGTGACAAAAGTGAAAAAGAGATTGTGGAGGAATCTTTGGATCATGTCATTGGTTCACAGACATTAGAGGAACTTGCAAAAGGTAAGAAGGACATTGTAATTATCAGCTCTGATCATACTCGTCCTGTTCCATCAAAAATTATTACGCCGATTCTTCTTCGCAGAATTAGGAGTGTGTCACCAGATGCAAGAATCAGAATTCTTGTTGCCACAGGATTTCACCGTCCAAGTACCAAAGAAGAGCTAATTGATAAATACGGAAAAGAAATCGTTGAAAATGAAGAAATTGTCATGCATATTGCGAAAGATGACAACTCCATGAAAAAAATCGGAACTTTGCCAAGTGGAGGTGCATGCATTATCAATAAGATTGCGGCAGATGCTGACCTTCTTATTGCTGAAGGATTTATTGAAGCACATTTTTTTGCAGGATTTTCTGGAGGTAGAAAGTCTGTTCTTCCAGGAATTGCTTCTTATAAAACAATTATGGCGAATCACAGCGGAGAGTTCATCAATGATAAGAACTCACGTACAGGAAATCTAAAGTTTAACCTGGTTCATGAGGATATGGTTTATGCAGCACGCAAAGCTGGACTTGCCTTTATCGTTAACGTAGTTTTAAACGGGAAACATAAGATTATCGGTTCTTTTGCAGGAGATATGGAGAAAGCGCATGAGAAAGGTTGCGATTTTGTGCGTTCTCTGGCATGCGTTAAGAGAGTAGACTGTGACATTGCAATTTCCACAAATGGCGGATATCCTTTGGATCAGAATATTTATCAAGCCGTTAAGGGAATGACTGCTGCAGAAGCAACGCTTCCGGAAGACGGTGTAATCATCATGGTTGCGGGCTGCCGTGACGGTCATGGAGGACAGGATTTCTATGATAATATTGCAAATGTAAAAGAACCGGGCGAATTTCTGGAAAAAGCAATTCATACACCAAGACTAGAGACAGCTCCGGAACAGTGGACCAGCCAGATTCTTGCCAGAATTTTGGTGCATCATAAAGTGATTCTTGTTTCTGATCTTGTAGATCCTAAGCTTGTTTTTGGGTTGCATATGGAACTGGCATCAACAGTGGATGAAGCTTTGAAAAAAGCATTTGCTTTTAAGGGAAAGGATGCAAAGGTCGCTGTCATTCCAGATGGGTTGGGTGTTGTAGTAGAAGAACAATAAGAGAAAATACATGAAAGGATATTTAAGAGATGATACATAATATAATGTCAGAGTTCTTAGGAACTGCCCTGATGATTGTTTTTGGTGTTGGAGTTCATTGTGACGAAGTATTGAATAAAACAAAATATAGAGGAAGCGGACATTTATTTGCGATTACTACATGGGGATTCGGGATTACCATCGTGTTGATGGTATTTGGAGGAGTCTGCATCAATCCTGCAATGGCTTTCGCACAGGCAATTCTTGGCATGATTCCGTGGAACTGTTTTATACCTTATTGTGTGGCAGAATTTCTTGGAGGATTATGCGGAGCATGCATTGTTTATGTAATGTATGCAGATCATTTTAAAGCGAGTGAAAACGTTGTTGATTCGGTGGCAATTCGAAATATATTTTCTACGAACCCAAATATCCGAAATCTTTCGAGAAATTTCTTTGTGGAAGCATTTGATACTTTTGTCTTTTTGTCATCAATTCTTGGTATTGCAAAATATTCTGAAAAAATGCTTCCTATCGGAGTGGGAATTTTGGTATGGGCAGTAGGTATGGGCCTGGGAGGCCCTACAGGCTTTGCCATGAATCCAGCCCGAGATTTAGGTCCGCGTCTGGCATATACATTATTGCCAATTAAAAATAAGACGGATAATGATTGGCAATACGGATTACTTGTTCCGGGGATTGCGCCTTTTGTAGGGGCTGTATGTGCGGCATTATTTGTAAGAGGGTTTCTTGGAATTTAATATATAATTTATGATTCAAGATTCCTGCATAAGTTTAGTAAAACTATTTCAGAAAACAGATTAAGTGGATTTCAAAGCCACTTTCATATACTTTGATTGCAGAGGAGAACATATGGTATTTGGAAATTGATAGATGAGAGGAGAAATCAAAATGTATAAAACAACAAAAAAACTTACTTTATCAGCTATGTTTATAGCGGTTGGTATGGTTCTGCCTCTTTTGACAGGACAAATTCAGCAAATTGGAAGTTCGTTTCTTCCAATGCATCTTCCGGTTATTCTGTGCGGATTGATATGCGGATGGCAGTACGGAGCATTGATCGGTTTTATTCTTCCGTTTCTGCGTTCGGTTACATTTGGGATGCCGCCTTTGTTCCCGACAGCCATTGCAATGGCATTTGAATTGGCTACCTATGGATTGGTCATAGGATTAATCTATGGACGTTCTCATTGGCAATGTGTGATTTCCCTTTATAGATCTCTGATTGCAGCCATGCTTGCAGGGCGAATTGTTTGGGGAATCGTCCAGATTGTATTGCTTGGGCTTATTGGAAAATCTTTTACATGGCAGATGTTTATAGCAGGTGCCTTGTTAAACGCCGTTCCTGGAATTGTTGTGCAGTTGACATTAATTCCTACTATTATGGTAGCATTGAATCGTACAGGTTTGGTAATTTTTCAGAGAAAACAGCCGTTAGAAAATTTGGCTGTTCGGTAAATAAAAATGCTGATAAAAGATATTGCGCAATTACTTCTAACCGAAATAAAACAGCGAAGCACGTTGGTGCTCGCCATTGACGGCAGATGTGCTGCGGGTAAGACCACCCTTGCAGCACGCCTTGCCGAACTGTGTGATTGTAACGTCATTCATATGGATCATTTTTTCCTGTGCTCGAAACAGAATACAATGGAACGTTTACAACAGGCAGGAGGAAATATGGATTATGTGCGATTTTGTGAAGAGATATTGATTCCATTACATGAAGGACGGAAATTTTCTTACCGCCCTTTCAACTGCCATAAGCAGGAAATGGGAAAACCTATTTTAGTATTTCCTAAAAATCTTACTATCGTGGAAGGCTCTTATTCCTGTCATCCGGTCTTAAAGGATTATTACGATTTATCGGTTTTTCTGGATGTAGAAGCCACAAAACAAATACAACGTATTCGCCTGAGAAACGGTGAGGACGGCGTTCTAATGTTTCAAGAGAGATGGATTCCGATGGAGAACACCTATTTTCATTCGTTCCGTATTCAGGAAAAATGTAATTTATATTTTAAAACTTAAAGAAGGTTTTGAATTGAAAATATTTTCTGAAGACACAGGGTATGATTAATGAAATACTATAATCAACTGGAACTAGGAAAACGTATTAGACATTAGTGGAATTGTATGAAGGTTTAATTGATGATAGGGGAAATAGTTATGAAGAAACTTATAAATATTGTGTAATGCGTCATGACGAAATTCAGGAAATTATAAAGAAATTAGGTCAGTATGAGTTAAAAATAAAGAAAAAATGCAAGTAGCATTTTGAAATTCACATATGAGTATTTCCATTTTTTACATAGGGAGTTTATCACTACACATCGGTGGTGTGCAGACTCCCTATTTTTTTATGCCCAAATTTAAGAAATGGAGGTTAATGATGATGAGTGGCGAAGTGAAGACATTGAAATTTGCAGAGGATAAACCAAAGGATTGTAAGTTCTGTTATTACTGGGGCGGTAAGAAGAAAGGTTGCATACTAGGCGGAGAGGGAAAATGTTTTTACCTTGTCTTGAAGCACTTGAACCGTTCATTAATGAAGTACTTCCAGAAGAGGATGAGGAGTTCAACTTGTCAGTGATGGATTATATGGATTCCGTGGCGTTAGAATTGGTAATATAAATCACGAATTTTGTGTAAGACATATAGAGGTACCTGTGACCTCTATATTTTTTTCGCTAATTATGGTATACTATCTTCGTGTGCCCTGATGAATAGTCCAAATGGTTTCAGGGTGTGTTGATTAGTATTAAATAGTCGCAAAATCAAGTTTTGTGACCTAAATTCGTGTAAGAGCAAAAATTCGACGCTCAGCCAGATTTTTGGTCGAAAATTACACGAATAAATTTTGAAATTACACGAATTTGTGGCTGATAGTAATCATAACAAATGCGTGAAAAGAGGAGGAAAATCATGGATAAATTCATATTACACTCCGAATATAAACCAACTGGTGACCAGCCACAAGCGATTGAAGCTCTTGTAAAAGGGTTCAAAGAAGGCAATCAATGCCAGACTTTACTCGGAGTTACGGGCTCTGGTAAGACTTTTACCATGGCAAACGTTATTGAGAGGTTAAATAAACCAACACTCATAATCGCTCACAATAAGACCCTGGCAGCGCAGCTCTACGGAGAATTCAAGGAGTTCTTCCCGGAGAATGCGGTGGAGTATTTTGTGTCCTACTACGACTACTATCAACCGGAAGCCTACGTGCCGTCTTCGGACACCTACATTGCCAAGGATTCATCGATCAATGATGAGATTGACAAGTTGCGGCTCTCTGCCACCATGGCTCTGACAGAGCGCAGAGACGTCATTATCGTTGCGAGTGTATCCTGTATTTACGGACTGGGAAGTCCGATGGACTATCAAAACATGGTGATCTCTTTGCGTCCGGGAATGATAAAAGAGCGGGATGAATTAATGGCAAAGCTGGTGGAGATTCAATATGACCGCAATGATATGGATTTTCATCGCGGAACATTCCGGGTAAGGGGAGATGTTGTCGAGGTGATTCCAGCATATGAATCTGAAACGGCCATACGGATTGAGTTTTTCGGAGATGAGATTGACCGGATTACGGAGATTGATATTTTGACCGGAGAGATCAAGGATGAACTGAAGCATGCGGCGATTTTCCCTGCATCACATTATGTTGTAGATAAGGAGAATATCAATCGTGCAGTAAAAGATATTGAAGCGGAGTTAGAAGAGCGGGTAAAGGAGTTTAAGCATCAAGACAAGCTTTTGGAGGCACAGAGGATTGCGGAGCGCACGAATTTTGATATAGAGATGTTGAAAGAGACGGGATTTTGCTCCGGTATTGAAAATTATTCACGGCATCTGGCCGGATTGAAGCCGGGACAGGCACCGTATACGTTGATTGATTATTTTCCGGATGATTTTATTATGATGATCGACGAATCTCATAAAACGGTGCCGCAGATCGGCGGTATGTATAACGGAGATCAGTCAAGAAAATCTACCCTGGTAGATTACGGATTTCGTCTGCCATCTGCAAAGGATAACCGTCCCTTGAATTTTGAGGAGTTTGAAAATAAGATCGATCAGGTGCTGTTTGTGTCGGCTACACCGGGAAGCTATGAGGAAGAGCATGAACTTTTGCGTGCGGAACAGGTGATCCGTCCGACGGGACTTTTGGATCCGGAAGTGGAAGTACGTCCGGTGGAGGGACAAATCGATGATCTGCTCGGAGAAATAAAGAAGGAAATCGCAAAAAAGAACAAGATTCTTGTGACAACATTGACGAAGCGAATGGCAGAAGACTTAACAGACTATATGCGGGAGGTAGGAATTCGGGTAAAATATTTACATTCAGATGTGGATACACTGGAACGTACGGAGATTATCCGGGATATGCGTCTGGATGTCTTCGATGTACTTGTAGGAATTAATCTTCTGCGTGAAGGATTGGACATTCCGGAGATTACGTTAGTTGCGATTCTGGATGCAGATAAAGAAGGATTTTTGCGTTCGGAAACGTCCCTGATCCAGACGATCGGACGCGCCGCACGAAATGCAGAGGGACATGTGATCATGTATGCGGACACTGTGACAGATTCTATGCGCATGGCTATCGAAGAGACGAAGCGGAGACGTAAGATCCAGATGCAGTACAATGAGGAGCATGGAATTACTCCGCAGACTATCAAGAAAGCAGTGCGGGATTTGATCCGCATTTCGCAGAAAGTAGACAGCGCACAATTGCAGTTGGAGAAGGAACCGGAATCGATGAGTCAAAAGGAATTGGAGAAGCTGATCGCAGATGTGACAAAGAAGATGAAGAAGGCTGCCGCCGATCTGAATTTCGAGACTGCTGCACAGCTGCGTGACAAACTGGTGGAACTGAAGAAGACACTGCATGAATTAGAAGAATAGATCAATACAGGAGAGAAACTATGGGAGTTAAGATGGATGCCCGGAAATATATCAAAATCCGAGGTGCAAATGAAAATAATCTGAAAAATATTGATGTGGATATTCCGCGCAATGAACTGGTCGTGTTGACCGGACTGAGTGGTTCGGGAAAGTCATCCCTCGCCTTTGACACGATTTATGCGGAGGGGCAACGTCGGTATATGGAATCCTTGTCTTCTTATGCCAGACAATTTTTGGGGCAAATGGAGAAACCGAATGTGGAAAGTATTGAAGGGCTTTCCCCGGCAATTTCGATCGATCAGAAATCGACGAACCATAATCCGCGCTCTACGGTGGGAACGGTAACAGAAATTTACGATTACTTCCGGTTGCTGTACGCAAGGGTTGGGATTCCACATTGTCCGAAGTGCGGTAAAGAAATCAAAAAACAGTCCGTAGATGAAATGGTGGATCAGATTTTGTCTATGGAAGAGGGGACGAAGATTCAGCTTATGGCTCCGGTAGTGCGAGGAAGAAAAGGGACGCATGTAAAACTGTTCGAGCGTGCAAAGAAAAGCGGATATGTGCGGGTTCGTGTGGACGGAAATCTATATGAATTATCGGAAGAAATCACACTGGATAAGAATATTAAGCATAATATCGAGATTATTGTGGACCGTCTGATTGTCAAGCAGGGAATAGAAAAACGTCTTGCAGATTCGATTGAGAATGTATTGAATCTTGCGGAGGGGCTGCTTGTAGTCGATGTGATCGGCGGAGAAGCTCTGAATTTCAGTCAGAGCTTTTCCTGCCCGGATTGCGGAATCAGTATTGAAGAAATCGAGCCGCGCAGCTTTTCTTTCAATAATCCGTTCGGGGCATGTCCTGCCTGCTTTGGACTGGGGTATAAAATGGAATTTTCGGAGGAATTGATGATACCGAATCCGTCTTTGAGTATCAATCAAGGAGCGATCGCAGTTCTGGGGTGGCAGTCCTGTGCGGATAAAGGAAGCTTTACCAATGCGATTTTATGTGCATTGGCAGAGCATTATGGATTTGATCTGGATACGCCGTTTGAGGAATATCCGAAAAAAATACATGACATTCTGATTTACGGAACAAACGGAAAAAGCATTAAGGTATATTATAAAGGGCAGCGAGGTGAGGGGATTTATGACGTTGTCTTTGAGGGGTTGATCAAGAGTGTTGAACGCAGATATCGGGAAACACATTCAGAAGCATCTAAGGCAGAGTATGAAACATTTATGAATATTACTCCCTGTTCTGCATGTAAGGGGCAGCGATTGAAGCCGGGCGCTTTGGCAGTGACGGTGGGGGAGAAAAACATTGCTGAACTGACAGCTCTTTCGATAGACAAACTACAGAAATTTTTGGAGCAGCTGGAACTGTCGCATACACAGCATTTGATCGGAGATCAGATTTTAAAGGAAATCAAAGCCAGAATCCGTTTCCTTATGGATGTAGGTCTGGACTATCTGACTCTGGCACGGGCAACAGGTTCTTTATCGGGAGGGGAAGCGCAGCGCATCCGGTTGGCGACTCAGATCGGATCGGGCTTGGTCGGAGTTGCTTATATTCTGGACGAGCCGAGTATCGGCTTGCATCAGAGAGATAATGATAAATTGTTAATGACGTTAAAACGGTTGCGGGATTTGGGGAATTCGCTGATTGTTGTAGAGCATGATGAGGATACAATGTTGGCGGCAGACTGTATTGTAGATATCGGACCGGGAGCCGGGGAACATGGCGGAGAAGTAGTTGCGGTCGGAACGGCACAGGAATTGATGGAGTGTGAGAAGTCTGTTACAGGAGCATACCTGAGCGGAAAAGTCAAAATCCCGGTTCCGAAAGAACGGAAGAAACCTGCCGGATTCATTCGGGTTGTGGGGGCGCAGGAGAATAATCTGAAAAATATTGACGTTGCATTTCCACTCGGTGTGATGACCTGTGTGACCGGAGTTTCCGGCTCTGGAAAGAGCTCTCTTGTAAATGAAATTTTGTATAAGCGGCTTGCACGTGATCTGAATCGTGCCAGAACGATTCCGGGGAAGCATAAGAGGATTGAAGGCTTGGAGCAGGTAGATAAGGTAATTGATATCGATCAGTCCCCGATCGGAAGAACGCCGAGATCCAATCCGGCAACCTATACAGGGGTGTTTGATCTGATCCGGGATTTGTTTGCAGCGACACCGGACGCAAAGGCAAAGGGATATAAGAAAGGGAGATTTAGCTTCAATGTAAAAGGCGGACGATGTGAAGCCTGCTCGGGAGACGGGATTTTGAAAATCGAGATGCATTTTCTTCCGGATGTTTATGTTCCTTGTGAGGTATGCGGCGGAAAAAGATATAACAGAGAGACTTTGGAGGTAAAGTATAAGGGGAAGAATATTTATGATGTGCTGAATATGACTGTGGAAGAGGCAGTGAAATTTTTTGAACATGTGCCGAGTATCCGCCGTAAAATGGAAACATTAAATGATGTGGGCTTGTCTTATATCCGTTTGGGCCAGCCTTCTACGGAACTTTCCGGAGGAGAGGCGCAGAGAATTAAACTGGCGGCAGAACTGAGTAAGCGCAGTACCGGAAAGACAGTATATATTCTGGACGAACCTACAACAGGACTTCATTTTGCAGATGTACACAAGTTGACGGAGATTTTACGCAGACTGGCGGATGACGGGAATACGGTCATTGTGATCGAACACAATCTGGAGGTGATCAAGACCGCAGATTATATTATAGATATCGGACCGGAAGGCGGCGATAAAGGAGGAACAGTTGTGGCGACAGGAACTCCGGAAGAGGTTGCAAAAAATAAAAAATCTCATACAGGGAAGTATATTGCCGCGGTTTTGAACAAAAACTAAGATTGCGATACAGCAGTCTGCACATTTCTTGTGCAGACTGTAAAAATTGACTGTAAAAATTAGAGCAAAATTCAAATTAAGGGTTTCTATTTTTAAAAAAGTTTATTATACTAATAATCGATGCAGTTTTTTGGATGATCAACAGAAGCAGACGAATGAGAGAAATCATTCGTGCAGGGGACAACACGAATGATAAGGAGAGTAATAATAAGGGATGCCTTGGTCGAGGCGATTTTTAGAAGGGAGAGTTTATATGTCTGTGGATATCGGAATAGATTTGGGAACGGCAAGTGTTCTTGTGTACGTAAAGGGGAAAGGCGTTGTGCTGAAGGAGCCGTCGGTAGTTGCATTTGATAGGGATACAAATGTGATTAAAGCAATCGGAGAAGAAGCAAGGCTGATGCTGGGGAGAACTCCGGGAAATATTGTAGCAGTGCGTCCGCTGCGTCAGGGTGTGATATCGGATTATACCGTAACGGAGAAGATGATCAAGTATTTTGTACAGAAATCATTGGGGAGGCGTCCGTTTAAGCGGCCGAGGATCAGTATATGTGTGCCGAGCGGTGTTACAGAAGTAGAAAAGAAAGCGGTGGAAGAGGCGACGTTTGCAGCGGGGGCGCGAGAAGTCAATCTGATCGAAGAGCCGGTGGCGGCGGCGATCGGTGCAGGGATTGATATTTCGAAGCCCTGCGGAAATATGATCGTAGATGTAGGAGGCGGAACCTCGGACATTGCGGTGATTTCTCTGGGAGGAACGGTAGTAAATACATCGATTAAAATAGCAGGGGATGATTTCGACGAAGCGATCGTGCGTTTTATGCGGAAGAAGCACAATCTCTTGATCGGAGAGCGGACTGCGGAAGATATTAAAATAAAGATCGGGACCACATACCCACTGGTGGAAGAAGAGACAATGGAAGTGCGAGGGAGGAATCTGGTGACAGGTCTGCCGAAGACTGTTACAGTGACATCTTCTGAAACAGAAGAAGCGCTTCGGGAGACGACCAGTCAGATTGTGGAGGCGGTCATTGCCGTACTGGAACAGACGCCGCCGGAATTATCTGCAGACATTTTAGATCGCGGAATCGTTTTGACGGGAGGCGGAGCCATGCTTCGCGGTTTGGAAGAATTGATTGAAGAGAAAACCGGGATCCATACCGTAACGGCAGAAGATCCTCTGAAGGTTGTAGCGATCGGAACCGGGCAGTTTGTAGAATTTATGAGTGGGAGCAGAGAATATTAAGGAGATAAAATGGCAGGTTACCGCAAAGGAACCTGTCTTTTTCAAATCGATCAGCAACGTATAAAATCAATCAAAAAAGTAAGAAACAGGAGAAGAACGAAGTGGAAACGGTAACCGGATATGTAGAACATATTGTATTTCGAAACGAGGAAAACGGATATACGGTATTTAATTTGGATACAGAGGACGGAGAAGTAACTTGTGTCGGCAGTTTTCATTATATCAATGAAGGAGAACTGCTAGAACTGGAGGGAGAATATGTTACACACAATGTTTACGGTACCCAGTTGAAAGTAAGTTCTCACCAGATAAAGGAGCCGGAGGATTTGATTTCCATAGAACGGTATCTGGGGTCCGGTGCAATTAAGGGGATCGGCATTGCACTTGCAGGCAGGATCGTGAGAAAATTTAAAGAAGATACGTTTCGGATCATAGAGGAGGAGCCGGAGCGGCTTGTCGAAGTGAAAGGGATCAGTGAACGGAAAGCAAGAGAAATTTCTGCCCGGGTAGAAGAAAAGAAGGATATGCGGAAAGCGATGATCTTTTTGCAAAAATACGGGGTGTCT
The DNA here is from genome assembly GCA_963559385.1 of uncultured Schaedlerella sp. Taxonomy (GTDB): domain Bacteria; phylum Bacillota; class Clostridia; order Lachnospirales; family Lachnospiraceae; genus Schaedlerella. The sequence goes on from CAUWKK010000030.1 coordinate 12,268, forward strand.
ACAACGCTTGGTGTGAAAATATATCAGTATTACGGAAGTAAATTATATCAGGTGTTGGAGGAAAATCCGTATCAGCTGGCGGATAATATTGACGGCGTTGGATTTAAAACGGCAGATGAAATTGCGGCTCGGATCGGGATTCATGCAGATTCTGATTTTCGGATCCGCAGCGGTATCTTCTATATTTTGCAGCAGGCGGTGGGAGAGGGGCATATCTACCTTCCGAAGGAACTGCTGATCCGACGGACAGAGCAGCTTCTTGGTGTGGAGATCGGGGAAGCGGAAAAATATATAATGGACTTGTGTATTGACCGAAAAATTGTTTTAAAGGAAGAAGAAGCAGAGATACGTATTTATCCGACACAATATTATTATCTGGAATTGAATACGGCAAAAATGTTGCATGATCTGGACATTGATTGTGAGATGCCGGAAGAAATGATGGAAAAGCGGCTGAAAAAAGTAGAAGAAACGGAAAAGATCACACTGGATATTATGCAGCATCGGGCGGTGATCGAAGCGATCAAGCATGGATTGCTTGTGCTGACCGGAGGGCCGGGAACCGGAAAGACAACAACGATCAATACGATGATTCGTTTCTTTGAGAGTGAGGGAATGGACATTCTTCTGGCGGCGCCCACAGGACGGGCGGCGAAACGGATGACGGAGGCGACCGGATATGAGGCGCAAACGATCCACCGGCTGCTGGAAGTGAGCGGGAACCCGGAGGAAGAGGGGAATGTGAACGGTTTTTTGAAGAATCGGGAAAATCCGTTGGAAGCAGACGTTATCATCATTGATGAAATGTCTATGGTGGATCTTCCGTTGATGCACGCACTATTATCTGCAGTTGTGGTTGGAACTCGGTTGGTTCTGGTTGGAGATGTGAATCAGCTTCCGTCGGTCGGAGCCGGGAGTGTATTGAAAGATATCATACTATCGGAATGCTTTCCTGTCGTAACCTTGACAAGGATTTTCCGGCAGGCAGGAGAAAGTGATATTGTGGTCAATGCACATAAAATCAATGCCGGAGAACCGGTTATTCCGGATAATAAAAGCAGAGACTTTTTCTTTTTACGAAGACAGGATGCAGATACGATCATAAGAGTCATGATCACCTTGATTCAAAAGAAACTTCCCAAATATGTGGATGCTCCGCAAAATGAAATTCAGGTTATGACGCCGACGAGAAAGGGGCTGCTGGGAGTCGAGAGGCTGAATCTCATTTTTCAGAAATATTTGAATCCGCAAGAGGCAGCGAAGGAGGAAGCGGAAATCGGCGGGCGTATTTTCCGCGTGGGAGATAAGGTGATGCAGATTAAAAATAATTATCAGCTGGAGTGGGAAATTCAGACAAGGCATGGTTTGGTTGTGGACAGCGGATTAGGGATTTTTAACGGAGACATGGGAGTTATTACGGAAATTAACCGATACGATGAAACGTTGGAGGTGGAGTATGATGAGCATCGTAAAGTGAAATATCCTTTTGAAATGGCAGGGGAATTGGAACTTGCGTATGCGATTACCGTACACAAGTCTCAAGGAAGCGAATATCCTGCGGTGATCATTCCACTTTTGCAGGGACCAAGAATGTTGTATAACCGAAATTTACTTTATACTGCGGTGACGCGGGCAAAAAAATGTCTTACGATTGTAGGGAGTGAGAGCGTATTTCAAGAAATGATACAAAACAAAAGCGAGCAGAATCGCTATACAAGTCTGTCAGAACGGATACGGGAATTTTCATAGGGATTTTAAATCTGATCTATCCACCGAAATGTCCGTTTTGCGGGAAAATAACAAAAACGGAGATTTGTGACTCTTGCAGAAAAAAACTGGAATATATCGAGGAACCACGGTGTATGAAGTGCGGGAAACCTGTGGCGGAGGAGCGGGAGTATTGTGCGGATTGTGAAAGACATGTACTTGCATTTGAGCAAGGAAGAAGTTTATGGGTACATAAGGGAATTGTTTCAAAAGCGGTGTACCGGTTTAAGTTTCATAACAAACGATATTATGCAGGTGTTTTTGCGGGAGAAATGGCTCATCGGTATGAAACCTGGATGGAGAAGATCGGTGCGGATGTGATGATTCCGGTTCCTCTGCACAGCACAAAGAGACGAAGCAGAGGATTCAATCAGGCAGAATTGCTGGCGAAAGAACTGGGGAAACGAACGGGGATCCCGGTGGAGACAGAAGCGGTGGTACGGGTGAAAAAAACCAGACCACAGAAGCAGCTGGGATACCGGGAACGGGAGGATAATCTGAAAGGAGCGTTTGGTGTCCGCGGAACATGGAGAGCACCGGAAACAGTGCTGCTGATCGATGATATTTATACAACCGGAAATACGGTTCATCGGATTGCAAAAGTTTTGAAAAAGGCAGGGGTTCAAAAAGTCTATTTTTTGACTATAAGCATTGGACAAGGACTTTGAGTATATGCTATACTAAATCATAATGGATTTTTATAGTCGGGAGGCAGGTATGTTAGATCAAAGAAGAATCAAACTTATGGCGAGAATGTCTTCGTATGAGAAAAAACATTTGAACCGGGATTTGAAAATAAGTACATATTATAAAAAGGATTACGCAAGCCTGAATACGTTGATCACGATACTGTGGATTACGGCAGGATATGCGATCATGGCGGGTTTGTATGCACTTTGTAATATAGATGCGATTTTGAAAGATTTGGATATGATGAAACTTTTTCTACTGGTCGGCATTGTGGTCGGAGGTTATTTGATCGTAGTTATCATTTATGGAGTTTGTGCAAGCAGCTTTTATAAAACAAAGCACAACCGCGCAAAGCAGCGCGTAAAGAAATACTACAGAGATTTGTCCCGGTTGGAAAAGTTAAATTAAAAAGGAGAAAATGTAAGATATGAGTACGTTACTTGGCATCAGAGAACAATTGAAGGAGTTTTATGCAAAGTATTCTTTTTATATCACGATAGGGATGCAGTTTGCGTTGGGACTTTTGACCTTTGGATTGATCAATTATAATGTTGGCTTTATGAAAATGGCATCGTCTATGATCGTGACGGTAGGACTTTCGGCTGTCTGTGCGTTTCTGCCGTTGATCATTATGGTGCTGGCGGCAACGGCATTGGTGCTGCTTCATTTATATGCATTGTCGATGCCGATTGCGTTGGTTACGGCGCTGTTCTTTGTCTTAATGTATATTTTCTATTTTCGTTTCAGTTCAAAAAAAGCATGGCTTGTCTTGCTGGCTGCGGCGGGATTTGCGTTAAAGCTGCCGTTGGTTGTTCCGGTTGCAGTCGGACTGTTGGGAACACCGGTGTGTCTTGTACCCGTAGTATGCGGGACGTTTACTTACTATATGCTTCATTTTGTAAAGACATCCGCCAATTCATTTAAAGGAGCAGGTGGAGGAACCGAGAGCATGATCGAGGGAGCTATGACTTTTACAAAGCAGTCTTTGATGAATAAAGAAATGCTGGTTATGGTTGCGGCTGTTGTGCTGTGCGTACTGATCGTGTACGGAGTTAAGACACGCTCTATTGATCATTCCTGGAAGATTGCTGCCGGTACCGGAGCAGTGATGGCAATTGTCGTAGCGATTGTGGGCAATATTGTACTTGGACTTCACATTTCCTATGCAGAAGTGATTGGCAGCGGAATTGCGGCAGTGGTGATCGGGTTGATACTGGAAGTGTTCTTTTTGTCGGTAGATTATCTGCGGACAGAGAATCTGGAGTTTGAGGATGACGAGTATCATTATTATGTAAAAGCGGTTCCGAAAGTGGGGGTAACAATTCCGGAGAAAAGTGTAAAGCATATCAATGAGCGTCAGGAAAGTGAAGAAATGCCCTTGAAAAGACGAACAGCTTTTAAGAGAAACCGGGAGGAAGAACTGGCAGAGCGGACAGAGGAGCTTTTGCTGACAAGAAGCTTAAATAAAGAGTTGGGATTGGATAAGGAATCAGGGGATAAATAAGGGGCAATAGAACGGAGGTGGAAAGATGCAGTTTGGATTACAGAATTTTATAGGAAAGTATCTCGGAGACTGGTACTTTCCAACCATTCGTTGGACGGATATATTGGAAATTTTGATCATTACGGTTATTGTATATGAAATTATGCTCTGGATCAAAAATACAAAAGCATGGATGTTGCTGCGCGGGATGCTGACGCTTGCGGCATTTATTTTAATCGCTGCGATTTTTAAAATGCATACGATTCTTTATCTTGCAGAAGCTACGATCAATGTGCTGGCGATCGGTGCGGTAGTTGTATTTCAGCCTGAGCTGCGCAGGGCGTTGGAAAAGTTGGGGGAGAAAAACCTGTTCAGTAATTTGACATTGTTTGACAAAAACAAAGAGAATCAGCGATTTTCTGATGACACGATCGAGGGGATCGTGAAAGCCTGCTTTGATATGGGAAGTGTAAAGACCGGGGCGTTGATCGTTGTGGAGCAGGCGATACATCTGACAGAATATGAGATGACGGGGATTGAGTTGGATTGTAAGGTGTCGGGGCAGGTTTTGATCAATATTTTTGAACACAATACACCGCTTCATGATGGCGCTGTAATCATCCGTGGAGACAGAATTACTTCCGCTACTTGTTATCTGCCGTTATCTGATAATATGCAGATCAGCAAGGATCTTGGCACGAGGCATCGTGCGGCGCTGGGAATGAGCGAAGTCAGTGATGCGCTTGTGATCGCGGTTTCGGAAGAAACCGGAAAAGTTTCGGTTGCAATGGGCGGACAGCTTGTACGAGGAGTGACGCCGGAGTATTTGACAACACGGCTGAGTCAGATCCAATATCGGATGTCTGACACAAAGAAGCGGTTTGCTCTGCGGAAAGGACGGCGGAAATATGGAGAGGATTGATTGGCATAAATTCACAGAAAACCTGGGATTGAAAATCATTGCGCTTGTATTTTCTGTATTGTTGTGGCTGTTTGTGGGCTTTATCGATGATCCGATTAAGAGTGAAGCTTTTAATGATATTCCGTTGACGTTCAAAAACGAGGAAATCATTATAAATGACGGAAAGAAATTTAAACTTATGGATGATATTAATTCTGTACGCGTTGTTGTCCATGCGCCGCGTTCCGTTTTGTCCAAGATTGACAGTAGGGATATTACGGCGGTGATAGATTTGAGACAGCGGGATACAGAGACCGGAGTTGTTCCGATCACTGCTGTAGTGGAGGGATATGAGGAACGTTTGGAGGTGACGACAGAAGTTCAGCCGAACAATGTACTGATTAAAGTGGAAAATGTGGCAAGCAAGAGTTTTCCGATTTCGGTAATGACCGTGAATGAGCAGAGAGACGGATATGAACTCGGTGAAATGACTGTGAACCCGGAACGGGTTGAGATCAGCGGAGCAGAAAGTTCTGTGGAAGATATCCAGAGGGTCGTTGCAAAAGTAGATATCAACGGAATCTCGGAAGATTGTACAAAGGAAGCAGATCTGTTGATTTTTGACGGGAACGGAAATGCTATGGATCAAAGCGCACTTCAGACGAATTTGGGAGAGAAAGGGGTCAGTGTGGACATTCAGATTCTTCCGACAAAGGAAGCGGAACTGGAATTCAGTGTATCGGGCACACCGGCTGCCGGGTATCGGTATACCGGACTTATCAGCGTGCCGGAGAAGGTAGAAGTGTTCGGAGAAAAGAGTGTACTGGAAAAACTGGAATCCATTGAAGTACCGGCAAGAGAACTCGATATCAGCGGAGCAAATTCCAAAAAGGAATATACGGTTGACATTTCTTCCTATCTTCCGGAGGGAGTACAGCTGTCCGATGAGACTGCAAAGAATGTCGCTGTAACCGTTATGGTTGAAAAGGAGGGAACCAGAACGATCTTACTTCCGACAGGAGCAATCCGGATCAATAATATGGGAAAGGATTTCAGCGCGGTGATCGAGACGACAGGGGATTTGGAGGTTCATTTTTCCGGAAAAGAAGAGTTGTTGGAAAAGCTGGATATTAAAAATGCCGCATCGATCGATCTGGAAGGATATACCGAACCGGGAACTTACGAGGTTCCGGTTTATATAGAAGTGGATTCCGATGTTGTTCTGGCAGAAAATCCAATAGTCAGTGTGACATTGACGAAAAGGACAGAAGGAACGGAATCGGCGGAAAAAGCGGAGGAATAGGAGGGAATTCCGATGGTAAAGCAAGATGTTATCATTAAGAATCCGACAGGACTGCATTTAAGACCGGCCGGGCTCTTTTGTAAAACTGCGATGCAGTTTGAAAGTAAAATTACGATAGAGAGAAAAAATCGGGGACAGGAGATTCGGGCAAATGCCAAGAGTGTGTTGAGTGTTCTCGGTGCCTGTATTAAGAGTGGGGATGTCATTACAATCGTGTGCGAGGGCGCAGATGAAGAGACTGCGTTAAATTCAATGGTTCAGATCGTCGAAGACGGACTGGGAGAATAGGAGGGAAAACAAATGAGTAAAGCAACATTAGTCGTTATGGCGGCGGGAATCGGAAGTCGTTTTGGAGGTGGGATCAAGCAGCTGGAGCCGGTGGGACCGAACGGCGAGATCATTATGGATTATTCAATCTATGATGCGATAGAAGCAGGATTTGACAAGGTTGTATTTGTCATTCGAAAGGATCTGGAAAAGGATTTCAAAGAAGTGATCGGCAATCGGATCGAAAAGGTGGTTGACACGGCATATGCATATCAGGAAACCGAGGATATTCCTGCACAATATGCGGAACGCTTTAAGGACAGAATAAAGCCATGGGGAACGGGACAGGCGATTTTGTGCTGTAAGAATGTTGTGGACGCCCCGTTTCTGGTGATCAATGCGGATGATTATTATGGAAAGCAGGCATACACAGAAGCATTTCGTTATCTGACAGAGGAGAGGGATTCGGATGAATCGGAGATCTGTATGGTGGGCTTTGTCTTAAAAAACACCTTGAGTGATAACGGAAGTGTGACAAGGGGAATCTGTCATGTGAATGAAAATGGTATGCTGACAGATATTGTAGAGACACAAGGGATTGAAAAATGTGCATCAGGTGCTGTGATCCGAAATACAGACGGAGAAACACCGGTGGATGCAGATTCGGCGGTATCTATGAATATGTGGGGATTAAAGCCGAACTTTTTTGAGACGTTGGAGCATGGGTTTGAGCGTTTCCTTGCAAGCATTGAAGACGGAAATCTGAAAGCGGAGTATCTTCTTCCGACAATCATCGGCGGTTTGTTGGGAGAGAAAAAAATCGCGGTGCGTGTTTTAGAGTCTAAGGATAAATGGTTTGGGGTAACCTATAAGGAAGACAAAGAAAGTGTAGTGGCTGCGGTAAGAAGTCTGGCAGATGCGGGCGTGTATCCGGAAAAATTATTTTAAAATATGAAAATGCCTCCGACAGGTGCGCTTTTTTGAAGCGAAACCTGCCGGAGGTGTTTTTTATTGGAATGTAATTATTTCTTAAGACATTTGTTAATGAAATAAGAAAAAGTATACCGGATCAATTGAAATTCAATCTTGATATAGTTTGGAAGACGGCGAAGCCGGAAAGGTACCTTTTTACACTCTTTACAACGGAGAAAACCCTCTTTTAAACCGCTCAGATAATCATGACCGAATCCCTTTTTTTGAAAAAAGGCGGCTTTGATGAGAAAACCGAGAGTCAAAGGAAGCAGATTCAAAAGCAGTTGAAGAAACGGCATGTTTTTATAAAGCAGCCAGATATTGTTACGGGCAGAAAGCTTTACCTTAAAGGTGTTGTATTTAGAGCCGCTTGTTCCGCTGCCTACATGCTGAACGATTGCGGTCGGACAATACATATTGATGTAATTGTGGATTCTGGCACGGTATCCGACGTCTATGTCTTCCAAGTAGGCGAAATGCAGCTCGTCGAAATACCCGATTTTTTCAAAAACATCACGCCTGTAAATGGCGGCTCCGGCGCAGGCGGTAAACACAGATTCCGGTTTCGTGTAGCGTGTGACGGATTGGTTGCTTCCGCGGCAAAACCCCCAGCCTAAGACCGTGAAGGAATCTCCGGCACTGTCAATAAGAGAGGGGTTGTACATTTGGATCATTTTACTGCTGACAGAGAAGATTCTGGGAGAAGCCTTGATCGCTTTCAGCATTTCGGCAACATAGTTCTTGTCCACAACGGTGTCGTTGTTCAACAAAATCACATAAGGTGTATCGGTGTGTTTGATCCCTATATTTACGGCTTTGCTGAAACCATAATTTTCATCAAGAGAAATCAACGGAATCTCAGGATGCTGTTCCTTCATATAGGCGGCAGATCCGTCGGAAGAATGGTTGTCAACGACCAAAATCTGAAAATCCTTGCAGGTTTGGTGATTCAGAGATTCCAGACAGGCTTCCATAAAATGTTTTCCGTTATAGTTGGGAATAATAATTGTAACTTCCATGAATATCCTCGTTTCTTTTTATAATAAATGATGGTGTCTTATACTATATCAAATATAGAAATATAGTTCAAAATGTTTTCGGAAATGTTACAAAAATATGAATGAAAAAGTATGTATTCACTATTTTGTGTTGAGATTTCCGTAAAAGTGTAGTATCATTATACAGATAATGTATAGAAAATGCAAAGGGAAGATGTTAGATGATAAAGAAAAACCAGAAAATATTAAACCGGATACAGGTTGTGCTGGATGCAGTCGTACTTGTACTGGCTTATGTGCTTGCGTGGTATCTCCGGTTTAAAAGTGGGTGGTTTGAATTAGATGCATGGTACTATTCACTTCTTGAATATATGCGTTTGCTGATATTTATCGTGCCGGAATATTTGGTATTATACTATTTGTTCCATTTATATGTACCGAAAAGAGTGCTGGGAAGACGTCTGGAAGCATGGCGTGTTGTGCAGGCCAACGGAATAGGCGTTATGGTATTGATTCTTGTACTTTATTTATCGAAGCAGTCTGATATCTCCAGACATATGTTGTTTGTCTTTTTGTGTGCAAATATATTTCTGGAAGTACTGGAAAGAAACGTACTGCGTATCATATTGAGAAAATTGCGGAAAAACGGGTATAATCAGAAATATATGATTTTGGTGGGATATAGTCGTTCCGCAGAGCAGTATATAGACAGAATCAGAGCAAATCCGGAGTGGGGATACAGCGTACGAGGAATTTTGGATGACAATCATCCGATCGGTACGGAATATAAAGGAGTAAAGATCATCGGAAGGATCAAGGAGCTGATGACGATCCTGCCGCAGAACAAGCTGGATGAGATTGCGATTACGCTGGGCTTGGGAGAATATGATCGTCTGGAAGAAATTGTGGCATTGTGTGAAAAGTCGGGAATCCATATCAAGTTTATTCCGGATTATAACAATATTATTCCGACAAAACCTTATACAGAAGATATCCAGGGACTTCCGGTTATTAATATCCGGCATGTTCCGCTGCAAGATCCCCTGAATCGTATGATAAAGCGGGGAATTGATATTTTCGGAGCGGTTGTTGCAATTATATTGTTTTCTCCGGTGATGCTTCTCGTTGTTGTACTGATGAAGCTTACAGACCCGGGTCCGATTATTTTTAAACAAAAACGGATCGGTTGGAAAAACAGGCCGTTTTATATGTACAAATTCCGTTCCATGGTTGTTCAGAAGCAAAGTGAGGAAGAGAAGAAATGGACGACGAAGGACGACCCTCGCGTAACTCCGCTTGGAAAGTTTATGCGTCGGACAAGTATCGATGAACTTCCCCAGTTTTTTAATGTATTAAAAGGGGATATGAGTCTGGTCGGACCGAGACCGGAGCGACCGCAGTTTGTGGAGAATTTTAAAGAAGAGATTCCGAGATATATGGTTAAACATCAGGTGCGGCCGGGAATTACGGGTTGGGCGCAGGTGAACGGATATCGCGGAGATACATCTATTAAACGACGGATCGAATGTGACTTGTATTATATTGAGAACTGGACTGTGGGATTTGATTTTAAGATTATTTTTCTGACATTTTTTAAAGGATTTATCAATAAAAATGCGTATTAAGGTTTAAAATCTACAATTTGAGGAGACGTTAAATGACGAAAAAGCAACAGAAGGTAGATGTGATCATTCCAACTTATCAACCGGATGAAAAAGTCGTTGTACTTGTAAAAAAGCTGCTGAAGCAAACCTGTGAGATCAACGAAATTCATCTGATCGATACAGAAACGGGAGTATTTCCGAAAGAACTGTATGAGTTGGAAAAGATAAGAGTGACGCATATCCGGCAAAAGGATTTTGATCATGGCGGAACAAGACATCTCGGAGCGTCAAAGTCCGATGCGGATTTTATCGTTTATATGACGCAGGATGCCATGCCTGTTAATGAAAGGATGATCGAAGAATTGATCCGTCCGTTTGACATGCCGGATGCGGCGGTTACTTACGGGAGACAACTGCCGGCGGCCGACTGTCGGTTGATCGAGCGATATACACGGGCGTTCAATTATCCGGAACAAGGCATTGTGAAATCTGCCAAGGATGTGGAACGATTGGGAATCAAAGCTTATTTTTGCTCGGATGTATGTGCGGCTTATCGAAAAAGTATATACGAGGAGCTTGGCGGGTTTGAACGAAAAACTATTTTTAATGAAGATATGATCATGGCGGCTAAAGCGACACAGGCAGGCTATAAGGTTGTTTATGCGGCGGAGGCAAAGGTGATCCATTCACATAACTATAGTCCGATGCAGCAATTTCACCGGAATTTTGATCTGGCAGTATCACAGTGTGAGCATCCGGAAATATTTGCAAATATAAAGTCAGAAAAAGAAGGAATGCGCCTGGTGAAAGATACGGCAGCGTATTTGCTGAAAAAGGGAAAACCGTGGCAGATCGGTTCTCTGATACTGACAAGCGGATGTAAGTATCTGGGATATAAGTGCGGAATGAATTATAAAAAAATGCCCCGCCGGATGGTCATGAAATGTACAATGAATCCCGGATATTGGAAATCCGGAGAGGATGCAAGTGCAGATTGATGTGTAAGGGGAAATGACGTATAATAAGCAGTGGTTTTGTTAAAGCGAAGCGATAGAAAGGATTAAAAAATGGCAAAGAAAAGACGTCCTTCCAGACGGGAACTGGAGCAGATAGAGCAGGAAAAGCGCAGAATGGAGAAAAGACGAAGGAAAGGCGCCGGAAGCGGAAAGGGTTCTGCCGGTAACCGCAGCAATGTCAAGAACACGAAAAATGCACAGAGTCCGACTTCTTCACAAAGGAGACGAAAAAAGAAAGGAATGTCTCTCGGAACAAAGATTGCATTGGCATTATGTACTGTTTTACTGATTCTGGTACTGGCAGCGATCGGAGTTCTTGCAAATAAGATGAGTAAGCTGAACACAGAGGATGTAGATACTGATAAGCTGAGCATTTCAGAAGAGCTTCAGTTGGATCAGGAGGGGTATCTGAATGTAGCGCTGTTTGGTCTGGATACAAGAGAAAATGATGTTGAGATGGGAACCCGGAGCGATACCATTATGGTTGCAAGCCTGGATCGGAAGACAAAGGAGATCAAGTTGGTTTCTGTTTTCCGAGACACCTTGCTGCAGCTTTCTGATGGAGGATCGGCTGATCTGCACAAGGCAAATTCTGCTTATTCTTACGGAGAGGAAGAAGAGGCAATCGCCATGCTCAACCGCAACCTGGATCTGGACATTCAGAAGTATGTGACGGTAGATTTCTCTGCACTTGTGGATGTGATCAATGCGTTGGGAGGAGTTGAAATCGACGTAACAGAAGAAGAGGTGGATTATATCAACGGCTATGGTGCAGAAATTACGGCCAATACCGGAGTGATCACGGATTACGTATATAATGCGGGAACACAGGTGCTCGATGGAGTACAGGCAACGGCATATTGTCGGATCCGGTATACAAGCGGAGATGATTTTAAGCGTGCGGAAAGACAGAGGACCGTACTGATGAAAGTGGCGGAAAAGGCACAGCAGGCAGGTGTGGGAACGATCAACAAGATTATTGATAAGGTATTTCCGAAAGTAAAGACGAACTTCTCTTTGACAGAGATATTGGCATATGCAAAGGATGTGAAAAAATATCAATTCGGCGATACAATGGGCTTCCCGGTTGATAAGGATACAATGAGCGTAGAGGGAGAAGGAGACTCCGTTATTCCGGTTACACTGGAGAGCAATGTGGTTGAACTGCATCAATATCTGTTTGGCGGAGAAGAAGCGTATGAACCGACATCAACGGTGAAAAAAATCAGTGAGATGATCGAGAATGCCACAGGATTTACCGGAACCGATCCTGTGACGGATACGGGTACTTACAGTGATTCCGGCTATACAGATGAAACCGGCTATGCAGATCCCGGCTACACACAGGAGTATGGTTATACAGAAAATTATGACTATACGGAGGAAAGCGGAACTACAGATTACGGAATGACAGATTACGGAACAGGAATGACAGATGGCGGTGGTATGACCGAAAATGCGGGAACCGGACAACAAGGTGAAATATACTATTAAAAGAAGAATAGACAGAAATGATTTGTGGAAAACAAGACACAAAGGAAGAGGTTTGATATGAAGAAAATAATAAAAAAACTGGTTATGCTGAGTATGCTGGTATGTGCGATGTTATCTGCTCCTGCGATCGTCGGTTATGCTGCGGACGGAACCTTGTCATTTTCCGATCCTACAGGTAAGGTCGGAGAAGAGATTGCGGTCAAAGTAAAGATAGAGAGCGGCGGACTTCCGATTGGAGATGGAAAAGCAACGATTTCCTATGATAAAACCAAATTGGAATTTGTCGGCGGGGCAAATGCGACTGCCGGTGACGGAACGGTGGAATTATTTGCATCGGGAACGGGAACAGAAACGGAATTGGTTTTTGAACTGACATTTAAAGCGTTGGCAGAGGGTGATACGACGATCCAGGCGACAAGCTCCGAGGCCTATTTATTTTCGGATGAAACCTTGAATCTGACAAACGGAACGTCGGCTGTGAAGATCGAGGCGGGAGACGGAAACGCAGAAGGTACGGGGACATCGGGAAACTCCGGAGAAAGAGAAGTCAGTGAGGCAAATATTGAAGTAAAGGGAAGTATGTACGGGATTTATGAGAACTTTACAGATGCATTGATCCCGGCAGGATTTTCCAAGACAACGATTTCTTATAACGGAGCAGAGCACAATGCGATCAAGCAGGATTCCTCAGGAACAGTTATGGTATTTTTAGTGACAGGCTCCAACGATCCGGTCATGGCACTATATGAGGAAGCGGACAGCAGCTTTGTTATTGCAGAGCAGGTGACGTTGAGTGAGGAGGCTTCAATCTTTATTTTAGGAGAAAGTGACGAAACGAAGCTGCCGGAAAAATTTCAGGATACGATCATGGAAATTAACGGAACAGAATTTCCGGCATGGCAGAATGTAAAGTTGAAAGATTATTTTCTTGTATTTGCATTGAGCAGTGACGGAACAGAAGGTTATTATCAGTATGATTCCGTAGAGGGAACCTATCAGAGATATGTGATCCAGGAGGCGGAGAAAAAAGAGGAGACGACGGCTGCAAAGGGGATGATCGGAAAAATCCAGGGAATTGTAGACCAGTATTTTCTGATCGTGGCGGCAGTTGTTTTGGCGGTCGTATTAATCCTGCTGATCGTTCTGATCGTATTGGCTGTGAAGCTGAGAAGCCGGAATGCAGAATTGGACGAGCTTTATGATGAATATGACGAAGAGGATGA
>CAUWKK010000031.1:0-25742 GCA_963559385.1 uncultured Schaedlerella sp.
AAGGCGTGGGTCTGCAACACCCTGATTCACCGGTTCAAATCCGGTCTGCGCCTCTAAAAAAGAGAAATGTTGAGTTTCAGCATTTCTCTTTTTATTTATTTTGATAATACACCACCAACAGGTCTACCATACGGTTATAACTCTTCACTCCGTCCGCCTGACCGTTTACTTTTAAATAGGTATCATTCACCTTATCTGCCAGCTCAGAGACAGCTCCCTCATAAAAATCCCAGAACCGGTTGTTTGCCTGCAGATCCGCCTCCACCGGCTCGTCCAAACCGTCCCGCACCTCACTCCACTGTTCCGAATCCACACGATACAACGTATTCATCGAATAGATCCACGCCAACAGATATCCGCTATACTGAAATTCCGTCTCCTTTGCGCCTTCACATGCCAGAAAGGCAATAAAATTCGCCTCTTCCTCCTGCATAAACCCTCTCAAATGAGATAATTCATGGCAAGCCGTAAACGGAATATTATAAGGCATCATATCCCCATTGTAATTTGCTTCTACGGTAAACGGCGAATAAATCCCCGTCAAACTTTGATAAGACAGAGTTTCAGAAACAGCCAATTTCTTCGGCTGCGGATAGTATCCTTCCAGCGAATCGTACTGTTCTGACAGACTTTTCATTGCCTGTACCGCTCGTTTTTCGCTTTGTTCTTCCAAAATCATGACACCGTCTTGATCTCGTTCTACCTTATCCGCACGTAGATTCAACTCTTCCGTCAGCCATTCGCATACTTCCCGCAGCTCCTCTGTCGAATATTCTTTTGTAATCAACCCCTCTTCTTCCGAAAAGGAAACCCGTCGGTAATTTATTCCGCAATTCATAACATACAATAAAAACAACACCGTGGCAGTCAAAAAAAGACCGGATGCCCACCGTAAAGCCTCCCGCCCGTAATTTCTCTCCCGCTTTCCGCGGATTCCCGCTCGGATTGCCGTAATGATAACAGACAAAACCAGAGCATACACGCCTATTTCTGCCAACGAAAACGGAACCGCCCCCATCAAATGTCCGATCAAAAACACAAGCAGAGGATACACATTTTCCGCATACCATTCCGCAAATCCCTCCGCCATTTCTGCCAACATCATCAATCCGCCCGCAAGAACCAGACAAACACATGACACCAACAGCCGTTTCTCTGTTTTCCCAAATCTTTTATGTATCTTTTCCTTGTTCTCTTGCTCCAAACAAACACCTCTTTATCCGTCTATTTCAGAACCACCTTTTGTCACTTGATAAACTTATCGATCGCCTGGTTCAGCAATTCAATCGCCTCTTCATCCTCTTCTTCAACCGCTTCTACAATACAGTGATTGATATGATTCTTCAAAACAAGCTTTCCGGTATTGTTGATCGCCGAGCGAACAGCTGCAAGCTGGATGAGCACTTCACTGCAATCCTCATCCCGCTCTACCATTCGTTTCACCGATTCGAGATGACCGATTGCTTTTGAAAGTCGGTTTATCACAGCCCTCTTCTCGTCTGCACTGTGTACATGATGATGCTCCCCATGAATGTGACTGTGACCATGTGTGTGCTCATGTTTTGTATCCTGTATATGTCTCTTCATTTCACCATGCTCATTCATCCTATCTGTTCGTCCTCCTCATCCACACAGACATATCCATATTCCCTCCAAATACGCTCACGTATCGTTCAATTATACCATTTCAACAATCCTTGTGCAAACACATTCCAGTAATTCTCTGTCATGACTGACCACCACCATTCCTATTTTTCTCCGTTCGGTTTCTTCGATCAGAAAATGCCAGATCCGGCTCTGTGTGATCAAATCCAGCATGGTGCTGATCTCATCCGCAAGCAAAAAGCGAGTTCTCCTCCCAAGAGCTCTGGCTATACAGAAACGTTGCAATTCTCCGCCGGACAACTCTCCCGGAAAACGCTCCATCCAATCAGGCCGAATCCCCAATCCCTCTAAAATCCTCTCTTCTACCTCATCCCCCTCCGCAATGATGTCACGCATTCTGAGATAGGGATTCACCGCCTGCTCCGGCTGCTGCCATATCATCTGTACCGGACAATACCTCTGATAAGAAAAAAGCGACCTTTCATCCAATAAAATACTTCCCTTATCCGGCTCCAAATATCCCGCGATCAATTTACAAAGCGTTGTTTTTCCGAACCCACTGGGTGCAGCCACTCCGACTCTTTCACCTGATTCTATTTTGAAATTAAAATCCTTCAAAATCTGTTTTTCATTCCGCTCATACGCAAACGAAAGCTCTTTTACTTCCAATCTCATTCCGCTGTTTCTCCGACTTCTTTTTCATATACAAATCCATTTTTCGGCATTGCTCTCCACAGTGCTTTTGTATATGGATTCTTCAATGTATCCCCCTTTTCAAACGCTTCCGGACGCACCTCATCTATCACTTCTCCGTCACAAAACACAACTATGCGATCCGCTGTTTCCGCCGCAAGCCGCAGATCATGTGTGATCAGAATTACTCCGGCTCCCATATCAGCCATGTCCCGAAAGTGTTCCATTACCCTCTTTGCAGTCTTTAAATCCAGCCCCGGAGTCGGTTCGTCTGCGATCACCAGCTTCGGGGTCTCGATCATCGCCGTTGAAATTAAAATTCTCCGATTCATTCCTCCCGACAGTTCAAACGGATACAATTTCTCCACCTCTTCCTGCAAGTGATATCGCTCAAAAATGTCTCTCAGCTTTTCTCTCGTTTTCTCGTCTCTGCGCCCCTTACAAACCTGTTTTCCAACTTTCATCAATGGATCCAGATAGTCCATACTCTGCGGAACCAGTACAATTTCTCCTCCTCTGAGCTTTTCTTTTCTTTTCTCAGACAGCAATTCTCCGCAATAAAAAATCTCTCCATCCATAGACGCATTATAAGGAAGTATGCCCAATACCGCATGTGCAAGAAGACTTTTCCCTGAACCACTCGCCCCCACTATAGCAGTCAGTTCTCCCTTCCTTACTTCCAGATTCATTCCTCGCACAGTCTGAAAGGTTCTCTGTTTTAGCCCCCGCTCATATTGTGTGAAAGAAATTTGCAGATTCCGTATTTTCAAGATCACTTCCGATTCTTCTCTCATTCCGTATATTTTCTTTCTTCCGCACTCCTGTTTCATCTCTGTCCTCGACTCCTATCACTCATGTACACTCCCCGGCTGTGTCAGCTTTCGCAGATTTTCTCCCGCCGCATAAAATAATCCGACAACTGACACAAGCAGCGCTCCCGGAAAGACAGCCAGCCACCACTGCCCCGTCACCAGATACCTCATCGCCTCCGAAAGGATCACACCAATCGCCGGCTGCTCTGAAGACAATCCAAATCCCAAAAAAGTCACGCTTGCTTCATGTAAAATCGCATGAGGAAACAGCAGCACCACCCCCACAAAAAATTGAGGCAATAAATGCGGCAACATATGTTTGCGCACAAGATATCCTTTACTCTTCCCCAATTTTTCGGCGATCCGAATATAGGGGCTTTCCTGAAGCTGCAATACCTCTGCCCGGATCACTCTCGCCAAAGACGGCCAATGCGTCAATGCAATTCCGACCGCAACGCCGCGAAATCCTTTTCCGAGAGCCACCGAAATCAAAATCAACAGCAATATGTGCGGCACACCCATGATCCAGTCAATACAAAAGGAAACAACCGCATCCGCCGCCTTCCCCATTGTTGCAGAAACAACTCCCAGGATCAGTGCGATCAATGCGCTGACCCCCGCCGAAATCACACCCAACAGAATGCTGACCGCCAAGCCCCTAAGCGACCTTGCCATCATATCCCTTCCAAGCCAGTCTGTCCCAAACAGATACGGCATACACGGCGCCAGATTCTTTCTGGTAAAATCCGTCTCCACTGCTGCTTCTGCTCCTAACATTCCTCCTATACAAATACAGAGCAAAAAAATCGCCGAAATAATCAATCCCGCCAAAACCCGCTGTCTGCGATTCAGCAGGTGTTTTTTTCCTGCGTTCACAGCCGCGCACCCCCTTTTCTGATTCTGGGATCCACAACTCTGTAAAGGATATCTGCTGCCAGATTCCCCCCAAACACAAATAGGGCGCTTACAACCGTAACCGCCATTAACAAAGGCATATCACTTCCAAGTCCGGCAGACACCGCTGCCTGCCCCACCCCCGGATAAGAAAAGACCTGTTCCACCAAAACGGAGCCGCCGAAAACCTCACTGACAGACGCAAACTGCAATGTCATCGCCGGAAGCAGCATATTCCGAAACCCATGATTCCAAAACAATTTCCAACCTTTTTCTCCGCGCGCACGAGCAAACAGAAAAAAATCACTTTCGGAGATCTCAACCATTTTTTCCCGCGTATGCAGTGCGATGTTGGCAACCCCTGTAACACTCAATGTTACAGCCGGTAAAATAAAATGCTGCGCCCTGTCCCAAAATGTAACATCCGCAGCCGCCACGCCAATCGGCACGCTCAACCCTATCGGAAATATCCGAAGCCACACTCCAAACACGATCAAAAGCAGCATCGCAAGCCAGAATGCCGGAGTGCCGGAAATCAAGAAACAATATCCTTTGATCCCTTTATCGATCCACTTCCCCCGATTCATTCCGGCCGCCGCTCCCAGTGCAGTCCCAAGCACTCCCGAGATCAGCCATGCAGCCAACATCAGAAAGAAAGAATTTTTCAAGCGATCCTCCACTACATCTGCCACAGGCTGGCGATATAAAAGCGAGATTCCCATATCTCCCCTTACAAAGTCGGATGCCCATGCCAGATACTGCCGTACCGGATTTTCTCCGACACCCCAGTATGCTTCCATTTTTTCAACTTGCTCTGCACTCATGCTTCCCAGCGCCGTCTGCCCTATATTCGCCTGCACCGGGTCAACCGGAGAAGACTTCATCAATGCAAAAGCTGTCATACTTGTAACCAACAGCAACAGCAAAAGCCGTACTGCCTTTTTCAAAATCTCAACTATATTTTTCATTCCTACGGTTCCCAACTCCATCGGTCCACATTATTGATGATCGACCACCCATGTCCGTGTGGATGTATCTTCTGTTCCGCCACATGCAGTCCGTCCCTTACAAAATACAAGTGATCGATATTACAAAGCCAGATCCACGGAATATCTCCCTCCTGTGTGATTCCTGTCGTCCCATCCCACTGTGCCTTTTTCCAAAGCTCATAGGAATCCTCCACGGACGATGCCGCCAGAGCCTCGTCCATATAGTTGTCGACCGTCTCATTTATATAAGGAGAATATCTTGCCGCACCAATCCCGTCTTCACTCGCATCTGTATGATAAATATTATACAATTCCATAGGAGTGTGCGCTCCCCACCCCCATAGCAAAGGCTCGGACTGTGCCCTGTCGTATGCAGTATCCCAGCCTACGCCTTCCGTCTTCACTTCGATTCCCAACTCTTTTAACTGATTTGCCGTATCCTCTGCAAGCGCCTGACGAACAGAGTCCCCATTACTGAACATCAATGAAAATGCTGCGCGTACTCCATTCTTTTCCCGAATACCGTCTGCTCCGGCTTTCCAGCCGGCTTCCTCCAAAAGACGTATCGCTTCTTCCTGATCATATTCCACTTCACAAGCTTCGTTATACCAGGGCATCTTATCGCATACACTGTATGCCTTTGTGCCATATCCGTTTAGTACATTTTCAATCATTTCATCCCGGTCAATCCCCAGATTGATCGCGCGACGCACGTTTACATCATTGGTAAATTTGTTCCCATAAGTAATCCCGTCCTTTTCCGTCACTTCACCGACCGGTAGATTAAAGCCTCGGTTGTCCACCGTCTGCACAGCCAGTAATTCATATCCTTTCACCTGCTGTTCGCTGTATGAGGCGGCTGTATGAGCCACATCTGCCTGTCCTGCCATAGCCGCCGCCAATGCCGCATCCTCTTCCATAAACAGTACTGTCACCTGCCTGATCTTCGGCGCTTCACCGTAATATTCCGGGTTCGCTTCAAAGATGATCTGCTGTCCCTTATCCCATTGCTTCAAAACATATCGCCCGGAGCCGATTGGATTCTGTCCGTATCCTTCATCATATGCATGCTCCGGAATAATTCCTACAACCGCCATTGTATACGGCCAGATAGAATACGGATGATTCATATGAAATTCCACCGTTGTCGCATCGGTCGCCACAGCCTCTTTTAACATTGTAAAATCACTGACCGTACTCTCATCGCGACAATGATTGTATGTAAACGCAACATCCGCCGCCGTCAAAATTTCCCCATCGGTAAACTTTACATCATCTCGGATCGTTACCGTCCATGTAAGCCCGTCCTCACTGACGGAATACTCCGTCGCCAAATCTTTTCCGATTTTCAGATCCGCGGTCGTTGTTGTCAGGGTACTTTGGATCAATGGCTCATGGGTATGCTCTCCCGCTCCCCAGCCATATGCAGGATCAAATCCCGCTTCCGGTTCTGAGGTCGTCGGCATAGTTACGACAACTGAATCCTTCTCACCGTTCTTATCCTGTTCTGCCGCATGCCCGTTCTCCTTTTCTGCCTCCGTTGTCCGACACCCAACCGCCGAAAAAATCATTCCTGCCGCCAACAGAGCTGCCGCTACACGTTTGCAAACACACTTTTTTTTCATAATTTCCGCCCTTTTCTTTCATTTCATATCCGCTAGTATAGCATTGCTTATATATCATCCACAAGCCCCATAGGGGGTTATAAAAAAGAGCCGAAAGTGTTTTGTATTTTTCTATTTTTTCACCGCTCCCGTAGTTACGCAGCTTGCTTTCGTCAAGGATGATTCTCATCGCCGATTGATTTATTTTTACATTTCATTAAATATATGGTATAATTTCTTCAGTTGTTAAGGAATACTATTTCACGAATGAGGAGAATATTTATGAACACTGTAATTGAAATGACACACCCGTTAATCCAGCATAAAATTTCCCGCCTGCGTGACAAAAGCACCGGAACCGCAGAGTTCCGTTCTCTTGTAGAAGAGATTGCCATGCTTATGGGTTACGAAGCATTAAAAGATCTTCCGCTGAAAGATGTAGAGGTCGAAACACCTCTTGAAACCTGTATGACGCCGGTTATTGACGGTAAAAACCTTGCGATCGTACCAATCTTACGCGCCGGCCTTGGTATGGTAAGCGGTATTCAGGCTCTCGTTCCGACAGCCAAAATCGGCCATATCGGTCTGTACCGTGACGAAGAAACTCACGAGCCGCACGAATATTACTGTAAATTGCCAAAGCCGATCTCCGAGCGTCTGATCGTCGTTACCGATCCGATGCTTGCAACAGGCGGTTCCGCAGTTGCCGCCGTAGACTTTATCAAACAGTATGGTGGAAAGAAGATTAAATTCATGTCCATTATCGCTGCTCCAGAGGGCATCAAGCGTCTGCAGAATGCACACCCGGATGTACAGATTTATGTAGGCCATATTGACCGTGAGCTGAACAAGAACGCTTATATCTGCCCGGGACTCGGAGATGCAGGCGACCGTATTTTCGGAACAAAATAGTTTCGTTCTAAAAAACGCATAAAACAGGAGACCATTTTCGATACAAGATTATCGAATTGTCTCCTGTTTTCTGTGTAGTCTGATATTCCCAACTTTTTATGCACATTTATTTTTGTATATCTTAGATTTCATTTTACTCCATTCTCCATTATAAATGCAATATCATTTCCTGCAAAATAAAAAATGCGCAAATCGTCAAACGACTTGCACATTTTTTATAGTGGAGAATACGAGATTCGAACTCGTGACCTCCTGCTTGCAAGGCAGGCGCTCTCCCAACTGAGCTAATCCCCCATATGGAGCTGCTGTTCTCTGCAACTCCTATAAAATAGCATATCCGACAAAAGATGTCAATATTTTTTCAAAAATTCTCTCACATAATTCTTCACCATACCGCAAGCCCATCCTAGAACCCGATCAGCTTTGAAAGTAAGATATTTTTCTCATACAAAAACGTCAATAGCCGACTCTGCTCTATCATTGCAAAAGTCGCTTTTCCGACTTCTGTCGTATAGATCAGTGTCACTACAAGGAACCCCAGCCATACAAGCAAAAGTGCGACGAATGCGCCTGCAATCCCACCGCCAAGGTGATTAAAAAATCCCAATACCGGAAGCTCCCCTATAATATCTATTGCTGTCATCAAAGCTTTCACAATAATGATCGCCAACAAAAAGGTCAGCAGAAATGCCACAATATTAATCACCATTCGCGCTACATAACCTGCCACATACTCCGCAAATGTATCCACTCCAAGCTCTTCATAGATCATCGTATTATTATTTTCCAAAAGAAGCTCTTTCAAAAACTTCGGCAACGTTGAATTTTCAATTTCCCGTATCTGCTGATCTTTTGGAAATTCCCCGACCACATTCAAAATATCCTGTGCAGTAATTCCGTACTGCTCAAAATCCAGATCCGATAAATGATCCAGCTTCTCCGCATCCAGCCCCTCAAACGGTGTGCCGCTCAGATCCTTTTCTGCCAAAATATCAGCCGACACCTCCGGCACAAATGCCTCAATACATGCATCTGCGATCATTTCATCAGCCGGTGTAAAATCCACCAAAGCCTTTGCTATGTGCGGAGACAGATAAATCACAAGAATGATCGTCAAAATCGATGACAATAATGACAATCCGATTTTTAAAAATCCCTTGTAATATCCGACTGCAATACTGATAAGAAACACTACTCCCACTACGATCAATAACCAGTTATCCATATATTATCTTCTCCTATATCGCCATATAAACGACACGTAATTCATTTGTACTCATAACAAGGTACTTATTCAGCCCTGCTGCCGGAAGAATCAGAAGTGCATCTGTCTTCAGATCTCCTCTGAACCTCATTATCCCCGTTTTCGTAATAATACAGCATGCCGAACCCTCATACATGATAATCTCGTCTCCAAACATTTGCACGTTGCTGTACTCTCCGCTGAACGCACGGTTCATAACCTGTTTGCCGGACTTATTATACAATCGCACTTCATACCCTGACTTTTCTTGATTCAAAAGTATAAAGCCTATATATTTCTCTGTATGAAATGAATGACGTATTTCTTGACCGATCGAAATTTCCTTCTTCTTTTTCGGTGTCCGTTCGCCTTCGTAAATAACAAAAGAATGATCGCCCACCGCTACGGATGTGGAAGCATCCATATAATAAATCTCCGGTATGACGGATTCCTCATATTCATCTGTACCGATCTGACGATTTTCCTGTTTTTCCCCGGCTTCTCCAAAATGATAACTCACTACTTTTGACTTTAGTCCGTTTCCCGCCGAAGAGAGATAAGACACCGTCAAAATATTTCCGTCCGGTGACATTTCCAATGCGATCGGATACCCATTGCTCGCAGCCGACACTTGATTTTCGATCAAAATATTTCCTACCGCATCGTAAGTCACAATCTGTGGCGTCGCTTCATTTTTCAAGATTGCACTCACAACCCCCTGATCCGACACCGCAAATTTCTCAATCGGAAGTGCTGTCTCTATCTCACCTTTCATTCCCTCAGCCGTAAATACCTGGATCGCATTCCCGCCGATATCCCCGACCGCAAATGCATGCTCCTGAAGATCGACAGACGGATTTTTAAATTGGGAGGGCTGTATCCACTGTTCTTCGTTTTTACGGTTCAGAAAAGTAACACCGTCCCTTGTATATCGTACAATCCCCTCGCCAAACGCTGCGTAATCGCTGCTGTCTGATGTCTCCTGTTTATAAGATGCAGCTTTATATACCGTATCATAAGAGTGATTATTCACAAGCATCCACGTTCCCGTCACCGCCATAGCGGCAAGAACAATTCTGGTTGTCCACTTTTTCACCTGTCTCTTACGATAATATTTTGTTTTCTGCTCAATTTCTTCCAGATTCAAAGGTTGGACCACTTTCAGATATGGTTTCTTCTTTTGCTTCTGAGTCATGTTTTACCTCTTATTTTGTCTCTCTGTTCTGCCTGCTACAAAAATAAGTATAGCATTATTTTATGGTAATATCAATTTCTGCCCGACATAAATCAAATCCCCATTCATCAATCCGTTCATTTTACTGATTGCTTCAATATGAGAAATATCTCCGTACATCTTCTGACTGATCATTGCCAGCGTGTCTCCCGATTCCACCACGTAGATCCCATCCGATTCCTCTCCTCTCTCTCCCACAGGAACGTCCGTATCTGTTGGTCCGGGCTGTTGTCCGCCTACATCTGTTTGTTCCGACTGCTGCCCGCTCACATTTGCTCTGTCATTGTTTCCACCGTTTTCATCCGCTTCTGCATACCGCTTCTCGGTATTGCCCTGCAATCCTTCTCCTACGTCCGCTTCCGGTTCTTCCACTGCCAGTACGTTCCCTCCGGTTTCCACTACCTTCTCAGGTTCCTTTTCCGACGCTGAAGCTTCTCCCATTCCGTCAATCACAGACTGCACCGACTTCATACGATCAAAATTATTCATCGTTACTACGCCCATAACTACCACAAGCAATACGAGACACGCACTCATCGCATACATCAAACGGTTTGTCTGCCTCTGACTCTTCTGTTCCCCGCGGGAGCGCACAAGGCTTCGGAAATCCTTCGCAGCTCTATCTTCCACAGTTTCCGAGGGACACACCCCATTTTTCTTTCTCGCACAGATCATATAATTCTGCATACTCGGATTCTTTTCATAATATGTAAAATGCCCGCCAACTTCCATCAGCTCATTTAACTTGTGTACATAATACATCTCTTCCCGTTCTGTCGGATCTTTTATAATGAATATCGTGTTTTCCTTTGGAAAAGATTTTTTATGCAGCTTTTCCGTGCTGCTTTCTGCCGTCAGAGGAACTCCTGCATGGGCTACAAACCAGCCAAGCATTTCTCCGTCCTCAAAATACTGTTTGCAGTCTTCATAAGCCGCCTTCCACGTTTCCTCGTCCAGTACGTATTCCGTTCCTGACATTTTCAATTCATGCATCTGGATTGCACCGTATATGTAAACATACTCTTCTTCCTCCGACCTCACCAGATCTCCGACCAAAAATGCCCCTACCGGATTTTCCCCTGCCTTTTCACATAACTGATTGAAAAAAGTATCTACATAATCTTCTACATATATTTTTGGAGTATCGCTCACATTTCCTATCTGACGTACGTTTTTCGGTATCTGTCTTTCCATTATGCTCACCTCTGCTCAATATTGGAGATACGCACAAGCTGCTTGTCCGCTCCCCTGCTATTTATTTTCACAAAAAGCATAGCATAACGAAAATAGTGCATTTTAGTATATTCTGTCAGGTAAATTCGACAGAATATAAATCATACCGAAGAAAAAAGATTCCCAGGAAGCTCTATCTCCCGAGAACCTTTTTGCATTCAAAAACAAACGTTTTTATTTCTTAACAGATTTCTGCTCCTGCCGGCATATTCTTCTCCGGTGTCATAAGTGCCAGATTGCCGTCGGCATCCTCTGCGCACAAAAGCATTCCTTCTGACAAAACCCCCGCCAGCTTCGCCGGTTTCAAATTGACAAGCACCATGACCTTCTTGCCCACCATTTCCTCCGGGGTGTAATGTGCCTTAATACCCGACACGATCTGTTTCACCTGAGAACCGATCTTTACCTGAGAACAGAGCAGTTTTTTGGACTTCTTAATTTCCTCACAGGCAATAATCTCACCTACTTGGAACTGCATAGCGCCAAACTGTTCAAAAGTAATCTCCGGCTTAGCCTCAATATCGATCACATCCTCAGCTTCAACGCTTTCTTCCCCTTCTGCAACCGGAGGATGAAGTTCCGCTACTTTCTTCATCACTTCTTCCAAATCCAGTCTTTGGAAAAGGATTTCCGGTTTATCGGTTACATGTCCGCCGCCAAGCTGCTCCAGAATCTTTTCACTCGTAGACGGCATGAAAGATTCTAACAATGCCGCACCTGCTGAAATTCCCTGGATCAGATTCCACAATACCGTCTCTAACCGATCCTTCTTCGCCTCATCCTTTGCCAGTACCCAAGGCATTGTCTCATCAATATATTTGTTGCATCTCTTAAATAAATTGAAGATTTCTGTCATCGCATCTGCCACACGCAGTTCGTTCATTTTCTCTTCCACAAGAGCAGGAAGCTTATTCATCACTGCTTTTAAATCTGCATCAAACTCGTCGGCAACTCCTTTATTCGTCACCGTTCCTCCAAAATATTTATTTGTCATAGAAACGGTACGGTTTACAAGATTTCCTAATGTATTTGCCAGATCAGAATTCATGCGCTCAACCATAAGCTCCCAGGAGATCACACCGTCATTTTCAAACGGCATTTCATGCAATACAAAGTAACGCACCGCATCCACTCCGAAAAAGTCCACCAATTCATCGGCATAGAGTACGTTTCCCTTAGACTTGCTCATTTTACCGTCTCCCTGCAAAAGCCACGGATGCCCGAAGATCTGCTTTGGCAGCGGCAGATCAAGAGCCATTAGGAAGATCGGCCAGTAAATCGTATGGAAACGAATGATGTCCTTTCCGATCAGATGCAGATCCGCCGGCCAGTCCTTTTTAAACTGATCGGTACTCTCGCCATCACAGTCATAGCCGATTCCGGTAATATAGTTTGTCAACGCATCCAGCCATACATAAGTCACATGCTTCGGATCAAAATCTACCGGAATCCCCCACTTAAAGGAAGTTCTGGATACACACAGATCCTGTAACCCCGGAAGCAGGAAATTGTTCATCATTTCATTTTTA
Source organism: uncultured Schaedlerella sp. (assembly GCA_963559385.1). Taxonomy (GTDB): domain Bacteria; phylum Bacillota; class Clostridia; order Lachnospirales; family Lachnospiraceae; genus Schaedlerella. The sequence continues at coordinate 12,749 of CAUWKK010000031.1, forward strand.
CGGGACACCGGCTGAATGAACTCCGGATGTGTATTGATATGCTCGATCAGGCGGTCCGCATATTTACTCATCTTAAAGAAATATGCCTCTTCCTTTGCCGGTGTTACCGGACGTCCACAGTCCGGGCACTTTCCGTCCACAAGCTGAGACTCCGTGAAGAAAGACTCGCAAGGAGTACAGTACATCCCCTCATAGCAGCCTTTATAAATATCTCCCTGCTCATACAGCTTTTTAAAAATCTTCTGTACCTGTTTCTCATGGTATTCATCTGTTGTACGGATAAATTTATCATAAGAGGTATCCATCAGATCCCAGATCCTCCTAATCTCTCCCGCAACACCGTCTACAAATTCCTTCGGTGTGATTCCGGCTTCCTGAGCCTTCAATTCAATCTTCTGTCCATGCTCATCCGTTCCTGTCTGAAAAAATACATCATATCCCTGACTTCTTTTGTATCTTGCGATCGCATCTGCCAATACAATTTCGTATGTGTTTCCGATATGCGGCTTACCCGATGTATAAGCAATCGCAGTTGTCATATAAAATTTTTGTTTCTCCGACATCTTTATCCTCTCCTTTTCTCCGATATTCCTCTTATTCTCTTCGATTCATGATTCCAATTGTATCGTACGCATTACGATGACAGAATGTTTCCCCATATTCAGCACGACTTCTCCGTTTTCCACAATATATTCATCATATTCTGTCGTATATCCGTCTTCATAGGAATACATCAGCCTGCACATTCGTCCGGTCTGCGGCACCTCCGCTTTCCAGACCGGTATGGTGATTTCTTTCAATTCTTTACTGTTATTCAATGCAACAACGATCTGTTCTTCCTCTGAAAATCTTCCGTAGGTCAGAACATGATTCGCCCAGCTGAGCATTCGCAAAGATCCTGTACGAAGCACCGGATATTCTTTGTGAATACGGATCATTTCTTTATGAAATGCGATCATCTGCATATCCTCATTGCCCCACGGATATGTACGACGATTGTCCGGATCTGTAAATCCGCAGACTCCGGCTTCATCGCCATAGTAAATAGTCGGTGCGCCAACCCAGGTCATCTGCACTGCAACCGCCTCCCGCATAACCGCACGGTTGACTCCCTCGCCTGCCGCCTTGCTTCCCAACCGATCCACACGTCCGACGATATGATTCGTCCGCGTCAGGAAACGGGAATGATCATGATTAGACAATTCATTCATCGCTGTCTGGATTGACGGAGTCATCATACATGCCATATGGTGATTCATCGAACGGACAAAATTATCTGCATTTCCCCACAGATCCTTTCTCCGATCATCGCTGTGCTTTTCCATTCCGGTCAAAAACCAAGTCAGCGGTTCCATAAATGCGTCATAATTCATCACGCTGTCCCACTCGTCTCCCATGAGCCACTCAGACGGATCTCCGTAGTGCTCAGCCAAAATCAGCGCATCCGGACGAACACCTTTCACAGCCTTACGAAATTCCTTCCAAAACAGATGATTATACTCATTGGAAAATCCCAGATCTGCCGCCACATCCAGTCTCCACCCGTCCACATTGTAAGGCGGGGAAACCCATTTTTTTGCAATATTCAGTATATATTCCTCCAGCTTAGGAGAATCCTCATAATCAAGCTTCGGCAGGGTATCGTGTCCCCACCAGCCGTCGTAGCGCCCATTATAAGGCCATGCATCTTCACCTGCATTATAAAAATCAAAGAAACGGTGATACGGACTTTCGGCGCTGATATATGCCCCTTTCTCGTATCCGTCCTGATTTTCATAAATCCGCTCCCGATCCATCCACTTATTAAAAGAACCGCAGTGGTTAAACACGCCGTCAATTATCACCCGCATTCCTCTCCGGTGCATCTCTTCTACCAGCTTGGCAAACAGCGCATTGCTTGCCTCCAGATTTGCATAATCCCCAACCCGCTTCTGATACATCGTCGCCCTTACATTGTCAGATGCATCTGTCGGAAGAGGTTCTCCGCCGTCTTCCGTAATACGTCCATAATGTGGATCGATATAATCATAATCCTGAATGTCATATTTATGGTTAGACGGAGACACAAACAGTGGGTTGAAATATATTACTTCAACCCCCAGTTCCTGCAAATAATCTAGTTTGTTCATAACCCCTTGCAAATCCCCACCGTAAAACCGGCGTACATCCATTGCAGACGGCATACTGTTCCAGTCCGTCACCCGCTCAACCGGTGCTCCGATGTAAATGTACTCTCGATCCAGCACATCATTCTTCTTATCACCATTGCAAAAACGGTCTACAAAAATCTGATACATGACAGCGCCCTTTGCCCAGTCCGGTGTAGAAAATCCCGGCATAATCTGGAAATGGTACATCTCTATCAACTGATCCGCCACACCGCATTGGTTGTAATAGCAAGAGGTGTCTCCACCGCAAATCCTAAAACAATATGAAAAAAGTTCTGTTCCGAGCTGACATGTAATCTCATAATAATCGAACACCCCTCTGGAAAAGGAATGCTCCATTTGAAACTCTCCTTTTCCCGGAACAACGAGATATACGTTCTCTGCGTCATTCCTTGCCGTCCGAAACCGCAGTACGACCGACTCGTTCGGTCCCGGTTCTGCCGGTATAACATAGGATGCCGTACCATCACAGAATAATGCTTTTTTATTCATAGTCCAATTCCTATTCTGCTTCCATTTCCTCTTTCTTTTCAAAAAGCGCTTCAAATTCTGCGCGCGTGATCTTTTCCTTTTCCAAAAGAAGCTTTGCGCAAGCATCCAGCACAGAATGATATTCCTGCAAAATCTTTCTTGCCTTTGCATAACACTCATCGATGATACGTTTTACTTCCTCATCGATCGTTCCCGCAATTTTTTCTCCGTAGCCTCTTGAGGTATGCCCGAAGTCTCTTCCGATAAACACCTCGTCACTATCATTGTCATAGTTGATCAACCCAAGGCGCTCTGACATACCAAACTTTGTGATCATAGATTTTGCAATCGCTGTCGCTTGTTTAATATCCTGAGACGCTCCGGTTGTAATATCGTCAAAGATTTCCTCCTCTGCAACACGTCCGCCAAGAGAAACCGTGATTTCTTGAAGCATATGTCCTTTCGTGTTGAACATATCGTCATTCTCCGGCAGCGGCATCGTATAGCCGCCGGCCCCCCCTGTCGGCACGATCGATACGCTGTATACCGGTCCCACATCCGGAAGTACATGGAACAAGACCGCATGCCCAGCCTCGTGATATGCCGTAATCCTACGCTCCTTTTCCGACACGATCCGGCTCTTCTTCTCCGGTCCGATCCCCACCTTTACAAATGCATGACGGATATCCGATTGCTGTAGATAGATCCGGTTCTCCTTGGCAGCCAAGATTGCCGCTTCATTTAAAAGATTCTCTAAATCCGCTCCGGTAAATCCTGCTGTTGTCTGTGCAATCTGTTTCAGATCCACATCCTCTCCCAACGGCTTGTTCTTTGCATGCACCTTCAGAATTTCCTCTCGTCCACCTACATCCGGGCGGCCTACGATCACGTTTCGGTCAAAACGTCCCGGACGGAGAATCGCCGGATCGAGGATATCCTTTCGGTTTGTCGCCGCCATGACAATGATTCCCTCGTTGACTCCGAATCCGTCCATCTCTACAAGAAGTTGGTTTAAGGTCTGCTCTCTCTCGTCATGGCCGCCGCCAAGGCCGCTTCCCCGTCGTCTTGCCACCGCATCGATCTCGTCGATAAAAATAATACACGGAGCATTTTTCTTCGCATCCTGAAACAGATCGCGCACACGAGATGCTCCCACACCAACAAACATCTCCACAAAGTCAGATCCTGAAATACTGAAAAACGGAACACCGGCTTCTCCCGCAACCGCTTTTGCAAGCAAGGTCTTACCGGTTCCCGGAGGTCCCTCTAAAAGTACGCCCTTCGGAATTCTCGCCCCGACTTGAATGTACTTCTTCGGCGCTTTCAGAAAATCAACAATTTCCTCCAGCTCTTCTTTTTCTTCTTTCAATCCCGCAACATCTGCAAACGTTACTTTCTTATCATCCGGACCGCTCATTCTCGCCCGGCTCTTTCCAAAGTTCATTGCCTTTGCATTTCCGCCGCCCTGCTGACGGTTCATCAGCATAAACAAGAGAAAAATCCCTACGACAACAATCAATGAAGGTACTACCGCTGTCGTGATCCAGCTGTCCTCCTTGATATTGCCCATGTGATAAACAATATCATTTTCCTGTAACAATTTCTGCACTTCGTTGACATCGGATACATAAACCTGCTGTACCGAATCACTATTTTTCAAGGACACCGACACAACACCTGTCGGCGCAGTTTTATTCTGCGTGATATACACCTCATCAATCTCGTTATCTTCCACTGCCTCCACAAAAGAAGAGTATGTGATCTCCTGTCCCTGCTGCTGCATTCTTCCCATAAACCACAGCGAGCCGAGAATGATCGCGATGAAAATGAGAAACGGCGCACCGCTCATTCCCCGATTCTTGTTCGTATTCAACTCTGGTTGCTCCTTCCTATTCCACACCTTCCACTATACCAATATATGGAAGATTTCTATATTTTTGCGCGTAGTCAAGACCATAGCCGACTACAAACTCATCCGGGATATCGAATCCTACATAGTTGACTTCCACATCACAGACTCTTCTCTCCGGCTTATCTAACAGAGTGCAAAGCTTCAGACTATTCGGATTCCGTTTCTTCAGAACCTCGATCAGATAAGACAACGTTCTTCCGGAATCAATGATATCTTCTACAATCAGCACATCTTTCCCCTCAATCGTCTCATCCAAATCTTTCGCAATTCGTACAACACCGCTGGATGCCGTGCCGTCTCCATAACTGCTGACACACATAAAGTCCATAGATACCGGAATCGTAATTCTCTTTGCCAGCTCACACATAAAAAATACGCCGCCTTTGAGAATGCAGATCAAATGCACCTGCTTTCCCGCATAGTCTTCACTGATTTTTCTTCCCAGTTCTTCGATTCTTTTGTCTACGTCTGTTTCAGATAATAATACTCGAACTGTCTCTGCCATCTTTTTGCCCTCCAACATTTTTCTTTTGTTTTTCTTCAATTTCAATCTGCAAAACCTGCTTTGTACGATCACTCACCCGATATGCGCTGCTGATTCGGTGTCCGACGATCCAAACAATCTGCTGTCCGTCTGCGATCAGCGGAATTTGATCCCTCTCCTTTGCAGGTATCTTTTCATTGACAAACCAGGACTTTAATTTCTGTCGGTGTCCGTTACGATCGATCACAATCCGGTCGCCGCTCTGCCTCGTCCTGATACATAGACAATTTATTATATCATAGTCCAGCCATTTCGTGTACTCTTTTTGCGGAATCTCTGATACTTTCCACGTACTTTCCTTTTTCAGTACCCGGCATGTGATCTGCAAATCCATTTCCGGCACGAACGTCACCCCCGGAATCTGTATTTCTATATTGGTTTCTCGAGCGATTTCCTCCTGGCTTCCTTTGATCCGTACTCCGTCATACTCCCGCACAGCCGTCAGCCTTCCCGGCAGGTTTTGTATCCTTCCTACCTGTTTATCAAAAAGCTTCCTCACCGTCTCCACATGGATTCTACCCCAGTCCCTTCTGCTGCCACTCAGATGTTCCAAGCATTGATACAGTACCTCTTTTTGCAAAAAAGCCGGCAGCTTCCGCCAAGGCTCCTCAACGATCAGATATCCGTTTTCTGTCGTTTTTTCCTGCGTCTCCTCCGCCCGATTTTTCTGTACACACAATTGCATTGCCTGCCCGGTTTCCTCCTCGACAAACTCACGCAGTTCACACATCTGTTCCATTGTTTCATTCATATGCCGGACCGCAGCCGCATTGACTTCTCGTTCCAAAATCGGAAGCACCTGATGTCGAAGCTTATTTCTTGTATATGCCGTCTCTAAGTTCGTCAGATCTGTACAGTATCCCTGTTTCCGTTCCCACAGATACTGTTCGATCTCCTGACGGCTCAGACAGAGCAGCGGACGGATCCATATTCCGTTTACCGGTCGGATCCCCCCCAGACCTTGCAGACCGGTTCCCCTCGCCAGATTCCAAAGCAGTGTTTCCGCATTATCATTTTGATGATGTGCCAGTGCAATCCGATTGCCTCCGTATTTTTCCGCCACTTGTAAAAATACCTCGCGGCGCACCTCCCGCCCCGCCTCTTCCAAAGATTGTTTCCGTTTTCGGGCAATTAATTCCAAATCAACTCTGAAAATTTCCAAGGCGATGTCATATTTCTCGCAAAGCTGTGCCACAAACCTTTCATCCGCATCCGCATCCGCCCCCCGGAGTCCATGATTGACATGAACCGCCACAAAGGAAAAGCCAATAACCCTTTGTAACTCTAAAAGCACGAAAAACAGGCATACCGAATCCGCACCGCCCGATATACCTGCTATCACCTTGTCCTCTTTTTCAATCATCTGATATTTTCCGATATAGGTCTTTACTCTTTCTGCTATCTGTTTCATACGTAAACTATACCCAATTCGCAGATTTTTTGCAATCCCCCGACGCACTTATTTTTCCCAGATCTATTTTTCCCAGATCCCCACAACCAGTACCGTCATATCATCCTCCGGATCTTTCCCCGTCCAGTTAAGCACCTGCTGTAGAATATGATGCGCCATCTCTTTTGGATTGATCATCACAGTCCCCTGAATGATCGTTTCCAGAAGAACATCCTGTTCCCCTACCGGAAGCGCATCCAATACCCCGTCAGTAACCATGATCACAAAATCCCCGTCAGTAAGCCTTCGGGTAACAGAATCAATTTCCAGTCTATGTATAACACCGATCGGAAGACTTGTAGAGCTTAAATGCTCTACCCGGTCCTTGTGCTTGATAAACGTAGAGGACGCCCCCGCCTTAATGATCTCGCACATCCCCGTATAGAGATCGAAAACACTCATATCTACGGTAGAGTAATGGATTTCCTCCCTTCCCAACACCAGTGTTGTGTTGATCATCTGAATTGCCGTCTTTTCCGGAAATCCGGCTTCTAAAAGTTCCTCCAAAAGTTCGATCACAAGCGTGCTTTCCCGACAGGCACGTTCCCCGGAACCCATTCCGTCAGACAGAGCCGCACTCTGCCTCCCGCCGGGAAGATCCAGCATTGTAAAATTATCCCCGGAAATCTTACTGCAGCCTTTCCCTATCCGAGCCACCCCTTGGAGTGTATAAAATGCCGGTCCCTCCAAACAGATCACCGTAATATATTCATGCCCCAGCGTCTGCATCTGGTTTCCGTCCGGAACAAGCCTGCGCCCCAGCACCACCGACACCTCACCGGCAAGTTCCTTTAAGGTCACGCATTGTTCTTTCATCGCCCGCGCAGTGACATGTACTTCATATTTTCCTTCTTTATTCATAAAAAAATTGACATCTAAAACGCGGATCCCTTTTCGTTTTAAAGCTCCGATCAGCTTCTTTTCCATACGTTCATCGGTAAACATGCTTTTTTCCAGTTCTTTCGTCGTAAGCCTCAGCATTTCCGCAAAGGTATCCATTTGGATCGCGCACCCCTCCCTGCTCTGCACAATCCGATTCAGCCATATCATATTCTGCCTTGCATCATGGAATGCTCCAAGCATTTCCCTTAAAAAACGCGGAGCTTTCAGACACCTTTGCTGAAGCTTACGTTTTACTTCCATATTCAGTTCCGTTCCATACTGATCCACTGCCGACAGGATTTCGTATCCGATCTGGTATGTATGTATAAAATTTTCTCCCCAACACCACGCACATTTTTCACACTGTCCGCAGACCTTTTCTCTGACCCGCTCAAACATCCCGTCTATCTCTTCCCCTGTAAATGTCTGTTTCTTTTCTTCCATTAAAAGAACCGCCTTAGAAAGCTGTTTCACCGAATCTGCGAACTTTTCTATCTGCGCCACATACGGACTGGTATGCAGAACTTGTCCTTTCTCCATATGATTTCCTCCGCTTTTTTATTTTTTGTCTCCTATGAATGAAAAAAAGAGAAACCTCGGGAAAGTCTCCCTAAGCTTCTCTTTCGTATTCTGATCCTCTCTTATACTGTTACTGTTTTTTATTCCGATGCCTGAAATATGATCTCATTCGGATCCACAAGACCTAATTTTTCCTCTGCGACATCTTTAATATACTCGTCTGTCTTCACGTACTCTTCATATTCCTCTACTTCTTTGGAACGTGCTTTTTCATCCTCAATCTGCGCCCTTAATTCTGCTTCCTGCTGTTTGTATAGCTGATTCTTCTGATACAGCCTCGCCGCATTCACCGATAACACGCCTGTCAAAAGCACCATGATCGCAGAAATAAGCAGCACGCTTCTCTTATGCTGCCGCAATACAGACGGCTGCTTTCGCCTCCGACGCTCTGCCGAATTGGTATTTTTCTTTGTGTTCATTTTAACTCACCCATCTTATCAATCACTGTCTAAGCTCCCCATGCCTATCACATTTATTCTATCGGCTTTCCGCGTGTTTTTCAAGGGCTTTCTGCCATTTTGAGAGGAGTTTCTTCCCTATTTTTTTTGCAAAATATGCCAAAAAATTCCCACATACAACACCTAGTACAAAAAACCATCTCACACTACCATACGTTGTGTAATACATCTGTCGGAATATGTATGCACTCATTCCCAGCCAATAAAAAAAATCTTCTATATTAATTGCAATGATATGATGTCTGATCAGCCTGCGAAATAATTTTAAAATCTGGTAACAGCAAAATGTCACAATCCCGGTCAGACCTGCATAGATAAAAATCCCCGCTTCCGTTCCGATTCCCAACATCATGCCCGAAACCTACCTGAACAATCTTGTAAAAAAACTGTCACCGTCTCTTGCCGAATGCTGTTCTGTACCGGAATAAGCAAAACTGTCAATATTTCCCGACAAATCCACCTCTCCCTTTTCCACATTCAGACGGTTGACATGAAGATCTGTCCCCTTTACCATCAGCATTCCCTGCTCTGTTTCCAATAAAATTTCATTCAAATCAAATGAAAGTACATCCAGTACCCCTGTTACCATACTTGTTTTTCGATTATTTACGATCAGCTTGTGTGTCTTTACCGTCTGCCGCTCTTCCATCCGAATTCCCCCTTTCCGTACACTATGTATATGAGGGAATTTTCTGAAATATTACGTTCAAAGATAACGGAACAGTTCTTTCGCTTCTTCCTTTTTTGTTGTATCCTGAAGATCCAGAACTTCGACCTTTACCGTCTTTGTTCCAAACTGGATCTCGATGACATCTCCTACCTTTACCTTTACGGAGGCTTTCGCCACAGTTCCGTTTACCATAACCCGCCCTGCATCACAAGCCTCATTTGCCACTGTCCTGCGCTTGATCAGACGGGAAACCTTTAAAAATTTATCCAGCCTCATTTGCCATTCCTCCTCTGCCTGCTTGATCAGGTGCTTTCCCACAGCATCAGAAAAGCAGGGGAATCCCCTGCTTCTTGTTGCGTTTTATTCTTTCAAATACCGCAATTTATGCGTTAACAGCATCTTTCAGAGCCTTACCTGCTTTGAACTTCGGAGCCTTGCATGCAGCAATCTTCATTGTCTTACCTGTCTGTGGGTTTCTTCCTTCTCTTGCAGCTCTTTCAGATACTTCAAATGTTCCGAATCCTACCAATTGAACTTTCTCGCCTTTTTTCAGTTCTTCTGTAACAACATCTGCAAAAGCTTTCATAGCTTTCTCTGCATCTTTCTTAGAAATTTCTGCGCTCTCTGCAATAGCTGTGATCAATTCTGTTTTATTCATGGATATTTCCTCCTCTTTATTGTACTAGAATACTTGTATTCTGACAGAATAATAAAAGGTCTGTCTTTTGCGCACGGCATGACCTTACCTTTATTTTCTGTTATACCTGCTCCGCCCCCTTTTGTCAAGCGATTTCCTTACATTTAGCCGTTTTTAGAGGTTTTCCACTCATATTTTCCCTTTATTCTCAGTCTTTGACTTAGGAAAGCGAAAATATCCGCTCTAAAAACCGCAATTTCTCTTCTGACTGTGCGATCGTCAGTTTCAATTTTTCCACATTTTTCTCCGGTATCCACGCTTTATTTGAATGATAATACGTATTTGCTGTCTTCCAGAATTTCTCCGGATACAACAGCTTTAATGCAATATATTCCCGCTCTGCATCACAAAGCGGACGCACGCTGCTGTACACATCTAAAATCTGCCTACCCAGACGTTCCTCCCATTTATGCTTCTCCATAACCTTTCTCAGAAAATAATAAAGGTCTTGTACCTGCACATCCAGCCGGAAATGCTCAAAATTCGTCGCAGCAATCCGGTCCGTCATGCTCTTCTCCTCCCATTGTCCGTTTCCCGAAAAGCCCGTCTGCAATAGCAGCACATTATGATAATTGTAGTCCCCGTGAGTCAGATATCCTTTCTCTATACTCTCCCAATACAATTCCTCATATGCCGAATCCTCCAACAGTCCGACCGCTTTTATCGCTAATTCAAACATCTGCTCAAAATGCTGCAAAAACAGGTATTCAAAAGCACCTTTATTCACCTTATTTCTGATAAATGCCCGTACCTTCTTCAGTTCTCTGTTGTGACAGAGAAACTCCTCTTTCAGATTTCGCCCGACCGATATGCCTTCTGTTTTTAGCCCTTTGTCCCACCGCATTTTCTGATGCAGGATTGCAAGATTTCTCACTGCATCGAGTATGTCCTGCTCTCTCCTGACATCACATTCTCTTCCGTTAAACCATTTCTTTAGCAAATATCTTGTTCCGTCCCCGGACACGCTGACAAATTGTCCCTCTTTTGAAGCGATTGGAATATCCAGATTTGGATATCCGTCTTCTGCAAGTTCACAAAGCATTTTATGTAGGAGAAACGCCCGCTGTTCCGAGACAGCTGCCTCTTTCAAAAGCATGATCCCCTCGCTTGTATCGCAAAAAAACGCACCCCTTATTCTCCGGGTGCTTTTCACTTCAATGTCATATTGTTCCAAAATCTCTAATTCATATTCTCTCATGGCTGCCCCCTGCCTTTATTTCTCTTCGTTCTAATCTATGACGGGGACAGCCACTGTATGCTATAGTCCGAGCTTTTCCTTTACATATTCACATAAAATTTCTTTTTTATTACACTCCGGGTCATCGATCACCCACTCCAACAGCTCATTCAACATATTGCCAAGCTCTCTGCCCGGCTTCATACCGATTTCCATGAGATCTTTTCCGCTCACCGCCAGTCCGCGCAATGTAACGCACTCCTCATTGATCAAGATTTCCTGATAAAGCTCCCGCATGGCGATGATATTTTCAATCTTCTCTCTTCGACGATACGGACTCTGTGCTTTCACATCTGCCATTCGAACTGCCAGATAGTACGGAAATAACTCCACTCCGATCCGATTCATGGCGCGGCGCACATTCTGCGGCGTCGCCTCGATCCGATAGTCATGGTAGCAGACTAGTCTGGTCACTTTTTTTACGGTATCATTATCAAACTTCAGTCTGCGCATGACAGAACGGGCAATTTCTTCACTTACAAGCGCATGCCCCTTGAAATGATCCCTTCCCTTTTCATCCGTTGTCTTCATCACCGGTTTCCCCATATCGTGAAAGAGCATGGTCAGACGGAGGATTTTATCCTTCTTCACATTTTTTAAAGCATGTATCGTATGCTCTGCCACATCAAATTTATGATGCGGCGTATTCTGCACCACGCCTTCCATTGCATCCCATTCCGGTAATATCACCTTTGTAATTCCCAACTCATAAGCATCCCGGAGCTGTTCCGGATGTGCAGATACCAACAGCTTCACAAGCTCAGACTGTATTCGCTCTGCGCTGATATTTTCCAATGTAGGCGCTAATTCTCTGATTGCCTCCGCCGTCACCGGTTCAATCGGAAAATTCAACTGTGCAGAAAAACGTACCGCTCGCAAAATTCGGAGCGCATCCTCTGCGAACCGCTCTTTCGGTTCTCCCACACAGCGGATCAAGTGATGGTTCAAATCTTTCATCCCGCCGAATACATCCACAAGCCGTACCTCGTCATTATATGCCATTGCATTAATTGTAAAATCTCTTCTGCGCAGATCCTCCTCCAGTCTGTTTGTAAAAATCACCTCTTTCGGATGACGGCTGTCTTCATACATTCCGTCAATCCGGTATGTGGTTACCTCAAAACTGTCCTTACCAAGCAGAACCGTCACTGTTCCATGCTCAATCCCGGTATCTACTGTTCGGGGAAACAACCTTTTAATTTCCTCCGGCTTCGCAGACGTCGTAATATCCCAGTCCTCCGGTCGTTTCGCCAAAATCGAATCCCTAACGCACCCGCCTACCGCATATGCCTCATAGCCATGCAGCTGTAAATTATTAATAATCATTGTCACTTTTCCCGGCAATGTAATTTTCATCGAATTTCATCCTTCCATTTTCTCAAAGAAGATAAATATTGTTCCTCTCGTGTTTGGCAACTAAATATTATAACCTGTCTTGACTGCTCACTCAACCATTTTAAAGCAGATTTTAATCTTTTTTCGTCATAAAATACAAACGCATCATCCAATACTACAGGAAGCTCTTCTTCATAGAGAAGCTCCAACGCCGCCATTCTCAGCGAAAAGTAAACCTGTTCTATACTCCCTCTGCTCAAACGCTCTGCCGGAATCACTTTCCCCTCACAGAAAACAGACAGATTCAAGGCTTCGTCAACAAACAGCCGGCTGTATTTTCCCCCTGTGATTACATTTAAAATTTCGGAAGCCGCCTGATTCAGCCGTTCACCAAAACTCTGCGCCATATCCCTTGCTGCCTCCTGCATTTTCATCTCTGCCAGTTCCAACGCCCGAAGGCCTCTTTGAAACTCTGTTTTCTTCTCCGAACTGCTTTCCACTTCTGCAATCTGTTCCGCAATATTTTCCCTCTGCGTCTGTTTCTCTCTGATTTCTTCCCGGATTCGGGCAATCTCCCATTCCTGCCTTCGC
>CAUWKK010000032.1:0-25582 GCA_963559385.1 uncultured Schaedlerella sp.
AACGGTAACAATACCGTCAGAGACATTCTTATATTTTTTAAGGAGGATATTACTATGAAGAAATATGTATGTGAACCATGCGGATATGTATATGACCCTGAGGTTGGTGATCCGGATAACGGAATCGAAGCAGGAACAGCTTTCGAGGATCTGCCGGAAGATTGGGTATGCCCATGGTGCGGAATGGGAAAAGAAGAATTCACAGAAGAAGCGTAATTCCCCATTTTTCTATGACTTTCTAAAACAATAAAACCGGTCCGGAATTTCATCAAAATAATTCCGACCGGTTTTATTTTCTTTTATATTACATTGCATGCAATACTTGTTTTGCATGTTCTACGCGCTCTTTTGTCGGAGGATCGATTCCCTCCAAGGGATATTCATACCCCAATTCTTTCCATTTGTATGCTCCGAGCGTATGGTATGGGAGCACCTCGACCTTCTCCACATTTCCAAGCCCTGCAATAAACCCGTGAAGCTTTTCAAGAGCGGCATCTTCATCGCTTCTCTCCGGTACAAGCACATGACGAATCCAGACAGGCTTATGAATCTCATCCAGATACTTCGCCATATCCAGAATATTCTGGTTTGTATGTCCGGTCAGTGCCTTATGCTTTTCATCATCAATATGTTTGATATCCAGCATCACCAAATCTGTATATTGCATCAATTCCTGCATCTTCCCAAAGAACGGCTCTTCTCTGGTAAACGGATTCCCACTTGTATCCAATGTTGTGTGAATACCCTGCTCTTTTGCTTTATGAAATAATTCTATCAGGAAATCAATCTGCAGAAGCGGTTCTCCTCCGCTGACCGTAATTCCTCCCTGTTCACCCCAGTAGGTACGATACCGCAAGGCTGTTTTTAAAAGCTCATCCGCCGTATACGCTGTACCTGCCTGCATATTCCATGTATCCGGGTTGTGGCAGAACTGACAGCGCATGGCGCATCCCGTAAGGAAGATCACATAGCGCACGCCCGGTCCGTCTACAGAACCAAAGCTTTCTAAAGAGTGTACATATCCTGTCATTTCTTTTTTCTGTTCTGTCATTTTCTATCTCTCTTTCTAAAAAAGCAGGCACAAAACCTGTACCTGCCCCATTCTCATTTTAAATTACATTGCTTCGTGACATGTTCTTGCAATTACATCCATTTGCTGTTCGCGTGTCAGGTCAATAAACTTAACGGCATATCCGGATACACGAATTGTGAAGTTTGCATACTCCGGTTTCTCCGGATGCTCCATAGCATCGATCAGCTTCTCTGTACCAAATACATTTACATTCAGATGATGTGCTCCTTGGTGGAAGTATCCGTCCATAACACGCGCCAGGTTTACCTTACGCTCCTCGTCGTTGTGTCCCAGTGCGCTCGGACTGATTGTCTGTGTATTGGAAATACCATCCAGTGCCAGTTCATACGGCAGTTTTGCCACAGAGTTCAAGGAAGCCAAAAGTCCGTTCTTCTCTGCTCCGTAAGACGGATTTGCTCCCGGAGAAAGCGGCTCTCCTGCTTTTCTTCCGTCCGGAAGAGTTCCTGTTGCTTTTCCGTATACAACATTTGATGTAATTGTCAGGATAGACGTTGTCGGCTCGGAATCTCTGTATGTATGGCATTTGCTCAGCTTGTGCATAAAAGTCTTTAACAGCCAGATTGCAATGTCATCCGCGCGATCATCATCGTTACCGTATCTCGGGAAATCTCCCTCGATTTCAAAGTCTGTCGCCACTCCATCCTCATCACGGATTACTTTCACCTTTGCGTATTTAATAGCGCTCAGGGAGTCTACTACGTGAGAGAAGCCTGCAATACCTGTTGCAAATGTACGTCTTACATCTGTATCGATCAAAGCCATTTCTGCCGCTTCGTAGTAATATTTATCATGCATATAGTGGATCATGTTCAGTGTATCGACATACAGCTTGGACAGCCACTCCATCATATCGTCATAGCGTTCCATTACCTCATCATAATCCAGATATTCAGAAGTAATCGGTCTGTAAGCAGGTCCTACCTGTACCTTTGTCTTCTCATCCACACCGCCATTGATCGCATACAGCAGACATTTTGCAAGGTTTGCACGTGCTCCGAAGAACTGAATTTCTTTTCCTGTCTGTGTTGCAGATACACAACAGCAAATGCTGTAGTCATCGCCCCATACCGGACGCATTACATCATCGTTTTCATACTGTACAGAACTTGTCTTTACAGAAATCAAGGACGTGTATTTCTTGAAGTTTTCCGGCAGTCTCTCGGAATACAGAACTGTCAGGTTCGGCTCCGGAGCAGGTCCCATGTTCTCAAGTGTATGCAGGAAACGGAAATCGTTCTTTGTAACCATGGAACGTCCGTCCTGTCCCAGACCACCCATTTCCAAAGTCGCCCATACCGGATCTCCTGAGAACAATTCGTTATAGGACGGAATTCTTGCGAATTTTACCATACGGAACTTCATGACAATGTGGTCGATCAATTCCTGTGCTTCTTTTTCTGTCAGCACACCATTCTTCATATCTCTTTCAATATAAATATCAAGGAAAGTAGAAATACGTCCTACACTCATAGCCGCACCGTTCTGCGTCTTGATCGCAGCAAGATATCCGAAGTACAGCCACTGTACTGCTTCTCTTGCGTCCTTTGCCGGTTTGGAAATATCAAATCCGTATATGGATGCCATTTCTTTCATATCATTCAATGCACGGATCTGATCAGCAATCTCCTCACGAAGACGGAAATCTGTTCCTTTCATGCCGTGTCTTGCATAGCGCTCAAAATCATACTGCTTCTTCTCAATCAGAAAATCAATACCATACAGCGCAATCCGACGATAGTCTCCTACAATACGTCCGCGGCCGTATGTATCCGGAAGTCCCGTAATGATCTTGTTATGACGGGCTTTTTTCATCTCCGGTGTATAAATATCGAATACACCCTGATTATGTGTTTTATGATATTTTGTAAAAATCTCTTTCAAGCTCTCGCTCGGCTCATAGCCATATGTCGTACAAGCCTTTACCGCCATATTAATACCGCCATACGGCATAAACGCTCTTTTCAGCGGCTTATCCGTCTGAAGACCTACAACTGTCTCCAAATCCTTCATGCTCTCGTCAATATATCCCGGGCCATATGCTGTCAGACCGGAAACAACCTCTGTTTCCATATCTAGCACTCCGCCCTTTGCACGCTCCTCTTTCTGTAACTCCTGAAGTCTTCCCCAAAGCCGATCTGTTGCTTCGGTAGGTTCCTCCAAGAATGACTCGTCTCCGTCATATGGAGTATAGTTCTCCTGAATAAAGTCGCGAACATCTACAGAGTTTCTCCAGTTTCTTCCGGCAAATCCTGCCCACTGTTCAAACTGTGCCATTTTCCATAACCTCCTCTGGTTCAATCTTTCATACATCTCTTTTCTTTACGGGCACAGTATATCATCCGGTTAAAAAAATAACAAGTGCTGTTACCCATGTATTTCATTTTATACAATCCACCTGCTTTTTATAATTTTCACTTATGATTTTCTATCTGCTTTCATGATATATAGTATTTACCTTGCAACTATAATACAAAATATGGTATGATTCAGAAAAAGATTCAAGGAGATTACAAATGAAGATACGAAAGACTACTTTTGAAGATATGGATAGTATACTGGCGCTATACGAAAAAGCCCGCAGCTTTATGGCACACACCGGCAATCCGACTCAATGGGGGACAACCTATCCCCCGGCAGCCATGTTGGAACAGGATATCACAGACGGTTACAGCTATGTCTGCGAGGAAAATGAAAAAATCATTGCTACTTTCTATTTCCGCATTGGTAAAGATGATACCTATGCCAAGATTTATGAAGGACAATGGCTTAATAACGCTCCTTACGGTGTCGTTCATCGCATCACATCAGACCGCAGCATGAAAGGCACAGCCTCTTTCTGTCTTGACTGGGCACTTTCCCAATGTGGTAACTTAAAAATCGACACCCACAGAAATAATAAGATCATGCAGCATTTACTTGATCGAAACGGTTTTTCATACTGCGGTGTGATATATGTGGATGACGGAACTGACAGACTTGCGTACCAAAAAACGGAGCGTCACCGCTAAGAGTGAACTGCTCCGCTTTCCTTTTTCTTCTTTATCTGCTATTCTTCTGCATTCCCCAGAAGATCTTCTCTGCGGTGATCGGCAATTCTCGTATTCTCACTCCGGCCGCATTGCTGACCGCATTTGCAATCGCAGGCGACGGAGTATTGATCACGATTTCTCCGATAGACTTCGCACCAAACGGTCCTGTCGGCTCATAGCTGCTCTTAAAATCTACCCGGATCGTACCCACATCTAGACGAGTGGGAATCTTATACTGCATGAAGGAATTGCTGTAGTTTTTGCCCTTCGCATTGTAAACGACATCCTCATAAAGTGCCATTCCAATCCCCTGCGCAATGCCGCCCTCTGTCTGAACTCTTGCCAGATTCGGATTTACCGGAGTTCCGCAGTCTACCACTGCCACATAATCCAGAAGTTCTACTTCTCCGGTTTCCTTATCTACTTCTACCTCTGCCATGCCAACCATAAACGGCGGTGGAGAAACCGGTGAAGAATGTGCCTCGCTTGCACTCAACGCATCCTCGTTGTTGCACATTACATTATTTCCGATCTCTGCGCGGGTAATACACTCCCCTGTCTTTAAATTCGTTACCTTTTCTCCGTCAAACTCTACATCTTCAACGGCACAATTCAAATACTTCGCACCCTTTTCACAAATTTTCATACGGAGCGTCTCGCAGGTTTTCATCACTGCCATTCCGGTCACATACGTCGTACTGGATGCATACGAACCGCAATCATACGGAGAAACATCTGTATCAACACCATGTACGATGATCTCGTCCATGCTGCAGTCCAGACATTCTGCTGCCATTTGGCTCAAAATTGTATCACAGCCTGTTCCCATATCTGTTGCCCCGATCATCAATGTATAGAACCCGTCATCATTGACCTTGATAGACACCGATGCCGTATCCAATGCAGAAATTCCCGATTCCTGCATAGACATTGCCATGCCCAAGCCTCGTACTTTTCCGTTTCCGCAGTCTTTTACCGGATATTTCTCATCCCAGCCGATCATTTCTTTCGCTCTTTCAAGACAGCGATCTAGCGCACAACTGTTATTCTTTTCATTATAATAAGCCGGCATGATCTGACCTTCCCTTACCAGATTCATTTCCCGCAGCTTCACCGGATCTATTCCGATCTTTTCGGCCAGCTCCGTTACCGCAGACTCTACTGCAAAACACCCTTGTGTAGCGCCATATCCGCGATATGCTCCGGCAGACATCGTATTCGTATAAACAACGTCATATACAAATCGAAACGCCTCCGCCTTCCCATACAGCGGAATGGATTTGTGACCTGACAAGCCGACTGTTGTCGGTCCGTGTTCTCCGAATGCACCTGTATTCGACAAAGTATATACATCCAAAGCTTTGATGATCCCGTCTTTATCTGCACCGATACGTACACGCAGCTCCATTTCATGCCGCGGAGAAGATGCGATCATAGACTCTTCTCTTGTAAATATCATTTTCGCCGGTTTTCCTGTCATCCATGTGACAAATGCCGGATACATCTCCATAACAGCCGTCTGCTTAGCTCCGAAGCCGCCGCCGATCCGAGGTTTGATAACGCGCACCTTCGATTTCGGAATATCCAATGCCGTTGCCATCACTCTCCTTACATGGAACGGAACCTGTGTAGAAGAGACAATGTTCAGCCTTCCGTAAGTATCTTTATAAGAGTATGCCCGGAACGTTTCCATCATTGCCTGCTGATTTGCCTTTGTATGATAAACTTCATCCACCACATAATCACAGCCCGATAGAACTGCTTCTACGTCGCCCTCCCCACATTCTTCATGAGCGCAGAGATTTCTCCGGTTATCCGCGCCTACCGGAACAAGACTCTTCCAGCTGTCCTCCGGATGTACGAGAATTTTATGATCCTTCGCCTGACGAAAATCCAATATCGGTTCTAAAACTTCATATTTGACTTTGATCAGTTTCAGCGCTTTTTTGACCGCCTCTTCCG
The DNA here is from genome assembly GCA_963559385.1 of uncultured Schaedlerella sp. Taxonomy (GTDB): domain Bacteria; phylum Bacillota; class Clostridia; order Lachnospirales; family Lachnospiraceae; genus Schaedlerella. The sequence goes on from CAUWKK010000032.1 coordinate 6,085, forward strand.
TTTCCCCTGCCACAATCGCCACCGGATCTCCTACAAACCGTACTCTACGGTCTAAGATCAAACGGTCATAGGGGCTCGGCTCCGGATATGTCTGTCCCGCAAGAGTAAATCGCTTATCCGGACAATCCTTATATGTAAAAATCGCTTCAATCCCCGGCACTGCTTTGGCACGGTTCAAATTAATTTCCTCTATCAGCGCATGCGCATGTGGACTTCTCAAAACCTTTACAACCAGACAATCCGTAGGCGCCAAATCGTTGACATAAACTGCCTTTCCGGTTACCAATGCTTCATAATCTACTTTCGGTATTCCACGATTCACATATTTCATGCCCGCGCCTCCTCTCCTGCTGTTTGAAACTGCATCCGCTTTGCTTTCATATATTTCCGGATCGCACGGAGCTGTCCCATATATCCGGTACAGCGGCAGAGATTGCCTGCCAGATATTCTTTCATCTCCTCGACAGTCGGATCATCCAACTCACGCACCATTGCCAATACGCTCATAATAAATCCGGGGGAGCAGAATCCACACTGTTCCGCCCCCTCCTCTGCCAAAAATCTTCCGAATTCTGCCGCCTCTTCTTGAAGCCCCTCCAGTGTCGTCACTTCCTGTCCGTCTACACTTGCCGCCAAAACAGAACAGGACAGACGTGTTTTATTGTTGATCCACACCGTGCAAAGTCCGCAGTTTGTTGTCTCACACCCACATTTAACACTGACACAGCCAAGCTCACGAAGAACCTCCAGAAGAATACTGTCTCCGGAAACTTCTGTTTTTACCTGCTTTCCATTCAATCGAAACTGTATTTCCATCTATCGTCCCTCCGTAAGAATTGATTCCATTGCGCGCTCCACAAGAACCTGTGCCAAATGTTTCCGATACTTTGAACTTCCTCTCATATTAGAGCCATATCTGAAATAATCTGCAACTTCTTTTGCGTAGGCTGCAAGCTGTTCCCTTGATGCATCTACCGGAACTTCCCACTCTTTTTCAAGGAGAGCCGCATGCATCGGTCTCGCCCCGATCGAGAAATACCAGCACTCTTTTCCGTGCACCTTTCCGGTTACCACCGCACAGGTCAGCACCGGAAAATCGGTCTTTGTCTGCCGAACAGATAAGTAACGCACCTTTCTCGGATTCTTTCTGATGATCACAGATAAAAGAATATCTTTATTTTTCTTCCGCTCGATAAATTCCCTAAGCCGGATCGTGCCGCCGTCATACAGTTCCACAAAGGTGTCCATCGCCAGCAAACAGGTCAACACATCAGAAAAACCATATCTCCCGAAAATACTCCCGCCGACCGTCGCCTGATTCCGAAACTGAACGCCTACAATATGGCGCACAGCCTCCGCAAGTGCCTCTCCGCAATATGCTTTGATCTCTTCACTTTTTTCTATTTGACGTAAGGTGCACATGGCACCGATCTTAATCACATGCTCTGTCTCTTCGATTTGATCAAGTCCCAATCCGGACAGATCAATCATAGTCTTGACATTGGCGTTGCTCAGACGCAGCCACATCATACCACCCATTACACGGCTATTTCTAGCCTGATTCAACTCATACGCCTCTTCTATTGTTTTCGCTTTTACATAATTTTGAATCGTAAGCAAGACAATCCTCCTTTTTTATCTTATGCATTTTTACATTTTCAACAGCAGGCAGTTTAACCTGCACGAAATAAATTACCGATACACATTTTCCAAGCATATCATAACATTAAAAAAATATGCTGGCAACAAAAGAAAGTTTGTATTGTTTGCTCAATAAAAGGAATGATAAATTGTTTCCGTTTTTCCGTTAGTTCTTTTGTTATCATGTATCCTAATATTTATATTTTTTCTGATAGCATTTAAACAAAACAGCAGCTAATAAAAGCGCCATACATTCAGCTGCCGGTGTAGCAACCCAGATTCCTGTCACCCCAAATAGGATTGGTAATCCAATTAAACAAACCACCATAAATACAAAAGATCTTGAAAATGCTAAAATTGCAGAAACGATACCATTATTTAATGCAGTAAACATACCACTCGAAAAAATATTAAATCCGATAAATAACAGTGCAATACTACATATTCGATTTCCTGTTACTGCAAGAGAATATACCGGATCTTCGGGTCGAGCAAAGATTCCTACCAATGGTTCTGTGATTGTGAGTGAAATCACTAATGAAATCACAGAAATTACGGCAATAATCTTTAGACTCTTTCGAATCAGCATCTTTAGTTTCAGTTGATTTTGCTCTCCATAGTAAAAGCTAATGAGTGGAGCTACACCATAGATGTATCCACTAAACAAGGAACTAACAAACATCAACACGTACATAATGATCGTAATGGCTGCCACTCCGCTCTCACCTACGTAATTTAACATGGTCCAGTTAAATAGCAAGGTAGTAATTCCTGTTACAAGTGCAGTTGCCATTTCAGAGCATCCATTTGAGATTGCTTTTCCTAATACAGAAAAAGAAACTTTTGGTTTCGTAAAGTGTAAAAGATTTTTCTTATTGCAGAACACAATAAATCCTACCACAGCTGTTACAGAATATCCCAATCCTGTAGCAATTGCAGCCCCACTAGTTCCCATATGAAAAATCTGTATAAACACATAATCTAATACAATATTTACAATTCCACCTGCGACTGAACAGATAAATGAAATTGTAGATTTTCCAGACGCAATGAGATACAATGAAAAATTATTCATCAACAAAATTGGAATGGTAAAAATTAAATAACAACCCAAATATTCTCCGGAATGAACCAGCACTGATTGTGATACATTCATATTTGAAAAAATAAGATTCATACATAAATATCCAATTCCCCACATAATCAAACCTACAATGATATTTACAATGATTAAAAAAGTGAAATTCTGTCTTGCCTCTTCCTCTTTCTTTTCTCCCATTTTTTTCATGATCACAGCACTTCCACCCGTAGCCAACATCGTTGAAATTGCTGTTACGAGCGAAATGATCGGTGCAGAAAGATTCACTGCCGAGAGAGCATTTGTTCCAATCAAGTTGGAAACAAACAATCCATCTACCATGGTATAAAAAGACATAAACAGCGACATCGCAATGGTTGGCAATGCAAATTTCATAATATTCTTTAATGTAATTGGTTTCAAATAAATACTATCGTTTTTCATTTAGAAGTCCTCTCTTTATACTCTTCTTTCATCTTTTACAGCATACTCTTTACAGTTACTGTATAGTCAAGCCTTATTTGAAAACATGGTCTTTTATGTCTTAGATGTTACCTAAATATGGATCTGCTTTTATTCCGTTTATAGTTAGCACAGTACTTATTATAATATCAATCATGTATATATTTTAGAAGCAGGCGCAAATGATGGAGTAGATTGGCAATGATTAACGGAGTCTCTATTTCTGATTTACCAGGTATGGCTGCGCCTCGTAAGTTTCCCGCTATCAGAGCACTTTACGTATTTGCACCGGTTAGATTACGCCCATGCTAAACAAACAAAAAAAGAACTCAAAGCCCACAAATTCAAGGCTTTTAAGTTCTTTGCTCTTAGCAGGGGATGAGAGAATCGAACTCCCACCAAAGGTTTTGGAGACCCCTATCATACCATTTGACCAATCCCCTACAGTGTCATCGGACACTCATTTATTATATCCATATGCATACCTTTTGTCAAGAAATTTTTTCAGCAAATTGTATTCACTTCACATTCACTTTTTACAAAAGGCCGAATTCCTGCATTGCTTTCTTCAGCACCGCCTCATGCTGAGGCTCAATCTCAGTCAAAGGCGCTCTGAGCGGTCCACACTCTTTACCGAGCAGATTCATCGCCGCCTTTACCGGAATCGGATTCACCTCGCAGAACAATGCATCACACAGAGGCAATGCCTTTAACTGCATCTCACGACTTCCCTCTGTATCGCCGCTTAAATATTTATATACCATGTCATGTACATAAGTCGGCGCAATATTAGACAATACGGAAATCACACCGATTCCGCCGAGAGCCAACAGGGGTACGACTTGATCATCGTTACCGGAATACATATCGATATTTCCGTCACACAAGTGCATGATCTTTGCCACCGTGCTGATATCCCCTGACGCCTCTTTGATGCCTGTAATATATTCCGATTCCTTTACCAATCTGGCTACCGTTTCCGGCTGCAAAGCACATCCGGTACGACTTGGCACGTTGTAAAGGATTGCCGGAACCTTTGCCTCCTCTGCAATCTTCGTGTAATGTGCGATCAGTCCGTTCTGCGTTGCCTTATTGTAATAAGGTGTTACCAAAAGAATTCCGTCTGCGCCTGCATTCGCTGCTTCCTTTGACATCTGAACTGCTGTTGCCGTACAATTAGAGCCCGTTCCTGCAATTACAGGAATCCGATGATTTACACGTTCAATCGTGAAACGGATCACTTTCATATGCTCTTCTTCCGACATCGTCGCAGACTCTCCGGTCGTACCGCAAATGATAACAGCGTCTGTCTGTCCGCCTATCTGCTCCTCCAGAATCTCATCCAACTTCTCATAATTTACTTCCAGATTCTCTTTCATAGGTGTTATAATCGCCACACCTGCACCTTTAAAAATAGCCACTTTTATTCACGTTCCTTTTCTTTGATTTATTCTCTATATTATTACTATCATTTTCCATACAAAGAATACCATTGACACAGGTGGATTGTCAAGAAAGTTACACATATTTACCCCAGCCGAAATATAGCCATGAAATGTTCCTGCCGACCGATATCTACGATTTCTCCTGTGACATCACTTTCCTTGAGATCAGCATTTCTTCCAGTATCTTCAGATCTTCTCTGTTGATTTTATAATCTCCATCCGCAAGCTTCTCAACCCGCAGTGTTATCTTCTGCGGCGCTCCGTACTTTGTCCCTGCATCCAGTTCCGCCTTCAGTATTTCATAATAGAGCTTGTACACCTGCTCCTGTATCTCTTCATCCGTCGGCATTGCCGCCCCTTTCATCACTGTCTCTGTAACTCCTGCTGCATATTCCTCCGCTTTCTGCTGAAACAACTGATACGTATCGTCAAAAAGTGTTACCGGCTCCACCGATACCTTGACCGCATAGCTGCCATCCTTTTCTTTTTTGCTTTCTCCTACCGTATACTTTACTTGCTGCATGATTGATTCAAACAAATTCCGGTAATTTCTCTCCAGCTCTTCTGAAAGCTTTTCTGACTTAAATGCTTCCATTGTAGCATTCAGACTGTTCTGAAAAAAGGCTTCTGCTTCTTCCTTCGATACCTCTGTCAGTTCTCTGTAGCTCTCTGTCTGATTCTTATAAACTGCGTCCAGTACCGCCTGCGTATACGCTGCCGCATCAAATCTACTGCATCCGCCAACTACCAGACACACGCCTATTAATACTGCTGCCACGATCCACTTCTTATTCCTCATAGTTTTGTCTTCTCCTTTTCTTACACTCCGTCATTCCTCTTCTTTCAGATTACACAATGTTTTCTGCATTCACACATTCTTTCGTGACTGTTCCGTTTCCTCACGATCACGCCGTTTTCATCTTGTACACCCACTCACTCTATCACAAAAGAAACGCAAAAAAAGGAGAAGTCTGTCGCTTCTCCTAAAACCTCTCTCTTTCTACTCCTGAAACAAGACCATTCAGTCCCTTTATGTTCACATTGTCTTCTTCTGCTTCCAGTTGTTCTATCTATTACATCTCCTTCAAAAAGTACCTCCTTCCATCCTCTACCATGATTTGTAGCCTTTCATACTCCTGCATCAGCATTTTAAGTCCGGTGTCTGTTATCCGATACCACTTCCGTCTGCCTTCTTCTTTCGTACGCTTGATAATCTCATTATCTTCAAATTTAGAAAGCATAGCATACAATGTTCCCGGCCCAACCTTTACTCGTCCGGCAGACAAGCTGTCCACCTTGTCCATGATATCCACACCGCAGCATTCCTCCGTCAGAGCAAGGAGAATGTAGTACATCGGCTCCGTCAGTGTCTGAAATTGTTCTCTTGCCATCTGTAAATCCTCCTCCCCAAAAATCATAGCATGCAATGATAAAACGCATGCTTTCTTAAACTTTTAGCATCACACTCTGCCGAATTATAACTCCGTATCGCCTTATCGCAATCCCAGCTTCTCCCGCACAATCTGAATCGCTTCCGCATCCAGTTCTTCCATTGTATGGAGAATCACCACTTCATTCGGATATCGTAGCTCATAACAATAATTCTCAACACTCGGTTCTCCGATCTGATACATCCACGCCGCCTCGGCTCCCCACAGTTCTTTACTGTCGATTTTTTCTGACACAGCCCTGTTATTCGGCGTTCCCGGCAGGAATATAGAATCCCACTTTTCTCTCGTCTCCCAGAGACGTTCGATCACCCATGCATATGGACTCTCATATCCTTCATACCGCATCTGATCGGTCCTCACTTCATCATTTCCATAGCTGATATAATATTCGTATTTCTTTCCGAGAAATGTTTCTTTCTCTTCTCTGTAAATATAAGGTTCTCCGGTAACGTCTTTAAAATCCTCCTGTTTCAAAGGCGCATATGTCTCCGATACCGGTTCAGGCTCTTCTCTCATAACAAGAATCCCCGCAATACAGAAAAATGCAAAAATCAGCATCACTGCCAATCCCCCCTGTATCCATATTCTCCGATTCACAGACGGACGAAAAACAGCCGATATGAATCCTACAATTCCGATCAGGATCACTCCCGAGTAGGGCACCACCGCACTGAAAACCTCTGCGCCTCCTATCTGTGCCGCCTCTGCCACTTGAATCCCCATCAGTCCCGGCAGCATGATATATACATACCACTCATAGGATATGCCAAATGTTCTTCCATAGCAAGGTATTTCTCCGGCATCAAGCTGACGCTTTTTCTTCCAACGCCAGAAAAGTGTTGCTGCTCCGTCTGCCGCAGAACAAACTGCCATCAGTACCATAAACAGTATGAGAAATAATTGAGAATACTCGAATGCATAACGATACGTCCTTCCCTGCATAAGTTTTACGATAAATAACGCCAGAAAAACAAACAAAACAGGCATCCACAGATGTTCTCTCTCTGACTTGCAGATATTCTCATACCGTTCTTCGGGTGTTGCGATCGGGATCGCATCACTGCGGATTGCACGGAAGATACAGAATTTCCGTCGTCCGTCCACAAGCTCCCATCCTGCTGCCTGACAGTATTCCGCAAACTCTTCGGCGTCCTGTTCCGGCCGGCTGGCACGCTCGTCCCCTTTCGGAAATACTTCCACCGCATATTTTACCTTTTTCGGTTCTCCTTTTTCAAAAAACAACCCGAACCGCCAATCCTTCAAATGCCACCCTTTTGCCGCCTGTTTTTCCAGATATCTTGCAAACGCATCACATTCCCGATATTGAAAATGGCGAAAACTATATTTTCTCCGTCTCATATTGACCACCCCTTTACTTTCTACTTAAGGAATTTGTAATTGCTCTTTCAATTTCAGGATTTCTTCCGCATCCAGCTCCTGTTCTGCATCCACATGAAGTGTTACCACATCCTCCGCAAACCTGATACAATACCAATAGAATCCCGAATCTCCGATCACATATGCTGCCTCTGCATCCCAGATTTCCTTGCAGTCTCTTCCCTCTTTCAAATAATCGTACTCCTGTCTCCAGATTTCATCTGTAATCCATGTATGCGGACTATGATACAGCTTGTAATCCAAAACTTCATATGGCCATGTAATAACTCCCCATTCTCCTTTTCCAAATATGCCCGCCATCCGTTCTTCCACTACATGGTTATCCGAGATTTCCTGTATCGGTTGTTCCTGATTGAAATGGGAAAATGTCACCCCCATCATCACAATAAAAATACCCAAAACTGCAATCAGTGTAAAAATCGTATTTTCTGTTGACAGCGGCCGCCAGATCGATACAATTCCGGATACCATTCCCAATAATGCGATTGTAACCACAAGACTGATCGCCACCCACGATTGCTGCTCTATTCCAATGATCGCAAATCCGAGCATTGCGATACTGAAAATAATCCTTCTGATTCCCACTGTACCGCAGTTCCCATAATGGATTCTCTCTCCTTTTGCCAGCTTCCGTCGTTTTCCTTTGCACCATACGGCCAACTGAATCCCCTCGCAAATCGCCCCGATTGCCAATATCAGAAATAAGGCTAGAAATAACAGCATCACATCCGTGAATATCCATACTTCAAAATTTAACTTCCAAAATTCAAAAAAATAGATTGGAGCAAGAAGAATTGCCATCAGAGAACGATTCCCCCACCACGCAAGTTCTGCCTTCCGAATATTCTCAAACCGCTCTTCCGACTCTACGATCGGCACTGCATCCTTTCGCAGTTTCCGGAAAATACAGAATTTCCCATGTGCATCCACTAACTTCCATCCTGCTGCCTCACAGTATTCTGCATACTCCTTGGTGTCCTCTCCCGGCCGCAGATCCTGTTCCGATCCCTTCGGAAATACTTCAACAGTATATTCAATGTCCTCCGGTTCTCCCTGTTCAAAGACTAGCCCCAGCCGCCACTCTTTGAAATGCCACCCCTTCAACGACTGCTGATGAAGATACTCTGCAAATGCATCGCATTCCCGATAGTGAAAATATTTCAAGCTTCGTTTCCTTGTCTTCATAAAACTCACCTCGATTCTATATAGCTGATAATGCCTTTTTGTTTCCCCTTTGATTTTTATGTCTTATCAATTCTTCATATCGAGTATCGATATTTTTTCTACCTTTATTGTAATATCGATACTCGATATTGTCAATCCTTTTCTGCCGCATTCTTTCACCAATCTTTTGCAACAAAAAAAGACTGAGCAACAGCAATACATTTTGCCGTTTTTCAGTCTTTTCCACACCACTCTTTTTTACCCCTTGAGAATCAACGGAACCAACAGACAGATACACCAAATAATCACTGCGATTGTCACGGCAAACAAAGCGCCAACCAATACTTTTACTCCCGGTTTTCCCAGATTGAATTCCATATTGGCGTTACAGAACTTACTCTCCACCAACGTTCGTTTATCATTTGGGTTACTGTACCAGCCGTTCAGCCAGTAGACGTCGTCATCTACGATTTCTGTTTCCTGCTGCCCCGTTTGTTCCGCGCTTTTTACGTTTGTTTTGATGCGGATTTTTCTTGTCTGCTCATCATACCAGTTATTTTCCACTTTGAGGCGATACATCGTCCGGTATATTTTCACGAGCAGCAGCCAACAGCCGATGATATATAATGTCATCCATACAATCCACGCAATAACAGAAATCTCTGTAGACACGAACCCCAACAGGCAGACTGCGATACTGATCGCCAGATTCCACCAATGGTATTGATTCCACTGCCTTTTACTTTTTATGCTGACTGCCTGTACGTCCTTCCGGTATACCGCCCATATCGGGATATGTACCCCGAGAAGCATCCCGTTCTTATATTCATCATTAATATGATATGCATAACGACAGATCAGAACAGTCAGGATATTACAAAATCCTATGATCACAAACATCAGCCAATCCATATCATGACCTCTCCATTTTTATTTCATCCACAATCCATTCATTTTCATATTTTCGTCAAAGGTAACCGTATAAGTCACACTTGTATTCTCATAGGACGCATTCATCTGTGCAACCGCCATATGTATTCCTCCCTGTGTGGTCTCCATTAAATACCATGAACCGAAATTCTGAAACGATCCCCAGTCTTCTCCCAATTGATCCTTTGCCTTTTCCATTTCTTCTTCATTCAAAAGTTCTGCCATTTTCGCATCAGACATCGCTTTCAGTCCTTCATAATCTCCTGCATCTAAAAGCGCGATTGCTGTTTCCGCCTGTTCCTGTACAACCTTTTCATCAAAAATCTTACTGTCCTTGAGCCACGTATTCTTCGGGATCACCCACCAGAAGATCGGAATCAGGATCGCGATCACAAGCAGTATCTGTAATATCCGCCTTGTTCTGCGTTCTCTTTTATATTTTTTCTTCTCTTCCTCCGAAAAATCCTGATTCAGGCTATTTGCAATTTCATTCGGTTCGCCCATTCTGACGCGGACCTTTTCAAAAGCCTCCCCTGCGCTGAGTGCATCCTCAATATCTGCATTCAACTGTTTTCTGATTTCTTTCTTTCTCTGTTTGGAACAGGTCAGTTGTTTCATGATCTGTTTGATATATTTCTCTTTCATACTTTAGTCCTCCATAATCTTGTTTACTCTGCTGCTGATTTCATTCCATAGTGTCCGGATCTCAGACAAGGTTTGTTTTCCGTTTTCTGTTATGGAATAATATTTCCGCGCCACTCGCTTTCCTTCCGCTTCGCTCCAACGGCTCTCGATCTGACCGTCATCCTCCAACCGATACAAGATCGGATACAGGGTTCCTTCTTTTAAAAGAAATCTCCGGTCACTTAAATCCGCCAGTTCGCTGATGATCTGATATCCGTACATTTCCTGACCGGACAGGAGATTCAGCACCAGCATATCCAAAACACCTTTTTTCATCTGCGTTTCGTATTTCTCATTCAGTTTGAACACCTTCTTTCTCTGAACTGTTCACTATTTTCCTTTCCTATATGCTTTGTATTACTAAAGTAATAGTAGCACTATTTATTCGTCCTGTCAACAGTTCCGCATTTTACATTACTTTCTGCCTGCAAAGATGAATTTATGAAAAAATCTCATATTTTATCATGCGAAAGGACAGCGCCCACCCCCGGCGCTGTCCCTTCTTATGACCCACTCAATTATGAGATAATGACTTTTATGTTATCCGCACTCACAGGAGCCTCCCTGTGTTTTTTCACCTCATACCTTTATGAAACTGCGTCTGCCTCTGCATTCTTCCCCAGTCTGCGAAGCATCGTCTTCTTCACTGCACGGAAGATATTCTCATATCCTGTACATCTGCACAGATGACCGGATAACAATTTACGTATCTCATCATCGGAAAATTCTTTTTTTGCCTCCATGATTTCCATTGCACTCATAATAAATCCCGGTGTACAGAAACCGCACTGTACTGCCGCCTCATCGATAAATGCCTGCTGGATATCAGAGATTTCTCCGTTCGATCCTGCTAGACCTTCCAGCGTAAGGATCTCTTTTCCCTCTGCCCAGACTGCCAGATAAATACAGGAATTAAAGCATTCCCCGTCGATAATTACATTGCACGCTCCGCATTCTCCGACTTCACAGCCCTTTTTTACACTTGTCAGACGATAATCGTCACGAAGCATATCTGTAAGGGATGCACGTACATCGACCATTTTCTCTACTTTTTTCCCATTGATGGTACAGCTTACTAATTTATACTGATTACTCATCGATTTCACCTCCTGCAAGACGAATGGACTCTTTCAACGCACGTTCTGCCAAAACAACCGCTATATGCTGACGGAAGGCTTTGGATGCTCTCCAACTGTCACGTGGATTGATATCTTCTAATACAGCCTGTGCAAATGCTTTTACGGTTTCCTTGCTTACCGGCTTTCCTTTTGCAGCCCTTTCCGCAGACGGCGCCCGCATCGGTACCGGTCCCGCAACTCCATATGCAATTCTCGCATCTTCGATCGTCTTCTTATCCTCTGACAATTTCACATTCACAGAACAGCCCGTTGTTGCAATATCCATAGCATTTCTCATCGCATATTTGATATAGTGTCCAAAATATCCCTCATAGGCTTCTTTCGGGATAATGATCGCTGTCTGCAATTCTGCCGGTTTCAGGTCTACCACTCCGGCTTTGATATAAAAATCGTGGATCGGAATTCTGCGAATGCCCTCCGGCCCGGTAATTTCTATAATTGCATCCCATGCATGCAATGTAGATGCAGAATCCGCGGAAGTTACACCGTTGCAGGTATTTCCTCCGATTGTTCCGATATTACGAATCTGCGGTCCGCCTACCATGTCTACCGCCTCACCAAGCACGTTCACATGTTTCTGAATGATCGGATCTTTTGTGATATGAGAGAAGCTTGTCAATGAACCGATACGGATTGCTCCGTCCGCTTCATAACTCACCCCGCGCATTTCATCGATCATATAAATGCTGACCAATTCCTTGCCTGCGCGTTTTCCTTCCCGCATCTGTACCAGTACATCACTTCCTCCTGCAATGATCTGCGCTTCCGGATGCTCCTTGAGAAGTGAAATCGCATGCTCTATACTCTCTGCCTCATATAGTGCTTTTATATCATACATACTGTAATCCTCCTAACTGTTCAATGCTCTCGCCCTAACATCCTTTTTCTTAAAACATCCCCTCTTCCACAAATCTTTGAAACAGATTATGTGGATTGACAGGCGCCTCATTCACACCAACTCCTGTTGCCTGATAAACTGCATTTCGAATTGCCGGCGCAATCGAACATGTCGGCGGTTCTCCCAAAGCTTTTGTTCCAAAAGCACTCGTCGGCTCTTCATTTTCCGCAAACACCGCTTTTAGTCTCGGATGATCCATAAAGGTCGACAGCTTATAATCCAAAAGATTATTATTCAATACTCTTCCTGTCTTCTCATCGAACATCAATTTCTCCGACAATCCAAATCCGATTCCCATACTCATACCGCCGTGAACCTGCGCCTCTGCCAGAGCAGGATTGATCAGCTTACCTGCATCATGGGCATTCACAATATTGAGCAATTTTACCTTACACATCGGAATATCAACCTCTACCTCTGCAATCGTACATCCGAAAGAATATGCGTTTGATTTGATCTGCGCAGTACTTTCTGCCGTCAGATGCTTACTGTTGGTCAAGCTGTACAACGCTTCTGTTGCCAATTCTCCCAACGTCATCATTTCTCTTCCGTCCGTTACACGGACAATATTGCCGTCAATGATGTCTAAATTGTATGCCGGCATTCTGGTCAGTTCATGTGCATATTCCAGGATACGCTCTTTCAACAGCATTCCCGTCTGCCGAATAGAAAATCCCGCCGTATAGGTCTGTCTGGATGCATACGCTCCTGTTCCAAACGGTGTAATATCCGTATCCTGGCAGGACACGATATGTACCTTTTCCATTGACACTCCGAGCACATCTGCCGTCATCTGTGCATATGCAGTGTCTGCCCCCTGTCCGATTTCCGTTTCACCAAGCTGTACCTGCAGTGATCCGTCTTGATTCAACACCATACGACAGGATGAAGTCTCCAGTGAAATCGGCCATACTGCAGTGTTATACCAGAATACAGCTGCACCAATCCCTCTACGGATATCTCCGGTCTGATTCCGATACTCTTTATATTTTCTGTCATAATCAATCTCTGCCATTGCCTTATCCAGACATTGATTAAATGTATCCGAATATAATTCATTTTTAGAAAACGGATCTGTATACCCCACCGGCATCAAATTCTGACGTCTGAAAGCAATCGGGTCAAATCCCATTTTCATAATAATATCTTCTGTATGACTTTCTACTGCCCACATCGCCTGCGGAATACCATATCCGCGCATCGCTCCGGCAACCGGCTTATTTGTAAATACTGTATATGCGTCCACCTCTACATTGTCGCAAGGATATAGCTGTGGAAAAGCTCCTGCTCCCTTTGCCACAATACTGTGACCGTGAGATGCATAGGCCCCCTGATCTGAAAACGCCTCTAATTTCCTTGCCGCAAAGGTTCCGTCCGGACGTACCCACGAAATAATATGACTGCGGATTGAATGACGGGTACGGTTACTTACAAAGGTTTCTTCTCTCGGAACATCCAATTTCACAAGATGTCCGCCTACCTGCGTGCAAAGCCATGCACACAAGGGTTCATATAAGACATCCTGCTTATTGCCAAAACCACCGCCGATATACGGCTTGATGATACGGACTTTCCCCCAGTCGATTCCCAATGCCTGACCGACAACTCTGCGTACAATATGCGGAATCTGTGTGGATGCAACAACTGTAATTCTGTCGCCTTCCATTTCGGCCGTACAAATAAAGTTCTCAATGTGGCAATGCTGAACGACCGGCGTCTCATACCAGCCCTCTACCTTTGTCAGTCCCGGTTCTTTGATCGCCTCTTCATAATTTCCCTTGTTGATCGTTGTATGCTTCAAAATGTTGTTCGGGAACTTTTCATGTAGCTGCGGAGCTCCGTCCTTCATTGCCTCCTGTACATCCAACACAAACGGATATTCCTCATACTCTACCTTGATTGCACGTAATGCCTGTGCGGCAGCCACTTCATCTTCCGCTACAACCGCAGCGATATCGTCTCCATAAAATCTGACCTCATCAGTCAAAAGCAGTCTGTCCGCCACATCCTGATGACTCGGATCTGTAGACCACGGATGTCCCGCTGTCGGAAAATAGTGCTTCTCCCCCAGATCAAAGCATGTCAAGATCTTTACAACTCCCGGAATTTTCGCCGCCTCTGAAGTATCAATGGAAACCACCTTTCCATGTGCAATTGTAGAATGCAATATTCTCGCAATATATGCACTCTTATCACATAGATCATCCGTGTACTTTGTACGTCCGATCACCTTATCATGAGCATCGACACGAGTCACTTTCTTTCCTACATACATCTTTTTTTCCTCCATTTCTTTATATTTCTCCGTATATATGTTGATCCATATATTTTTTCATCCGGCAATAAGCCTCTTCCGTAATCGATATCTTCCCTTTATTCATTCGGATAAATCCCATCTCTTCCAATATTTTTACATTCCGGTTCAATGTCTTCGTGGAAAATCCGATCTCCTCGGCAAGCTGATTCCTCGTCTGACTCAGATTCAACTCTACTGCTTTACCGACAAATTGTTTCTGTTCATATTTGCGAACAAGATATAAGACCAATCTTTCTTTCGCCTCCAAAAACAAATATCGTCTCGCATCCGTTGTCTGTGTGATCAGCCTTCTCATATTTACCTTTGCTCTGGAATACAATGCCTCCGCATCACTTTGGATCCATTCCATATAATATGGCGCCGGAATGATCAAAACTCTGCATTTCGTTACCGTTACTACACTGATCCGATAATTTGTCAAATCAGCAAAACATTCGATCTCTCCGAAGAAATCTCCCGGTCCAAAATCCTTGAAAGAATATGCTCTCTCATTGATCGGCCAGTCTATTCCTGTCATCTTTCCGGATAAAATAATATAAATATTACTGCATCTGTCTCCGGCTTTGATCAACGTAGTATCCGCATCAACCTC
Organism: uncultured Schaedlerella sp.; assembly: GCA_963559385.1. Classification (GTDB taxonomy): domain Bacteria; phylum Bacillota; class Clostridia; order Lachnospirales; family Lachnospiraceae; genus Schaedlerella. The sequence continues at coordinate 21,284 of CAUWKK010000032.1, forward strand.
TTGGAGCATCATGTAATACTTCACTTCTTCTGTACAATTCTGAAACAGAAGCTGCATATACTCTCGTTTCTTCTGGGGCAATTCATTGAATATATCCATAAAACAATCACCTGCGGAACCGCTGAAATCGAATCGCAGTTTCCTCCTCTTTTTCTTATTATCGTCCAGAATATCCGGAATTGAAAGGACAAATGTCCCTTTTTCTTGATTATATCAAAATATGGCAAAATGGACAATTTTTTATAAACCAAGCGCTCTTTTTAAACTCCATTTTATATATTTTGCACAAACATTCTCTCCTTTCATATTTCCCCTCACAGTGAAAGGCTAAAAATATAAGAACCTTCCATGCAGATCAGAAGCACTCACCTGATTTGCTTTGAAAGGTTCTTATTTATACATTTCAGTCCATTTATATTACTTATAGATCATCCACCAGCGCACTGCTCTTTGCATAAGCAGTACTTTTCGCTTCGAAGAAATCTGTTTTGATCATATTTGCATTGGAGAACTGACTGACCCACCTCATGCTCTCCGGCTCTTTCTCGTATCCTTCATAAACCGGATCAAATCCAAGATTTCCGCACCGCAGATTTCCCAGATACTTCACATAATCTGTAATCATCTCACAGCTCAATCCGCTCACCGTATCTCCGATCACATAATGCCCCCATGCAATCTCCTGTTCGCATCCTTCACGTATCATTGTGCGATATTGAAGTTCTTTCTCCTCGGTAAACAGCTCCGGCAACTCCTTTTGAAGTTCTTTCAGAATATTGGTAAACAGCCATAAATGTGTACTTTCGTCCCGATTAATGTAGCGGATTTCCTGTACGGACCCCGGCATTTTCTGATTTCTGCCCAGATTGTAAAAAAACATGAATCCACTGTAAAAATAGATTCCCTCTAAAATATAATTCGCGATCATTGTGCGTACAAACGCATCCAGACTTTTCTCTTGCTGAAATTCATTATACAGGTTGCCAATAAATTCATTCCGCCTCAACAAATGCGGATCATCTTTCCACTGATACAGCACCTCGTTTCTCTCTTGCGGTTCACAGATCGTATCGAGCATATAGCTGTAGCTCTGGCTGTGTACCGCCTCTTGAAATGCCTGGATCGACAGGCACAGATTTATCTCATTTGCTGTAATATATTCACTGATATTCGGCAGGTTTGCGGTCTGGATACTATCTAAAAACACAAGAAATGATAGGATTTTATCATATGCTCTTCGCTCCGGTGACGGAAGTAAGCGGTAATCTCTGACATCTACACCAAGATTGATTTCCTCCGGAATCCAGAAATTATTCATTGCCTGACGATACCAATCACTCACCCACCCATATTTCATGTTGTTGAAATCATTTAAGTTAGTCGTATTGCCCCCTACGATCCGACGCATGCGTACTTCCACATCCCCCTCCGGATTAAACAGCGGCTTTTTCTTCAGTTCTGCCATTTGATCACCTTTCTCCTTTTTTGTTTTCTCTCGATCTCTTGTTCTTATGCCGAACACACCTCACAATTTTCCACCTCCAGACTCTTAGAGCGGATATAATAAATTGTCTTTACGCCTTCTTCCCAAGCAAGCAGATACAGATTCAATACCTTTCTGAACGTATATTCATTTGTAATATAAAGATTCATGCTCTGCGCCTGATCAATATGGCGTTGTCTCACTCCACAGGCACGAACGGACCACGTCTGATCAATATAATGTGCATTTTTATAATACCAAAAGGTATCCATTGTAAGATCCGGAGCCACACGAGGAAGAAGACCACTCTTCTTCTCTTCCAGAAAGTATCTGCTCATAACCGGATCCAGTCCTGCCGTTGTTCCGGCAATGACACTCGTACTTCCGGTGGGCGCAACTGCAAGAAGGTATCCGTTTCGCATTCCGTTCTTTTTCACCTGATCCGCCAAATGTTTCCAACGCTCCTCCTCCAAATTCCGTTCTGTAAAATATGCGCCTGTCTGCCACTTACTTCCCTCAAAATAAAGATAGGAGCCTTTCTCCTCTGCAAGCTCTGAACTTGCCTCCACCGCCGCATAATGGATATCGGCAAATACCCGCTCCGCAAATCCCAAATGCTCTTCACTCTCCCATGGAATTCCGTTTTTTGCCAGCATATGGTGATAGCCGCTCACTCCAAGTCCGATCGGACGGTATTTCTCATTATTAATCTTTGCATATGGTACCGGGAAAAAATTCAGATCGATCACATTGTCAAGTGCCCGCACCGCTGTTTTTGTAATTTCCTCCAACTCTTTCCGGTTATTGACATCAATCCTTCCAAGCGACAGGCTTGCCAGATTGCAGACAACAAATTCTCCCGGTTTTGTCACCGTTACAACGACCTGCTCTCCATTGATTTCAGTAATCTTTTCCTCAGTTACTTCCATTTCCCTCATATTCTGTGCAATTTCCGTACAAAGATTACTGCAGTAAATGATTCCTCTGTGACTATTGGGATTTGCCCGATTTACATGATCTCTGTTAAATGTAAACGGTGTTCCTGTCTCCACAGCACTCTTAATGATCATGCGAACAATATCTTTGATTGGGATCACCCGCTTCTGAATCCTCGGATCTGCCACACAATCCAGATACTTTTTCTTCCATTCTTCTCCCCAAAAATCTTCCAACGCATATCCTTTCGTCATCAAGATTTCATGCGGACACATCATATGCCACATTCCTTCAAGATTGTCTCTTGCCTGCTCCCAGAAATAGTCCGGATAACATACTCCCGGAAAGATATCATGCGCTTTCATCCTGTCATCCCCATTATTTGTACGAAGATTAAGAAATTCCGGAAGATCCCGATGCCAAACATCAAGATAGACCGCAGCTGCGCCTTGCCTTACTCCAAGCTGATCCACTGCTACCGCCGTATCATTGACCAAACGAATCCAACGGATGACACCTCCCGCTGCCCCTTCGAATCCACGGATCGTACTTCCGCTTGCCCTTACTTTTCCAAAATACATTCCCATACCGCCGCCAAGCTTGCTGACCTTCGCAAAATTATCAATACTCTTATAGATTCCGACAAGGCTGTCCTGAACCGTATCGATAAAGCAAGAGGAAAGCTGATGATGAGGCTTTCTCGCATTGGCAAGTGTCGGCGTTGCAACCGTCACTTGAAGCCGACTTAGCATATTATAAAATTTTTCCACCCACACAGAACGATCTCCGGTTTCTTTCATTGCCAGATGCATGGCAATACCAAGAAACATCTCCTGTGGGTTCTCCAACAGAACCCCCTTCCGGTCCCGAATCACATAGCGATTCAGCAGTAATTCCAATCCGGAGTAATTAAAAAGGTAATTCCGTTCTTGTCTCATCAATTTCTCAAATGCCGTAATCTCTTCTTTTGTATAATTTTCTAAAATGTAAGCTCCATACAGCTTTTCTTCTGTCAAATAGCATATTTTCTCATAGAAAGAAGTGATTCCACGTTTTTGAAGCTGTATGCTCAGTTCATTTTCAAATACGTTCAGACGAATTCTTGCTGCGATCATTTCCCATTTAGGAGCTGTCTGTGTTGTCAGTTCCACCGCCGCTTTCACTAACATCTTCATCTGCTCCTCCTCAGAAAATCCCGGCTTATGGAATGTCCGGTATTTTTCCTCCAGCTTTTCCAAAGAATATTCCTCTTCCGGAAAATCTCTTCTAATATCTAAAAAAGTCTCCCAAAGGCCTTCGGCTTTCGGGAGATCATAAATGGATTGATTTCTGTTCATATTTCTTCAACCTGTCGCCCTTTACTATTTATTGTGTTCATTTAAGATATTAACACAATATATAGTGTATTGCAACAATTTATTTTTATAACCTTTTCTCTCTCTTTTTGTTTTTTCCATCCATCAAAATTTCCCCACTGGTAGTCACCTAAGAACTTTTGCACCTGCATAGTTAGATGCATTCTAGCTTTGGTCATCAATACTTCCCGGCAGTACCAATGCAATCTTTGCATTTTCCGTCCCACCGCAACCCACAAACATCACTGATGCCATACAACAACACAGCAACACTAAAGTGTCGATACTATACATATTGCCATATATTTTTCAAAAAATACGTTCCACAGATATCCACAGCTTCTAAAGATTTTAAAACAAAGTCATCTACTCGAGAAGGAAAACTCAGGTGAATTTCTTATAAAATAAAAAACAATACCCTTTCGGATACTGTTCTCTCTCATTCCATATCTTAATGTACATATTATATGTACCTTCAAAACTACATACAAAGAATCTACATCACTTTCGTTCCTATCACCGTGC
>CAUWKK010000033.1:0-25131 GCA_963559385.1 uncultured Schaedlerella sp.
ACCACATACCATTTTCTTTCAATCTTGTCTGGGTTAGCCATATAAGTTTTCATGGATGTTCCTCCTGTAATTTTCTTTCTAATCTTGGTTATCAATTCCTGTTTTTATATGAAATCAGCACACTCCGGGGCTTTGGTGTATACTGTTTCTCCTTTTGTCATGCTTAAATAGTATAGTACAGTGTATTATGAATGTCAATATCTTTTTCTTCGAATTTCACCCACCCAATATAACACAATATACTCCCGCCCTCTAATCCTCACTCATTTTATTTATCAGTATACCTTCTCCACTCTCACAAAACAATTATAAGCTATGCTTTCCCTGCCACTTATGGTATATTTATATCGTCAAAATATAATGAAAGCAGGTATGTTTATGCAAACCTATAATGAAACTTTTTACCAGATTTATCCAATCGGCTTCTGCGGCGCTCCGGTGCACAATGACGGAATTCCTGTTCCGCGGATCCGTAAAATCGCAGAATGGAGCAGTTATCTTGAAACCCTCGGTGTTGGCACTGTTATTTTAAATCCGATTTTTGAATCCGATACCCATGGCTATGACACGCGAGATTTCAAAGTAATTGACTGCCGGCTTGGAACAAACGAAGATTTTAAAGCTGTTTGTGATGAGCTTCATAAACACAGTATAAAAATCATGTTGGACGGTGTATTCAACCATGCCGGCCGCGGTTTTTGGGCTTTCCAGGATGTACTGGAAAAGAAGTGGGATTCTCCCTACAAAGACTGGTTTCACATCAGCTTTGACGGAAACAGCTGCTATGACGACGGTTTCTGGTATGAAGGTTGGGAGGGGCATTTTGAACTGGTCAAATTGAACCTGCAAAACCCGGCCGTGGTAGATTATCTGTTAGAATGTGTGCGTTTCTGGATCGAGACATTTGACATTGACGGCTTACGGCTAGATGTTGCATACAGTCTGGACCATAATTTCATGCGATGTCTGCGGAAGCTCTGCGAAGAAATAAAACCCTCCTTTACTCTGATCGGAGAGGTTTTATTTGGAGACTACAACTTGATCGTAAACGACGACATGCTGCATAGCTGTACAAATTACGAATGCTATAAAGGTATACATTCCAGCCTCAACAGTATGAATTTGTTTGAAATCGCACATTCTCTGAATCGTCAGTACGGCCCCGAAGAATGGTGTATTTACCGCGGAAAGCATCTGATGAATTTTGTGGACAATCACGATGTCACCCGAATTGCCAGCCTTTTAACCAATCCAAATCACCTGCCGCTTGCCTACGGTATTCTTTTCGGCATGCCCGGAATCCCCTGCCTCTATTATGGAAGCGAATGGGGAGAAAAGGGAGCAAAGACTCCCGACAACGATTATTCTCTCCGCCCCTGTTTTGAGAGTCCGAAACCGAACGAGCTAACAGAATTTATAAAGAAGCTTATTGCAATCCGCAAAACCCGCAACGCACTTTGCAACGGCGGATATCGCAACATTGTCATCACCAATCAGCAATTGATCTTTGAACGCAAAACGGATGCAGAACGAATCTTCGTTGCGATCAACGCTTCTGACAAATCATTTACCGCATACAATGGCGAATTACAGGGTGAATGCTCTGATTTAATCTCAGACTCCGTTCTCACCCTTAACGGACAACTTGAACTCCCTGCATATACTGTGCAATATCTGTTCATAAAACCTTGATCGGAGAAATGCTCAGACTGAAACCGCTGAACAATTCTTTCAACTATAAAAGAAAAAACAAAACCCGCTGCTCCTGGGCAGATATCTCTCGTCTGACCGTGGGCAGCGGATTTTGCTAAATATGATTTGAAAGCCATTTCTATTGCAGAAAAGCCTGCGGCATTCCGGATTGTGTCACTGCTATTTTATGATCACCTTACGGAAATTCTTCTTTCCTCTCTTCAAAACAATTCCGTCTCCTGCAAACTTATCTTTTCCAAGCGTCATATAAATATCCGTCACTTTCTCGCCGTCAACAGAAGCGCCTCCCTGCTGTACCGCACGTCTCGCCTCAGATTTAGACGGAACAAGTCCGCTCTTTGCAAGCAGTGTCAAAATATCGATTGCATCCTCTGTAAAATCCTCTTCTGTTAATTCTGATGTCGGCATGTCTGCGGCATTCCCCTGGCTAAACAGTGCATGGGCGCTTTCCTGCGCCTTCTTTGCCTCTTCTTCTCCATGAACAAGACTGGTCAGCTCATATGCGAGAATTTCTTTTGCTTTATTAAGCTGTGCGCCTTCCCACGAATCCATCTCATCGATTTGTTCCAACGGGAGGAAGGTCAACATGCGGATGCATTTCAAAACATCTGCGTCTCCGACATTTCTCCAATACTGATAAAAATCAAACGGAGACGTCTTGTTCGGATCAAGCCATACCGCACCGGACTGTGTTTTTCCCATTTTTTTACCCTCAGAATTGAGGAGCAGCGTGATCGTCATCGCACTGGCATCTTTTCCTAATTTACGGCGGATCAGTTCCGTACCTGCCAGCATATTACTCCACTGGTCATCGCCGCCGAACTGCAGATTACAGCCATATTTCTGATACAATGCATAGAAATCGTAAGCCTGCATGATCATGTAGTTAAATTCAAGGAAACTCAATCCCTTTTCCATTCTCTGCTTGTAACATTCTGCTGTCAGCATACGGTTTACACTGAAATGCGCTCCGACTTCACGCAATACCTCGATGTAATTCAAATCCATCAGCCAGTCTGCATTATTTACCATCAGAGCTTTTCCTTCCGAAAAATCAATGAATTTGCTCATCTGCTCTTTGAAACAGTCGCAGTTATGCTGAATCGTCTCCGGTGTCATCATCTGACGCATATCACTTCTTCCGGACGGATCGCCGATCATTCCCGTACCTCCGCCGATCAAAGCGATTGGTTTATTGCCTGCCATTTGCAAACGTTTCATCAGACACAACGCCATAAAATGTCCGACATGAAGACTGTCTGCCGTCGGATCAAACCCAATGTAAAATGTTGCCTTTCCCTCATTGATCAGTTCTTTGATCAAATCTTCGTCTGTAACCTGCGCGATCAATCCCCGCGCCTGTAATTCTTCGTAAAGTGTCATGATCTTATTCTCCTTTTCTGTATTTTCTATTTTAGTTTCCATGATTGCGCAGCAACCATTCTGCTCATGTGAGTGCGTATCCCCCATAGGGTTTTTATTACATAGGACCAAAACTTCCTGCATAACAAAAAACTCGCCCTCACATCACGTAAGGACGAGTTATCTACCCGTGGTACCACCTTGATTCACAACAGATTCACACCTGCCGCCTCATTAACAACTTATGCTGCCGGGTTTTATATCAAACCTTTTACAGCATGCATTGCCATAGCATCTTAACGTCTGCCAATCCGTCACAGCCTACTTACATCATTGTCTCTTCGATGCGTTTGGTGTGCAGCTCCGAGATGTATTCACAATATACAGTGTCATGTGCCTCTCATCAGCCGGCTGCTTTCTGTTTTCTCTGTAAATTGCTACTTCTTCTCTTCTTCGCCTTTTTCTATCTGTTGCTTATACTACTCCATTGTTCCTATACTTGTCAAGACGCTCTTGATATTTTATAAGATTTTCACCAAATTTGTCTTCTGTGTATACTACAGTGTCACCTGGATTTCTTCAATCATCGGATACCCTGCTTCGCTGTTATTTTTATCGATCACCTGTATCGTATAGCTGCCGGATCCTGAATATTGCAGGCGATATTCCCGCAATTGACTTCCATCTTCCCGTTCCACATAGGAGGCGTTTATTTTCTGTACTGCCTCCCCATTCTCATCCAGAACACGGATATCCGGGTTTTGCTCTACCCAATTCTGAGGGACGACAAAGTCAATATGCAGATTGCTCGGAGTTCTCACAACCCTGTCCACCGAAAATTCATTTCCCGCCGTCTGAACATTGAACACTTCATTAGCACTTTCATCCTTTTCGATGTCAAATGCCAGTTTCCATTCTCCCTCCACTGCTTCTGCCGTATCCGTATTTTCTCCCGGATAAACCGGAGTCACATATCCAATCTCCATTTCTGCATGGAGCTGCTCTGCAAATGCCTTTTCAGCCAAAAATTCTCTTTCTATATTCAAGACTCCGACAAATGCCCCAGTCTCTGTCTTTGAAAAATGGCTGTTAAACCCAACGACTTCGCCGTTTATTTTCAATTGCGGCAATTCCATATTTTTCCCTATAAATAAATTCTCCGCCTCTGCCAGTTTACCGTTTTCATCCCGAATTGCCATTGTAAAATACACATCATATCCATCACAATATGCATCCGAAACACTGATTTCAAATCCGCTGCTCACTGCCGTTCCTGTCGCAGTGTCCACCGACTGCGCCTTGTCTTTTATATTTCCATAAGCAGTTATGTCCTTCGCTCCGTACGGATCCGCCTCCCTCGCTTCTTCCATTCTGTCAAAAACATTTCCAATCAGCGGCAAATCCCTTGCCAAAGCAGGATTACTTACAAGCACCACACCTCCCGCAAATATTACACACGTTGCTGCTACTGCTGCCTTTGCCCATTTGGGAATCCGTTTCTTTACTTGCGGTTTCATACGAACCCTTCCCTGATAAATCTGTTGATACGCATCCTGCATTTTATCTTCTACACATTTCGGAATTTCAATCTGATTCTGAAGCTTCTTTTTCATTCTTTCCTCTATCATCATTTCTTCTTTTCTGACCCTTTCCTCTGCCATTCTATTTCCCTCACTTTCTGATTTCCATTCGATTTACCGTTTGATCATCCCTCCGGCTGAAAGACCATTTCCGGATGCGACTTTAAATATGCCTTCTTAAAAACCCCCCTTCCCCTTGCAAGCCGCGTTTTCACTGTATTCTCATTTGTTTTCAAAATTTCACTGATTTCTTTAATACTGAATTCCTCTACATAATACAAAAGCAGCACCACCCGGTAGCGTTCCTCTAACTGTCCGAGCATTTCCAAAAATTCTTCATTTTCTGTTGCGTTTTTTTCTGCCCCCGCACCATACATGTTCTGTTCACTTTCCAAAAATCCCTCCATTGGAACTACCTTTTTCCGTTCTGCTAAAATCCGGTTACAATGATTGATCAAAATTCTCGTTATCCATGTTTGAAAATATTTCGGTTCCCGTAAGTTCCGTAAATTTTCATAACAACTCAAAATCGTATCCTGTATTGCGTCTGCCGCATCGGCATCATTTTTCAAAATGCCGACGGCAACCTTATACATCGACTGCTTCTGCATTTCTATTAGAGAAATAAATGCCTCCTTGTCACCACGCCGGGCCTTTCGCACAAGTTGATCCATTGACACTCCTCCTATCTCTTTCTTGCTTCAACCGATTGATACTCATTAGATAAAATAGTACCACAAAAAGTTTCAAAACTGCCGCAAGTCTCTCACATAACCCGAAAAAAACAAAAAAAGTGGTGCTGTACCTAGGCTTCCAGCACCACTTTGGCTTTTAAATACGGCGGAGAGTCCCTCTTAGCTCTGACACACCATAATAGTTATTATTATCCCCCATTAAACTCCATCAATATTTCCGGCTGAAATAATTTTCTCCCACATATAATATCCATGAAGTAATTCTTTTTCTAACATTTCTGTTGTTTTATATGGCAATATTTTTTCCTCAACCTCCGGAATACACTCAATCTCTCCTTGAATATATTGAGTTAATCTATTGGCTGCTGACTTTGCCCTGACCGAAACACCCGCAAAACGAATATCTAAAATTTCATATCCAAACGGCTTATATTCCTTCATCCATATTCTCTGTCTCATGTTACGTAATGCTTCCGTCAGTTCTTCAATTTGCTTCAGTTCATTTTCTGATATTGATGCCATACTGTTTAACTCTTTTTTGAAATATGCTTTTTGTATCTGTTCCGTAATTCCTGCCTTTTGATATAATATTTCAGCCAATAATTGATAATACTCAAATATCTGTTTTTCTTCTAAATCTACACTGTCATCAACAATACTGCGCAAATTTTCAGCAAGCAGTTCATAACGCTTTTTTAATTTTACTTCATCAAACATTTTTATGAAAAGTCCCATCAAATTATCTTCATATAAAATTGTTTTTGATGGATTTTCACAATATCGATTATGACCACCGTCTTCATATCGAGGATTATCAAACGCATCCAATAAGCAATAGCTATCCCACTTCATTTTAAAGCAAAATTCGAATCTTTCTGCTATTTTGTCCTTTGAGGGTTCTTTTGAAAATCCATATTCTCCATATACTGCCAGAATGGGCAACATTGTAACCAACGGTGTTTCTGCACCATTGTCCATCCACACCGTACAAAAAACATCTTTAATATTCATCTCGCAGCAAGCAGTCAGCGCATCTTTTGATGATTGTAACGCTTTGCTAATTCCGGGTGCTATACCATTCCATGTCCATGCTCCACCAGCAAAAATAATAGGATTTCCTAATTTTTGATGAAGTAGAATATACTTTTTGTAAAACTCAACACCTTCGTTATAATAATCCCAATAACAAAGAGCAATCTTATCTGACATATTTTCTTTATTTCTGGGTTTTGCATCTTCCGATAAACTATAATAGTCTTCTACACCGAAATTCAATTTCAAGTACATATCAGACCAAATGATAGGACTAAGATTTAATTCTTTGCATACTCCTTCCAACCAATCCATATGAAGTTTCATAATTTTATCCGGCTCTTGATAACCATGTTTATCTAAATATTTTCCCCTTCCCAAATTAGCTGCTTCATCCATTCCTAAATGAACGATCCCTCCAGAAAAACATTCGGCGACTGTTTTTAAGATGTCTTTTAGCAAATTTTTAGTATTCTCATCTTGTAATAACAAAATATCGTCAATATCCTTATAGCGATCAAACATTGGATGCTTTAATGCACTTCGCAGATGAGCTAATGTTTGTATGCATGGAATAAGAGTAACTCCAAAAAGCTGACCATACGCATCACACTCTTTTAGCTCTCTTTTTGTCAAACGTCCTCTTAAATACCCCCAATACGGATATCCAGCAATCTCCATAGTATCTTCCATATAAAGGTATAAACGATTCATACCAAACGCTGCAAGCCTCATGATATATTTCTTTATAGTTTCAACTTTAGGAACACAATTACGTGAACAATCCAACATAATTCCATTTGACTCAAAATTAGCTGTTTCCTCAATAATAAATCGTTCTTTTGTTCTATTTTGAAGAAGTAGTGTAATTCCTCTGAAAAAATGTGCTGTTTTCGAATAATAAATAATACAGCTGTTTTCTCGTTTTTTTATTATCAATTTATTATCACATATATGTTTGCACTCAAGTTGGATTTCAGCATTTACTTTATCATCCACTAATATATACTGATGTTCTGCTAATAAGAGCTCTAAACCGTCTATCAGTTCATCTTTAAAGCTTTCTGATATCCAAACAGTTCTAGTTTTTATAATCATCTGTACCATACCATCTCTTTCATTATCATGTCACTTCGTCATGTAAGTCTTCCACTTTGGCAATTCATTCTATATTCCGACGGAGAAACCCCTGTATTTTTTTTAAATACTTTAAAAAAATAACTCGAGTCTACATACCCTACCATCAGCGCTATATCTTTCGTCATTACAGTCGGACAACTCACTAAAATTTCTTTTGATTTTTCAATTCTTATATCCTGGATATAATGATTTGGCGTAATGCCTTTATATTCCCGAAACAATCTACTCAAATAAGAAGGAACTAGCCCGAATTCTTGCGCCAACATTTTTGTCGTAATCCTCTCCGTATAGTGCTCCTGAATAAAAGTATCTACTCTCCGTACCAATGCGGCCGTATTTTCTTCCGCATCCGGAAACATAAGATTTTGGCACCAAAACGAAAACTCCTCAAATATCTCTTGCAGACTACCGGATCTCATAATAATATCATTAATATCTCTTGTCGGATTACTGGCATCTACATTTGAAAAATCCGTTCGGTACGCTTGGATAAAAATCAGTATTCTCTTTAATGTCAGTTCTAAATCATATTGTGTAATAGTTTCTTTTTCCATTTGATTCTGAATTTCAGTCAATAAACACTGAAAGCCATTGATTTTCCCTTGCTTAATCATATACTGCAAGGTTTCTTCTGTTGATTTTTCCATACAGAACAAAGAACTTTTTTGATTTTTATCAATCACCTCGGTTCTTCCATATTTCCAATTTCTCGACAATTTTTTTCTTATATACTTTATAATAGTATTTATTTCAGAAATGTCTGTACACACATTTCCCGTAATTATTGCTATCGGAAATATATTTTTTTCTCTTTGAAGATATTTTCTTACTGCCAGTTCTGCATTTTCTGTAGCTTCTGTTTCTAATAATAAGATTATTTCATTAGGATACTTTCCATAATATATATATGTTCCAATCAAACTTTGCAATTCATTCTCGAAAAAAGAACGGAGTTCCGTTATATTCCAAAACTCACTATCAAATTCTGCTTCTTCTATATCAGAGGTACAATATGCTTTCGCCACCATATAAATCGGATATATATTTCTAAATTCTTCTATTTTATCCTCATTTTTATTTTTGATATTGCTAATCTGATTCTTTCCAAACAATAATTGTTTAAGGCATAAATCTTTTTTTGTTTCTTTTTGGGATAGAACCTGCTCTTTTATCTCTTGAAGAAGCACACGCAATTCCTGATTATCTATTGGTTTTATCAAATACCGCTTTGCTTCATACTGAACTGCTTGCTGAGCATATGAAAAATCTTGATAACCACTTATCACTACACTAATAATCTGCGGTTTTTCTTCTTTTATGTATTTCAATATCTGGAGTCCATCCACCAATGGCATATTAATATCTGTAAACACGACATCTACTAAATGATTTTCAAGATATTCCAACGCTTCTTTTCCATTTTTCGCCATCATGACAACATTAAAATCTGTATCTGCCTTCTCTACAAGCTTGGCAATACCTCTTAATAGCGGAAATTCATCTTCCGCAATAAGAACCTTGATCATTTGAGCGTTCCTCCAATCATAACTACTGCACCTTCTTCGTCATTATACAGCTGAAATATAAAGTCATTTTCATAACATATCATCATGCGCATATAAATATTCCAGATTCCCATTCCTTCAACTGTACTGGCTTCCAGATTATTTCTCATTTGATTTATGGAAAAGTTTTTTACCCTTTCCGAAAATTGCTCTAAATACTCTTTAGAAAAGCCTATGCCGTTATCATGAACTTCCAAAATCCATTTTTCGTCCTTTTCATAAACTACTATTCGAATTTTCCATACAGGTTCTATTTTCTTAAAAGAATGTTTAAAACTATTTTCGCAAATAGGCTGAATAATATATTTGGGAATTTGTGTATGATATAAGTTCTCATCACCCTCGATCTTATACTGAAATGCATCCTCATATCGTACTTTCATCAATTCCATATAATCTAAAGCATATGAAATTTCTTCTTTTATTTCGCTATAACCGTCTCCCATATGCGAACCGTAAACCAACATTCTTCTTAATCTGGTACACATATTAGCTATTTTATCATTTCCATCCATCTGTGATTCAATTGATATAATTGCCAATATATTATAAAGAAAATGCGGATTCATTTGTGATTGCAAAGCAAACAATTGCGCTTTCAATGCGTTCGTTTCTGATGCATATTCTCGTTCCATTGCTGATTTCATTCGTTCTATCATTGCATTAAAAGCATATTGTATTCGAACAAATTCATCATTATTTTTCCACTGTTCTACCTCTAATTGCGGATTTTCCAAACTCATACTTTTTACAGACTCATTTAATTGTTCCAATGGTTTTGAAAGTTTCCTCACAATAAATATTTCTGTTATGACTGCAATGCATAAAATTAGAATAAAGCCAATCAGGATCACTATATTATATTGATTGAAAAAAACAACCTCCGGTCCTTTTTCTTTCAAAAACATCACTTGATATGGCGCATTATCCAATTCTCTTGTATATGCAATATATCCTGATCTTTCTACAGGTATATCTTGTGTTATAGTATCTTTTACATTTCTAAACTCTTTCTCGGTATGATACTTACCTTCCTCTTTCTCGCAAACCGAATTAGAGTAAATCAGATTATCCTTATAAAATAAAGCTATATATGTATCTTCATTAATACCTTTGATCACATCATTTAACCATTTTACATTTTCTTGTACTTCAACATAGGCATATACCTTTTCATTTGTAATATGATTTTTGATTTGACGAATAATTGAAAAATAAGGTTTTTTTGCTATTCCGGAGTCGTTCAATATATCATCTTGAGACCATGAATAATACACATGATGATTGTCATTCTCAAAATAATCCTGTACTTCCACAAAATTATCACTTTGAAACCATTTATCTATTCCAGATTTGGTCGTTATATCAGTTGCCGTGTACGCAAAATCGTGATATTGATTATACACGCAAATTCGTTTTATTCCATCCCTTTTAAAATTATAAGAATTTAGTAATTCAACTATCTCTGCATTTTTTAGCAGCTCTTGCTCAAAATAATTTGCCCCTTCGCTTCCCACCAACTGACGAAATGAATTTACAATATCCGGATTAGCCGCAATTTGAAGCGCAGTCTTATCTAATACATAAAAATGATTATCTAATTGATCAACAACGCTATCTGATACAATTTTAAAATCATCCAACATACTCTCAGAAATTGTTGATAAGACTTTATGGTAATAAATACTTCCCAACAAAATTACTACAAACAAAATGATAATATTTTGTACCAAGATAATCTTGGTTTTAAACGGAAACTTACGAAACATTTTTCTTCCCTCTTTTCATACAGCTCTCATTTCATATTGTAGCACACAACCCTTTTTTGCGAAAATATCCACCGTCACTTTTTAAATTTTTCATATGATCAATACTTATCCTTTTACAGCCCCAGCTGTCATTCCCTCTACGATATATTTCTGCAAGCATAAATAAAGAATAACTATAGGTAAAACAGTGAACATGATTGCAGCAAAAACATACTGCCAATCTCTTGCATATAATCCATAGAAGTTATATACCATCATCGGAATGGTTGTCCTGTCAGAACTGCTCATCAGATACAACGGAATCTGAAAATTATTCCAAATACTTATTGCAGCAATAATCAAATTAGTAATTACTGCCGGTTTCATAATCGGAATTAGCACTTTAAAAAACATCTGCAGCGTATTACATCCATCTATTAAAGCAGCTTCGTCAATCTCTCTCGGAATTCCTTTAACAAAGCTTGCAAAAGTCATTACTGCAAACGGTAAATTCACTGCCGCAAAAACAAAAATAACTCCTGTATATGTCTCTAATAAATGTAATTTGAGTAACAGAAAATATGTCGTTACAAGCTGCATTGTTGCAGTTAATCCAAATATGAAATAATAATATGCTGCATTCATTTTTTTATCATTTCTTCTTGATATAACAATTCCCGCCATACTTCCAAAAACAATTATTATTGTTACAGCTATGACTGTAATAATCAAACTGTTTTTATACCCTCTTAATATATTACCGGTCTCTAACACATGCTGATAATTTTCTATCATAAAGTGCTCCGGCAATTTCAGATCCATATGAAGCGCCTCACCTTGTGTTTTAAACGATCCTAAAACCATCATGATAATCGGAATCAAAAAAATCGGCGAAACAAGCAGACATAACAAAAATGAAACAATTTTATTTCTATGCTTTGACTTTATCATGATTCAACCTCCTTACTTCTCAGGAAGCGATTAAGCGCAAATGCTATAAGCGCTACCCCAATAGATAACACAACCGAACTTGCGCTGGATTTTCCAAGCAAACCTAATCCAAATGCCCGATATGTATAGGTACTTAATACCTGTGTGTCAAACCCTGGACCGCCTCCTGTTAAGGCATATACAAGGTCAAACACCTTTAAACCACCAGTAATATTCAGTGTAATTACTACTGTAAAAGAAGGAGCTAATAATGGAAATGTAATTTTCTTAAATCTCTGCCATACAGATGCACCATCCATTTCTGCACTTTCATACAGTTCATTTGGTATTGATTGTAATCCAGAAATAAATAGAAACATATTAAATCCAGCCCACATCCATACTTCTATAAATATGATCCAAAACATAGCACTTCCATACTGCCCTAGCCAGTCCCTTGTCATCCCTGACATACCAAGTGCACTCAGCCCATTATTTAAAAGTCCGTCCTGCTTTAAAATTCCCGTGAATAAAAGTCCTATAATCATACAACTTAATACACACGGTAAATAAAATAATGTACGGAAGAATCCGTTTCCCTTAAATTTTTGTACCACGAGAAGTGCAAGACCTAATCCCACAATTGTCTTAAAGATTGTTGTCATAATTGCAAAAAGTGCTGTATTTCCAAGTGATCGCAAGAACACCTCGTCACCAAACAGATTAACAAAATTCCGAAACCCAGAGAATACCGGCGAATTTAATCGATCCATGTTCCAGTCCGTAAAAGAAAATAAGAATGCAATTACGATAGGTACGATATAAAAAACCGTGTATATTCCAACTGCAGGCAGACACATCCATCCCGGATATAATTTTCTTTTTATATTCTTCTTCATATATCTTTTACTCCTATAAATTAAGAAGATGCCATACCATAATTTAGGCATGGCACCTTCTAGTGGATTCTGCTTATTTTTCAGCTATTTTTAATTAAATGCCTCTGCACCTTGATCCTTCATATATTGTTCAAAATCTTTCTGGAACTGCTCCATGATCGCAGCCCCATCTCTATCACCTTTTGCTGGTGCATCAACATAATATACGTACAGACTGCTCTCACATAAGGCATTCAAATCCATTACATAAAAATTCCATTCCGGAATTACTTTTCCTGTCTGAATAAATTTTTCATTAATATCCTGCAGATATTTTGGAAGTTCACCGCCATTAACGTCTTTAAATGCCGGGAATCCCGGACGGTCCTCAAAATACAGATCTGCATATTCTGGCGTAGACCAAAGATTGAGTACTTTTTTCACAGTATCCATATTTTCTGCCCCTTTGTATACCACGAAGCCAGGAGAGGACATATTTTCTGTTACAACATCTACACCATCTTTCATAGAGATAGCAAACATTCCAACATTTGCGTCTGGATTTGCTTCTAACACACTTGCTGCAAAGAAATCTCCATTAAAATGCATCGCTGCACTTCCATCTGCGACAGAGGCAATTGCATCATCATATGTAGCCGATGTAAAGTTATCATTTACATATCCTTTTTCATAAAGTTCTAAATACTTGTCAATGATTTCTGCCATTTCCGGGATATCTGTCCATTTCATTTCATTATTCATCAATTTATCAGCATATTCCTGTGCTTTTTCTACCCCCAATGCCTTAGCAAAATTATCCGTCATTAATACCTGTGGAACCCAACTATCTTTTGGCATATAGATAGGTGTAATCCCTGCATCTTTCAATGTTTGACAAGCATTCAATAATTCATCCCAAGTCTCTGGAACTTCTGTAATCCCTGCCTTTTCAAAAACATCTTCATTGTAGATAAATCCATGCGTACCCGGTACACTCAAAAATGGAAATCCATAGATTTTGCCATCATCTTTATTTTTTACATTATCTGGAATCAAAAGACTATCTACCCATTCCTCATCACTTAAATCAGCAAAATTACTTGCCGGATCCACAATGTCGTAAACTGCTGGAATATTATAGTCGATAATATCCGGTGCTTCTCCCGAATTAAGTTTCATTTTAATCATATTCAGAGACTCTGCATCTGGAACCACCTGAACATCAACAACAATATTTTCTTCTTTTTCGAGCTTTTCAATCATCGCTTGCAATCCGTCATAATACCGTGATTGTTGGATCATTGCACTGATTGTAACTTTTTCATCACTTTTTTTATTCTCCGCAGCCTGATTATCAGCACTTTTAGAAGAATTGCAACCAGCAAGCAACCCCACGCTAAGGGCACATGTCAACCCCACTGAAACTAATTTTTTTGTGTTTTTCATTTTTCTACCTCCCTTTACTTCTTTCGGTAATTTTACTATATTCACTATTATAATTTTCTTTTTTTTATTGTAAATGTACAAAACTAAAATACCAGGTGTAAAAAATGAAAAAGACTGGAAAACAGCATGACTTCAATATACTCATATATTAGAAAAGCCCGAGCAAAACGCTCGGGACTTTATCTATTATCTAATGGGGTATTCCGTCTTCTCTCCTGCCCATTCCAAATGAAATTACATTTCCTGTAACCCTTGCTTCTTCTGCCGCCAAAGCCATCAAATGACTTTCCACAGACACCGCAGCATCGGTTTTTCCCCTTTTTCCTTCTCCAACCATACGGACAAAATCATGCATCATACTCATATCACTTCCGCTATGTCCTTTGCTCGTCGTATGCAGATGCATCGTTTGTGTGATTCCTGTAGCGAAATCAACCCATTCAATCATACCTTTTTCCATGTCTCCTTTTAGTTCTCCCTTTGTTCCCATCAGGCGAATTTTTCTTGCACACTGATTGGTAAAAGCAGTCATTAAAAAGGATGCCGTAACCCCGTTTTCAAATTCAATATCTACAGACTGATGATCGACGACTGTATTGTCACAATGAAATACACATCTTCCGTAAGGACCCTTTTTTAATGCCGTCAACACCTGTTCTGTATCTGCCGTTTCTGCCACCGCATATACCAAGCCATCCTCTTCTGCCTTTGGATGCTCCAAATAAAATTTGGGAGCATAAAACGGACAGTTTTCTCTATGAATACATCCGTCCATACAATATAACGGCGCTCCTTCCGGTGCATTTTCCTTTTTAAAATAACTTAACTCTCCAAAGGAACTTATTTTTTTACAACGGCTTTCTGTCAGCCACAATAAAATATCCATATCATGACAGCACTTCTGCAAAATCATCGGGCTTGACAGCTCTGCATTTCTCCAATTTCCTCTTACAAAGCTATGTGCATGATGCCAATATCCTACTTCCTCAATATGCTGAATACTAATTAACCTGCCGATCGCACCTTCCTCTAACAACATTTTTATTCTTGAAAAGAACGGAGAATAACGCAGCACATGGCAAACCGACAAAATGCGGTCATATTTTTCTGAAAATTCTCCCATTTTAAGAATTTCTTCTTTATTCGGAGACATCGGTTTTTCACAAAGTACATGATACCCTTTTTCCATTGCCCTGACAACCGGTTCACAATGCATTTGGTCTTGTGTACATACCATAGCGCAATCTGCCATTTTTTCCTGCTTCAGCAATTCCTCATAAGAGGAAAATTGCCTTTCTTTTGGAATCCCATGCCTTTTCGCAAATTCTTCTCTGCGCTTCTGATCCGGTTCCGCCACAGCAACAACCTTCAATTCATCCGGATGTTCTAACGCATACTGAGAATATACATGTCCTCCTCTTAAACCTGCCCCGATCAAAATACTTGTTACTTGTTTCATATCTCTCGTCTCCTACTACTTCTTTAAATGGATTTCCAAAACGGTGTCTTTTTCATCAGGAAGCGGATATGTAAACACCGGATCCTCCCCAAAAGATACAAAAGCCACATCTTTATACAATGCCGTATTCCATGCTTCTCCACGATTTACCGAACTTCCGTCTGCAAGATATTTTACGCACTCTAATTTTTCCGGTGCAATCCCATATAATGGCAACGCCCCCAACGGGGTTTCATATACATGTGCGTAAATCGTATCTCCTTTTTGTGTATATCTTCCCCAATCCGGTTTTTCCAGTCGTGAGATTCCGCATCCATAAATACTGTCCTTATTCTTCCTCATCCATTTTCCGATTTCCTGTAAAATTTCCACACTTTCCTCCGGAATATTCCCTTTCGCATCCGGGCCTACATTTAAAATCATATTGCCGCCCTTGCTGACGCACTCTACAAGTTTCCGGATCAACATCTGCGGCGTTTTATACTGATGATCGAAGTTACAATATCCCCAATGATTATTCATAGTCGCGCAAAGTTCCCAAGGAATCGGTTCTCCATTCACATCACACACACCTGTCGGCGGGATGATCTGTTCAGGACTTGCAAAATCACCGCTGTAAATCAAAGGGTTTTCCGTTGTAATGCTCCCGTGATTATCCCCGGCGCCTTCCAGACGATTGTCGATAATAACATTCGGCTGATACTTGCGTACCATCTGGATCAATTCTGTCGCTCTCCATTTTTCTCCTGTCATATTGTCATAAGAAAAATCAAACCAAAGCAAATCTAATTTTCCATATCCTGTTACTAATTCTTTGATCTGCCCATGCATAAAGTCAAGATAACGTTCAAAATCAATTTTCTCGTCTTTATATGCGATATTATTCCTCATCGGATGCTGGCGGTCTCCATACTTTGGAAAATCGGGATGGCTCCAATCAATAATCGAAAAATATAATCCGATCTTTAATCCTTCTTCCCGACAGGCATCTACAAATTCTCTGACTAAATCCCGCCCTGCTTTTGTATTTGTCGCCTTATAATCCGTCAATTTAGAATCAAACAAACAAAATCCATCGTGATGTTTGGCAGTTAAAACAACATATTTCATACCGGCTTCTTTCGCCAGACGAACCCATTTTTTCGGATCATAATCTACCGGATCAAACTGATCAAAATAAGACCGATATTGTTCCACTGTCATTTCTTTAAAGGACATTACCCATTCGCCGCAAGCCGGGATCGAATATAATCCCCAATGGATAAACATCCCAAATCTGGCATCCATAAACCATTTTGTACGTTCTCTGATCTCTTGATTCATAAATCTAATCTCCTCTTCTCAATCATCCTTTTACCGCTCCGCCTGAAAGCGCCTCAATAAAGAATTTACTAAACACAATATACAAAAGCACCGGCGGAAGAATAATGATCACCATTGCCGAAAACAATCCGTTATAGTTTGTTGTAAATGCTGTTGTAAATGTGGAAAGCAACGCAGGGACTGTCATTTTTTCTCTTGTCAAAAGTACAAGAGATGCCCAATAGTATTCATTCCAGTTTGTCAAAAAGGCCAGAACTGCCGCCGTCATAATTCCGGGACGAGCGATTGGAAAAATAACCTTTCTCCAGGTTTGCACATATCCGCATCCGTCGATCCTTGCCGCTTCTTCCAATTCTTTTGGTATATTATCATAGTAATTTTTGATCACAAAAAAGCTGATAGCGATCCCACTGCATGAATAAATCAAGATCAACGCTGCTCTTGTATCATATAAATGAAAACGATTGATCATATTATATACCGGATAGGTAAGCGCCGTTGCCGGGATAAACATCGTAGAATACAACATCATATTTATGATCTTTTTCCCTTTAAAATCCATTCTTGCCACAACATAAGCAGACATGGAGATCATAACAACACTGATCACAACAGAAACACCTGATACGAATAAACTATTTCCAAAATAGCGCATAACATGAAGATCTCGGAAAGTAGAAATATATCCTTCCAGATAAATAGATTCCGGCAGTTGAAATCCAGGTCTTGCCATGGGATCTTCCTTCAAGCTGGACAACACCAGCCAAATAAGAGGAACAAGCGCTACGATCAACGCCCATAACAAACACATATATGTACAGATCTTTGTTCCCAACGGCATATTTTTAACACGATTCCGCGTTTTCTTCTTCATGCTTATTTACCCCCTTTTGAAATTCTTTTTCTTCAATGAAATACTGTAAACCAGATTGATAACTAAAATGATCATCATCCCCGCCAAAATCTGAATTACCGCAACCGAATTGGCACGTCCGAACTGCGTTCTCGGGCTTGTGATCGCCAGCTCACGAATCACATAGCTGATACTATATGTTCCTGCTGCCCCTTTGGTCAGGAAGTAAACTTCATTATATAGCAGAAAGCCGGATGTCGCCGCCAATATAGAAACAGTCCTTAATGTGCCTTTTATCATAGGGATCGTAATATGCCAATCCTGCCTTAACCCACTGGCGCCATCTAACATTGCCGCCTCTCTGACTTCTTCAGGAACCGCCATAATATTTCCGAGAATCATCAATGTTGTTGTTCCCGTAAAGAAAATATATGCGCAAGTCATAGCAATAAATGCGGGACCTTTTAACAATAAAACATTATCCGTAAACTCCGGACGAAAGATGCGGATGATTTGATTTACAATACCATAAGACGGATTGTAAAGCTGTAAAAAAATCACTCCCATCGCAGCCGTAGAAATCATATTCGGAATAATATAAACATTTCGCACAAATTTGATCCCTTTCACTTTTCTTGACAAGGCAAGCGCAATAAGCGTCGCTACCGGAATCTGCACAACAGCTCCTAACACCGCCCAAACCGTTGAATTTCTCAGAGCTTCCCAAAAGAATGGATATTTACTAAAAATATATTTATAATTTTCCCACATATCGGCAAATCCAAAAAACTCCGGATTTGTAATATTGGAATAGTCCCATTTACAAAAAGAAGTTACAAACACTGTAATGATCGGATACAAATAAAACACGCAAAAAGCGATCAATGTCGGTGCCAGAAAAGCCAGAATAAATCCGGTCCTGCGTATACTCAAACTACTTCTTTTTTTCTTGATCATGGCCTTTTCACTCCTCACATCTTCATCAAACTTATTTATTGAAACTTTGTAAAAAAGTGGGAAGGGTATACTCCCTTCCCCAGCTTTTCCTTATATACGCCAATGTTTATCCGATAATCGCAAGCAATTCTTTCTGAAGCTGTTCAAATCTCGCATCAATATCTGTGCCGGATACTGCGCATTCCATTAATGCATTAATAATAGAACCATTTACATCTGCGCCCCATGTATAATTTTTGTCAATTACGACAACTTCTGCTTCGTTTACCTGTGAGCAAGCCTTTGCAAGTTTTACCGTTGCCGGATTTCCACTTTCCTCTGCCAATGCATTCAGATCCAATGTTGTATTACACGGATGTGCCTGTACTTCTGTAAAAATCTTTTCCTGAACTTCAGCGCTTGTCATATATTCAATAAATTCCAGTGCAAGTTCTGTTTTCTCCTCGCTCATTCCTTCTGCCACTGCCAGTCCGCCGCCCGCTGATGCGACTGCTACATTTCCCGGGAAAAGAGTCGGCTCGATCACTTCGGTTAAAGAAGCATCAATACCACTTGCATTCCATACTCCATTGAACAGAACCCCAACCTCTCCATTTGCGTTGAAATCTGCCATTAAATTTCCATTGTCATCTGTTGTATGTGCCGATCCGTTTGCCTGATCGAATTGTGCTGTTTTCTTAAATGCATCTGCAAATTCTTTAGAATTGATCGTCTCTTCTGTCAACGGAGCTTCAATCATTTTCTTTCCGTTTTCCGTAGATGCCAACATTGCGTTCATCATTACACTGGATCCCTGCCCTGCAATATATCCGTATGTTCCGTCACCAAGTGCATTTACCTGATCCATTGCCTTGCCAAATCCTTCCCAGTCAGCAAATGCATCTACTGAGGTTCCTGCCTTTTCAAGAACAGCGGCATTGTACCACATACCACGGCTCTCGATCTGATCATGCACTGCATAGATATGTCCATCCACATCATGCTGCGTATAATTTAACCCCACTGCATCCTGTAGATTATTTTCATCAATAAACGGTTTTAAATCATACACAAGCCCCTGCTCGATTGCTGCCTGCGGAACTCCGCCTCCACCTACATCTACAACATCCGGAAATGAACCGCCTGCAACCTGATTGCTTACGATATCGTCTCGGTTCTCCACTGCAATCGGTTTAAATGTAACATCTCCGTCTGCATGCTGTGCGGCAAACTCATCATAAATATCTCTCATCACCTGTGCCGCCGCCCATTCACTTTCATCTTGAAAATATCCATGATAAAATTCAAGGACATTCTCTTTCCCTGAGGATGCTTCCTTTTTTTCACCTTCTGAAGTTCCGCCGCATCCGGCTAACATCGTTCCTAATACTGCCGTTGCCACCAACACACTTACTAATTTCTTTTTCATATTTCCCTTTCTCCTTTTTAGTTGTTTTTCCTTTGTTTTCTTATATTCTATCTTCTTTTTTGTGGAATTTGAATGAATCTGATTGACCGGAATATGGAGAATATTGACCTGATTTCAAAAAAATATGGAATATATTGCTCATCCTCAATATATTCCATATTTCTTAATCTTGTTTGATCTCTAATCTTTTCCAAAGCTCTTCTTCCGGCATCTGTCCGTTTAACACCTTTATAATATTTTCTTCAAAAAATGCCGTCTGCGTTTCCGTCCATATATTACTTGGAGCTTCTATTTTATACTCTGCATGTACCACTTGAAAAGCCGCATTATGGAGGCGCTCTTTCTCTGCTTCAAATTCTTCCAGCGAGACATTCGGGTTTGCCGGAATCTGTTCTGTCTCCCTTAAGATTCTCGTCTGCACGGATTCACTCAGCATATATTTTAAAAACCGTACTGCCGCCTCCTGCTTCTCTGCATTTCCACTGTTATTCAGTACATATCCAATCCCTACAGATTCACAAGACATGGACTTTCCTGTCATCGTAGGCAGCAGCGCATACTTCGCATTCACTGTACTATGGATCATAGGCGCCCCCCAGACACCATTCACGAAAATCCCCAGTTTCCCCTGATTAAACATATTGATCTCATCCAGATATGTATACTCTTCCTCATTCATCGAAGCATATTGATACACTTCTTTTAAAATTTCCATTGCCCGACTATAGCTTTCCCAATCGGAACTTGCTTCGTTTGTCTCAATCTTTTTTTCCGCCAGCAGATGATTCATAAAATAAATATATCCTTCTCCTGATATATGATGCGGCTCCACTCCGTTTCCTTTTTCATCCGCCCATACTTTGATCTTTTCACACATTTCTAAAAATTCCGGCCACGTTTTTGGTATTGCATCAACCCCTGCCTCTTCTAAAATGTCCTCGTTATACCAATATCCGCCGCTTAAAATCAAAACGTCCGCAACAGAATATAATCCATGATTTTTTTCAGTCCAATATTCTTTGTTGACATCAGAAACTCTCTCGGCAAATTCCGGGTCTTTTTTTAAATACGGATTTAAATCCAGCGCCAGATCATTCTCTATGATAAATTCATACGTTTGATTTTTTCCGCAGCCGCTAAAATTAATAATATCAGGAACATCCCCTACCATGATCAGGTCTTCCGCTTTTCGCTGAAGATCTTTTCCTGTAGGCATCGGGATCATCTGCAAAATAATGTCCGGATTTTCCTTTTGAAACTCCTCGTAAATATTTCTCATTGCGGCATGATCCTCTTCTGTTCCTCCCCATGCATGGATCATCGAAATCGTTACCGGTTTTTTTTCTTTTTTGCTGCATCCGAAAAGACACACACACACAATAAGCAGCAATACTATTCCCGACCTTTTACACCGAATCATTGTACTCTCTCTTTCTAAATTCTTTCGGAGAAACTCCTGTCTTTTTTTTGAACATTTTGGAAAAATACCCAGAGTCTTCAATTCCAACGGCTTCCGAGACCTCATAGGTCCTCATGTCTGTTTGTATCAAATATTCTTTTGCCGCTTCGATTCGTTTATCCAAAATTACATCAAACAGATTCTTTCCCGTCTCACGCTTATACAGCCGACTCAAATAGCTTCCACTTGCATGAAGTGCCGTTGCGATATCCTCTAGCGAAATCTTGGTTTTATAATTTTCCTCAATATACAGCTCCATCTTTAAAAACAACGTTTCCGGTTCTTCCTTCTTTTCTGTCCCTTTCTTTACACTCTCTCTTTTTAATTCATGTACCGCTTTCTCAACAGCTTTCGGAAGTTCCTCCATAATAGACATCTTCAGAACATATTCGCACACATTATAACGAATAGCGGCTCTTGCATATTGAAATTCTGAATGTGCAGTCAACAAGATCAACGGAATATGCGGATAATGCTCATACATATACCGGCACACCCCGATCCCGTCTTCCCCCGGCATTTGGATATCTGTGATCACGATATCCGGCGTCTCTTTTTCAATCATTTCTATTAATTCTTGTCCATCACAGGCAATACCTGTCAAGTGACAATCCATCTTTTCCCAATCAATTAATTTTTGAAGTGCTTCACGTATATATGCTTCATCATCTGCTGCTATAATCCTCCACATATTGTTCTCCTCTTTCTACCGGAAGAATGATTTCGATTTTCGTTCCCTGGCCCTTTATGCTCCGTATGTTCAATTTATGCCGATCACCATACAAAATCCGCAACATTCTCTTTGTATTTTCTAAGCCTGTATGCGTATGTTCAATCTCCTTTGTAATAAAATCTTTCTCTTCAAACAGGGGCTCCCGATCCCCCATATCAAATCCGATCCCGTCATCTTCCACACAAATGTGAAACATACGCTCCCCAACATCGCCATCCTCAAATAGACAGACTCTTACCTTTCCCTTCCCCCGCTTTGGTTCTAATCCATGCGAAACCGCATTTTCCACAAGCGGTTCGATCAATAGTCTCGGGATCAAGTTTTGATTGATCTGTTCATTTTCCACTTCTATTTCATAAGACAATTTTTCTTGATATCTGCTCTTCTGTAAATACAGGTAAAACCTGACTATTTCCAGTTCCTCCGAAACCTTTATTTTAATCTCTTTTTCTCGAAAAATTTTACCCTGCGTCAATTTTGAGAACGCTCTTAGCCCTTCATATACTTCTTCGTTTCCTGCCATTTTCGCCTTTAAACTTAACATCGCAAGAACGTTAAATTGAAAATGCGGATTAATCTGTGACTGCAAATATTTCGTCTGTGCTTTTGCCGCCAACAGTTGTTTTTCATAAACCTGACTGATCAAATACTCTATTTTATCTGCCATTTCATTAAACACAAGACCGATGTCATGAAATTCTCGTATGGAAAACTCTCCCATTCTCACATCAAAATTTTGTCCGCCAAATGCCCGAATACTTTCAATCATACGCGCAACCGGCTTTGTGAAACGCTTACTTGCAAGAAATGCGACACATATTGTCAATAAAACAACAATTCCCAGACCGATCCCAAACATAACCATAGTGGAGCGGAGTCCCGAAAAAACATTTTCTTCTCCTACGGCAATCATCGTGCGAATACGAAATCCACTCACATCTGAACAACAGATCATGTCCTTATCCGACAAGCGGATCGTTCCGCTCAACACCTTCTTTTGGGCAACAAGTTCTTCTATCTCACTCCATCCTCCTTGAAAAGCAATGACACGATCATCCCCAAACACGACCATCCATACACAGTCACTATAAATCGCAGTTGCGTTTAATATTTTCTGCACTGCTTCCCGACTAATAGTCAAAACACAAATTCCCTCTTCTTTCATAGAGTCATCATAAATCCGAAACAATAAATTGATACTTTTTTCGTCCGTAATGCATTCGTATGAAAGGTCTTTACTCTGAAATTTTTTCTGAAATTGATTATATTTGTTTTTCTCCCTTATTTCATCTTCTAATGTTTTCGCATAATAATGTTCATAAATACATTGATCTTCATTGTTAAACAAATATACACTTGTTACAAAGGGAATTTGCTTTTCAATCATATTCCTGTCCGAATATAGATCCAGACTATATGAAAGCTGTGAATTTAAACTTTTCCCCATACTTCCATCCGCTTCACTTACCACTTCCGTCTTGCATGAAAAAAAGTCATCTAACATATGATTATGCCGTATTGATACTGCTCCATCTTCAATAAACTGCATATGCGCCTGAAAATCCTGACTTGTCTTCTTGAGTACATACTCGATATCTTCATATGTATTTTGTACAAAAAAGGAAAAAAAGACATACAAAACTGCCACACATGCAGACAGCACTGTGCAGGCAGAAACGATCATCATAAGAATGGTCAATTCGCGGTTTAATGTTCTCTTCTTCATTTTTCTTGCTTTCACTTTCCTTCAGATATTTTCAGTATATCATATTTTCCAAATTTATCCTACTGCTATCACCATTTTCGAAGTACACCAAATCCATTTCCTAAGCTTCTGCCTTGTATCAAATATTGTTTTGCCGCACACTGCAGACTGGTCTTTTCCGGATAATCTGTCGGATCTTCCGCTACCTTTGTAAAAATCCGCCACTCAGCCTCCCGTTCTTTATAATCGACATCAATAACATCAAATAATTTCTGAAATCCCAATATGTTCGAACCGTCTTTCAAGATTTCACGCAGTCCCGGATATAACAGCCATGAATGGCAGATATAGATATATTCCTTCCCCCAAAAAATCTGCGCCTGCCTGATCGAATCTCTGCAGTCTTCTATTTCGAGTTTTTTCCCCTGTGGGATATGTATAAAAATAACAGGTTCTCCTCTCTTTACCTTCCTGCCCTTATATACGAAATCCCATTCCGATTTAAGCCACTCAAACTCCAGTCTCCCAAGACAAAATATCGTCAATTTGATATGACGGAAAAACCAATCATATTGATTGATCCCATATTCTCCAAATTCATTCCTGCAGTTCATACACCAATAGGTAATATCCCGAAATGTATCCCAATAAACAGTTTCGGGGATTTTCTTTTCCATATACCGTTCATACGTTTCGCAGCCAAGCCTGCTGAAGTAATATAGAAATCGAAGCCTAAATTGTTCTTTTGCTTTTACCCATGTATAGAACCTTTCCTCATCTTTCCAAAACAATTGTTTTCCATTCTGATATTCCTCTTCCGACACATGTAATCCCAAAACCAGTCTTACCGCTTCTTCCGGCAAACCGATTCCCTCGAAAAAAGTCTGAAGTTCCATAGCTCTTCCTCCTCATTCTAATTATTCTTTTCTGACAGTATACCCTATTTCAAGACATTTTGAAAATCGAAGCATTTTATTTGAGCAGGAAGTCAGATTGGCTTCCTGTTTTTAATTCTCCAGAATCATTAAAATATGTATGAAAAAACCGAGAACCTTTAGATTTCTCTAAGGGTTCTCGGCTTATGTCAGCAATGCGGAAGAAGAGACTTGAACTCTCACAGGATTAACTCCCACTAGAACCTGAAT
>CAUWKK010000034.1:0-23950 GCA_963559385.1 uncultured Schaedlerella sp.
ATGGGATTCGGACAGTTTCCTTTGCAGAGATGGTGTAAAAAGTAGAAAGAAAAGAAAAAAATTTCACTTCCATTATAGAAGAAAAGGCGTTGAAAGAAGCAGGGAAAACATGTGATCATACGCTGCTGGCGGTGACGGCAACTTGGGAAGAGATTAAGGCAATCGGTGACGATGGTATGCAATATCATACAGCGTCTATCTGCATCCCGCCATGTTATGTGAAGCAGATTTCATTAAAATAAGCACGGGATTCTCAAAAGAAGGAGCAACTTTCCATGCAGTAGAGTTGATGAAGAAGACTGTATGTGATAAGGCAAAAGTAAAAGCTGCCGGAAGGAACAATCGGGGAATCTGTACCGGATAAGCTGAAGTAAAGAAGGAAGAAAAAAGAGGAAGTTACGAAATAAAAGTGTTTTCGTAATTTCCTCTTTTTGCGATTAACTAAGTGCAGAATTAGTAATTTGAATGGCGAGGGGCGGGAGAGTCAACAGAAATATCAATTTTTGACAATCAGAAAACCCTGTGGTTTAATAATTTTATTAAAAAATATTTTATTAAAATCGTTTTTAATAAAAACAATTTAATGAAATGGAAAATCTACTTTGCTTACAGAATTTATCAAGGACAAAAAGGCTGCATATTACGTAGCCACCAGAGTAGGAACAGAGAGGAATCTGGAACTGCTTGCACAGGAGGCAGTAAGGGCACTTGCACCGACATTAAAGGACGTTTCTTTCCGGACAACGGAACATCTGTTTTCCTTTATAGGAGAAAATGTACAGGAAAAGCTTGTTTTTATTATAGATGAGATTCCGTATTGGGCAGAAAAAGATGAGGGATTGTTATCTGTGTTTCAAAAATACGCAGATGGAGAATGGGCAGATAAAAATATTTTATTTATATTATGTGGATCAGCCTTGAGTTTCATGGAAAATAAGGTGCTGAGCGAGAAAAGTCCGCTTTTTGGCAGACGAAGTGCTCAGATTAAACTGGAAGCATTTGATTATCTGGAATCAGCAGAGTTTGTACCTGGTTTTTCCGATGAAGAGAAAGCAATCTGCTACGGTGTGACAGGAGGGGGTGCAAAATATCTTTCTCTGTTTGACAGAGAAAAAAGCCTTGATGAAAATCTGATAGAATTATTTTTTAATAAAGACGGGTATTTATATGACGAGACGAGAAATCTTCTGATTCAGGAATTTAATGATATTACAGTAGTAAATAATATTATAGAACAAATCTCAATTGGGGAGAATACGCTGAATCTGATAGCGAATAAAGTACATGAAAGTGAAGCGGCGGTGTTATATTCATTAAAGAAATTAATGTCTGTGGGTCTGGTGGAAAAGCGGAAGTGTATTACGGAAGAAAAGAATAAAAAGAAAACACGGTATGTATTGAAGGATCAGATGTTTCGTTTTTGGTATTCCTATGTGCAGACGGCGGTCAGTTCTGTCGAAATCGGAAGAGGTGCTGTTTATTATGAGCGTGTTGTGAAACCTCGGCTTCATGCATTTATGGGAAATGTATTTGAAGAGATGTGTAGATATTACACGTTAAAAGCAGGACTGGATGGTAAGCTGAACTGCTTTGTTACAGAAGTGGGAACATGGTGGGGAACGGAACTGCTGGATATGGACGGAGTAAAGCGGATACAGTCGGCAGATATTGATGTTGTTGGTCTTTCATCTGCAGAGCATAGAGTAGTAGTCGGTGAATAGAGGAAAATGCAGATGGGAAAATGTTACAATTGATTACATTAGAAGATATGTATCGATAGATATTTAAAAAGTGGGTGGCGGTTACAGGAAATCCGAAAGGAATATTATCCGGATGCGGCAATATTCGCAAGAAAACAACTAAAACTGTAAATAGAAAGAGACATCGCAGAATGTAAATGCAGTGCGTTTATCATTCTGCGATGTCTCTTATTTTTATCCTTATTTTTAATTACTCTGCAAATTGAAAATCAATACCGTATACTGCGCAGGCGCTTTCAAATAAAGAAAGTGTATTATCGTCTGCATCAGAAGTATCCAGAGTGATATCGCTGATAACCGGATATCCCTCTACGATGTCACATTTGATAAGACGAACACAAGGATACAATTCTCCGTCAAATCCCAGATAGTTGTAGCTGATCTGCTGCAGTGCAAATCCGTCTCCGGTGATCATTTCAGAAGGTGTGACATCCTTGTAAAAGTTTGTCAGATCTGCAAAGACGCTCATAGCGATTTCAACGGAGCTAGCAACCTCTGCGGCAGGATCGGAATCTACACCGAATCCGTAGCTAAGTTCGATGGAAATACCGGGAGCTGCTGCAGTAAGCATGGAACCGTCACCGTAGGAGGCAGTCTCTTTATTCATAAGAGGAACCTGAATGGATGATCTACCGTTATTCATAGTCGCCATAACGAAATCAGGATGATTTTCTACAGGATCTCCGGTTATGACCTGTTCTGTATCGTCTGTATCGTTCGCATCGTCTGTATCTAAGTCGTCTGTCGGATCATCCGAAGTTAAGTCGTCTTCTAAAAGATCATCATCCGTTACAGGTAGATTTGAAGACGAAGTGTAATCATCATAATCGGGAACACTTTGGATGGCCATTGCTCCTATTGAAACCAGAGCAATCAGAAGAATTGTTCCAACTACACCGGTAATTGCGGTAGCAATGATCATTCCTTTTTTTCCACTTTGCGCAGGTCCCTCGTATTCTGCTTTGCCGAATCCGAGCATTGGCATAAATATAAAGGGGAAAAATACAAGACCTGCCCCGAACGCACCGCTCTTCCCAAAGGAACGGGCAAGTTTGATAAAGGTGCAGATACCGAAAACGATGTTGCCGATCGGGATAAAAAGCAGCAGAAACAGCCAGCCGTTACCCCATACGATATCGGACAATACATACATGTTGTAAAATGGAACGATTGCAGCCCACCCATGGCGGCCGGCCTTTTTGAAAACGTGCCATTCGGCGACAAGGACAAGGATGCCGAGCGCCAATGTCAGCAGCCAGACAATTCCGAAGACAGCCATTCCAATCCCCATAAAAGCAGTTGCATTACTCATAAAATAATCTCCTTTCGTGTTACGAATTCTATAATGTGAAATTATACCATATATGTCGATTTCTGTCATTTTCTTTTTTCAGAATTTTCAGTTAAATCAGAAAACAAAAATCTGGTTCTGGTTAAACCAGAAAAAATATAAGAATAAAGAAATATAAAGAAAGAGTGAAAAAAGTGTGAAAAAATTGACAAAAATCAATTGACGAATAGGCGGAAAAGGAATACACTTAGGATAAGACGATTTCGTAAGATATTTTGGTTAAACCAGAATTATATAAAAAATCAGACGAAGAAAAAGGCATTCAGAGGGAAAGAAGAGGAAAGGAAGTGGAGAGATGGCAGAGGAAAGAAAGCTGATTCTGAAGCTGGGACAGATGATCACAGATCGTATCGGTGTGAAGGTGACTGTGGACGATCCAGAGTATTGGGGATTGGCGGAGGTGTTGACAGACGAAATGGCAGAGATTTGTCTGTCAATGAAAGTCCGTAAGCCGATGCGATTGGAAGAAATCGCCAAAAAGAGTGGTAAGGATATCCGGCGTGTGGAGGAACTTTTGCAGGAGATGTCCGTCATCGGGATGATCGAGTACAATTGGGAAAATGAAGATCATCATAAGCAGTACGTACTGCCGATGTTTGTGCCGGGCTGCGCGGAATTTATGATGATGAACGAGAAGCAGGTGGAGGAGCATCCGATCATTGCGGATTTTTTTGAGAATATGTCCAGGCTTCCACTTGAGAAGGTAACTCCAATGGTGCCGCCGGGAGGTTCCGGGATCGGTATGCATGTCATTCCGGTTGAAAAAGCGATTCCGGCACAGCAGCAGTCAGCAAGTGTAGAGCATATTTCCCATTGGCTGAAGAAATACAAGGATAAATATGCAGTAGGCGCCTGCTCCTGCCGTCGTCAGCAGAGAGTTCGAGGAGAAGGATGCGGAGAAATCGAAGGGGATTTGTGTATCGGCGTAGGAGATATGGCGGATTATCTGGTAGAGACGAATAAAGGACATTATATCGATTATGACGAGGTAATCGAGATTTTGGAACGGTCCGAGAGAAACGGATTTGTACATCAGATCACCAATATCGATGGAGAAGATAAAATTTTCGCGATCTGTAACTGTGCGCCGGGCGTCTGTAACGGATTGCGAACGTCTCAGCTCTTTAACACGCCGAATATGTCCCGGTCTGCATACCGGGCACATGTGGAGAAAGAAAAATGTGTGGCTTGCGGACAGTGTGTAGAGGTCTGCCCGGTCGGCGCAGCAAAATTAGGGCAAAAGCTGTGTACAAAAAACGGTGAGATTCAATATCCAAAGGCGCTTCTGCCGGATGCAGAGAAGTGGGGACCGGATAAATGGGATAAGAATTACCGTGATAATGCTAAGATCAACTGTTATGAAACAGGAACTGCACCGTGTAAAACGGCCTGTCCGGCACACTTACCTGTACAAGGCTATGTGAAAATGGCAGGCGAGGGCAGATATATGGATGCCCTGAAGCTGATCAAGCATGAGAATCCGTTCCCGGCAGTCTGCGGTGCAATCTGCAACAAACGGTGCGAGGAGGCTTGTACAAGGGCGACGATCGATCAGGCTGTGGCGATTGATGAGATTAAGAAATTTATTGCAGAGCAGGAACTGAACGCGGAGAATCGTTATATCCCGAAGTGTGAGAATCATGTCGGTGAGATGTTTGAAGAAAAGATTGCCGTGATCGGCGCAGGCCCGGCGGGAATGTCCGCAGCGTATTATCTGAGAACAAAGGGCTATCCGGTCACTGTTTTTGAACGGGAAGCCAGAGCAGGAGGAATGCTGATGAATGGGATTCCCTCATATCGTCTGGAAAAAGATATCATTGAGGCAGAAATCGACGTACTCCGGGAAATGGGAATTGAATTCAAATACAACATTGAAGTGGGAAAGGATATCACGATCCAACAGCTTCGGGAACAGGGCTACAAGGCGTTCTATGTTGCAATTGGAGCGCAGGGAGGTCGTATGGCAGGCGTTCCGGGAGAAGACGGCGAGGGCGTTGTGACAGGTGTGGAATTTCTGAGAAAGACCAATCTGGATGAAGCCAATGCAAAGGTAGAAGGCAGAAGTGTTGTAATCGGCGGCGGCAATGTTGCAATCGATGTGGCGAGAACCGCTCTTCGTGCAGGATCTCAAGAGACGTCGATGATCGTATTGGAGACAAGAGAAGAGATGCCGGCAGCAAAGGATGAGATCCAAGAGGCAGAAGAGGAAGGTATTCAGATATTAAACAGTTGGGGACCGAAAGAGATTTTGTTGGAAAACGGTAAAGTAAAAGGCATTGTCTTGAAGAAATGTATTTCTGTATTTGATGAGAATCATAGATTCCGTCCGGTTTATGATGAAAATGAATGTATGACGATCGCATGTGAACATGTATTCCTTTCTATCGGACAGAGCATCCAGTGGAACGGGGTACTGGAAGGCACAAAGGTGGAATTGAATCCAAACGGAACAGCCAAGGCAGACCCGGTGACTTATCAGACGGCAGAGCCGGATATTTTCGTGGGAGGAGATATTTACACCGGGCCGAAGTTCGCAATTGATGCGATTGCGGCAGGAAAAGAAGGCTGCGTATCGATACATCGTTTTGTCCATGAAGGACATTCTCTGACATTGGGAAGAGATTTACGAAAATTCGTGGAATTAGACAAGGATAATCTGGATATTGAAGAATTTGACAATGCGAAACGGCAGATTCCGGGTAAAAAGGCAGGAGTTGCGACACAGACGTTCCGAGATCTTCGTTCCACCTTTACGGAGGAGCAGATTCGAATGGAGGCAAAACGGTGTCTGGGCTGCGGCGCTTCAATCGTGGATGAGAATAAGTGTATCGGCTGCGGTCTGTGTACGACGCGGTGTGAATTTGATGCGATCCACCTGAGCCGTGATCTTCCGGAAGCAAGCCGTATGCGGCCGGCGGAGGATAAGTTGAAAGGAATCCTTCCGTATGCGGCAAAGCGGGCGATCAAGATTAAACTGAACAGAAAATAAACAGGGGGCAGGAGGAAGGCAGCGAATGCATGAGCTTGGAATTATCGTACATATCAATAAAACATTACACAGCATTGCAGAAGAGAACCGGTTGACAAAGATCGGTTCTGTGACGCTGGAAATCGGGGAGGTAAGTACGATTGTTCCAGAGTATCTGCTGGATTGCTGGACCTATTATCGAAAAAAATTCCCGTTGATCGACGGGGCAGAGCTGAGATACGAAATGCTGCCCGCAGTAACCTATTGTGAGGACTGTAAGCAGACGTATCCGACCGTTCGGTATGGACGGGAATGTCCGTATTGCCACAGCGGACATACCTATTTGGTGGCGGGCGATGAGTGCAATATCAAAGAGATAGAAGCACAATAGGAGTAAAAGAAAAACAAAACTGTAAAGGAAGAGAGAAAAAAGGAGGCATATTTATGTTGTTTCATGTGTATGGCGGAAATGCCGTGTATCAATGGATTGCAATGTTGGGAGTGCTGCTCGGATTAATTCTATTGAATGAGGCTGCAAGAAGAACAAAACAAGGGGGAATCGTTATGTTTTTCGTGATTCCGATTGTTTTGACGATTTATTTTATAGCAATTGCGGTATCTGCGGGAGCGGGAAAGGAGTGGGCTCTGAATAATCAGACATATCAGTATATGAACGGATGGTTCCACTATGCGAAGCTTTACGCTTCACTGGCAGGCTGTATTGGATTTATGATGATCAAATACGAGTGGGGGATCGGGAAAAAACACTGGTTTAAAGCGTTTCCGTTTGCGATTGTTGCGATCAATATTTTAATTGCGGTTGCAAGTGATTTTGAATCGGCAATCAATGGCTGGTACAGTTGGTGGCTGTCTTCTGAGGATGTGTGGCTGTATGGCGGCTGGCATAATGTATTCAACGGACTTGCAGGAATTATCAATATCTTCTGTATGACAGGCTGGTGGGCAGTTTATTCCTCCAAGGACAAAAAGGATATGATCTGGCCGGATATGATCTGGGTATATATTCTCGTATATGATGTGTGGAACTTTGCCTATACTTATAATTGTCTGCCGACACACACATGGTTCTGCGGAATCGCCCTTCTTTTGGCGCCGACGATCGCAGCGCTTCTTTGGAACAAGGGTGGTTGGATCATGAACCGTGCAAATACATTGTGTATCTGGTGTATGTTTGCGCAGGTGTTCCCACTCTTTCAGGAGACCTTGTCCGACGGAACACAGATGTTCCCATGGGCAACGCTTCCACGTCTTTACAAAGACGGAACTTTGAATGGGATCACAGCGGGCGGCAGCGCAAATGCAGATCCTACGATGATGACAGTGATCAGCGCGCTTGCATTGATCGTAAATATCGCAGCATTGGTTTACATCATTGCCAAAGCCAAAAAGACAAAGACCAACCCATACAAGGGAGAAATCTTTACAGACTTCAAGTATTACAAAGATGCGGCTGCAAGAGCTGAAATTAAATAACAGAGATGTAAGCCCCGGCGTCTGCCGGGGCTTTGTCAGTCAGATTTCTCATTTGACTTGACATCAGAATTAATATATCCGACAATAGAAATGTATTTAGGAAATCAAA
Source organism: uncultured Schaedlerella sp. (assembly GCA_963559385.1). Lineage (GTDB taxonomy): Bacteria > Bacillota > Clostridia > Lachnospirales > Lachnospiraceae > Schaedlerella. The sequence goes on from CAUWKK010000034.1 coordinate 7,683, forward strand.
AATAAAGAAGGAGACTATAAAAATGAGAATCGGAATCGGAAACGATCATTCGGCTTTGGAGTTGAAAGCGGAGATTGTAGAATATTTAAAGGAACAGGGACATGAAGTAGTAGATTATGGAACAAATTCTACAGATAGCTGTGATTATCCGGTATATGGGGAAATGGTCGGAAAGGCAGTTGCCGGCGGAGAAGTAGAGAAAGGAATTTTAATCTGCGGAACAGGTCTTGGCATTTCTCTGGCAGCCAATAAAGTTCCGGGTGTTCGGGCAGCAGTCTGCAGCGAGCCGTATACGGCAAAAATGTCAAGAGCGCATAACGACTGTAATGTACTTGCCTTCGGAGCCAGGGTAGTCGGGGCAGAGCTTGCAAAAATGATCGTAGAAGTCTGGCTTGGAACAGAGTTTGAAGGAGGACGTCATCAGCGCAGAGTGGATATGATCATGGATGTGGAGAAGCGTGGATAATAAAAAAGGCTGAGAACAGCGATAAAAAGAGAAAGACAGCGTACAAGATAGAGAAGAATGCAGGTTTGTTCTGCGTTTTCTTGTGCGCTGTCTTTTGTGTTATATATATAAGCCTTATTTCTGATATTACTCTAATGCTGCCAGTAAATCCTCCAGTACATCGTCTACAGAGTCGGTAACATATGTGGAATAATAGGAAATTCCGGGAGCTGCATTGGACATGGCATAGCTTGTTCCGACGAATTGAAGCATTTCAACATCGTTGTATTGATCGCCGAATGCCATGCATTCTTCCGGCTTGATTCCAAGCTTTTGCGTCAACTTTTCCAAAGCGGTTCCTTTATTGGTTCCGGGGGCGATAAAATCAATCCAGATGTTTCCGGAGGTGACGACCTTGATCTCAGCTCCGAATAAGTCCTGAAGATGCTTGAGGTATTTGTCGATGATATGCGCTCCGTCATCCATATTACAAATTGCAATTTTTAAAATCGGTCCGTCAACAGTGCGGATGTCATCGACAATCTGCGTTGTGTTTTTCATGACATTTACAATATGATTGACGAACTCCGGATTATTATTTTCAATAAAACAGGAATCCTCGCGGGAAATCACAATCTCAAAGGCAGGATTCTTTTTGATTTCATTGACGATCCGGGATGCCAGACTTTGGTCAATGACAGAGCGGCTGATGACTTCTCCGTTGTGGACACAGACGGAGCCGTTTTCCGCAATATATGAAATCTCGTCTTTAATCTCTGAAAATACACGCACTTCGTTATCGTATTGTCTGCCGCTTGCGGCGACAAAACGAATGCCCTTTTGGACGAGCCGATGGATCAGGTCAATGGAGTGCGGTGTCAATTGCTGGGCGCCGCCCTGAAGAAGCGTACCGTCCAGATCGCTTGCTACTAATTTTATCATAAAGAAAATCTCCTTAAAAATCTATTAGAATCTTCCTCTATATTAGCGTAAAAAGTCAGATTTGTATACAAGATATTACAAAAAAGTAAAGAGAAAATATTGTATTTCAAAAAGAATAAGAATATAATAGGGAATGATTTGGTGGAAATAATCAGTGAAAAGGGGATAAAACAATGGGAAAATATTTTGGAACAGACGGCTTTCGCGGAGAAGCCAATACTGTGTTGACGGTAGAACATGCGTACAAGGTGGGCCGCTATCTGGGCTGGTATTTCGGAAAAGAGCATAAGGCGAAAATTGTGATAGGAAAAGATACAAGACGGAGCAGCTATATGTTTGAAGATGCATTGTCAGCCGGATTGACGGCATCGGGAGCGGATGCTTATCTTTTGCATGTAACGACGACACCGAGCGTGTCTTATGTAGTAAGAACAGAAGAATTTGACTGTGGGATTATGATTTCCGCAAGTCACAATCCATATTATGATAATGGGATCAAGGTGATCAATGGGAAAGGTCATAAAATAGAGGCGGAGGTCGAAGAACAGATTGAAGCCTACATTGACGGTGAGATTGAAGAACTGCCGCTGGCAACCAGAGACCGTATAGGACGTACGGTAGATTATGCGGCAGGAAGAAACCGGTATATCGGTCATTTGATCTCATTGGCAACACGCTCCTTTAAAGATATGAAGGTGGGGTTGGATTGTGCGAACGGAAGCTCTTCCAGTATTGCAAAGAGTGTTTTTGATGCACTTGGAGCAAAGACTTATGTGATCAGCAGCGAACCGGACGGTCTGAATATCAATACGAACTGCGGATCGACACATATTGAGCAGCTTCAGGCTTTTGTCAAGGAGAAAAATCTGGATGTGGGATTTGCCTTTGACGGAGATGCAGACCGCTGTATTGCTGTGGATGAGAACGGAAATGTGGTAGACGGTGATCTGATTCTTTATGTATGCGGAAAATATTTAATGGAAGAAGGAAAGCTGGCAGATAATACGATCGTAACTACGATTATGTCAAATCTGGGACTGTATAAGGCATGTGATAAGATTGGAATGAAATATGAACAAACAGCGGTAGGCGATAAATATGTATATGAAAATATGCAGCAGAATGGATTTATTTTGGGGGGCGAACAGTCCGGGCATATTATTTTCAGCAAGCATGCAAGGACTGGAGACGGAATCCTGACTTCACTGATGATCATGGAAGTGATTATGGAAAAGAAGCAGTCGCTTGGCAAGCTTTGCGAAGAAGTGAAGATTTATCCGCAGCTTTTGAAAAATGTACATGTAATCGATAAGAAAACCGCAAGAGAAAATCCGGAGGTACAGAAGGCTGTAGCAGAAGCAGAAGAAGCGCTCGGTACAGACGGAAGAATTCTGGTTCGAGAGAGCGGAACCGAACCGGTGATCCGTGTCATGGTAGAAGCTGCGACGGATGAGATTTGCGAGAAATATGTAAACCACGTGCTTGCAGTGATCAAAGAGCAGGGATTGACCGCATAAGAAAAGCCTACCGGAAAAATCTGTATATTTTTTGACCTTTTTCGAAATTTGCGTTATAATATTTTTTGTAGCAAACAATAAATGGAAAAATGTTGAATTATCGGACATTTTTTAGGAGGGAACAAGTTCATGGCAACAAGAAGAGCAGTGAAAAAGGCGGCTTCCAAGGCTGCAAAAGCAGCGGAGACAAAAGTAACGGAAACAAAAGAAGCGCCAAAAGCAATTGCAACAAAAAAAGATACGACAAAGGCAATTGAGACAAAGGCGGCAGTGCTGGTGAAAGAGACTCCGGTTGAGAAACCTGCGGAAAAGAAAACGCTTGTAAAGAGGGCGGCGAAGAAGCCGGCAGCGAAAAAAGCAGAGATGAAGGTAGAGATGTTTCTCCAATTTTCGGGCAGAGAATATACAGAAAAAGAGATTTTTCAGAAAGTCAAGGATGTCTGGACAAAGACACTGAGAAATAAAGTCGGTGATATGAAGTCTGTTCAGATTTATTTGAAACCGGAAGAGTTTGCGGCTTATTATGTCATCAACGGTGAGACGACAGGTAAAATTGATTTATAATTACATAAATATAAAAAGGGTTCGAGAAATCGGATCCTTTTGTTCAATTACAGGGAGGTTTTGAAATGGATAGATTAGAACAACAGCTTCAGTTTATCATAGAGATCGACAAAGTGAAAAATATTTTCAGACAGACATATCTGGCAGATGCAAAACGTAAGGAGAATGATGCAGAACATTCCTGGCACATTGCGTTAATGGCATACTTACTGCAGGAATATGCGGATCAGCCGGTAGACGTGCCGAGGGTAATACTTATGGTTTTGATCCATGACCTGGTAGAAATCGATGCCGGAGACACCTATGCTTATGATACAAAAGGCGCGGCAACGAAACGAGAGAGGGAGTTGAAAGCTGCGGACAGAATTTTCGGATTGCTTCCGGAAGATCAGGGAGAATATTTGCGGGGACTGTGGGATGAATTTGAAGAATATGAGACGGCTGATGCAAAATATGCACATCTTCTGGATAATTTCCAACCGCTTCTTCTGAATGATGCAAGCGCCGGAAAGAGTTGGGAAGAACATACGGTGAAAAAGGAGCAGATTTATAAAAGAAATGAACGACTGCCGGAGACTTCTGAAACGATTTGGAATAAAATGAAAGAAATAGTAGAGAAACATATCGAACTTGGCCATGTGCAGTAAGGAAAAAACAATTGGCATACAAAGAGGTATTATGACATTACAACAGTTAAAATATATAGTGACGGTCGCAGAAACCGGAACCTTTAGTGAGGCTGCAAAAATTTTATTTCTTTCTCAGCCAAGCCTTACAAAAGCAATAAAAGAACTTGAAAAAGAGATGGGGATTCTTATTTTTGATAGAACAAATAGAGGTGTATCCGTCTCAAAAGAGGGAGAGATTTTTTTAGGGTATGCAAGACAGGTATTGGAACAGGCCGCATTACTTGAGGAAAAATATAAAATTCAAGCAGGAGGAAAACAGGAATTTAGAGTTTCAACGCAGCATTATTCGTTTGCTGTCAATGCGTTTGTTGATCTGATCAAAGAACATGGCGGTGACGAATATGATTTTAGCCTGAGGGAAACACAAACATTTGCTATTATTGATGATGTTTCCCGAATGAAAAGTGAAGTCGGGATTTTATATTACAATGAATTTAATCAAATGGTCATCCAAAAGCTGCTTAGGGCAAATGATTTGAAATTTACAGAGCTGTTCACGGCGCAGCCCCATATATTTGTGAGTTCAGGGAATCCTCTTGCAAAACAGGACTCTGTTAGCATGGAGGACTTGACGCAATATCCGTATCTGTCCTATGAACAAGGAGAACATAATTCTTTTTATTTTTCAGAGGAGATTTTCAGTACTACGATACGATCTAAGAATATTCGCGTTATGGATCGGGCAACGTTGTTCAATCTGCTGATCGGTCTTAACGGATACACTGTTTGCAGTGGCGTGATCGATAAGGAACTGAATGGGGAAAATATCATTGCAATACCGCTCAAAGCAGAAGGAGAAATGCACATCGGTGTCATTACTCATAATAAGGTGATTTTGAGTAAACTGGGGAAAAAATATATTGAAGCATTGAGAAAATATACTTGTTATTCTAAGTGAGTATCACCCTTGCTATAACTAAAAGTTATAACGAAGTGTTGGTTATATATATTTTACAACAGATATATATTATGGTGTAATTATTGCATACAAAATGAAAGAGAGGAACAATAATGTATCAAAAAAATGCACCATTTAAATATGATTTTGTAGGTAGTTTTTTAAGACCGGCAGCTCTGAAAACAGCAAGAAGTGCTTATGAAAAGGGAAGCATTACGCGTGAAGAATTGACAAAGGTTGAAGATGAAGAAATTACAAAATTAATTGCGAAGCAGAAAGAAGCCGGTTATCATGTGATCACAGACGGTGAATTCCGACGCAGTTATTGGCATCTTGACTTTATGTGGGGATTGAATGGTATTGAGCATATTGAGCTTGATCATGGATATTTCTTTCACGATGAAGAAACAACTCATGGATCGATTGCTGTATCGGGAAATATAAGCGGAGAAAACCATCCATTTGTAGAGCATTTTAAATTCGTAAAACAATTTGAAGATAAAAATACGGTGGCGAGACAGACAATTCCTGCACCGGCGCAGCTTTATGCAGAACTGTTCCGTGAAAAAAATGGAGAGAATACAAAAAAATATTATCCGAATGATGAAAAGCTGATCCAAGATATTGTCTCCGCATACAGAACAGTTATAGCAGATCTTTATGAAGCCGGCTGCCGCAATATTCAGTTTGATGACTGCACATGGGGAATGTTCTGTGATAAGAAATATTGGAACGACAGACAAAATGCAGAAATCAGTCTTGCGGAAACAGCAGAAAAGTACCTTGGACTGAATAATCTTGTTCTTCAGGACAGACCTGCTGACCTTGTAATTACGACACATGTCTGCCGGGGAAATTATCATTCTACATGGGCTTCTTCCGGAGGGTACGAACCAATCGCAGAGATCCTTTTCGAGAAGGAAAAGGTTGACGGCTTCTATTTAGAATTTGATGATGAGCGATCAGGTGGATTTGAACCATTGCGTTTTGTTCCACATAGTAAAAAAGTAGTTCTCGGATTAGTGACCTCAAAATCCCCTGTACTTGAAAATGAAGAAACGGTGATTCATCGTATTAATGAAGCTGCAAGGTTTGTACCTTTTGACAATCTTTGTTTAAGCCCGCAATGTGGCTTTGCTTCGTGTGAAATCGGAAATAAATTAACCGAGGAAGAACAGTGGAAAAAGTTAGCGCTTGTTAAGAAAATTTCGGAAAAAGTTTGGTGATCGGTTGCTTCTATACTAAAAATTTTATATCTAAGAAAGGACGCCTTTTAGCCCGGTGTCCTTTTTCATGAAAATGAATATCAATTCAGGTTAGTTGTTGTTCCGATCATCAATGCGGAACTCACTGCAAGGACTTGTTTTTTCATCATATCGGTGTACTCCTTGGTTTCTTAGTTTCTGCATAGAAAAGCGTACAAACAACCCCTTATACACGAGTAATCATTACGTCTATACAAAAAATATTCTACTGGAAAGAAATACGGCGTTCAATCTTCTTGTTCATTCGAGGTAAAAAGATAACATACAGTAGCATAGTTCTTCTTTTCTGTTGTGTGTAATTAATGAGATATATGAAAAATGAATATAAATATATGTTTATCATATATTTATAGTTGACAAACATATGTATCGAGGCGTATAATAACAACAACACAAAACAGAAAGGAGTTATACATTATGAAAAGAAATACATTAAAAAAATCAACAAATCTTTTGTCTATTATTTTTAATATTGCTAGCGTAATTGCTATTATTGTAGATAGCGGAGCTGTAATACTTTTAGGCGGTACTTTACTAAGTCAATTTTTACGTCCGGGATATTTAGCAAAGCAAATGATAAATGCGGAAATGGAATTAGTGTTTAGTGAGTGGATTTTTTTATTAGTATGCTTTATTGTAAAATGGAGCTGTGTATTTTTGGCTATTAGATATTCTAAAAAACTATTTTGTTGTATATCTAAGGATGAATCACCATTTACTGTGAATACTACAAAATGTATTAATAAAATTGCACTTTTTGTTTTTTTATATCTAGTTTGTCCGCTATATCCTTATTACCATATTAGTGTATTGTCAATCATAGAGGGGATATTGATTATTTTAATTTTTAATAGTATCACATTAATTTTCAAATACGGTTGTGGTTTGCAAAAAGAAATTGATGAAACATTATAGGGGGGATAATATGGCTATTATTTTAAGATTAGATAGAGTAATGGCGGATAGAAAAATTAGCTTGAAAGATTTAGCTGAACAAGTCGGAATTGCAAATATTAATCTTTCCAAAATTAAAACAGGAAAAGTAAGTGCGATACGTTTTTCAACATTAAATGCGATTTGTGAGGCATTAGAATGTCAACCAGGGGACATTTTAGAGTATCAGAAAGATATAGAAAAATAAGGTCGTGAAGATCAATGAGCAATGGGAAGCTTTGAAAGAAAAATCCCATGCAAACATACAGAATGAGAATGGGATTTTGAACAGACAGATCCGTTCCATTCAGACAGAAGGACATTTTGAGGATATCAAAGAAAACGACAATTTTTGCCGGTTCAATTACCGAACAGCAGAAAAAGTATATAAAGAATTACATTGTAACGATCTTGTTAAGCTCCTGTATTTCACCCTTGGATAAGTAATTCTTTGCAATCAACACATCTGCTTTTACGATTTTCCATCAGGAGCGTTGCGCCATGAGGTTAATCCCATATGTTCTTTTGTGCGGTCTGCTCTTGCTACAATGACTTCCGCCGCGGTATTTCTGTGAACGGCATAGTGCATCTTATTCTGTACTGTCGCAAAGAAATCTTTCGTGATTTGGCTATCAAAGGAATAATCGACGGCAGTAGCGAAAAAGCTTTGGTACAATGCCTGCAAAGCTTAATCGGGTTTTCGCTGTCGGTCAGCATAAAGCTGAACATCATCTGTCGGGTTTCATCGTTCAAGGAAAGAACTGCGCCAGATATCATATTCGCTGTATCGCACCCAATTAGAACCGGTGCGCCCACTGGATGAAAAGGGAAAATGGCAGTACAAGATCGAGAAAGAATATCTCTGTGTCAAAGATGGCGAGGAGCGGGGGGAGTACCGTCACTGAGTTCAAACAGGCGCAGGGTTATGAAAGGGTGTCCAAGTACCACAAGCTATACCGTTTATCTCTTACCCCCACGCTGTTTTTTTATCGGGAGACACCTCTAAGTGAGGTGTCCTTTCTCCGATATAAAATTTCTTGAAAATAATGCTGCGATTTAATCCCGGTACAATTTCATTCCAAGCCAGTTCTGCATATGTTCGAACATCTTCGCATCCGGCTCCAAAAGGATGCGGACAAGCTTTTGATCCAGAGAAATCATGACGGCATATGGAGCGGCATCTGTCGAACCGGAGGAAAAGTCATAGGTTTTTTCCGGTTTATAGGCATTTAATCTCGGAGAAGCTGCCGGAGCTACGATTTCAGCCTGTTGGATATCAAAGGAAAGCAGACGTTTTCTCTTGGACTGACTGTAAATGGCATCTACATCCATATCATGATTTAATATCACATATTCATATTCCACATTTAACTTTGGGAATACAAAATAAAAAGCGAGAATTCCGAGGATTACAGCTACCATGACGGCAAGCATCCCGATGAATGGAAATCCGAAAAATAAAACGGCAACGATTAAAAAAATCACAAGAAAGCGGATTACAAAATCAATCGGCTTTGCTTTTCTGGATACGAGTTGTTCATAGTATGCATCATTCATAATGAGTCTTCCTTTCTGTCTGTAAGTAGTTCAATACCATGGCGGCAATCTTAAATGTCATGGCATCTTCAAAATGTCGAAGATCCAGTCCAGTTCGTTTTTCTACCTGTTCGAGACGGTAGATCAGTGTGTTTCGGTGCATGTGGAGTTGGCGGGCAGTCTCGGCAATGTTGAGATTATTTTGCAGGAAACGGTCAATAACGGTCATTGTTTCGGTATCTAACGTATCGGGAATCTCGGAACCGAATACTTCAGATAAGAAATTTTCACAGAGCTCTCTGGGCAGGCGATAAATCAATCGTCCGATTCCAAGTCTGTTGTATGCAAAAATATTCTGACCGACAGTAAATAGCTTGCCGACCTTTAGGGCAAGTCCGGTTTCACGAAAAGCGCCTGCAAGTGCGGTAAGATTATGAAAAATACCGCTGTAAGCAATCTGGACAGATGCCAAAGCTTCCATATTCAATGTATCTACGATTGCATGAGCCGTTTGTATGACTTCCTCTTCCGCCTCGTGGGAATGGAGTGGTTTGAGAATGACCAGTGCCGTTTTCGTGATCGGAACCAGATAGGTTTTGGTCTGAGACGGAAACAGATGCTTTAGGATCTCCATGATGGTGTCATCCAGTCCCAAAGGTGCGTCTAAGAGGTAAAGTACTCGCTTTTCTTCTGCTGAAATATGAAATCTGCCGGCTCTTTCGTTGATGTCATAAGCAGGGAGAGGTCCGGTCATCAGACTCAGAAGAAATTGAGTTTTATTATATTTTTCTTTGTAAGCAGTAATCAGACAGTGGATCTGATCTAAAGCAATTTCCTCCTCTTTCGGTGAAGCGGCGGTCAAATCCAGTTTGATACCGGTAATACGTGTCAGCTCTTTTAATGCGGCAGAGAGCTTTGCTTGATATTCCATGCGTCTGTCCTCGGTTTCTGAAAAATCGGATGCCGATTTAAAAACGGCAGACAGCGGCGGTAGGGGCACTGTCATAAAAAGGGACTGCACCTGTGAAAAGTACAGCCCCCATCAGTGCCTCGCATACGCTTAGCTGTTAAATTTATTTTATACGACTAGTTTGTGATAGTCAACTCTGTTTCTTTATCAAACAGGTGGATTCTGTTCATATCCAGTGCGAATGTAGCGTCATCACCGGTTCTGAGTGTTGTACGTGGATTTACACGTGCAGTCATCTGCGTTCCCTCTACATCGAAGTACAGGAATACTTCGGCGCCAAGCAGCTCATATACTTTAATCTTAGAAGAAATCACGCTGTCAGAGTTTTTAGTGATGAAATCCGGATCATCATGTACGTCTTCCGGACGAATACCGAGAACGATTGTTTTTCCGTCATATCCGCCGTCGATCAAAGCCTGTTTCTTTTCAGCCGGAACCTTCAGTGTGTGTTTGCCGATCTGAAGTGTAACGTCGTTTCCTGCAACTTTTACAACTGCATCCATGAAGTTCATCTGCGGAGAACCGATGAAGCCGGCTACGAACAAGTTGCAAGGTGTGTTGTAAAGGTTCTGAGGTGTATCTACCTGCTGAACAACACCGTCTTTCATAACAACGATTCTTGTACCAAGGGTCATAGCCTCTGTCTGGTCATGCGTTACATAAATAATGGTTGCACCGAGGTTTTCGTGCAGTTTGGAAATCTCAATACGCATCTGAACACGCAGCTTTGCATCCAAGTTAGAAAGTGGTTCGTCCATTAAGAATACCTTCGGATTACGAACGATGGCACGTCCCATAGCAACACGCTGTCTTTGTCCTCCGGAAAGCGCTTTCGGCTTCCGGTCGAGCAGTTTGTCAAGGTCGAGGATCTTAGCTGCCTCACGAACCTTTTTATCGATCTCATCCTTAGGCACTTTACGAAGCTTCAGACCGAATGCCATGTTGTCATATACTGTCATATGAGGATACAGAGCGTAGTTCTGGAATACCATTGCGATATCACGGTCTTTCGGCTCTACATCGTTCATTACCTTTCCGTCGATTTCAAGTGTTCCGCCTGTAATATCTTCCAGACCGGCGATCATACGAAGTGTGGTAGATTTACCACATCCTGACGGACCTACGAAGATGATAAATTCTTTATCTTCGATTTCCAGATTAAAGTCCTTTACAGCATGAAATCCGTTTGGATATTTTTTGTCAATTCCCTTTAAAGATAAACTTGCCATTTTAAACAGCCTCCTTGAAAATGTTTTCGTTTGTTTCTGTAATCAGTATAGTAAAAAGAAGAAAAACGGGCAATGTCATGAGTGACTAAAAAAATAAAAAATAAATGTACATTTTGACCAGAGATAAAACGGACAGACTTATAAGTGTATCTACGCACACTTGATAAGTATGTCTTCTTTGACTTCATGTTGTAAAGAGAGTACAATGAATATATAGCGAATTGTCCGCAAAATTGGCATAGGCGGACGGTTTCGAAAGGAGGAAAAGTATGAAGAAGAAAGTATTAGCATTACTCATGAGTACAGCCATGGTTGTCGGACTTCTGGCAGGCTGCGGCGCTCCGGCGGCAGCAGACACAGAGGGTGCGGCAGAAGAAGACACAGCAAAGGAAGAGACAGCAGAGGGTATTCCTGCCGACGAGATCAAGATTGGATTTGTCCACGTATCCGACCCAAGTGATATGGGTTATACATATAATCAGGATATCGGAACAAAGGAGATGCAGAAAGCGCTCGGCATCAGTGATGACCAGATTGTAAATAAGTTTAACGTACCGGAGGGCGCAGAGTGTGACACCGCTTTAAGAGAGCTGGTAGACGCAGGCTGCAACATTATTTTTGCAACAAGCTTTGGTTTTGAGGACTATGTAAAGGAAGTGGCAGCAGAGTATCCGGATATTGAGTTCTGTCATGCAACGGGATATCAGGCAAAGGATGCAGGACTTCCGAATATGCATAATTATTTTGCTTCTATTTATGAGGCACGTTACTTAGCAGGAATTGCGGCAGGTATGAAGACAGAGTCCAACAAGCTCGGATATGTAGCGGCATTCCCATTCGCAGAGGTTATCAGCGGATATACGGCATTTTATCTGGGAGCAAAGAGTGTGAACCCGGATGTAACAATGGACATTATGTACACAAATTCATGGAATGATCCTACGGTTGAATCTCAGGTGGCAAAGGCATTGATCGAGCGCGGATGTGATGTGGTTTCACAGCACTCAGACTCTACCGCTCCGGCTACTACGGCAGAGGATAACGGCGTATGGCAGGTTGGTTATAACAATGATATGATAGAGGCAGCTCCGAAAGCGTCCTTGATCTCCGCAAGAATTGACTGGGGAATTTATGTAACAGAAGCAGTGCAGGCAGTGATCGACGGAAAGGAAATTCCGGTTGACTGGTGTAAGGGACTTGGCGATGAAGCTGTTTATCTGTCACCGCTGAATACTGATATTGCGGCAGAGGGAACACAGGAAGCGATTGATAAGGCGAAAGAAGAGTTGATTTCCGGTGAACGTCACGTATTCGCGGGACCTTTAAAGGGTACAAGTCCGGAGGGCGAAACAATTGAAGTTGCCGAGGGTGAATATTTCCACGAGCAGGAAGAGGCTTCCGCTCCGTCATGGTGCTATATCATAGAAGGATGCAATGTGGTAGAATAGTTTATCGGCAGAAATTTCGTATAAGAGAATCTATCCGGGGGCAGTCCGAAAGGAATGCCCCTGTTTGTACTTTACAGAAATTACATTTCTTGCGAAAACGGGGGTTCTCTGGTACGATATATAAAGAAAGGTAATGAGTTGAAACGAAATGATTACGGAAAGAGGGTGAAGACTTGGGCGATACATCAAATCTGGCAATTAAAATGAGCAGGATTACCAAAACATTTGGTAAGGTCATCGCAAACAAGGACGTAAATCTGGAGCTTCGGGAGGGTGAAATTCTTGCGCTTCTCGGAGAAAACGGGAGCGGGAAGACAACATTGATGAATATGCTGTCCGGAATTTATTTTCCCGATCATGGGGAGATTTACGTACATGGCAGGCCGGTGACGATTCGCTCACCGAAGAATGCGTTCTCTCTCGGTATCGGTATGATCCATCAGCATTTTAAGCTGGTGGATGTATTGACAGCGGCAGAGAATATTGTGTTGGGACTGGAAGGCGGCGTGACGGTAAAGCGGAAAGAAATCAATCAAAAGGTCGCAGAGCTGGCACAGCGATATGGCTTTGAACTAGATCCGACCAAGAAGATTTATAATATGGCGGTGTCGGAAAAACAGACAGTAGAGATTTTGAAAGTATTATACCGCGGCGCAGACATTCTGATCTTGGATGAGCCTACGGCGGTATTGACACCGCAGGAAACGGAAAAGCTGTTTCAGGTGCTTCGCAATATGAAAGAAGACGGTAAGTCTATCATTATCATTACACATAAGTTGAATGAAGTTATGGCAATCTCCGATCGGGTTGCAATTCTCAGAAAGGGAGAGCATATCGGAGATGTTAATACGGCGGAGACTAATCAGGCGCAGTTGACAGAAATGATGGTCGGAAGACCGGTCAGTCTGAAGATTGACCGCCCGGAGACAGAAGAAAAAGAGGAACGCTTACAGGTGATTGACTTGACCTGTCTGAACGGAGACGGGGTGAAAGCGCTGAACAATGTTTCTTTTACCGCATACGGAGGCGAAGTACTTGGCGTTGCGGGAATTGCAGGAAGCGGGCAGAAGGAACTCTGCGAGGCAATTGCGGGACTGCATCCGTCAATCGGCGGCTCGGTGTTGTATTCGGTAGAGCATGAGGGCACGAAGGTAAAGGAAAGGATTTTGGGATTGAAGCCGGATGAGATTTCCAGAAAAGGAATCGCCATGGCATATGTACCGGAGGATCGTCTCGGTATGGGTTTAGTTGCTGATATGGATATGACGGATAATGTGATGCTGCGGAGCTATAAGGAGAATAAGGGGATTTTTGTAGATCGTAAAACTCCGAAAGCGTTGGCAGAGAAGCTGATAGAAGAACTGGAAATCGTAACACCTGGAGTTGGTACTCCTGTGGGACGCTTGTCTGGCGGAAATGTACAGAAAGTGTTGTTGGGACGTGAAATTGCCTGTAGTCCGTCCGTGCTGATCGTAGCATATCCGGTACGTGGTCTGGATATCAATTCTTCTTACCGCATTTATGATCTGTTAAATGAGCAGAAGAAAAAGGGCGTTGCCGTTATCTTTATCGGTGAGGATTTGGATGTGCTGATGGAGATTTCTGACCGTATCATGGTGCTGTGCGGAGGAAAGGTCAGCGGTATCGTAGATCCAAAGGAAGTGACTAAGGAAGAGATCGGACTGATGATGATCCATGTGGATGAACAGGAAGTCGGAGAAAAGAATGAGGAGGTGGACGTATGAGCGCTGAAAAGGTAAAAGTAAAAGAACCGCTTTTGCGTATGGCGAAGCGCGATACGATGTCCAATGAGAAAGCATGGCTTGTCCGCGGAGCAGCATTTTTGTTATCTTTGCTTACCGGGGGGCTTGTCATTCTTGCTTTGGGGCATAATCCTATTTCTGTATATTCGTCAATGGTGGTCGGAGCGTGGGGGTCTGCTACGGTGATCCGAGAGACGATCAAGATCGCAGTACCGCTTCTGATCACTGCGATCGGTATTTCTTTTGCATTTAAAATGAAGTTCTGGAATATCGGCGGTGAGGGGCAGATTATTGTAGGAGCTGTGGCAGCAGGATATTTTGGACTGTTTACGGCGCATATTTTGCCGAAAGTTCCGTTGGTAATTCTGATGCTGCTGGCAGGAATTTTGGCAGGAGGTCTTTACGGGCTGCTTCCGGCAATCTGCAAAGCCAAATGGGGAACGAATGAGACTTTGTTTACTTTGATGCTGAATTATATTGCGCTGGCGTTTGTCAAATATTTGATGAACGGTCCATGGAAAGCCCCGGGAAGTAGTTTCCCGAAGATTGCGATGCTTGCGCCGGGAGCTCGCTTGACGAAGGTGTTTGGAGTGCACTGGGGGTGGATCTTGGCGCTTGTGTTGGTTGTAGTCTCTTCGATTTATCTGTCAAAGACAAAGCAGGGATATGAGATTGCTGTCGTAGGAGAAAGCAACAATACCGCCCGCTATGCGGGAATCAATGTCAGTAAGGTATTTATTCGGACGATGTTTATGTCCGGCGCTCTGTGCGGACTGGTCGGTATGCTGCAGTTTTCCGGTGCAGATTATACCATTACAGAGGGGATTGCCGGAGGCGTCGGATTTACAGCGATTACGGTTGCATGGCTGGCGAAGATGAATCCTTATGGGATGCTGGTTGTATCCGTATTCATTGCGATGCTGGAAAGAGGAGCAAACGCGATTCAGACACAGTTTAAAATCCCTGCATCTGCATCAGATCTTTTGATCGGAATTATCTTGTTCTTTATGCTTGGATGCGAATTCTTCATTTCTTATCGGCTGATCGTGCGGGGAAAGGAGGAAAATCATGCTTAGTACGTTAAATAGTTTGTTTATTGCGGCAGTGCTTGCAGGAACTCCGCTTTTGCTAGGCGCATTGGGAGAAATTCTGACAGAGAAGTCCGGTAACTTAAACCTTGGTGTAGAGGGAATGATGTTCATGGGTGCGATTACCGGGCTGGCGGGCTCCTATTATTATGAACAGGGAGTGTTGGCTTCCGGAGGAACTCCAAATGGTGTGCTTTCTGCCGGGATTGCATTGGTTTGTTCATTTCTTGCCGGAACGTTGGGCGCATTGATTTATGCATTTTTGACAATTACACTTCGTGCAAACCAGAATGTAACCGGACTGACATTGACGATTTTCGGTACCGGATTCGGGAACTTTTTCGGTGAATATATCGGTCAGAAAGCAGGCGGTTATGTAGCGGTTGGGGATGCAACGAAGGCGGCATTTACCAATTTACATATTCCGGTGCTTTCGGACATTCCGGTGATCGGGAAATTATTATTCCAGTATAACTGGCTTGTATATTTTGCGATTATTCTGGCGATTTTGATGGCTTGGTTCTTTAATAAGACTCGTGTGGGACTGAATCTGAGAGCGGTCGGTGAAAGTCCGGCAACGGCGGATGCGGCAGGAATTGATATTACCAGATATAAATATTTTGCGACAGTGATCGGCGGCGGAATCTGCGGGATTGGCGGTATGTATATGAGTATGGTGACGACCAAGGGTGTATGGGTACACGGTTGTGTCAGTGGTTATGGCTGGCTGGCAGTTGCACTTGTAATCTTCGCAACATGGAGTCCGGCACGTGGAATCCTTGTTTCTATTGTATTCGGAGGATTGACGATCATGCGTATGTACGTGAACATTCCGGGACTGCCGGCGCAGATCTATGACATGCTGCCTTATGTGGCAACCATTCTGGTACTGATTATTACAAGTATGCGGGAAAGTAAGGAACACGCACAGCCCAAGAGCTGTGGAACGAATTATTTCCGCGAAGAGAGATAAAAAGAAAG
>CAUWKK010000035.1:0-23819 GCA_963559385.1 uncultured Schaedlerella sp.
GACACATGAGCTGCTGCCTGGTTACCATCCATGGTCTTCATTTTTCTTGCCATTTCTTGTTCCTCCTTATTCTGTACATTGCAAAACTTTAGTTTTCCACATGTAGTTTAATTATATCGCCAATATCTGTAAAAGTCCATAGAACCCACCCTATTTTTTGTTTATTTTTAAATACATTTATCATCATTTATAAGACTTTCTAATGTAAAACGGCATGCCCTTTCCGCATGCCGTTCCTTTTACTTTATTCTGTTTCTTTTTCCCCTGTCTGCAGCTCTGACGCCAATACACCCGCGATCGAATTGTCTGTCATAAAGGTATCCATATTATAAAGAAAAAGCACATCTGTTATTTTCTTATTTGTAATCAAGGTTTCCACATTATCATAATAATACCTTGGATCGATCATGACAATTTCATTATAATAGGGAAGTAAAAACGGCACAAAGCAATTTGCATAGGAATCCTTAAACACTACCAGCTTCCGCGAAGTATCATTCGTTGTCACAATGTCTACCATAGCGTGGTTTCCGCCGAAAAACAACCGATACTTATCTTTTTCTTTCAATGTATCCTTTTCATATACCGTAGGACGCTTCTCGCCGTTGTCCGAATCGCTCACAAGATACTGCAGTTCCACGCCTTCCGGCGCAAACACCTCAATTGCATCCTCCGTTTTGTGGTATCCGCTTCTTGATGCCAGCGTTCCGGAAAAAGAATCTGTTACCGTATATGTTGTGTAATCATCCACCGGATTTTCAATCCCAAGCCGGGGAGCAGCAGTCTGAAAGCTGTACTCTGCCGCCTTGCTGGTCCAGTGATGATCCGTCTTATAATACATACCCTCATCAATATGCTGCTGCAGCGTCTTCGTCACATCTATAAACCCGATTTTTTCAGACAATTGCTTCCGAATGTTTTTCATGTCCCTGCCCTGATCCCTGACCGGCGCTCCCGACGGCAGGTAATCCTGCATTACAAATGCCGCATTCGGCACGATCATTGCATTGATCTTCATATCCTCGTGCTTTTCTGCAAAGCGATTCATGGCTTCCAGATTTTCCCCGACATTTTTCATATCCGGCTCTGACGGTATCTGCATAAGGTACTGCTTCTCCCCCAGGTATACTCCGTTCAGTTCCCGCTTTCCTAAAAGCAAATCACACTGCACTTTCATTTTAATCCACATATCCCTCAATATGAACTGATCAGAAGTGTAAGCCTCTAACCCAGTCATATATTCCTTATCGGCAATACTTTCTTTGCTGAATTCCGGAAATTCTGCCAGCACACGATTCTCCTCCTCAGAAAATCGAACATCGGGTTTGATGATGCTTGCAATTGCAAGAAGCAGTATGCCGCCAATAAAAGCAAATGCCAGAATACGGGACAACTCTTTTCCTTTCCTGTGTCGGCTCTTTCTTTTTTGCTTATGTACGTTGTTTTCCATATTTTACTCACCTTTTCTTCTTTCTGTTTCTGACAGCCTGTCCTGCCGCCTTGTAGCAGGATTCCTAAAATCGAAAATATAAAAACGGATTATACGTAGCATTTACAAGATATGCTGTGGAAATCAAGAAAATTCCAATGTATATTGCAACACAAGCCCATTGTTTATATTTTTCCCGTGCTCCAAGCCAGACGGAAAATTTTTTATAAATGAAAGGCGTACTGGCAGCTACGGAAAATACACCCAAAATAAAAATTGATTTCAGATAATAAAATCCGGCCGCATCTGCAAAGCCTGCTCCCCCGATTCCAAGCATGGTTCCCATATAAGCGACGGCGCTTCCGAGCGACGGTGAGAAAAACAGCACCCAGCCAAACATAACAAGCACGATCGTATACGTATGCCGCACCACGTTCGGGAGACGTTCCAACACTTCTTTGAGCACATATTTCTCTATGATCAGAATGATCCCATAATAAATTCCCCAGAATATAAAGTTCCATGCCGCACCGTGCCACAATCCGGTCAGCCCCCATACGATCATCAGATTTCGGATTGCCTTTGCCGTTGTGCCTCTGTTTCCGCCAAGAGGGATATATACATACTCCTTGAACCAGCTGCTCAGAGAAATATGCCACCTCCTCCAAAATTCCGTAATGCTCTTCGATGTATACGGATAATCAAAATTCTGCATAAATTCAAATCCAAACATTTTCCCGAGACCGATCGCCATATCCGAATATCCGCCAAAGTCAAAATAAATCTGCATCATATACGCAAAGCAGCCGATCCAGGCGGTCAGTATCGACGTATTCGATGCCCCGAGAGCCGCTATCGACTCATAAAATCCCCCCATATTATTCGCAATCAGAACCTTCTTCCCAAGTCCCTGCAAAAACCACATCACACCGTCCCCGAACTTTTCCAATGAAAATGTCCGATGCATCAATTGCTGCTCTACATCAGAATACCGAACGATCGGTCCTGCGATCAACTGTGGAAACATAGATACATATGCGCCAAATGTGATCAGATTATGCTGTGCTTCTACCTTTCCTCTGTATACATCGATCACATACGACATCGTCTGAAATGTATAGAAAGAGATTCCGATCGGTAGCGCCAGTTCCGTGTACGGTATCTCAAACGGAAGAACCGCATTCAGATTGTCTAAAAGGAATCCGTAATATTTATAAAAACCGAGAATAAAAAGATTGATCACAACGGTAGAAATACACGCATATTTTGCTTTCTGTGTCTCTCCGTTTTCCATAAAATGTTCCAACTCGATCCCGCTCACAAAATTGATCAAAATACTAAAAATCATCAGCACTACATAAACAGGCTCGCCCCATGCATAAAAAATCAGACTAACGATCAAAAGTACAAGATTCTTCAGCCTGTACGGCGTAATATAATATAGGAACAAGACAATCGGTAAGAATGCAAAAATAAAAAATATACTGCTGAAAATCATAACCGTTCTCCTCTTTTTCTACAAGCTGTCCAAAAAGGCTTTTTTTGCATCATTTGCCTTTTCACCGACCATATAAAAAACATAATTTCCTCTTATTTCCAAAACATGACTCTTTAAAAGCGCCGTTTGTTCTGCTCCGTATCCCTCAAAACTCTTCAACTGTGTCTCCAATCTTTTCTGAACTGCTTCTTCAACTGTTTCACTCTGAGACTTGTCCTTTAATTTTACAATAAAAATCTCATTGACGTCCATATTATCTTTCGGCGCATACAGTACCGCCCCTTCATACTCTTTTGGATTCAGACTGTAGAATCGCTTTATCATCCGCTCCTGCGCATAGCTTTCCTTACCGACATCTGCTGCTTTTGCCACCTGTGCCGCTACGGTATTGATATCTGAATGACTTTCTGCATCTCTTTTTACATCTATAACAATAAACAACAACAACAGTACCACCAATGCTATTTTTATATATGAAAAATATTTTTTCACTGTTCTTTCACCTCTTTGAGCATATTCGCCGCCCAATATTTATAAAATTCTTTCTGTAAATGCAGTCCGTCTGCTTCATACAAATCTGTATGTTCCCCTGCAACCATCGTATTGTCAATATACTTATATCCATTTTTCTCTGCCATTTTCTGAAGAGCGGCATTATACTCTCCGATTCTTGAATAGTCCTCATACTCTGCCAGTCCGGCTCCCACAGCCGGCAAAATAGAATTGATATATACCGTTGTTCCGGGTAATTCCCGGTTTAAAAAAGCAACAACCTCACCATAAGCCTCTGCATAAACTGTTGTCTCCGGCCACACTCCGCTTCGGATATCATTCAATCCAAAACACAAAAACACCTGCTTCGGACTCACTTTCTTTACCTGATCGATCATCTCCGGTACATCTGTAATCTTCTTTCCGCTTTCCGCAATGACCTGATCCTCCAATAAAAGTTCAAAATAGCGGAAACCGACCGCCCTGGAATCCCCCAAAATCATGGCACTGTCAAACCCGCTCCAGACTGCATTCTCATCCTCCGCAGCTAGCTTCAGTCCCTGCTCGGCCTTCAGCGTATCGATTTTGGTACTGATCGCATCCACATCCTGCTTTTCCAGACTTTCCAGATATGCCATTCCCCGACGAATCTTCTCTTCGCTTTCTTTTCCTTGTTTCCATATTTGAAACCCTATGATAAGGGCAACTGCCGCAAGCAATGCTACTGCTGCGAGCACCCATAGCTTTCTGTTTTTTTCCAGAGAAGACTTTTCTTTTTTCATTTGTACAACCTCCGGTCTTTTTTCTCTATCCCCTATCATACTATGAACATTCTGTATTTTCAACGTTCATTCGACAAAATACGACGAAGAAAAAGACAGGGATACCATCGTGCTTTCCTCTGCACCCGATTTCCCTGTCCTCTTTCTTACATATTCTTAAACAGCCTGTCCTTTTCTTTCGGCGGCTTTTTACCTTCTATTTCTTTTGGCATCGGCTCATATTTTTTTACCGACTGAAGCCATGGCTTTCTCTTGTAGTTTTTTCGAAAATACAGCAATGCAATTGCCGTTCCTATAACCAATACTCCCGCAAGCACCTGCGATACCGGAAGTCCTGCTCCCGGTATGATCAACTGATCGGTCCGAAGTCCCTCGATCCAGACTCTTCCAAGTCCGTATCCAAACAAATACAAAAGGAACAACTCTCCCTCATATTTCTTATGTTTCCGGTAGATCATCAAAAGAATAAATACCGCACAACACCAGAGTGATTCATACAAAAATGTCGGATGCACCTGAATGTAACTAACCCCGTCAATCCTTTGTATATTCTCACGCATCAGTTCGGTTACATCTCCCGAACGCACTGCATCGAGAGGAAGCCGCATCGCAAAAAAGGAATCCGTATACTCTCCGAATGCCTCCCGATTAAAAAAATTTCCCCAGCGTCCGAGCATTTGCCCATTGACCAGCGCAATTGCGATCGTATCAAAAATCTGCGGCGCATAAAGCTTTTTTACCTTTGCACAGATCAAAACCGCCACCACAGCCCCGATCACGCCGCCGTAAATAGCCAGTCCGCCTGCCCTCAGATTAAAAATCTGCAGCAAATTATCCTTGTACATATCCCAAGAAAATACCACATAATAAAGTCGGGCTCCCACAATTCCCAGAATCACCCCGAAAATTCCCATATCCAGATAATTCTCCGGATTCTGTCCGGTTCGCTTTGCCTCAGATGCAGCAATCCAAAAACCGATCAGAATCGCACTCCCGATAATAATTCCGTAATAAGCAACCTCAATTCCGAATAAATTGATAGATTTTCCTACATGATCAAGAGTAACTCCCAAATGCGGAAAACTGATGTCATAATGCATACGCCGTAGACTCCTTTCATGAACTAAATGCTGTCTCTCTGTCGCTCCAAGCCGTATTCACTCTACACGTTAAAACGGAACAGAATAATATCTCCGTCCTGCACCACGTAATCCTTTCCCTCCAGACGAACCAGCCCCTTTTCTTTCGCCGCAGCGTGTGTTCCGCATGCCATCAGATCATCATAGCTTACGATCTCCGCCCGGATAAATCCCCGTTCAAAATCCGAATGAATCTTACCTGCTGCCTGCGGCGCCTTTGTTCCGCATTTGATCGTCCATGCACGTACTTCCGGTTCTCCTGCTGTAAGATAACTGATCAGCCCCAGTAAATGATAGCTTGCCTTTATAAGTTTTTCCAATCCGGACTCTTCCAAACCAAGATCTTCCAGAAACATCTTCTTTTCGTCTTCTTCCAACTCGGCAATCTCCTGCTCGATCTGTGCACAGACTACGAACACTTCACAATTTTCCCTTGCCGCATACTCACGTACCGCCTGTACTCCTGCGTTATTCGCTCCGTCATCTGCCAGATCATCTTCCGTTACATTTGCCGCAAAAATAACCGGTTTTGCCGTCAGCAGATTGTAATCCGCCATCCATGCCGTCTCATCTTCATCTTCTGTGACGAAACTTTTTGCAAGCTGATTCTCTTCCAAATGTGCTTTTAAACGATTCAAAAGTTCTAACTCTTTTGCCGCTGTCTTATCGTTTCTGGATAACTTGACTGTCTTGGCAATTCTTCTCTCCAAAATCTCCAAATCTGAAAAAATCAATTCCAAATTGATCGTCTCGATATCACGAAGCGGGTCGATACTTCCGTCCACATGCACAATATTGCTGTCCTCAAAGCATCTTACCACATGTACGATTGCATCGACTTCACGGATATTTGCCAAGAACTGGTTTCCAAGCCCCTCTCCTTTAGACGCTCCTTTTACCAGGCCTGCGATATCCACAAACTCTATCGCCGCCGGAACGATCTTCTTTGTATGATACATCTCCCCCAAGACATCCAAACGCTTGTCCGGTACGGTTACGACTCCCACATTCGGATCAATGGTACAGAACGGATAATTCGCTGATTCTGCCCCCGCCTTTGTCAGGGAATTAAACAATGTACTTTTTCCTACGTTAGGCAAACCTACAATACCTAATTTCATTTTTATCTTTACCTCCTAATCTCTTGTCTCCATAAGGATTACATCTCCAAACGGAAATTCTATCTCTACCCTGTCTTCTGCAAATTCATTACTCACGCACAAGCTGTCATAAGGATTCAGCAAGTGATGTGTCAAAGGATATTTTGCCCCCTTGATGTTAAAATCACACACTGTTCCGCCTAACGGAAACAGCGAAAAATATTTCCCATAAGCCTCTTCTCTCTTCAATTCAATTCCGGAATCCAATAGCCGTATCCGGTTATAGCTGTCCAAGATCACTGCCTCCGCGCCTGCTTCCTTTGCTATTTTTAAACACTGGATATTCGCCCACAGGTGGTCTGCCCGCGCCCCCGTCGCCCCGAGAATCCAGATATTTTTTCTCCTCATCCCCAGACAAAGACGCAGCGCATTTTCTGTATCTGTGGCATCCTTCACCGGGTTATATTCCCGAATCGGAATGCTCGTTTTTTCTTTATAATAATTTACAAGTTCTTCCGGTGCGCTGTCAAAATCTCCGACAATATAATCCGGCATAATTTCATGTTTGTGCAGAAATAAAAGTCCCTTATCGACACCCACAATATATTCTGTTTCTTCACTTTTAAGAATGGGCAGTACAAAATCCTCTTCCAGCATTCCACCGCTGACAATTACTGTACGTTTACTCATATGCTTTCAAAACCTTCATAAATTCCGAAACATTTGCTTCAATTTCTCCCTTAAATACAGCTGAGCCTGCCACCATGATATTCGCCCCGGCCTTTGCCACTTCCGCAACATTGTCTGTCTTGATACCTCCATCCACCTCGATGTCCGTCGTAAGTCCTTTGGCGTTCAGCATTTCTCTCAAAGCACGTATTTTATCCAAAGACTCGGGAATGAATCCCTGACCTCCCTGTCCAGGTTCTACCGACATAATCAAAAACATCTCCACTTGATCCAAAAACGGCTTCAGCACCTCAACCGGTGTTCCCGGCTTGATCGTCAATCCCGCTTTTATTCCGCAGGAATGAATCTTGTCAATCGTTGCCTGCACGTCTGTACATGCCTCATAATGTATGGTCAGAATATCTGCTCCCGCCTTCGCAAAGCTTTCTGCATATCGAATTGGTTCTTGGATCATCAGATGCACATCCAACACCATACCTGTATGTCCTTTGATACATTCTAAAACCGGAATTCCGAAAGAAATGTTCTGCACAAACATCCCGTCCATTACATCAAAATGCAGATACTCTGCTCCGCTCTTTTCACAAAGTTCCAATTGCTCGCCTAATTTTTTAAAATCTGCCGACAAGATCGACGGCGCCAAAATCTGCTTCATTCTCAATACCTCTTTTTCTCCTGTAATTCCCGATACATTTCCAGATAATTTTCATATCTGATTTTGTGTATACTGCCCTGTCCGACGGCTTCCTTTACCGCACAGCCCGGTTCATGGACATGGTCACATCTGTGAAATCTGCATTTCCCCTCAAATGGAGCGAATTCTCTGAAATAATATTTCAACTCTTCTTTTTCAAAATCATTCACATACAAAGAACTAAATCCCGGTGTATCCATGATATAGGATGTCCTGTCTATTGCAAGCAGCTCCGAATGTCTGGTCGTATGCTTTCCTCTTGCAATTTTTTTGCTGATACTGCCTGTCTCCATTTCCACTTCAGACTGTAGCAGGTTGATCAATGAAGATTTTCCAACCCCGGACGGTCCCGCGATTGCCGTTGTCTTTCCCTTCAACAAACTGCTGACCTGCCCGATATTTTCCTTCTCTCGCGCACTGGAAAATATAACCGGATACCCGCACGCTTCATAAATCTGTTCCAACTGTGCAATTTCTGTATCTTCTGCAATATCTTTCTTATTAAAACAGAGAACAACCGGAATATACTTTCTCTCCATCATAACCAAAAACCTGTCCAACAGATTAAAGTGTGGTTTTGGTTCTGTCACCGCAAATACTACAAGCGCCTGATCGATATTCGCCACTGCCGGACGGATCAATTCGTTTTTTCGGGGAAATATTTGTATAATATTTCCGATTTTTTCCTGTTCATCGAGAACTTCGATCTCAACATTATCTCCGACGAGAGGCTTTAATTTTTCTTTCCGAAAAACCCCTCTTGCTTTACACTCATAAAGACCGGATTCTACTACATAAACGTAGTAGAATCCGGCAATTCCTTTTATAATCTTTCCCTGCATATTTTCTCTGACCATCTGTTTGTTCTTCGGTTGTTATGGCTGCACACTGATTCCGCCGTTCGGATCTTCTTCCGGATCCGGCTGCGGTAACGGGTTCTCCGGTTCTGTCGCCGGATCCTTGCCAAGACTGACTGCATAACCGACCTCTGTTCCCTCTTCCACCGAACCTGTCACAGTCTGTGAAATGACATACCCATATTCGATACTCGGATCATATCGCCACTCAATTGCAGCTCCGGTCAATCCCGCATCGATCAGTGCCTGATATGCCGCATCTTCCCTTTTTCCTATCAGTGTCGGTACATTGACCATCTTCTTTTCCGGTCCCTTACTCAGAACATAGTCTACAGCCGTACCTTTATCTACCTTACTTCCGGCCTCTTTCTTCTGGGAAATGATTTTTCCCGCCTCATACTCGTCACTGTACTCTTCTGTTACATTTCCCAAACTCAATCCGAGAGCCGACAGCGCTGCCGTCGCTTCATCCGTTGTCTTGCCAACAAGATCCGGTACATCTACTTTTTCTCTTCCCTTGCTGACATACATTTTTACCGTCTTTCCCTCTTCAATCTCCGTTCCTGCTGCCGGATCTGTCGCAATTACTTTTCCTGCAGCCACAGTATCGTCATATTTGGCTTCATTTTCCACGACGAAATGCTCATCCTCCAGTATTGCCTGTGCCTCAGCCTCGCTCTTCCCCGTCACATCCGGTACCGATACTGTTTTCACTTCTTTTCCGAGACTTTCTACCAATTGGATCTCCGTATTCTTCGCCACCTTGGTTCCCGCCTCGGTCTTCTGCTCTATGATCACTCCCTTGTCATATTGCTCGGACGTATCTGCGCTTATGATACGATATCCCAGATTTCTTTTCTTCAATGCTTTGATCGCGTCTTCCTTTTTCATCCCTACAACATCCGGCACACTTACCTTTGCCGTTCCCTCTTCTTTCGCGATTCCCGGAACGGAGTTAAAAACACCTGCAGCCTTGCCGATCATAAACAAAGCTGCCAGAGCAATGACAACTGCCGCCACAATCATAAGGATCTTCATAATCTTCTTCGTATTCGGATCTACATTTTTCTTATGTCCTCGTTGATTTCTTCCTCTGTAGCCGTCATCCTCATCCTCATTGTCATAATCTGTATCGTAGTCGTCATCATAATCATCACCATAGTCATCGTCATAATCATAGTCATCATCGTAATCATCATCCTGCGAATACCCTGGGGACTGAATTCTTTGCAGCTCTTCTTCCGACATTACAACTGTTGCCGTATTGCCGGTTCCGTATCCTCCCGCATTTACAAAATTACCGTCCGGATTTACAAGAGAACGCTTCAGATCATTAATCAATTCCTGACAATTCTGATATCGCCGTGCCGTACTCTTCTGGGTACACTTCATGATAATGCATTCCAAGCTATACGGAATATCCGGAATCTCCTCTGCCGGAGACACGATTTCTTCCTGTAAATGCTTCAACGCCACAGATACAGTGGAATCTCCGTCAAAGGGAACATGGCCTGTGATCATCTCATACATGGTAATTCCGGCAGAATAGATGTCACTTTTTTCATCCACCACACCGCCTCTTGCCTGCTCAGGAGAGGTATAATGTACAGATCCCATTACATTCGTACTGATCGTATGTGTTGATGTCGTTGCCCTTGCAATTCCAAAGTCCGTCACCTTCACCTTGCCGTCCTTGGAAATAATGATATTCTGAGGCTTGATATCTCTGTGGATAATATGCTGATTATGAGCGGCCTGAATCCCCGTCACCATTTGGATTGAGATACTGATCGTCTCCTTGGCAGACAATCTGCCCTTCTTTTCAATATAATCTTTCAGGGTAATTCCTTCCACAAGCTCCATAACCATATAATACAGACCACGATCCTGCCCCACATCGTAAACGTTTACCACGTTCGGATGCATCAGTCCTGCCGCCGCCTGCGCTTCACTTACAAACTTTTGGATAAACACCTCATCAGAACGGTAATCGCTCTTTAGTACCTTTACCGCCACATATCGATTCAGCTTATGATCCTTACTCTTATATACGTCTGCCATACCACCGGAACCGACACGTTCCAGTATCTCATAACGCTTTCCTAAAAAAATCCCTTCTTTTAACATATACTCACCTCATCGTGAAACGGCTCGGTCAAAATCAGCCCGATATTATCCGTTCCACCATTTTCTTTTGCCGCTTCCACAAGAGATGTTCCTGCTTCCACGATATCTCTTCCCCCTTGTACAATATGGAAAAGTTCTTCATCTTCTACCATATTGCTGAGTCCGTCTGTACACATCAAAATAATATCCCCATGTTTCAGTCGATGCTCATAAAAATCTACGTCTACCTCCGCCTTTGCCCCGATTGCACGAGTAATGATATTTTTATCCGGATGACTCTTTGCCTCCTCCGGTTTAATTCCTCCGAGACGCACCATTTCCTCCACCAGAGAATGGTCTTTTGTCAACTGTGTGATTCCCTGATTGATCAGATACAGACGACTGTCTCCCACATTGGCAAAATACATCATTTGATTAACGATCGTTGCCGCAACAACCGTTGTTCCCATGCCTTTTAAATGCGGATCTGAGGAAGCCTTCTTAATAATCTCCCGATTCGCCGTCTTAATTGCGGAAACGAGTGTCTTCTCGATGTCTTCCTCTTCACTTTTCTTTAACTCCCGCCGAAGCACTTCTACCGTATATTTAGAAGCATAATCGCCTGCCTGATGTCCACCCATTCCATCCGCTACAACAAACAGATTCGGAAGCGGTCCCAGTGGATTGTCCGTGGTATAGACATAGTCCTGATTCACTTGTCTCACCATACCAACATCTGTTATGGAAAATGTCTTCATATTGTACTCCTTCCCTGGTAACTTCTTCTGAGCTGACCGCAGGCTCCGTCAATATCTGCGCCCATTTCTCTTCTTATAGTAACATTAATCCCGCATTTTTCAAGTTTATTTTTGAAATTCAGTGCATTTTCCCTGTTTGGACGCACAAAATCCCGTTCTTTTATCGGATTTACCGGGATCAGATTCAAATGACAGTTTCTTGGTCTTAAAATCTCGATCAATTCTTCTGCATCCTCATTTGTATCATTGACTCCATGCACCATGCTATATTCAAAAGTAATCCTCCGTCCGGTTTCTTTAAAATAATTGTCACAGGCTGCCAGCACTTCCTCCAGATCATACTTGTTTGCCACAGGCATCAGCCGCTTCCGTTTCTCTTGGTTCGAGCCGTGAAGAGATAATGCAAGCGTGATCTGAAAATGCTCTTTTGCCAGATCATACATACGCGGTACGATCCCGCAAGTAGATACCGTAATATTCCTCTGGCTGATATGCAGCCCATGCTCGTCTGTCAAAATATGTATGAATTTCAAAAAATTATCATAATTATCCAACGGCTCCCCGGTTCCCATAATAACCACGTTGGACACCCGTTCACCGATTATCTTCTGAATCTGATAAACCTGTCCCAGCATCTCGGATGCAGAAAGATTCCGCTCCAGTCCGCCGATCGTAGATGCACAAAACCGACACCCCATTCGACATCCTACCTGAGAGGAAATACATACAGAGTTGCCGTGTTTATACCTCATCAATACGCTTTCCACCACATTTCCGTCATACAGACGGAACAAAAACTTATTCGTTTTGTCCAACGCGGATTCCTGCCGTTCCACCGGCTCTGCCGCAAAAATTTCATATTCCTTTTCCAATTTTGTCCTAAGATTTTTGGAAAGATTTGTCATCTCATCAAAAGAATCTGCCTGTTTTTGATGCAGCCATTCATAAATCTGTTTTGCACGAAATGCTTTCTCGCCGAGCATTTTGACTTCTTCCTGTAATTCTTCATATGTATATGCACGAATATCTTTTTTCATAACTACCTGTCCTGTTGGTTTGCTTTGTTCCTTCTCTGCTGCTTTGCCTTCCTGTCTTTCCTTTGAAAACATGCGATAAAAAATCCGTCGCTCTGATGAATTCCCGGAAGAAGCTGTATACATCCACGCCCTGTCACATCTGGTTTTAATTCCTCACATACCCTGTCTCCTATCTCGATGAATTCAAACTGCGGATAATGTTCTAAAAGCCATTGGACATTCTCCGTATTTTCTGCCGGATTGATCGTACATGTACTGTACACCAGTGTTCCGCCCGGCTTGACATATTGATGAACTACAGAAAGAATCTCTCGTTGTAATCTTACAAGCTGTCTGCAGCCCTCCGCCGTCGCCTTATATTTCAAATCTGTTTTCTTTCCCAGGACCCCCAATCCCGAACAGGGAAGATCTGCAATCACAATATCCGCTTTATCTACGCTCTGTTCATCATACAATACCGCATCCATACAGACTGCCTGAATATTCTTCAAACCGGTACGCACAATATTTTCCTGTATCATTTCCACTTTATAATGCGTCAGATCCCGTGCTTCCACATATCCGGTACCGCAAAGCTTTTCTGCCATATGTAGCGCCTTTCCTCCCGGCGCCGCGCAGACATCAAAGATCGTATCGCCCTCTTTCGGAGCCGCAATCTCACAGACCAGCATAGAGCTGATATCCTGTACGGAAAAAGCCCCCTCTTGGAAGCTTTGAAGACCGCCCAAATAATCATAGCCGGAAATGCACAATGCATACGGCAGATATGGGTGATCCTCCACATGAACCCCCTCTTCCTCCAAGCATTTCTTTAAATACTCTACATTCTGCACATCTCTGCATCTGATCGTCAAAGGAAGTTCTCTCTGAAACTGCTGAAGCATCCGTTCCACCGTTTGGATCGGGTATGTTTTCAGCCAAAGTTGCAAGATCCAGATCGGCATGGAATATCGAACAGAAAGATTCTCCACCGGATCTTTGGGATATTCGATCTGTTCCAAATTCCTTGCCACATTGCGGAGCACTCCGTTTACAAAGCCCCTCAGGCTCCCAAAGCCTTTTTTCACTGCCAGCTTTACCGCCTCATTACAAGCGGCCGAGTCCGGAACCGTATCCATATATTTTAACTGATATACCGCACTTCTTAAAAGGTTGCGGATCACCGGCTTCATTTTCTTTACTTTTACCTTGGAAAACTGATCCAATATATAATCCAGTTCTATCATATGCTCCAACGTGCCTTCTGTCACTCTCGTAATAAAAGCACGTTCTTTTTTATCCAAATACTGATATTTCACAAGCACATCCCTTAAAACAAGGTGGCTGTATTTTCCCTCTTCCGTTATTTCCATAAGAATCGCCAGAACCAATTCCCGTTCACTGACCGATTTAGTCATCCTGTCTTCTTCCTCCCGTAATCAATAACAGACGTAAAAGCTGCAATATCATCGATGCCGCACTCGCCACATAAGTCAGGGCTGCCGCCCCTAACACCGCCTTTGTCTGCCTTACTTCTTCCTCATATAGCATTCCGCTGTTTGCCAATGCCCGAACTGCTCTGTTCGATGCATTAAATTCAACCGGCAGCGTCACAAGCTGAAAAAGCACAGCTCCGGAAAATAACAGAATTCCGCCATTAATAAGCAATGCCGCCGTCTGATCATTCATAAACATTCCGATCAGTATCAGCGGCCATGCAAGCGTAGCTCCGAAATTTGCCACCGGTACCAAGACGCCCCGGATCTGTAAGGGCAGATAGCCGTTTGCATGCTGCACGGCATGCCCGCATTCATGTGCCGCCACGCCGATCGCCGCAACCGAAGCTGATGCATATGTCGAATCAGACAGCCGAAGTATCTTGTTTCTGGGATCATAGTGGTCCGTCAGCCTTCCGGAAACATGCTGTACCTGCACATCATAGATTCCATTTGCCCGAAGAATACGCTCTGCAGCCTCTCTTCCTGTCATCCCGGTGTGACTCCGTACTCTGTCATATTTCCGAAACACACTGTTGACTCTGCTTGATGCCAACATACACAGCACTACACCTATCAATACCAAAATATAAGTTCTGTCATAATAATAGTAATACATTCCGCCGACTCCTCTTTTCTTTCAAAAGTCCCCCTCGACTCACATATAGCCTCATTCTTGACTGTCTTTCAATACCGTTCCTGTTTCCAAAGGATATCCCCTCAGAAATGCCCCTGCATCCATTCGTTTCTTTCCCTGAAGCTGGAGCTCTTCCACTGCCAGTTCTCCTACACCGGTCTGCACATAAAAGCAATCCTTTTCTATGCGTGTCACGCATCCCTGCTTCCGGGCTGTTTCTTTTTTTGCCTTATTCTCCCCGACCACTTTTGCCTTCCAGATCTTCATCACCCTATTTCCCCAATAAGTATATGCACTTGGCCAAGAATTCAACCCTCGGATCAGCCGTTCGATTTCAACCGCCGATTTTGTCCAGTCAATATTTCCCATACGCTTATCCAGCATCCGCGCATACATCGTCGGTGTTTCTCCCTGTTTTTCCGGTGTTAACGCCCCTTCCTTCAATGCATCGAGTGTTTTGACACATAGTTCTGCGCCTGCTGCCGCCAGCTTATCATGCAGACTTTCTCCGGTTTCCTCCGGCGTGATCCCCACTTCCGTCTTTAACAACATATCTCCGGTATCCAGTCCCTCATCCATCTGCATCGTTGTTACACCAGTCACCTCTTCTCCGCAAAGAATCGACCATTGGATCGGTGCCGCTCCCCGATACTTCGGAAGCAGAGAGGCATGTACATTGATACATCCATACGGAGTCAACTCCAGAATTTCTTTTGGCAAAATCTGTCCGAATGCAATGACAACCATAACATCTGCCTGATATTTCCGAAGCTCCTCGATACACTCCGGCTCTCTTACACGCTTCGGCTGATACACAGGAATCCCATGTCGAATTGCCGCTTCTTTCACCGGTGTAAACTGCATCTCTTTTCCCCGGCCTTTCGGCTTATCCGGCTGGGTCACTGCCAGACACACCTCATGTCCGGCTTCCACCAAAGCCTCAAGCGTTCCAACGGAAAAATCCGGGGTTCCCATAAAAATAATCCGCATCTTATTCATCCGCCTCCAAGTCAAATTCTTCTTCGTACATCTGCTCCCCTTCTGCCTCATCATACGTAACGTCATGCAAACCGTCAATCGCCTGATCCATATACATCTGCCCCTCCAGATGATCGATCTCATGGCAGAACGCCCTTGCCAGGAGTCCTTCTCCTTCCATCTCTGTTTCTTTCATTTCTTCATCCAAAAAGCGAACCTTCACACGCTCCGGTCTGGTCACGATACCATACTTCCCCGGAAGGCTTAAACAGCCCTCCTCACCGGTCTGCTCACCGGACGTCTCGATAATTTCTGGATTGATCATAATGATCGGGCCCTCTCCCACATCGATCACAACGATTCGTTTCAAAATTCCAACCTGAGGTGCGGCCAAGCCTACACCGAACTTTTCATACATCGTATCCAGCATATCCTCAATCAATATTTGTGTCCGCTGCGTCATTTTTGTCACTGTCTTACACTTTTTTGTTAAGATAACATCTCCTGCAACACGTATTTCTCTGATTGCCATAACTTTCTCCTCTTTTCTCTTTTATTTTTTTTGTTTTTTGTATCTGCATTTCTCTATTTTCCGAATTGCATAGAACTACTCAGAACACATTCATAGGATTAAAATCAAATTGAATCCAAATGGTATGAAATCCTGAATTTATTTCGATATATTGCTCCAGACGGTTCTTAATCTTTATCAGTGTATCATATCTTTCCGTTTTCAGATAGAGTACCCTGCGATAAATATCCT
Source organism: uncultured Schaedlerella sp. (assembly GCA_963559385.1). GTDB lineage: Bacteria > Bacillota > Clostridia > Lachnospirales > Lachnospiraceae > Schaedlerella. The sequence continues at coordinate 16,436 of CAUWKK010000035.1, forward strand.
TCACTTTCCCGATTCCCGGCGCCGCCGGACCGATAATCTCTACCCTTTCGTTTCTGCACACCCGAACTGCGTATTCCTTCAAATATGCACAGCCCCTCTCTAAATGCGCTTCATCCTTTGAGCTTGCCAACACTGCCAGAAGATTCTCTGCCGGAGGATACCCCATAAATTCCCGGTATTTGATCTCTTCCTGATAAAATGCCTCATAATCCTGAGCCGCAGCCGTTGTCACTGCATAATGCTCAGGGCTATATGTCTGAATGACCGCTTCTCCCGCTTTCGTTCCGCGCCCCGCACGGCCTGCCGCCTGTGTCAGCAACTGAAACGTCCGCTCTCCCGCCCGATAATCATCGGAATACAAAGACATGTCTGCTGCCAGCACCCCAACCAGCGTTACATTTGGAAAATCGTGTCCTTTCACGATCATCTGTGTTCCCACCAGCACATCTGCCTCTTCATTGGCAAATGCCTCCAGAATCTTTTCATGTCCGTCCTTCGCTCTTGTTGTATCCAAGTCCATTCTGAGCACACGCGCCTTCGGAAATCTTTTCTTTACAATCTCCTCTATCTGCTGGGTTCCTGCGCGAAACTCTCCGATATGCTTAGAACCGCATTCCGGACAAACATCCGGTTTTTGTATTTCATAGCCGCAATAATGGCATACCAGCCGTCCGCCTCGATGAGAAGAAAGAGAAACATCACAGTGCGGACACTTCACTACATGCCCGCATTCTCTGCAGGAAATAAATCCCGCATACCCACGTCGGTTTAAAAACAAAATAATCTGTTCTTTTCTTTGAAAGCGCTCCTCCATTAATTCCTGCAGCTTTTGACTCAAAATAGAACGATTGCCGTTTTTTAACTCCTGTCTGAGATCCACCGTATGAACGGCTGCCATTGCCTGCTGTCCGGAACGATTTTTTAATTCCAGCAAACGATATTCCCCATGTTTGGCACGATACATGGATTCCAGAGACGGAGTCGCAGAACCAAGCACCAAACTTGCGCCTTCCATCTCCGCCCGTGCCTGTGCGGTTTCCCGTGCATGATACCGCGGAACCTGTTCACTTTTATACGTATTCTCATGCTCCTCATCAATGACGATCAGACCTAAGTTTTGAAATGGCGTGAACAAAGCCGATCTGGGTCCGATGATCACATCCACCTCGCCATTTTTCGCCCGCATCATCTGGTCATAGCGCTCTCCCGCAGACAATCTGGAGTTCATAATTGACACCCGATCCCCAAAACAGCGGTAAAACCGCATCACTGTCTGAAAGGTAAGTGCGATCTCGGGAATCAGTACGATTGCCTGTCTTCCTGTTTCTGCTATCCGCCGGATCATTTCAATATAAACCTCCGTCTTACCGCTTCCGGTCACTCCATGTACCAGATATGTGCCGTAGTTCTGCTGACGATAATCATTCCAAAAGTATTCAATGGCATTTCTCTGCTCTTCGGTAAAGACGATATTTTTTTCCTTCTGCGTCCTTGCTTTTACCGGATTGCGAAATATCTGCTCCGACTCAAGCGCAGCCACGCCCTGTTCCTCCAATGCCCGAACTACAGACAAGGTAATATTGAGTTTCTTATTTACCAACTCATAGTCCAAAAGCGGCTCATCCAGAAGTGCCGCCAGAAGTCTTGCTCTTGCGCGTTGATTTTTTTTCAGATAATCGTCTAATTTTTTCCTGCCTTCTTCTTCACTCAAAAGCAGCCGTACTTTCTTTTTGATCTTTGCTTGTTCTTTTTGTTTAATCGGAAGCACCGTTTTTAACGCCTGGATCATCGTTCCGCCATAATGCTCTTTCATCCAGGCAGCCAATGCCACAAGACGTCCTTCAATTGCAACTCCTTTTCGAGAAACATCTCTGATCTCTTTCACCTTGGATAAATCATAATCGCAGATTTCTGAAAATCCGATTACATATCCCTTCGTCTGACGATTTCCCTTTCCGAACGGCACCAATACTTCCACACCAACAGAAAGTTCCCCTTCCAAATGGGAGGGGATCCGATATTGAAAAATCCTATCCAGTTTTTCATGTGTGATATCTACGATAATATTCGCAAACATGAAAGTTCCTTTCCGTTACTTCAATTCCTCCAACACTTCCTGTATCAAAACACGCTCATCCATGGCATATTTCACGCCCTTGATTTCCTGATAATCCTCGTGGCCTTTCCCCGCAAGAACGATCACATCTCCTGCCTGTCCATGCTCGATCGCATAGCGTATAGCCTCTTTTCTGTCACAGATTTCTACATATTTTCCGTTTGTCCTGTCAATTCCCACTTTGATATCATTAATGATATCCTGCGGTTCTTCAAATCTCGGATTGTCGGACGTAATAATCGTCAGATCCGCAAGCCGACCGGAAACCTCTCCCATTTCATATCTTCGGTCCTTTGAGCGATTGCCTCCGCACCCGAAAAGACAAACCAGGCGCGCCGGATGATACTCTTGCAAAGTTGTCAGCAGGCTTTCCAGACTCATTGCATTGTGTGCATAGTCGATCATCAATGTAAAATCGTCCGATACCTTCACCATTTCAATTCTGCCTTTGACCTTTGCAGCTTTTAACGCCTTCTGAATGACATCTGCCGGCACTTGAAAATGTCTGCATACCGCAATCGCAGTCAGCGAGTTATATACGCTGAAGGTTCCGGGAATATCAATTTCCACATCAAAATCCATTAATCCGGTCACGTGATAAGCAACTCCCAGATATCCCGGGGTGGATACCAGACGAGTATTCACTGCCCGCAAATCTGCTTTTTCCGAAAATCCGAACGTTTCCGTTTTACAGGTTGCTCCTGCAAATACCTCTGCAAAGTATTTGTCATCCACATTTGCAATTCCCAGCTTACACTGCCGGAACAGCAGTCCCTTACATCTCTTGTAATCCTCGAAATCTTTATGCTCATTCGGGCCGATATGATCTTTTCCGAGATTCGTAAATATTCCAATTTCAAAAGGAATTCCGGCTGTGCGGTGAAGCATCAGCCCTTGAGATGACACCTCCATGACTACACTATCGCAGCCTGCCTTTATCATCTCTGCAAAATACCGGTGTATCGTAAAAGACTCCGGTGTGGTATTTGCCGCCGGAATTTTCTTGTCACCGATAATCGCCTCAATCGTTCCGATCAGACCTACCTTATGTCCCACATTCTCCAAAATGGACTTGATCATATAGGTTGTCGTGGTCTTCCCCTTTGTTCCTGTAATTCCTATCACCTTTAATTTTTCCGCCGGATATCCAAAATATGCAGCTGACATCAGCGCCAGCGCATAGCGGGTATCCGTTACCCGGATGACAGTCATACCGTCCGGCGCCTGTATCTCTTTTTCCACGATCACTGCCGCAGCTCCCTTTGCCGCAACCTCCTCAACAAAGTCATGTCCGTCAACCACTGCACCGCTGATACACACGAAAGCAGAGTTATTCTCCACTTTCCTTGAATCATTTGCCAGGGTAGAAATCTCTCTTTCATCACTTCCCTGTACAACTTCATATTGTAAACGTTCTAACAATTGATTTAATTTCATCTCTGCTCCTCTTTTATCTTCCTATCATCACAGTTAGAAATATAATACCACATCTTCATCCAAAAAACCACCGGTCAATTTGACCGGCGGTATTCTATCTGCCTTTTACACAGCTTTCACAACCCTTTATTTCTGTCTTCCTTTACAAGAATTCCCAGCTCCGATAATGCTTTCTCGATCAGACACAGCGTCTCTTCGCTGTCTGCACTGATTTTGTGATAATGATAATCTGCTGTAATATTTTTTAACGGACTGGATTTACCGCTTCGAATCTCTTCCGCAAATTCTGCTGCTTTTCTTCTCGTATTAATCTGAAGATTCGCTTCCAGTTTCCCATAAACCTTATGATTCACCATGACATTTTCCACGCATCCGCCCAAATCTACAACTGCGCAGAGTTCTTCCTCCAGACGTTCGTCTGAGTGACATACTTTAAAAACCTTTGTCACCTTTGACGGCATATTTATAATATATCCCCGATTTGTTGCGATCACATCATATCCCACCGCACGTAAAAGGGCAATATCCTGTACGATCACCTGTCTGCTGACTCCATAGCTTTCAGCCAGCCTCTTGCCTGACACCGGTGTCCTGCTCTTTTCAATCTGCTCTATAATCTCTGTTCTTCTCTCTGAACCTGTCATTCTCTTCGCCCCTTTTTAGTTTCTTCAAATTGCATGCAGATTCTTCAGAGAAATATCCAAAATCGGTGCGGAATGTGTCAATGCCCCGCTGGAAATATAATCCACCCCAACCGCTGTTACCTTGCCGATATTTTCTTTGGTCACATTGCCGGAACATTCCGTTTCTGCACGTCCGTCAATCAGCTCGACCGCTTTCTTCATTTCATCTGCAGACATATTATCCAACATAATAATATCCGCTCCGGCTTCTACCGCTTCCTTTACCATATCCAGATTTTCTACTTCTACCTCGATCTTGCGTACAAACGGAGCGTACTCTTTTGCCATTTGAACTGCTTTCGTAACACTTCCCGCAGCGCCGATATGATTATCTTTCAGCAATACCCCGTCTGAAAGATTGTAGCGATGATTATATCCTCCACCTACCCGAACCGCATATTTTTCAAAAATACGCATATTAGGTGTTGTCTTTCTTGTATCCAGAAGCTTCGTCTTTGTTCCCTCCAAAAGCTTTGCCACAGAATTGGTATATGTAGCAATTCCACTCATACGCTGCAAATAATTCAGAGCCACACGTTCTCCCGAAAGCAGAACGCGGATATCCCCCGTTACCTTTGCCATGAGTTCTCCGTTCTTTACGGCATCTCCGTCCTTACAGAAAAATTTCACCTTGGTATTCTCATCCAGAAGCTGAAATACCCGTTCAAACACTTCTAATCCGGCAACAATACCATCTTGTTTACAAAGAAGCTCTACTTCTCCCAAAACCGCTTCCTTCATCACAGAGTTGGTTGTCACATCCTCACTGGAAATATCTTCTCGAAGCGCTTCCCGAATCAAATGATCCATTTGTAATTCCATTATAATCTTATTCATGTTCTCTTTCCTCCATCCTTTTCTGAATATGTTTTGCCGCCTGCTTTCCGAATACAACACATTCCAATAACGAATTACTTGCCAAACGGTTCTTTCCATGCACACCGGTGCAACTCGTTTCTCCGACAGCATAAAGATTCTCCATGCTCGTACAGCTATCGGAATTCACCCGGATTCCACCCATAAAATAATGCTGCGCCGGTACAACCGGAATGCATTCCTTTAAGACATCATATCCTTCTTCCAGACATCTCTTGTAAATATTGGGGAAATGGTTGATGATCGTATCTTGAGGAATATGCTCCATAGACAGCCAGACAAATTCCGTTCCGTCTTCTTCCATTTGTTTATGGATTGCCTTGGAAACGACATCTCTCGGAAGCAGTTCATCCACAAACCGCTCTCTCTTCTTATTGTACAAGACAGCGCCCTCTCCCCGGACCGATTCGGAAATTAAAAATCTTCTTCCCGGTTTCTGAGAATACAACGTAGTCGGATGTATCTGCACATAGTCCAGATTCTCCATACGCACCCCATGCTTTTGTCCAATAGTGATCGCATCTCCCGTCAGATGCGGATAGTTCGTAGAATGCTTGTATCTCCCACCGATCCCACCGCTTGCCAAAACCGTGTATTCTGCTGAAATCCGCAGGATTTCACCGTCTTTCTCTGCAAGTATGCCGATACATTTTTCATTTTCTTCGATCAAATCCGTCATCGTTGTATATTCCATAAGTGTGATGTTTTCACGCCGCTTTACCTGTTCCAGCAATTTACTCGTAATCTCTTTTCCCGTCACATCCTCGTGGTACAAAATCCGCGGTTCAGAATGTGCACCCTCTCTGGTGTACACAAATTCCCCGTTCTTTTGTTCAAACTCCACTCCATAACTCACAAGCTCCTTTATGACCTCACGAGAATTACGAAGCATCAATTCTACCGATTCCCTCCGATTCTCATAATGCCCTGCCCGCATTGTATCTTCAAAGTAAGTATCATAGTCTGACTCTTCTTTCAAAACACAGATTCCCCCCTGCGCAAGAAAAGAATCATTGCTTTCCAAATCTGATTTCGTGATCATCAAAATCCTTCTGTTTTTCGGCAAACTAAGAGCAGTAAACAGTCCGGCTGCTCCGGTACCTACGATCACGATATCCGTTTTGACTTCCATTCTCATTTCCTCCCCAACTCACTTAGACAATTCAAGCATTTTTTCCAATGGTCTCTCTGAATTATTTCTCAGCGCATCTGATACATGAACTTCATTTGTTCCGTTTTCAAGCACCTCCGCAATCTTTTCCAGAGTAATCCGTTTCATATCCGTACATACCGGTTCCGTTTCTGTAAAATAGAACTTTTTATCAGGATTCTGCTTTTCCAATTCATACTGTACTCCATTTTCCGTACAGATAATAAACTCCACGCACTCGCTCTTCGCCGCATAGGAAATGATTCCCGATGTGCTTCCTATATAATCTGCCAGAGCACATACCTTCTGCGTACACTCCGGGTGAACAAGCACTTCTGCCTGTGGATGTACTTTCTTCGCCTGCATCACTTCCTGTACCTGGATATTTTCATGAATCGGACAAAAGCCTTCATTTAGTATGACATGTTTCTCCGGTACCTGCTCTGCCACATAACGTGCCAGATTTTTATCCGGAATGAAAAAGATATTCTTTTGCGGAAGAGCTTTTACAATCTTTACCGCATTTGCGGAGGTTACACATACATCTGCATATTGCTTCAACTCCGCTGTCGAATTAATATAACAGACAACTGCCAGATCCTCATATGTATCTCTCATTTTCTGAATCACTTCTCTGTCTGCCATATGCGCCATTGCACAATCCGCTTCAGTATCCGGCATCAAAACTATTTTCTGCGGATTCAAAATTTTTGCGCTCTCTCCCATAAAAGAAACTCCACAAAATACAATCGTCTGTTCTTTCAGTCCGACCGCCACCTTACTCAGATAAAAGGAGTCTCCTATATAGTCTGCAATTTCCTGTACCTCCGGTCGTACATAATAATGTGCCAGAATGACTGCATTCTTTTCTTTTTTTAATTGACGTATTTTCTCAACAATGTCCATATTCTTTTCTCCCTTGGTAAACTGTTACGTAAACTTTACCCATTATAGCACCAGACTTTACATGTGACAAGACATATATTGAACTTTCCTTGAAAATACGCTTCGTACACAAAAAACAGCACCCTTTCGGATACTGTTCTCTCTCATTCCGTCTATATATCATATACCTTCAAAACTACATACAAAGAATCTACATCACTTTCGTTCCTATCACCG
>CAUWKK010000036.1:0-22851 GCA_963559385.1 uncultured Schaedlerella sp.
AGAACCTGAATCTAGCGCGTCTGCCATTCCGCCACTTCCGCTCGACAAATGATATGATATCATATATCGTGCTGAAATGTAAAGAGTTTTTTTGTTTTTTTTAAATAAAAGTCAATTCTTTGTATGCCTCCAAATTTTCAGATAATTTTTTCTGCTTCTGGCACAAAAGAATCATTCTCTCCTGTCATCAGCTCTTCTTAATAAACGTCGTTCCACACTTCGGACACCGCACCTCTATTTTTCCTTTCCCCCGCGGAATACGGATTTTCTGTCTGCACCCTGGGCATTGATAAATATGATACACTCTTCTTTGCTTTAACAGCTCTTTCTGTCGTGCAAAAAAGCACCGAATCCTATATGTCTTTGTAAGAAACGTCTGATTTTCTGCATACCGTTTTGTCACATTTCTGGAAAATAATCGAAAGTAACAGTAAATAATGATCACCCAGCCGAGCAGGTTAAAAAGACTGCTGATAAGCGGACTATCTATAAATGCCGTTGCAAACACGACAACCAGTCCGCATACTAATAAAAATTTGGATAGGGAATCTACTCCGTAACGTCCCTGCATAAACCGGGTCATTTTTTCTCTCATTGCTACATCATCCTCGCTTTGTATTCATAATAGTATTTATGATTGTGCTCCGCTTTTTAGAGAAAGTCAATAAACTCTCTATTAAATATATCTAAAATATCTACTCACTGCTTTTCTCTGCATCCGTTTGCTCATCCGGCACATTCAGGATATTATCGCAAACCGTCGCAGGTACGAGATACACAATTCTTGAATCATTCATCATCACATACCGTTTATCGGAACCATTCTCTTTTCCGATATACAGTATCAGTTCATTCTCTAATTTTTCTTCTCCCTCTGTATAGACCGCTTTCACTGTGATTCTCATATCTTCATCTAATCCGTACTTTGACAGATTTTCGTCGGACACTGAATAGTCTGCCGCCTCATCTAGCGTTACGGCCCCCAATCCGCCCGCAACAGCAGCTATATTTTCCACATCTTCTTCCTCGTCTGAATCATAAATCGTTGTTTTTCCCTTTTCCGTAATCGTTTCCTTGGCCAAATTTCCACTTCCGATATCTGGGTATTCATCAAACTGTGCCAATTCATTCAGCGTATACTGTAAACCTTGAAGCACAGAAGCTGTCACCGTATAAATCTGCTCTCTGTCCGCAATTTTTACATAATAGCAATCTCCTGCCGTATCACCAAATTCTACTGTTGCAGTATTCCCATCCGCCGTTGTCAGACTGACTGTGTAGATTGGCTGATCCAGTCCATAATCCTCAGGGGCATCTGCGTCCTTCAGTTCGCGTTCTGCCTCCAAGCTGCCAAACGTATCTGCAATCTGTTTCGGTATGCTTTGTTTTAACGGAAAATCTGAATCCTCCATATAGATCCATATATCTTCCTTTTTCTCAAATGTAAATACTCCATTTCCCACATCATAGCGGATTTCACTGATTTCATCCAAATCTGTCACATAAATCTTTTCTGCTTCCTTTTCTGCTTTCTGCCGCTCGGCCTTCTTCTCATTAAAAAAACAAATCCCGAATAAAATACCTGATAACACAAGCAATATTCCGAGCAATATCAGCAATTTTTTTGTTTTTTTCTCCATTCTCTGCCTCCTGCTATACGACGCCTTATGCCTTCTTGCCGCTCCCTATGCTTTACGTCTTCTGAACCAGATAACAACTCCGATTGCCAAAATCAAAAGCGGGATTCCAAAGATCACAAGCAGACTGAACCAGCCGACATACTGTACGGTATTATATTCGACCGCAAGGCTTTTCGGCTCTATCGAAATATTTTCTACACCGTCAAAATGCGCCGTCACCGCATTCATAAACAACGTTGTATTTTCCAGAGTGGTGAAAGCATCCGTAATCCCGGAATCGATCAGACTTCCTGCGGAAATCACCGTGAACCGACTTTCTTTCTCAGAACTGTCTGCTTCCTCTGCATCTGATTTTCCTTCCTCTGTGCGGATCGTTTCCGTTGCCACAGCTCCCAGGACATAAGAGCCTTCCGTCTGTGTCTCCTCCGTCATTGCATAGGCCTGATCCGAACTCTCCATAAACGCTGTCGTTGTGATCGTATCTCTTGACGCATTTGTTAAGGTAAAACCATGGGCATTCACCACCAGTGTCATTCCTGATGTGATTCCGTTCGCCAGATCTCCCGCTACGTTCAGTTCCGGAAACAGATAGAAATAATTTCCCTGATAGCATCTCTGCGGATCGGCAATGTAACCGTCTGTCGATTGCATACCGTATGTTTTCATCAGAGCCGACACATTTTCCAGATCCGCACTGTTTTTATCTCCCAAAAGAAGCATCACATCGCCGCCCTGTGCCAGATAATTTTCTACAACCGCTTTTTCTTCCTCCGACAAATCCTTTGTCGGTGCATTGATCAAAAGCAGTTCGCAGTCCTCCGGTATTCCACCCTCCATAAACAGATTCAGCTCTGCTACTGTATAATTATTTTTATTCATCAGATCACTGATTGTCGCAGACAACGCTGCCTCCCCATGCCCGGCTGTCCGATAAATCTTCTTCTGCTCATCGTTCACCACATAATTCACTGCGCTTGTGAGCTGACCCTCGCCGTCAAACTCCGTCTCGGAAACTGTTCCCGTATAGTAATAGGAAGACATGTCTGCCACAAGAATATCTCCAAATGTCACAGCTGTAGATTTTCCTGTTTCCTCACACGAGATCACAATCGTATTTTCTGTCGCTTCATACTCTTCCAATGCGGACGGATGCAGTACCGGATCGATCCACTCTACAGAAATACGGTCCGATAATCCGCTGTATTTACTCAAGAATGTTCGGATCCGCTCATCTGTTTCCTCCTCGACTGCCAGCACTTTCATAGTGATATCCTTATCCAAGGCCTTTAACAGCTTTTTACTGGTCTTTGTAATTTCATAAATTTTCGTACTGCTCACATCAATATTTCGATATTTTTCCGGAAGCTGGCCCACGATCAAGTTTACGACAACAACGATCGCCACAATAGCTGCCGTAACCCCCACGCTGTATACGCCGTGTTTTGTCCCTGCTGTTTTAAATAACTTCTTCAATTTTTCCACGTTCCTGCCCTCCTAACTCCAGCGTCTTTTCTGAATCGCCTGTATTGTCAGGCAGATACATACGACAATTACAGACAAATACAACGCAAGTCCGCTCACATCCACAATATGATTTGCCGTAATTCCGGTAAATACATTTGCCAATGCCAGATTTCCAAGCAGCTTTGTCAAAAGATTTTCAAACAAACCCGGCTTTATCAGATAGGTTCCGACGCAACCGATCACAATTGCCGCCTCACTCACTGCACACAATCCCCGATTCGAAGTCATTTGCCATAGATACAGCACGACCATGCTTAACAGCACGATCACTCCAGTCATACAGCTCAAAGCCGACGAAGGCAGAAATCCCATTAATCCGTCCCACAAATAGAGCGCCAGTAATACTCCAAACGTACTGATAAACGCAATGATCTGACTTTCCGTCAAAGCAGACATAAACATACCGATTGCAATATATACACAGCCCAAAAGGAAAAACACACCGATAGAAATATAATCTATTTTTAAATATGCCGTTCCGTTCATTTGAATCAACAACGGATACAGACAGAAGATCATATTCGGAACAGCAACTACCGTTACCATTGCCAGATATTTTCCCAAAACAACCTTTACAAGACTGATCGGCGCCGTCAAAAGCAGTTGGTCGGTTTTGTTTTTCCGTTCTTCTGCAAAGCTTTTCATTGTGATCAGCGGTATACCCACAAGAAATACGATCAGAGAACCTGACAGCGTGTAAGAAAAATACGGATATCCCGCCGTCAAGTTGTATGCGGTAAAATAAATTCCGGTAAATGCTGTCAGAAACGCCACAAATACACACCCGATCATCGATTGAAAATAGGATTTTACTTCTCGTTTATAAATCGCCAGCATCTTTTCCTGCCTCCTCTCCCTGCGTCAGTTCCATAAAGACCTCTTCCAAACTGGCTTTCACAGCTTTTAACGTCAGCAAAGGGGTTTTTTCTTCCGCAAATGCAATGAACACCTTCTCTCTGATATCCGCTTCCGGTTTTACTTGAATTCTCGCATATGTTGTCCCTATCTCTGTCTTTTCTGTCTGCACTGTATCGATTCCCTCTACTCTCTGAAGAGCTGCATGCACCTTCTCTTCCGAGGCTTTCGTCTCGATTTCCACAATCTCAGAGCCGTTCAGCAACCGCTCCAAATGATCCGGCGTGTCGCTCGCCACCAGTTTTCCTTTGGAAATGATCAATATATGATCACATACCTCCCGTACCTCTGCAAGAATATGTGAACTCAAAATTACCGTATGCTTTTGGGAAAGCTTTCGGATCAGTTCCCGAATCTCAATAATCTGTTTCGGATCCAGGCCGACCGTCGGCTCATCCAAAATAATAATGTCCGGAAATCCTAAGATTGCCTGTGCCAATCCGACCCTCTGCCGATATCCTTTGGAAAGATTCCGGATCAATCGAACCTCCACCTCCGTAAGCTTTGTCAGCTTCATCGCCTCTTCCACATCAACTTCCCGCTGCTTTTTGGGGATTTGCTTTAGCTCTGCCGCAAATTCCAGATATTCTTTTACTGTCATATCTGTATACAGCGGCGGTAGCTCCGGCAGATACCCGATATGCTTTTTTGCCTCCTCGGGCTCTTTCAAAATATCATGTCCGTCGATCAGCACTTCCCCCTCTGTCGCTCCCAGATATCCTGTCATAATATTCATTGTCGTCGATTTTCCCGCACCGTTAGGTCCCAAAAAGCCGTAGATCCTGCCTGGTTCCAGTTGGAAACTCAGGCCGTCTACGGCTACATGATCGCCATATTTTTTTACCAGATTCCTTACTTCTATCAAATTCTTACCTCCCTGTCTTTAAAAATCAGCCCTATATCATACATACGAGCCATACGTCTAAAAAAAGAACAGTTCTATGGTAATTATTTTTTGTGATATTTCTGTGTTGGAAATGTGAGGATACTATGGGAAATTTTTGAAAAATATGTGGAATACGTATCTGTGAATAGCCCCAAAACAGTCCGCCGGACTGTCTTATCGTATGCCCGGCGCACCACCGAAAAAAACAGCGGCTCATTTCGAGTCGCTGCCTTTATCCTCCAACCGTTCAAACATTTCTTTAACGGCAGGCGCATTTTTTGTCAATTTTTTAATGCTTAAATCCTCTGCCTTATTATTGGCAAGGCGGAGATTGTTTTCCGAAGAAAGGAGCGCAGCCCTTGTCTTCTGCAAATGTTGGATCGTTTTATCGATCTCATCAATTGCGGTCTTGAATCTGTCGCTTGCAATCCGATAATTTCTTGCAAACCCCTCCTTGAAGCTGTTCATATTTTCTTCAAAGTGCAAAATGTCAATCTGCTGATTCTGCACGATTCGAAGTTCCTGCCTGTATTTCAGCGAATTTAAAGCCGCATTCCTCAGCAGCGTGATCATCGGAATAAAAAACTGCGGACGGATCACATACATTTTTTCATATTTGTAAGATACATCCACAATCCCATTATTGTACAGCTCATTATCTATCTCAAGCAAAGACACCAGAACCGCATATTCACACCCCTTTTCCCTACGATCCTTGTCCAACTCTTTAAAGAAATCTTCATTCTTATGCTTCGTCGCCGTCTCATCCATTTCATTTTTCATTTCAAACATAATGGAGATAAACTCTGTCCCGTCTTCCCCTGCTTCTCGGAAAATAAAATCTCCCTTGCTCCCGCTTCGCGCATCATTGTCCTTTTCAAAATAAGCAGTCGGAAAAGCAGTCATCCGAATCTGGTTAAATTGATTCATACAATGCTGTTCAAGGCTTTCTCCCACCATTTTTGTCGATTGTCTCGCCTTAAAGTCTTTGTAATATTCAATCTGTTCATCTTTCAGTTTCAGCTTTTCTTCATACTGTTCCTTGATCGACTGCTCTTTCAGCTTGCTTTCGGCTTCCTTATTGGAAATCTTTCCTCTCAGCGCTGTAATTTCCGTCATTTTTTCGGACAGTTCTTTTTCTTTCTCCTGCACCGCTTTTGAAACCGCCAGCTCTTTCTCCGTCTTTCCGTTGTCAATCTGTGCTTTGAGCTGCTCGATCATCCGGTCTTTTTGGGACAGCTCCTCTGTCTTCTTTTGAACTGCCGTCATAAGCTCCGCATCTTTTCGTGAAAGAATCTCTTGAAATTTCTGCTCCTGTTCCATACGTGCCAGCTTCAGATCATTGTCCTTTCTCTCTGCCAACTCCCGCTCCCGATGCAAAAGCTCTTCTTTGAATTCATTGTCTCGTACCTGCCGTACAATCTGTGCATATTCAGATTCATCTACTTGAAATATCGTGCCGCATTTCGGACATTTGATTTCCTGCATACGCAATTCCCCCTTTTTACAACTCCATTCCTCTATATCGGTTCAGACATGCAAAAATTTCCTGCTGCCGCGGCATCGCAAGATTCGCAACACTGAAACGGCTCTCGCACAAAGCTGCAAGTCCGTCTTTTTCTATCTTTTCGCCCAGCTTCTTCACAACCTCCTGTACGGTTGTCCTTCCTCCGAACAAATGCTGTTCGGCATAACGCACGCAATAGCCGAGTGCGCTTACCTGCTCGCTGTCAGTCAATTGTTCCACATACCGGAGATCTATATTCTCTCGATTGATCTGCACGGCTTCCTTTCCAAGTGTTTTCATTTTAATCCTGTCGTTTCCCCGAAATCCCTTTGCCTGTTTCGGACAACGTGCAAATACCGGTTCTTCCGCCGGCTTCTCCAAGCCGGAAAGCGCCGGAAAATCTTCTGCTTCTTTCTTTGCAAATGCAGTAATTTCTTTCGGCTCATATCTATCCATTTGAACGATCGTATCGGCAATATGGAAGTATGCGCCCGAGCTTCCCGCCACAATAATCGTCGAAATACCATATCGTTCATATAACTCTCGTATACGGTCGATAAACGGCGTGATCGGCTCCATATCCCGATGGATCACCCGCTGCATCAACTCGTCTCTGATCATAAAGTTCGTCGCGCTGGTATCCTCATCGATCAAAAGAGCCTTCGCCCCCGCCTCCATACTCTCTATTACATTTGCTGCCTGTGACGTACTTCCGCTGGCATCCTCGGTATAGAAGCCTCGTGTCTCTTTTCCGTTCGGAAGATCATTGATAAACATCGAAATATCTGTTTTCTTAATGCTTCTTCCGTCCTCTGCACGAATTTTCATCGCTGTATCGTCCGTAATAACATACTCTCTTCCATCTCCTGCAATGTGATTATAAACACCAAGCTCCAGTGCTTTCAGTAAGGTAGATTTTCCATGATATCCGCCGCCTACGATCAATGTAATCCCCTTACGGATTCCCATGCCTTTTAAAGTTCCCTTATGCGGAAGCTCCAGTGTCACTTCCATTTCCTTCGGAGAAACAAATGCGACTGCTCCTTTCATCGGTCGTGCAGATACACCGGATTCTCTCGGAAGGATCGCTCCGTTTGCCACAAATGCAACACACCCTAATTTCTTCAGCTGCCCGCGGATATATTCCTGATCTTCCGCCAGATCGATCACACTGCGTACCCGTTTCTTATCCACATTTCGGTAAAACAATGCCTTCTCTACACATTTAGGAAGAAATTCAAAAAGAATTTTCTCCAACTCCCTTGCATTGATCGTTCTTCCGTTCGCCGGAAATCCGATTTCCATTCGCATCACAAGATCTCCGCTTTCCGCATCTATCTGGCAGGCGGTTCTCTCCAAAATCTCCTGTCCGCAGCGGCTCACGGAAATCAATCCGCTCTTTCCGGAACCCTTTGCCTTAAATGCAAATTGCTCTGCTGCACGTCCGAACTGTCTTGTCAGATAGTCTTGAAGCGCAATCCTTTGATGCTTTCCTTTAAATAATTCCTTAGGAAATCCGGCAATGCCGCCCTTTACCTGCACGCTGACCTTAGACGGTGATGCGAACGGATCCCCTTGCACATGATCTATCGATAATATGTACCCCGGAAACTGATACATTCCTTTCGTATCCTTATATGCCGGATATCCTTTGTGGTCGATCCGCTTTAATAATTGATTCAATTCTGTTGATGTCTGCATGATTTCGCTCCTTTTCGTTTTTTTTAATAACTCATTCATTTTTTATTTTTTCTCAAACTCTATCGTTGATGAAATCTACTCATTCCTCTATATTCTTTTGCCGCTCCCTCTAATTGCATACTTTCACCTCCCATAGCACTCCACGTAAATTACTGCACCGGATTCTTTTTCTGTCACCTCAACCTCTGCGTCAACCTGTGTATCTGCCGGACACAAAATCGGCTGGATACAAAATTCTTTCGGAACCAATCTTCCTCTCCACTCGGCTAATTCTTTTTCCGCTTCCAACCTGTGCATGGTTACACCCCCACTGCTGCCCTCGGCAGATACACCTGTCTTCCAGAGAGTGATTCCTTTCATCGGATAATCCATCACCTGTTTTGTTGTATCTGCTCCATGCTTGTTTAAAAAAGCTCTGCATTTTTCAAATGTAGGATAAATCATCCCTTCGCATTCCCAATCATATATTTCTGACTGCATTTCCAGCTCACCCAACGGAAATCCTTTTTGCAGATCTGCCATTTTCATCGCTTCTACATCACTTTTATACAATGTCAAAAATTCTGCTTTTTCCGCTTCCTTCAATCGCAGCGTTTTCCGTGTCACACCGTCATGCCATACAACCCTTGCCCCTTCTGTCACCTCTGTCTCTTCTGTGATCATCGGATAAGCTGCCCGCTTATATTCCTCTGTTTCGTACACATCGGCAAATGCATACAACAATCTCTCAGACAACTCATACCTTCGATAGCTCCGGCTTCCGTTCTTCTTCTCAAAGAAAACCGTTACCTGTCCTCCGCTTTCTCCTCCCTCTTTCTCATCCTCCATATCTGTATGCAGCGTCCGAAGCCATTTCATCCCTGCATCCTTCCCCTCTTCCCGCAGGGTGTAACGCTCCATTCGATTTTCAATGAGATAGGTATCTCGTTCATTTTTCATATCCGCATAGGTCTCTTCATCCATATCCACCCCGGCTACTACGATTCCTAATCTTTCTACTTCTGCATCCTTTGGCAAATAGGAGTCATAAGCCTCTGCACTTCCTGCCAATGTTGCTACGATCACCGCTACCCATATGCATTCTGCGATTGGAAACAGCTTCCTATTGCCCATAGCTGCTCGCTTCTGCACATGGCTTCTTCCGCCATACACCAGACGTTCATACAGAAAATGTGCGACCATTACTGTCACAATACCGGTCACAGCCAAAAGCAGAATTGCCGAAATTCTTTTCCATTCTTCAATGTCGCTTACGATCAGCAGCATTCCGCAGGCGCCCGTTCCTGCCAGTATGCTCAGCACACCCCCTGTAATCCTGCCGACAGACGAGATTGAAAAAACACGTCCGACGCTCTCTGTCCTGCGGTATTTCGCAGCAATAACCGCCAAGATCAAAAACAGTACAATCCATGCAAATCCGTCAAGCAGAAATATGACTTCCGGTTTCATCTCCAAAAGCTGAAATTTCTCACTGCATTCCTGCTTTGTCAGCATTGCACCCAGTTTCCACGGAACCAATACATTCTCCGTCAATTCTAAAAAAGGACTCTTGAAATAGGTTCTGTAAAAGGACTTCATAAACACCAGACAAACCGACTGTAAAAAGAATTGCATTCCATATAATATCGCCCCTAGCATACAAAGTGCCGCTATCATCCGTCCGCAGGCACCCACCGCAAAGATAGTAATGTGATAGAACAGCAAAAATACCATGCCGTATGCCAGTATACTGTAAAATGTATACCCGACAGAATATTTCATAAAGACAGGATCCACACTGCTCTGATAAATGCCACAGATCAGCATATAGCCGATCATCGGCAGCAGACCATGGAACAGTCCATGCAGATAACGAGTGTAAAAAATTGTCGTTTTTTTCACCGGAAGGCTGAAATAAAAATCCTGTTTTCTCTCCTGAAGCAAATAATAAAATTCAGTCAACCCAAGTGCGATTCCAAGTCCCATACAAATGAAAAGCAACAAAGAATTCCTGCCGATTCCGAAAAAAGTATACAGCAGATCAAACTGTAAGCGGAGCAGAATACTGCCAAGCAGCAAGCAATAGCTGCCCCATGACAAAATCGCCGTTACATGACCGCGTCCGGCTTCTTTGAGCCAGTTAAGATAATACTTTTCTGATGTCATAGCCGTTTTCCTCCATTTTTGCAATAAATGTCTCTTCCAATGTCATCGGCACCTGCTTGCAGAACACAGGAAACAATTCTGCTACTGTCTCGGATATTCTGTCTGTCTCTTTTTCTGACAAAGCCGTTACATTTTTATCTCTCACGAGCAATGTCACAAAGCTTCCCTCTATCCGGCATTTTACAATGTCTGCTTTCTGTTTCAAAGCTTCTTTTTTCTCTTCCCAACCGATTCCGTCCTCCAGTACACATTGAAATTTGCATATATTTCCGGCGCGTTCCCTCATATTTCCCGAAGACAGCACACCGCCTTTGTGGAGGATTCCAATCTGTTCGCAAATATCCTCCAGTTCCCGCAGCTTATGTGACACGACAATCACCGTAAGCTCTCGTTCCCGCATCGCCTCTCTGAGCAGCTTTTTCATTACCTCGGCTATCATCGGATCCAATCCGTCAAACACCTCGTCGCAAAGCAGATATTTTGTATTCGCACACAATGCCAATATCAAAAAAGCCTGCCGTTTCATTCCTTTAGAAAACGTTCGTAAAGGCTGTTTTATATCCAGATTCAGCATTTCCGCCATGCCCTTTGCTCTCTTTGCATCCGTCTGCGGATACTGCTTTACATAAAAACGGATCATATCCTCCATGCTTGCATTTGCAAAATAGTAGGGTGTATCCGGTAAATAAAAAAAGCAGGATTTGACTGTCGGATTCTCGTAACACAATTCCCCATCCACACAAACCCTGCCCTCATCCGGCTGTAAAATCCCTGCAATCAAGCGAAGCAAGGTACTCTTCCCTGCTCCGTTTGTTCCCAGAAGTCCATACACAATTCTATCCGGGATCGTAAACGATACCTGATTGACCGCACAGATTGTATCAAAATTTTTTGTCAGGTTTTCTATCTGAAGCATAGACATTTCCTCCCAAATATAATTTATTATATCATATCTCCCTATGTGCGCAACCGATTCTTTTTCCGCCGTCCTAAATCCTATTCTCTGTTCGGCTGCAATTTTTCTTGACAAGGAACTCCTTGCAACATATAATGAACATCGTTCAAGTTAAACTGACGGATTCACTGAAGGAGAGTCTTATGAAAGTAAAATGAAATACTCTGCTGTTTCTCGCCTGCTTCGTATGGGGCGTTGCGGGTTTCAACGTTCTGCGCATTGGTCTGATCACCTATCCCGGTTATCAGTCCTTGTGGAACTACCTGTTATCCGCACTGGTTTATTCGTCGAAACTACATCAAAGCAGTATTTTCTGATACTGCCGCACAAAACAATATCATAAATGATAAGAAGGGCTCTATTATGAAACGTTATATCAATGCAGCTTTACTGTATTCCGTTCTTGCAATGGCAGGCGGAGTTTTTTATCGGGAGTTTACTAAATTTAACGGCTTTGCCGAAAAAACCTCTCTCGGAGTTATACATACCCATTATTTCTTGCTCGGTATGGTATTCTTTCTTCTTCTGCTTCTGTTGGAAAAGAACTTTTCTTTTACCAATGAAAAAGCCAAAAAGATACTGATCGTCTATCATGTGGGACTGAATCTGACCGCGGTCATGCTCCTGATACGTGGTATAACTCAGGTTTTGAATCTCACACTTTCCTCAGGCATGAATGCCGCAATCTCCGGCATATCCGGGATCGGGCATATTCTGTTGGGCATCAGCCTTATCCTTTTGTTAGTACAACTGAAACGCCGTATTTCTGAAATACAGCATTAACAAAAACCCTCAAATATTAGAATTTTCTTCTAATCTTTGAGGGTTTTCTATTAAGAGCTATTCTATATTATCTTTTAAACTTCAAATATCAGATCTCCATAGGACGGCATCGGCCATACTTCCTTATCCACGATCATTTCCATTTTGTCTACAGGTATACGAAGCTCCTCCATTGCCGGAATGACACTCTCATAATAGAACCGTGCCTGCATCGGCCTTTCCGACATCGCCGTAGCTTCTTCTGTCACCTTCTCCAACCTGCGGAGCGCATCTCTGGTCTCCTTCAGCAATGCAGAAACCTCCTGCAAAATCTCGCTCTGCACTTCCGCATCTGCGCCTGCTTCCCGAACTGCATTCACAGTCTCAGCCAACGTCTTTGTATACCCGATAAATGCAGGAAGAAATTGTTTACTTGCCATATCGATCATGGTACGCGCTTCAATATTGATTGCCTTCGCATATGCCTCATACTGAATCTCGGCACGAGATTCCAACTCTGCCCGTGTAAAAACATTAAAACGTTCAAACAGTGCAACCGCCTTGTCTGTTATCATTGCCGGAATCGCATCTACCATAGATTTGAGATTCGGCAATCCCCGGCGTTCTGCCTCCTTGACCCATTCCTCGGAATAACCGTTTCCGTTGAAAATAATCTTCTGATTTTCTATCGCATATTCCTTGATCAGATCATGTACTGCCTTGTCAAAGTCTTCTGCCTGCTCCAACACATCACATGTATCTGCAAATGCCTCTGCGACAATTGTATTCAGCACAATATTGGAACTTGCAATAGAATCCCGCGATCCAACCATTCGGAACTCGAATTTATTTCCTGTAAATGCAAACGGAGACGTACGGTTGCGATCTGTAGCATCTTTGTAAAGATCCGGCAGTGTTGTCACACCTGTCCGCAACGTGCCGCCCTTGATGCTGTGCGTTGCCATTCCGGTGCTTACAAGCTGCTGGATCACATCCTCTAACTGTTCTCCCAAAAATACAGAGATAATCGCCGGAGGAGCCTCATTTGCTCCGAGACGGTGATCATTTCCCGGATCGGCAGCCGACTCACGCAGAAGATCCGCATATTCATTGACCGCTTTTAAGATACAGGTCAGTACCAACAAGAACTGTGTATTCTCATGCGGTGTTTTCCCCGGTTCTAACATATTGATCCCGTCATCTGTGATCAGCGACCAGTTATTGTGCTTACCGGAACCATTGACACCTGCGAACGGTTTCTCATGAAGCAGACACTTCATCCCGTGCTTTCCTGCCACACGCTTCAATGTCTGCATCACAATCTGATTATGATCTACGGCAATATTCGCCTTGGCATAAATCGGCGCAAGCTCGTGCTGTGCCGGAGCAGCCTCATTGTGCTGCGTCTTGGCGGATACCCCCACTTTCCATAACTCGATATTGACATCTCTCATAAAAGATGCAATCCGCTGGCGGATGGTTCCGAAATAATGATCGTCCAGTTCCTGTCCTTTCGGCGGCATTGCGCCGAAAAGCGTGCGTCCTGTATAGATCAGATCCTTTCTCTGTAAGAACTCTTGTGCATTTACAAGAAAATATTCCTGTTCTGCACCGACAGATGGCGTTACTTTTTTCGAAGTTGTATTTCCGAATAAGCGCAGAAGGCGCATGGACTCCTTATCAATCGCTTCCATGGAACGAAGAAGCGGGGTTTTTTGATCCAACGCCTCGCCGTTATAAGAACAAAACGCAGTCGGAATACAAAGTGTCGCTCCCGCTGCATCCTGTCTTACAAATGCCGGCGATGTACAGTCCCATGCCGTATATCCGCGTGCTTCAAACGTTGCCCGAAGACCGCCCGACGGAAAAGAAGATGCATCTGGCTCTCCCTTGATCAGTTCCTTTCCGGAAAAACTCATCAGCACCTTTCCGCTCGGCATCGGCGCCGAGATGAAGGAATCATGCTTCTCTGCCGTAACTCCTGTCAGAGGCAGAAACCAGTGTGTATAGTGGGTCGCTCCCTTTTCAATAGCCCACTCCTTCATCTCATGCGCAATGACATCAGCCGTTTCCAAATCCAGCTCTTTGCCCTCTTCAATCGTCTTTTTCAGGTTTTTATATACCTTATTCGGCAGACGCTCCTGCATCACTTTGTCATTAAAGACATTTTCGCCGAAAATCTCTGCTACATTGATTTTTTCAAAACTCATACTTATTCTGCTTTTCCGACAGAACCAAACAATTCCATCTTTTCTTTTACAGTCTCTTTGATTGCTTCATACCCCGGCTTCAAAAGCTTACGTGGGTCATATCCTTTACCTTCCAGATCTTTTCCTGCCTCAACATACTTACGTGTTGCTGCTGCAAAAGAAAGCTGGCACTCTGTATTTACATTGATCTTAGCGACACCGAGATCGATCGCTTTCTTGATCATATCCTCCGGAATACCTGTTCCCCCATGAAGCACCAACGGCATATCGCCGGTCAACTGTTGGATCGCATCCAAAGTCTCAAAGCTCAGTCCCTCCCAGTTCGCCGGATATTTACCATGAATATTGCCGATACCAGCTGCAAGGAAATCAATTCCGAGATCTGCGATCATCTTACATTCCTTAGGATCTGCACACTCGCCTTTTCCTACAACACCGTCTTCTTCTCCACCGATAGAACCAACCTCAGCCTCCAGAGACATACCATGATCTGCAACAATCTGAACAAGCTCTTTTGTCTTAGCAACATTCTCCTCGATCGGGTAATGAGAACCGTCAAACATAATGGAAGAGAATCCGGCTTCTACACACTTCATACATCCCTCATAGCTGCCGTGATCTAAGTGCAGCGCTACCGGAACCGTGATCCCCAGTTCTTCTAACATGCCGTTCACCATACCGACAACGGTCTTATAGCCTGTCATATACTTACCTGCACCCTCAGATACACCAAGGATAACCGGAGATTTGAATTCCTCTGCCGTCTCAAGGATCGCTTTTGTCCATTCAAGGTTATTGATATTAAACTGACCGACTGCATAGTGTCCTGCCTTTGCTTTCTGAAGCATTTCTTTTGCTGATACTAACATATTTTCTTCCTCCAATTCTTTCATCCGTATACGCAAATATACGAAAAATTGTGTTTTTCAATCTTTTTTTATTATAGACTATTGCTGAAAAAAACACAATGAAAAATCACATTGTCTCAACACTTTTCTACAAGAAATATCTCGTATGTACCATAAATCTGTCCCAGTACAGTCCCGATACATTCCAGCTTCTCCCCGTCTTCTATTTCTATATCCGGTTCATTTACATTCAACGAACGAAGTCTGCACTCTCCCTCCGTTTGATACAGTGTACGAAGATAATAAATCTCATTCAACTTAAAAATCCCGATTTCATTGTGCTTTGCCTGTGTTTCCTTAACAGCTAATACCACATATTTTTTAAATACCGGTTCATACTGATCTACCTGTACTTGAAAACAAAAATCCATTCCCTCCAACTGATACTTCTGCTTAAAACGGACGCAAGTATCTCCTTTCCGCAGAAGGAATCCACAATGTATTTTACGTATGCCCGGTTGAAAACAGGGATATTCTACCCACTCATTAGAAGCCTTTCTTTCATACTCTTCATCAATGATCAACCGGACAAGACGTTTCCCGTTTTCTGTCAGATCACGATATTTTGATAATGCATCTTCCTCATCTTCTGTCAACTCCTTTCCATACACAGTTCTCACCTTACTGTTCGATAGATAATCCTGATACAAATAGTTTGCATCCACCTCCAGCGCAATGATCAATGAAATCAAAATATCCGGTTTTGGATAGCTGACTCCATTCTCATAGTTTGCAATTGCTGACGGTGTTACGTGAATCATTTTTGCAAGCTGACTTCGGGATAACCCCATATCAAGCCTGCGACAACGTAACCTCTGCCCAATCATCATGCCGACACCCACTTTCTTTGCAACACTTTTCCACTATCAAGTGTTGAATTGCTTAAACTATACTACAGTTTTCTTGTAAAATCAATAATAATTACAAGAAATTTGTTGAAATTGGTTGACTTTTATATAACAATGTCGTAGACTAACTACATGCTTTGTTTAATATCCTTAAACTAATATTACACCAATATCGTGATTTGACTATCACCAAAAGAAAGGATGACAAAATTTTGATTAGGAATGAGACAATGGATGTACTTTTAAAAATGGGAATGCCGGCACGCATTAAGGGATTGACCTATATCTGCGACGCAGTAGAGCTTTTTGATACAGATCCCTATTATCCGGACGGAAAAATCTGTTCCCTGTATTCTGAAATCGCATCCAGACACAGTACAACGCCAACCAGTGTTGAGAGGGCAATTCGCCATGCTTTCGAAACAACACTTGCGAAAGGAGATTCCGAAGTTTTAGAACAGTATCTGGATACCACCAATACGCAGAACTCCAATCTTCTGCGGAGCTTCTACTTCCGAATCAAGCAAGAGCATCAACAGACTTGTAAAAATGCAGCCACGTGCACAGTCTCAAATTGTGCCTACAAGAAGCAGTTCTCACATGAAGCGTTAACCTTATTCTGTCAAGAACTTGCACAAGCGGTTGCGAGCCAGTTAAAAACAATCTGACTCCGATATGCTCATTCAAAACAGGAAGTCATACCCTGCAGCCTTCCAGATTGTCTGCAATGTATGACTTCCTGTTTATTTTTATACATTTCTATTATTGAGCTGTACTCTCTTCAAAATAAAATTTTCAAAAACTGACTATCAAAGTAGGATACCCTGCTCTTTTTAATCTTCGCTCCACATCCGAGGCTTCATCCAACGTATGAAAATCTCCAACCCGTACACGAAAGAATCCGTCGCCTTCTTCTACCGCTGCCGGATAGTCCTGCGCCCGCAATTCATTCGCCATTCTGTTCGCATATACCGGATTGCGAAATGAACCTGTCTGTACACGATACAGATTCCCCTCATCTACCAGACCGTCCATTTCCAATGTATCTAAGATTCCCTCTGCAATTGCTTGTGCAATTGCTTCAAAATTTTCATCAAACAGTTGATTGTCCGTATCAGAGTTAATAAAACCGACCTCTACAAGTACTGCCGGCATCTTGGTTCTTTTTAATACGACCAGATTCGGTCTTGCTTTTACTCCTTTATTTACAAAACCGATCCCTTCCAACTGTTCATTGATGTTTTCAGCCATTTGCAGCTTGATCCCGGACAGATCATATATCAAAGACTCCACACCGGACACAACATTATCTGTCGGAAAGGAATTCCGATGAATAGAAATAAAAAAATCGACTCCGGCATTATTTGCCTCCATTGCCTTTTCATAGGGTGATTCATATACATCCGTTGTCCTTGTATATTCTATATCTATTCCATTATTCTGAAGTATCTCGCCCAGTGCAAGCACCAGGCGCAGTGTATCATCCTTTTCCCGACGTCCTTGATAAACCGCGCCCGGATCACGTCCGCCATGTCCTGCATCGAGCATAATTGAATACGGCATATTTTTTCTCCTTTCATACCCTCTTATACCAGTATATGAAAAGAGCTGCAAATGTTGAAAACGCTTCCTTTATCGTGCCATTTCGTATATCTTTTTCATATCCTCTTCCAAAAGAACCTTAGCCGATCCTTTCTTTCCGCCGCTTGCTATACTACATTTCCTTGCCAGCTCTGCAATCTGCGCCTCATTCGGTTCGATTCCCAATTCTTTCATACTGATCGGCATATGGATTTCTTGAAAAAATTGTTCCATTGCCTCAATTCCTTTTAAAGCAACCGCTCTGTGCTGTCCCTCTGCATCCTCTGAAGCAGCCTGTACCCCCATGACATTTACTGCGAACTGATAAAAGCGATGCAGACAGTCTTTGTATACATACCGCGCCCAGCTTCCCCACAAAGCCGTCAATCCTGCACCATGCGCCACATCAAACATTCCGCCGATCTCATGTTCCAATGCGTGTGTCGCAAAATCCCGTTCACTGTTTCCGCAGCCTGTCAATCCGTTATGGGATAAGCTTCCCGCCCACATAATTTCTGCTCTCGCAGTATAATCATTCGGATCACAAACCAGTATTTTTGCATTTTTCATTACGGTCCGCATCAATGCTTCTGCGATGCTGTCTGTTATTTCCATTTTATCTCCGTTTGTAAAATAACGTTCCATTGTGTGCATCAAAATATCCGCACATCCGCATGCCGTCTGATAATCGGGCAAGGTCATCGTCAATTCAGGATTCATTACCGCAAATACCGGACGACCATAAGCACTGTTGCAGCCTCGTTTCATACAGCCTTCTTCTTTTGTAATAACAGAAGAATCACTCATTTCACTTCCGGTAGCCGCAATCGTAAGAACGACGCCAATCGGAACACAAGCTTGTATCGTTCGCTTTCTGTCATAAAAGTCCCAGACGTCCCCCTCATTCGCTGCCCCATAACCGATTGCTTTGGCAGAATCGATCACGCTTCCTCCGCCTACTGCCAAAATAAAATCCACAGACTCCTTTTTTGCCAATTCAATTCCGTCATATACGAGGGACAGTCTTGGATTTGGAACGACACCTCCCAATTCCACATACGCAATTCCTTCTTCTTCCAAAGCCATTTTGATTCTTTCCAGTAAACCGCTCCTCTTAACACTGCCGCTTCCATAGTGAAGAAGCACCTTATTTGCCCCTTGTTCTTTTACAAGCCTTCCTGTTTCTGATTCTGTATCCTTTCCAAACACAACCTTTGTCGGTGTGTAATAAGTAAATCCAGCCATTCCTATTCTCCTATCAAAAAACCCCCGGAAACCGAAATTTCCAGGGGTCTAAACTCATTGTACGATATGAAATTATTGATTACTCAATGATTTTAGCTACTGTACCGGAACCTACTGTACGTCCACCCTCACGGATAGCGAAACGAAGTCCCTCTTCCATAGCTACCGGATGAATCAGTTCAACTGTCATCTCTACGTTATCTCCAGGCATACACATCTCGATACCAGCCGGAAGTTCACAAACACCTGTTACGTCTGTTGTTCTGAAGTAGAACTGCGGACGGTAGTTGTTGAAGAATGGTGTATGACGTCCACCCTCGTCTTTTGTCAGTACGTAAACCTGGCATGTAAATTTCTTGTGGCATGTTACTGTACCCGGTTTGATCAATACCTGTCCTCTTTCGATCTCAGTTCTCTGGATACCACGAAGCAGAGCTCCGATGTTATCTCCTGCCTGAGCCTCATCAAGAAGCTTACGGAACATCTCGATACCTGTTACAACTGTCTTCTTAACATCTTCGTGAATACCGATGATTTCTACTTCATCAGATACATGAAGTGTTCCACGCTCTACTCTACCTGTAGCAACTGTTCCACGACCTGTAATAGAGAATACGTCCTCTACCGGCATCAGGAATGGCTTATCTGTCTCACGTTCCGGATCCGGAATATACTCGTCAACTGTAGCCATCAGTTCCATGATCTTGTCTCCCCACTCTCCGTGCGGATCTTCCAAAGCTTTCAGAGCAGATCCCTTGATGATCGGGCAATCTGTAAACTCATACTCTTCCAGAACTTCTGTTACTTCCATTTCTACAAGTTCGATAAGCTCTTCATCGTCAACCATATCACACTTGTTCAAGAATACTACGATATACGGAACGTTAACCTGACGAGACAGAAGGATATGCTCTTTTGTCTGAGCCATAACACCATCTGTAGCAGCTACAACAAGGATAGCTCCGTCCATCTGAGCAGCTCCTGTGATCATGTTCTTAACGTAGTCAGCATGTCCCGGGCAGTCAACGTGTGCATAGTGACGGTTCTCTGTCTCATACTCAACGTGTGCTGTAGAGATTGTGATTCCACGCTCTCTCTCTTCCGGAGCCTTATCGATGTTCTCGAAATCTACTGCAGCGTTACCAGCAACTCTCTCAGACAGAACCTTTGTGATAGCTGCTGTCAGAGTTGTTTTACCGTGGTCAACGTGACCGATTGTACCAATATTACAATGTGGTTTGCTTCTTTCAAATTTAGCTTTAGCCATTTTGAAAATCCTCCTTAAAATACTACCTGTTGATTAGGTTTTTATTTAGTTTCGCTTTTGCTCGGCTAACTTTGATTATATTTCAAAATCAGCCGATTTTCAAGCGTTTTATAACAATTTATTTATTTTAGTCGTTTTTCGCAGATAATACCTTTTCCTGTACAGACTTCGGTACTGGCTCATATTTCTCAAAGAACATAGAGTAGTTACCACGTCCTTGTGTTCTGGAACGAAGATCTGTAGAATATCCGAACATCTCGGAAAGCGGAACGTATGCGCGTACGATTTTACCACCGCCAAGATCATCCATACCTTCGATACGGCCACGACGAGAGTTGATATCACCGATAACATCTCCCATGTACTCTTCCGGCATAGTTACTTCAACCTTCATAATAGGCTCAAGCAATACCGGAGCTGCCTGTCTCATAGCATCCTTAAATGCCATGGAACCTGCAATGTGGAATGCCATTTCGGAGGAGTCAACTTCATGGTAGGAACCGTCATATACATTTGCCTTGATACCTACTACCGGGAATCCTCCGAGGATACCGGATTTCATTGCTTCTTCAATACCTTCTCCAACCTTCGGGATGTATTCCTTCGGAATTGCTCCACCTACTACAGTAGATTCGAAGAAGAATGTCTGCTCACCGTTGACATCTGTAGGCTCAAACTTAACCTTACAGTGTCCGTACTGTCCACGTCCACCGGACTGTTTTGCATACTTACTGTCAACATCAACAGCTTTTGTAAAGGATTCTTTGTAAGCAACCTGCGGTGCACCTACATTTGCCTCTACCTTGAACTCACGCAAAAGTCTGTCTACGATAATCTCCAAGTGAAGCTCTCCCATACCTGCGATAATTGTCTGACCAGTCTCCTGATCTGTATGAGCACGGAATGTCGGATCTTCTTCTGCAAGTTTTGCAAGAGATTCGCCAAGTTTACCCTGAGAAGCCTTTGTTTTCGGCTCGATCGCGAGCTCGATAACCGGTTCCGGGAACTCCATAGACTCAAGGATTACCGGATGCTGTTCATCACAGATTGTATCACCTGTTGTTGTGAACTTAAATCCGATTGCCGCTGCAATATCTCCTGAATAAACTTTATCAAGCTCCTGTCTCTTGTTTGCGTGCATCTGAAGGATACGTCCGACACGCTCTTTCTTACCCTTTGTAGCATTCAATACATAAGAACCTGAGTTCATTGTTCCTGAATATACACGGAAATAAGCAAGCTTACCTACGAACGGATCTGTCATAATCTTAAATGCCAATGCAGAGAACGGCTCTTCATCAGAAGAATGTCTTACTACATCATTTCCGTCCATATCAACGCCCTGGATAGCAGGTACGTCAACCGGTGACGGCATATATTCGATAACCGCATCCAGCAGCTTCTGAACACCCTTGTTTCTGTATGCTGTTCCGCAGCAAACCGGAACTGCCGTACACTCGCAAGTTGCCTTTCTAAGCGCTGCTTTCAGTTCTTCTACAGACGGCTCTTCACCTTCCAGATAAGCCATCATCAGATCGTCATCCAACTCGCAGATCTTCTCTACCAGCTCTGTACGATATAATTCGGCTTCATCCTGCATCTCTTCCGGGATGTCTATAATAGAAATATCATCGCCCTTATCATCATTATAGATGTAAGCTTTCATTTCAAACAAGTCGATGATTCCCTTGAAATCATCTTCTTTTCCGATTGGAAGCTGAATGCAGATTGCATTTTTCCCCAATCTTGTCTTAATCTGTTCTACTGCACCGTAGAAGTTTGCACCTAAAATGTCCATCTTATTGATGAAAGCCATTCTCGGTACGTTGTATGTGTCAGCCTGACGCCATACATTTTCTGACTGAGGCTCAACTCCACCTTTGGCACAGAACACACCTACTGCTCCGTCCAGTACACGAAGTGAACGCTCTACTTCAACCGTAAAGTCAACGTGCCCCGGAGTATCAATAATATTGATACGGTGCTCCAAGGCACCAGCTTTTGGCTTGCAGTTTTCCTGCAGTGTCCAGTGACATGTTGTAGCTGCTGAAGTAATTGTGATACCTCTTTCCTGCTCCTGAGCCATCCAGTCCATGGTAGCAGTACCCTCATGAGTATCACCGATCTTATGGTTGATACCGGTATAATACAGAATACGCTCTGTTGTCGTAGTCTTACCGGCATCGATATGAGCCATAATACCAATATTTCTGGTTCTCTCTAATGGATAATCTCTTCCAGCCATTGTTGCCTCCTGTTAGAATCTGTAATGAGCAAATGCCTTATTAGCCTCTGCCATTTTATGCATATCTTCTTTTCTCTTCACAGATGCTCCTGTGTTGTTAGCTGCATCCAGGATTTCATTTGCCAGTCTTTCTTCCATTGTTTTCTCGCCTCTCTTGCGTGAGAACATGGTCAGCCAACGAAGTGCGAGAGCCTGTCTTCTTTCAGCTCTTACCTCGATCGGCACCTGGTAAGTTGCTCCACCGATACGTCTTGCTTTTACTTCCAGTACCGGCATAATGTTGTTCATTGCTTCTTCGAATACTTCGATCGCCGGCTTGTCAGCCTTTGCTTCAACTCTTTCAAATGCTCCGTATACAATCTTCTGTGCTACACCTTTCTTACCATCCAGCATGATGTTGTTGATAAGTTTGGTAACAACTTTATTGTTGTATATTGGATCTGCTAATACATCTCTTTTCTGAGTATGTCCTTTACGTGGCACGGTCCTTCCCTCCTTAATCATATTTTCCG
>CAUWKK010000037.1:0-22601 GCA_963559385.1 uncultured Schaedlerella sp.
CTGAGTATGTCCTTTACGTGGCACGGTCCTTCCCTCCTTAATCATATTTTCCGGTCTTTGCCGGGATTAATTCATCGGTACTCACATGTGTCCTCTATGGAATGTGTTACGGCCGCGGGACTTGTATAAAAATCCGCAACCTTTCTCCGACAAGTACAATACGTTGTCAGATACGATTCATAGTTCTGTTTGTGATACGATTTAACATATTAGTTACTTATTTAGCATCTTTCGGTCTCTTAGCGCCGTATTTAGAACGAGCCTGTCTTCTCTTAGCAACACCTGCTGTATCCAGTGTTCCACGGATGATATGATATCTTGTACCAGGCAGGTCCTTTACTCTTCCTCCACGGATCATAACAACGCTATGCTCCTGCAGATTGTGTCCTTCTCCCGGAATGTAGCTTGTTACTTCGATTCCGTTAGACAGACGAACTCTGGCGATCTTTCTCAGAGCTGAGTTAGGCTTCTTCGGTGTAGCTGTCTTAACTGCTGTACATACACCTCTCTTCTGCGGTGCAGATACATCTGTTGCACGCTTTTTCAGAGAGTTGTATCCTTTCTGAAGCGCCGGTGCTGTAGATTTCTTTTCAGAAGTCTGACGTCCTTTTCTAACTAACTGGTTAAATGTTGGCATTCTTTTTCACCTCCTATGATATTCGTTGCCTCTGCCGTTTTCGGCCCGAGGGGTTGCAGATAATATAGTTATTATCTTTTGGCGCACAAAAACATAATGCATTTTCATGCACGCTAGATTAGTTTATTACGATTTTCTCCGAAAGTCAAGGGATTTTGTCAGATTTTACATATTCTGTCTTATTTTTAATATGCCTTGCCCCAGTATACCATATGCTTCGCCGGTTTGCCGCAGCATACGCACACATCAGAAATCTGCTCCTGCTCTTCCGGAATACATCTGGAGGTCACACCGCCGGTCTGCTCCTTGATCGCTTCCTCGCAGGCTTCGTCTCCGCACCACATCGCTTTAATGAAACCAATTTCATTTTCCGCAGTCTCTTTCATCTCATCCATATTTTGGGCAGTATGAATATGAGAATCCCGAAATGCTTTTGCCTTTTCAAACAATGCTGTCTGTACCGTTTCCAGAATATCAGAAAGTTTGCTTGTCACTTCGTCGATCGGCACAACAATCTTCTCTCTTGTATCACGGCGTACGACAACAACCTGTCCGTTTTCGATATCCTTCGGTCCGATTTCGATACGAGTCGGAATTCCAAGCATCTCTTGTTCGCTGAACTTCCAGCCCGGACTCTTCTCGGAATCATCGATTGCCGCGCGGTACCCTGCGGCCTTCAAATCTGCCAGCAGTTCCTTCGCCTTATCCAGAACCCCGTCCTTATGCTGCGCAACCGGGATCACACGAACCTGTACCGGCGCAATGTGCGGCGGAAGCACCAGACCGCTGTCATCTCCATGTACCATGATGATTGCTCCGATGATACGTGTGGATAATCCCCACGAAGTCTCATATACACTGTGAAGCTTATTTTCTTTATCGGAATAACTAATGCCGTAAGCATCTGCAAATCCATTTCCGAAGAAATGGCTGGTACCGGACTGCAACGCTTTTCCGTCGTGCATCAGCGCTTCTATTGTATACGTATCCTGTGCTCCTGCAAATTTTTCACTCGGTGTCTTCTTGCCTGTCACAAGCGGAATCGCCAGCTCTTGCTCTACAAAATCCTTATATACGTCACGCATAAGAAGTGTTCTCTCTTCTGCTTCCTCGTAGGTTGCATGGATCGTATGCCCCTCCTGCCACAAAAACTCTCTGGAACGCAAAAACGGTCTGGTCGTCTTCTCCCATCTCAGCACAGAACACCATTGATTCCATACTTTCGGCAGGTCTCGATAAGACTGAACCGTCTTGCTCCACACATCACAGAACAGTGTCTCCGATGTCGGCCGGATGCAAAATCTTTCTTGAAGCGGTTCTGTTCCTCCTTGTGTTACCCATGCAACCTCCGGTGCAAATCCTTCGATATGATCCTTTTCTTTCTGAAGCAGCGCTTCCGGGATCAACACCGGAAGATATACGTTCTCTACTCCTGTTTCTTTAAAACGCGCATCCAGATTTTTCTGGATATTTTCCCAGATTGCATAACCGTTCGGAAGATAATTCAAGCAGCCTTTTACCCCGGAGTAATCACAGAGCTTTGCTTCACGCACAACATCTGTGTACCACTGTGCAAAATCCACATCACGTGCGGTAATTGATTCTACTAATTTCTTTTCCTTTGCCATTGTTCTTTTCCTCTCCTTAAATAATAGTGAAATGATAAAAAACCGCCGAAATCCACTCCCTTATAAAAGGGACCGAAAGTCCGGCGGTACCACCCTAATTAATCGCAATTCCTGCAATTCTCTCTTACATTCACCGTTAACGCCGGTTCTACGCTGTATTTTCATACAAAAGCTCCCAAGCCGGTTCCATGCTTTTTTCGCAGAAGCCTTCCACCGATCAACTTCCTCTCTGTGCCGTTTCCACATGTACTAATCTTGTTCAACGCTTATTATTTCCTATTTTCTTTCCTTAGCAATTCTACTTGAAATATACATAATTGTCAATCATCTTCTTCTCATGCACGATACATATTTTTTCTTTTCCCGCTTGTGATTCAATACTGGTTTTTTCAAAATGAATCTGCTATAATCTTTACGGAATTGCAAATCCTTACTGTATTTGCCTTACTCTCGATAACAAAATTCACAAGGAGGCTGCGACTATTATGAAATTTACATTCGCACACAATAACTTAAACGTTTATAATCTGGAAAAATCTCTGAATTTTTATAAGGAGGCGCTGGGATTAACCGTCTCCCGCACAAAAGAGGCCGAAGACGGAAGCTTCAAGCTTGTTTATCTGAGCGACGGCACAACCCCGCACCTTTTGGAACTCACCTGGATGCGTGATATGGACCGCCCTTACGAATTGGGAGATAATGAAATTCATCTGGCATTTGCGGTAGATGATTATGAGACTGCACTGAGCAAACATAAAGAAATGGACTGTGTATGCTTTGAGAATCCGGCAATGGGAATTTATTTTATCGAAGATCCCGACGGATACTGGCTGGAAATCGTACCTGCAAAATAAACGCTACGTTTTTCAACTATTTATCATCTTACGGTTTTGATTGTTTACGGAGGCCTTTCAATGAAGCACAGATTAAAACATTTTGCGGCGCTTACTTTCAGCACGCTGGTTATGGCAATCGGCGTTTACTTTTTCAAATTTTCGAACAATTTCACGTTCGGCGGAATCACCGGTCTTGCCGTTTTGATCGCCAAAGCCGGGATCATGTCTGCCGGTGACTTTACTTTTGTAACAAATATGCTGCTGCTTATCCTCGGTTTCATCATTCTCGGAACAAAGTTTGCGGCAAAAACCGCCTATTGCAGCATCTTACTGTCTGTTACGCTTTCCGCTCTGGAACGACTCTATCCTATGACACAGCCGCTGACAGATCAGCCTATGTTGGAGCTTTGCTTTGCCATTGCTCTTCCTGCATTAGGCTCCGCTATCCTGTTCAATATCGGCGCCTCCAGCGGCGGAACAGATATCATTGCCATGATTTTAAAAAAATACTCCAGCTTTGATATCGGAAAGGCACTCCTCGTAACAGACATTATTATCACTGTTGCCGGATGCTTCGTATTTGATATCGAAACCGGTCTGTATTCTTTCTTGGGGCTTGCAATCCGTTCCTTTATGATCGATACGTTTATCGAGAGCTTCAACCTCTCTAAATATTTCAATGTCGTATGCGATCACCCGGAACCGATTTGTGATTTTCTCACACATGAGCTTCAGCGAAGCGCAACGGTCTGCCAGGCGCAGGGCGCCTTCTCAGGAAAAGATAAATACATCGTCTTTACCGCACTGAACCGTCCGCAAGCTGTAAAGCTCCGTAACTTTATTAAAGAAAACGAACCTACGGCGTTTATCCTGATCTCGAATACAAGCGAGATCATCGGAAAGGGGTTTCATAGTGTTTAAAGCACCATGCCCCTTTCCTACTACCCCCGCATTTGCGGATACATTTTTCTGATAATCTTTAAAATCCGCTCCGCTCCCGGATTCAAATGAAAACTTTTGTTATATACCACATAAATCTGCCGTTTTCCCTGTGCTTCGCCCAATGAGAATCCCAGCACCGAACCACTGCTCACATCATCCTTTGCCGCCAATGCGGATAAGATCGAGATTCCCATTCCGCTGCTTACCGAACGTTTGATCGTCTCCGGATTTTCTACACTGGCAATAACATTCAATTCCTCAAATGAGATCCCCATTTCCTGCAGCGCCTTTATGGTTTCTTTCCTTGTCCCCGAACCCTCTTCCCGCATAATAACAGGCTCGCTCCGAATCCAGTCCAACACATTTCCTCCCGTTTTCCGCTTATGAAACTGTTCTGTATTCGGCGTAATAACGATCAGATCATCCTCATAAAAAGGAAGAAACTCGCAATATTTATTCGGCAGCTCTGTTCCTGTAAACCCGATATCCACCTTCCGCAAAGCAACCTGTTCTACCACATCCGCACTGTCACTTTCACGAATTTGAAACTGCTCTTTCGGATATTT
The DNA here is from genome assembly GCA_963559385.1 of uncultured Schaedlerella sp. Classification (GTDB taxonomy): domain Bacteria; phylum Bacillota; class Clostridia; order Lachnospirales; family Lachnospiraceae; genus Schaedlerella. Next base: position 4,610 of record CAUWKK010000037.1, read on the forward strand.
CTGCCGGAATTTCGCCAGTATTTCCGGAATCAAATATTGCGCCGGCACCGTAGATGCCGCAATGGTGACAGATAACTGTTCATCCACCTCTGATCTGCAGCCGAAATCCTGTATGATCTGCTCCGCCATAAGCGTAATCTGTTTTGCATACGTATACAGTCGTTCACCCTCTTTTGAAAGTTCTACCTCTTTCGTGTTCCGTATCAACAGCCTTGTATCCAGTTCCCTTTCCAATCCGGAAATATGTGCGCTGACCGTCGGCTGTGTTAAAAACATAGCCTGCGCCGCCTTAGAAAAATTCTTTTTTTCAGCCACCTGCACAAACGCTTCCAGTTGCTTGAGATTCATCCTCTTGTTGCTCCTTATCTCCTTTGTTTCCAAGAAACGTATCCGTTTCTTTCAGCATCGCTATCAGCTTTGATGCATATTCTATTTCAAACGTCCGCATATCCAGCAAAAGCTTTCCCTTTTCTATTCTTCCGATCACCGGAATCGGAAGCTTCCGCATCCTTCTTTCCAGCTCTTCCACGCTGATTTCCGTCGGAACGATCGCCACAGCCATACTCGGTATGACTGCCTGCGGCAACGAACCGCCTCCGATCTGTGACTCACACGGATAAAGCTCCGCTTCCGCCGGAAATGCCGCACGTTTCAACATTCGTTTCAATTTCTTTGCATCCTGTTCCACATCCATGATCTTTTTCGTTATCATTCGGAGGACAGGAATATTCTGTATCGCGCGGCTCTCAAAACGATACTCTGTCAGTACACGTTCTAGTATGGCCGCTGTCAATTTATCAATTCTGACAGCCCGGTAAAACGGATTGAAACGCATCCTATCTACATAGCATTTCCTTCCGACAATGATTCCCGCCTGCGGCCCTCCTAATAATTTATCTCCGCTGAAGCATACAATATCTGCACCTCGTTTCAACGACTCCCGGACGACCGGTTCCCCCGGAAGTCCATATTTTCTCAAATCGACCAGCGCTCCGCTTCCCAAATCTTCTACAACCGGAATCTTCTGTTCTCCAAAGGAAGATCTCCTGCTTAGCTCCCCCAGTTCTTCGGTGCTTACTGACTCTGTAAAGCCAACAATCTGATAATTGCTTGTGTGCACTTTTAAAAAAGCCTTTGTATTTTCTGTAATTGCATTTTCATAATCCTTGATATTCGTCCGATTTGTCGTTCCGACTTCCTTCAGCTTTGCGCCGCCAAGCTCGATCACTTCGGGAATCCTGAATCGTCCGCCTACCTCTACCAGTTCTCCGCGCGAAACCACCACTTCTCCGTCTCTCGCCAGACTATTCAGCACAAGCAAAACTGCGGCGGCATTATTATTGACTGCCACCGCTGATTCTGCCCCTGTGATCTCACAAAGAAGTTTTTCAATTATTTCCGTACGGTTTCCCCGCACGCCATTCGCCAAATCGTACTCCAGATTTGAATATCCGCTGACTTCACGGAGTGCCTCTTCTGCCTGCTTCGTAGGAAGAGGCGCTCTCCCCAGATTGGTATGAAGAATTGTTCCTGTTCCGTTCAGCGCCTTTTTTAAATGCGGACGATACATATTTTTTAGATGCTCTTCCACCTTCTGCATAAATGTTTCGATACACGCTTCTGCCTGCTTTTCCTCTGTGCAAACAGCGATTTCCAAACGTATCTTTTCCTGTTCCCGCCGCAGCACATCCAGCACAACATCATATCCGTATATATCGATCAGTCCTTGTACCATCTCCTGCGTAAGCAGCACATTCATCTTTGGAATTTTACGAAACAACTGATTTTTATTCATCGCATACTCCTACATCAGACGAATCTGCTTTTCTCCCGCTTCGGTAACCTTTCCAATGACAGAAACTTTTGTTTCCAGCTCGTGTTCTTCAAAATCTTTCAAGATATCTTCCAGATATTCAGGTGCAACACTGAACAGTAAACCTCCCGATGTCTGCGGATCATACAGCAGATCTAATTCATATTCCTCCGCACCTCCTGCGTCAACCATATCTGCACAGTGTTCGCGATTGCGGTAAGCCCCCGCCGGAACCAAACCCATTTTTGCATAGGAATCTGCCCCGGTCACCCGGGCAACCTCTTTCGGGCAAAGTTCAAAGGTCACTTCACTTGCCGACGACATCTCCGCACAATGTCCCAGAAGACCGAATCCGGTAATGTCCGTACACGCAGAAATCGGATAGTTCTGAATCACTTCTTTCGCCTTTTTGTTCAAAGACACCATAACCCGGACCACATCCTGTATCGCTTCCTCCGAAGCCATTCCGGCCTTCACCGCCGTATTTACAATACCGCTTCCGATCGGCTTTGTAAGAACCAGCACATCCCCCGGACTGCACCCGTAATTCTTCCATACTCTATCCGGATGTACAAAACCGGACACACTCAACCCATACTTCGGTTCATCGTCCTGTATCGTGTGACCTCCTACAAGCACTGCTCCCGCTTCTTTCACCTTCTCTGCACCGCCTCTTAAGATCTCCCCCAGAATTTCCGGGTCCAGACAATTCGGAAATGCAGCGATGTTTAACGCAATCTTCGGCTCACCGCCCATTGCATATACATCGCTCAGTGAATTGGCCGCCGCGATCAGCCCAAACGTATACGGATCATCCACGACAGGCGTAAAAAAGTCCACTGTCTGTATCATTGCAATTTCGTCTGTTATTTTATAAACTGCAGCATCATCCGATGTCTCCAGTCCTACTATGAGATTTTCATCTCTGAATTTCGGCAGCTTGCCCAGAACCCGGGCAAGGGTCTCAGGACCTACTTTCGCCGCTCATCCGGCTGTACTACTCATCTGAGTCAAACGAATTTCGTCTCGTGTTTTCATTCAACAGCCTCCTCCCTTCTTTGATCCGCTCTGTCAATCACCAAGCGCCACCCAAATATAGCCAATTATCGCTTTTATGGGCGTATCAGCTTATCCGCTTGATTCATTGTCTCAACAATCGCATACATATTGGTAACAGTTCCTACACATAGCTTGTCTTTCAAGCCATAGTAATCCAGACATGTTCCGCAGGTCAGGATCTCCACTCCCTGCTCTTCTAAAAGCTTCAAATCTGCAAGTGATTCGGAGTTTTCTGTTGTCAATGTCGCCCCACCATTATAAAACAGCATTGTCTTCGGCAGTTCCTCAAGCTGTGTCATCGCAAAAATAAACCCTTTCATCAGAACCTTTCCCAGTTCATCGTTCCCCTCTCCCATTCGGTCAGAGGCGATCACAAAAACTGTATTTTTCCCCGAATCACATCTGGCTATGCATCCTTCTGCCTCATCCGGTCCCGTTATCTGCTGTTCATCTGTTGTCTGTACATCTCTGCCCGGCATTGCGATCGTCACCTTATATTGACTCTCTGCAATCTGCTCGGAGCTTGCAGCTCCGCCCTCTGCCTCCGCCAGCTTGGATACATTTTTTACTGCGATTTCATTATCCACCAATACCTCAATCGTATCCGCCTTTGTCAATGACTGAATCGCCTTTTTTGTCTTAATTACCGGAATCGGACATGCTTCTCCCATCGCGTCTACTGTAATCATGCGAACCCTCCCCGCTGTTTTGTGCTGATTTCCTTACCTCATATCACAATATACCACAGTCTCAAACCACTTATGCCAGAATCGGTTTTAATGCTTCTGCCAGCTTCTCTTTCTGTGCTTCTGCCTCTGCCAGATCCTTACCAAGCGTTGTATAGTAAATCTTAATCTTCGGCTCGGTTCCCGACGGACGCACAATTACCGTTGCGCCGCCTTCCAGCTTATATACAAGGACATTCGCTGCCGGAAGTCCTGTCTCTTCCGGTTTCTTGTAATCTACTGCCTGAGTCACTTTCAATCCTGCAATCTCTGTCAACGGATTCTCGCGAAGCTTCTGCATGATGCCTGCCATTTTGTCCATTCCGCTAAGCCCCGGAAATTCAAAACTGTCGATCTTATTCAGATACCGTCCGTATTCCGCATAAATCTCTTCCATTCTCTGTTTCAAAGAGCTTCCGATACTTCTGTAATAAGCTGCCATTTCACAAATCAGCATAGAACCGATGACAGCATCCTTGTCTCTTACATATGGACCTGCCAGATATCCGTAGCTCTCCTCAAATCCAAAAATAAAACGATCTACTTCTTCGTCTGCTTCCAGCTGTGCGATCTGATCTCCGATCCACTTAAATCCGGTCAGTACATTCCGCAGCTCCACCCCATAATGTTCTGCCACCGCATCCGCAAGCGGTGTAGATACGACAGATTTCACTGCCACTGCCCGTTCCGGCATCGTACCTTTTTCAATCCGTCCCGCACAAATATAATCCAGCAGAAGCACACCGACCTCATTTCCGCTTACCAGTTCATAAGAACCGTCCGGACACTTCATTGCAATACCGACACGATCTGCATCCGGATCTGTGGCCAGCATCAAATCTGCACCGACTTCCTTTGCCAGATTCAGCCCTTGCTCCAGAGCCTCAAAAATCTCCGGGTTCGGATAACTGCACGTTGTAAAATAACCGTTCGGATACTCCTGATCCGGTACGATCGTAATATCGGTAATTCCAATATCCTTCAGTACCCGTGTCACCGGAACCAATCCCGATCCGTTCAATGGACTGTAAACCAATTTTAACCCTGCCGTCTTACACAAGCCCGGACGTACCTGACGAGATTCGATCGCATCATAAAGCGCTTTCTTGCACTCATCTCCCACGAAACGAATCAGTCCCTTCTCCACACCCTCGGCAAAGGACATATATTTTGCACCGGTCAAAACATCGGTCTTCTGAATCTCCTCATATACGATTGCCGCCGCATCATCCGTCATCTGACAGCCGTCCGGTCCGTATGCCTTATAACCGTTGTACTTTGCCGGATTGTGGGACGCAGTCACCATAACTCCCGCATTACATTTATAATAACGTGTTGCAAAAGAAAGTGCCGGTACCGGCATCAATGCATCATAAATTCTGACATTGATCCCATTTGCCGCCAGTACGCCTGCTGCCGTCTTCGCAAATACGTCACTCTTCAAACGGCTGTCATAGCTGATCGCCACCATCTGGTTTCCGCCCTGTGTCTTCACCCAGTTTGCAAGGCCCTGCGTTGCCTGACGTACAACGTAAATATTCATGCGGTTTGTTCCCGCTCCGAGAATCCCTCTAAGACCTGCCGTTCCGAATTTCAACGCAACCGCAAACCGTTCCTTGATTTCTTCGTCATTTCCCTCGATCCCGGACAATTCCGGATTCAGATCTGCATCCTCAAGATCCGCTTCCAACCAACGTTTATACTCGTCCTTATACATCTTTGATCACTCCCTGTTCTTTTCGTTTATAGTGTTTGTGTGCATCTGAAACCCTCACCCTTCCTCAGCCTAATCCGTCTGTTTCATATCGCACTTTCGTGCTCGGTATCGGCACAAAAACTAAGTATAATATACCACGTTTGTCTTTGTATGGCAATGAAACTTCATATTATCCAATCATCAATATTTCTGCCCTTTTTATAAGCCGAATCCGGCTCCGCATTAGCAGCATATTTTGAAGGTGCAATTCCATATTCTTTTTTAAAGCACTTGCTGAAATAAAAAGGATCTGCAAATCCGACCATTTGTGAAATCTGCTGTAAATTACTGCTTCCCTCATCCAAATACTGCTTTGCTTTGTCCATACGCTGTTTCATAATATATCTGTTTAACGATATTCCATTCTCAGTCTTAAAAAGACGACTAAGATAATTTTCATTAATGTAAAGCTGTGTGCTTAACCATTTCACCGACATACCTTGCAAAGAAATATTTTCAAAGATCAGCTCTTTACACTTTTCCAAAATACGATTCCCCGAAGAAATCTTATGTCTTTTTACATAACTCAGGATTTCACCGAAATACACTTCCAGAAACCGCAGACACTCATCAATATTGTCGCGCTCTGTAATTTCCGCTAAAGGTGAAAAATGACGATGAAATACGTCCGGCAGCGCAATCCTGTTTTCCTGCAAAAACATAATTCCTGTCATAATAAAATCGATACGCAGCATATTAAAGCTCTCCAGAGAACCGATTTTAACCGTGTGCTCCAGAGCTGAATAAAAATGCTGCTTTAAAGTTTCAAAATCTCCTTTCCGAAGCTGCTTTAACGTATCAGAACGAAGTTTGTCAAAATCAACCGAATCCTCCAGCGCTGACTGCGTATACTCCTCAAATGAAAGAACCCCTTTGTTCATTACCGTCGCTGTATAACGATGCAGAAACTTTGTCTCATAATAACAGCAGTACAGATTTCTTGCCCCCTGATAACGCCTGCTGTAAAATACGGTTACTGAAAGATTCAATTGAAACAAAAGATTCTCCCTGATCATACGCCCGATAAAATCAATCCCTGGTTTCAACAAATCATTTTCTCCCCCGAATCCCCATATAATATTTATGTTGTAAAAGGAATCCGAAAACACAACCCAGTCCGAATAACTGCACAAGGAGTCCTCTATTGTGTCGATTGCAGTATAGAGCAGCTCCTCTGCACCTTTCGTATGTGCCATACGATTTTCAAAAGCATTGATGTGAATCGACAATATCTGAAACTCCAAAGCAAGAATCGGAATCTGATAAAATGCAAACCGTTCTCTTAATTCCTCTTCACTCAATGGCTGACGTCCCGTCACAAGCCAGTTTAGGAATTTTTCTCTTATCATCTTTTCACTCCAAAGCGCTTTACTTTTCAGTGTAGAAAGATATTCCATTTCAGAATATGAGGATTCCATCTGCGCTTTGATCTTTTGGATAATTTCCAATATTTTTTCTGCATCGATCGGTTTTAATAAATAGTGATCCACACCCACATTTAGCGCCTGCTGCGCACATCCAAAGCTGTCATTTACCGTCAGAAGAATATATTGAATCCCCGGATACAGCTCTTTCACTTTCTCCGCAAGCGTCAGTCCATCCATTTCCGGCATATTGATGTCACAAACTATAACATCCGGCGGCATCTCTTGAATCTGCTCCAAGGCAGCTGCCCCATTCAATGCATCCGGAAGGATCTCAAATCCAAGTTCCTCCCATTTTAAAATCTGATGTAAACGACGCAGAATCAGACTGTCATCATCAATAAACATAATCCTATACATGTCTTTCATTCCTTTCATCAATCACTATAGGATTTTGGGAAATGATACCGTCACCCTTGTCCCTTTATCCGGTTCTGACCATACAGAAGCCCCATATGCCTCTCCATACTTCAACCGAATGCGTTCCTGAACATTTTTCAAACCAAAATGCTTCGGTATGATCACAGAAGCTGTTTCTGTAAATACAGAATCAAGTACATCTTTCTGTATTCCTCTTCCGTCATCTTCCACTGTGATATAAATAACCGGGCCACGCTGCTCTCCCACAATTGCTATATGCCGATTCTTTTTATAGCCTGTAAATCCATGCAGAATCGTATTTTCAACAATCGGCTGTAAAAGCATTTTCAGAATCTTCAGTTCCGCAACGTTTTCATCAATCTGTATCATATATTGAAAGAGTTCCGGCGCCTTTTGCAGATGAATCTCCATGTAATCCTGCAAAAGCTGAATTTCTTCCCCAATCGTAATCATGTTTCTGCCTTTGCTCAAAACACCTCTGTAATAGCGTCCCAAATGGTGTATCATCGATGTTGCTGTCTCTGTCTTATAATCTGCTATCAGACTGCTGATATTATCCAAACAGTTATATAAAAAATGTGGATTTATTTGAGCCTGTAAAAGATTCAATTCATATTCTTTCTTTAATGCCTGCTCGTTACAGATACGCATTGTCAAATTATGAATATTGCGATTCATTTTTTGAAATCGTTCTGCCAGCATCCCGATTTCATCCTTGGATTCTATTTGTAGCTGTATCGAAAAATCTCCGCTTCCGGTTTTATCCACATAAGCAGCAAGTATTGCCAATGGTTTTGTCAAACTTCGTGCCAAAACCGTAGTCAGAAACACAGCAGCAATAAGCACAAACCCTCCTATTATGCCAAAAATCAATGCCATACCTGTCACTTCCCGATAAATATTCTTGTAATCCAACACATATACTGCATAATATTCCCCTGCTTCCAGCAACTCGGCTAAAACCAGTACGTCATCTTCTGTGGCTATTTTCATTTCATCTGTTTTTACCAGTCTCTGTACAACCTTCCACACGTTCTCTGAAAGTTCTGTCTGAAGCACTTTTCTTTTTCCCGATGAAATGATTCTTCTTTCCTTATCCACCAGATAAAAGTTTTCATTTTTTTCATCTATTACAGATCTGTATGTTTCAAAAAATAATGTTTCTTTTATGTCAAATGATAGAATTCCAAGACATTGTCCCGTATCGATATCAATCAGCGATTTTGATATATTCAATGCGCTGCCTCCGCCTTGATTCATTGGTTTTCCCATGATAATCTTTCCATTTTGTGATACGATTTCATCATAATATGCATTCATATCTGCTGTAGGTATTTGAATAGAATCTGTTTTGATATCATACACCTTTCCGTCAAAGGTCTGGATATAACCGTCTGAAATAAGACTTGATATATCCATGATATTATGCACAGCAGAATGCATCGACGTAGTAAACAGATAGTTCCCATAGGTTGTTTCCGGATAGCTTTCTGCTATTGCGTTCTGCAGCGCCGAACTTGTTGAAAATGCCTTGATATTATACTTGACATTTGACAAGATTTGTTCTGCCTGCCCGGATACAAGCAATAATTTTTCTTCCGAGTTTCTCAGTGACTCCTCTTTTCCATTCTGTATAAAGAACACGATTGAAATCGTTAATACCAACAAAAAAGGCAGTAATACCAGGGGCAAAAACACTGCCATGATTTTCCGTTTCAGCGACATTGTGTTCCAGATATATTTTAACTTCATCCGACATCTCCTTGTTCTTATATTTCCTTTATCTCGGAATGCGTTCATTATATAACAGCCGGAATATAAATAGTAGCCTTTTAAAAGAAGTGTTATGTTTTTTCCATATAAGGTCATAAATTTCCATTCATTTTTGTTTCCAAACCTTTTATGATTACTTTAACATTTCATACAAGGAGGAGATATCACTATGAAAAAGCAAAAACAAATGTTGGCAATTCTTCTTGCCGGTACAATGACTGCTTCCCTGGCTGCATGTGGAAACGGTGGGAATGCTGACACAAACACCAAAAATTCATCCTCGGATGAAAAAGTAACGCTGAATGTTCTTTTCAATAACACAGATGAAAACGTGGAGGCTGAAATGGCTTATGTGACCGAGCATCTTCCTGAAGTTCTTCCAGATGTAAATGTAGAATTAGAAATGGTGTCCGGCGATGCCGAAACCTATGAAACTAAGGTCAGAACTATGATTTCTGCCGGCGGCGAGGGAATTGACGTCTGGTGGGAAAGAGGCGGCAGCTGGGCAACTCCTATTCTGGAATCCGGCAGCGCACTTGCCTTGGATGACTACCTGGAAGAAAGCGGCTACTGGGATAAAGTCATTCCAACTGCGGAAAATGCAAAAGCAAACGACGGACATATGTACGGAGTTCCCTTTGAAGACATCTCATACGAAATCATCCTATATAACAAAGCAATTTTCGCCCAACACGGTTTGGAAGTGCCAACCACAGTTTCAGAATTATACAGCATTGTCGAAACCTTAGCCACAACCGATATCGTTCCAATTTCTGTCGGCGCCGGCGATGGCTGGCCTGCTGCTATGATGGTTGAAGGATTTGCCTACTCTGTTGACCCGGAATGTACAGAAAAGGTTGTAAAAGGCGAAGGTGCGTTCTCTGATGACGCTTACACTCAGGCTGCCGGAGTTGTGAAAAAACTCATGGATATGGGTGCTTTTTCCGATAATGTAGCATTGACCGGCATTGATGAAGCATTACCGTTATTTGAATCCGGCGGAGCGGCTATGATGGTTAACGGTTCATGGGCGGTTGCTTCCGGTGCCGAAAAAATGGGTGAGGACTTCGGATACTTTTACTTCCCTGTTATCAACGATGATGCTGCTGATTCCTATGGTAAAAATGTTGCCGGAGGTGTCAAGCAGAACAGTGGTATGATGGTTTATGCCGGAACCGAGCATCCCGATGAAGCCGCGGCTCTCTGTGAAGCTATTGCAGAACTTCGTTGTCAATACGTATACGAAACAAAAGGCAACCCATTCACAGTATACAAAGCAGAAAACATGGGTTGGTCATATAACGGAGAATTTGCCGATCCGGTTGCCCAACTTGCCGAGGATATGCAAACCTTTGAATACAACTATGGTCTGGTTCAGGACGTTATGCCGACCGCTGCCGCCAGTTCGGGAATTATGCAGGCCACGAGCAAATTTATGACAAACGATGCAAATTACACAACGGATAATTACCTTGCAGATATGGATAAAGCTGCAAAAGAAGAATAAAAACGATTACAACAAAAAATAGAGAAACAATGATGTCCCAAAATTCAGGATGAACAACAGCCTGTCTCTGATTTTGGGACATTCTCTTGAGAAAGGAGTGACATCATATGAAAAAGGTACTTGAAAATAAACGCTATATTTTCATACTTTCTGCTCCCGCTTTGATTTTGCTGGCTGCATTTGTTATCTACCCATTGATCAATATCATAATTATGTCCTTGCAAGAAACAAACGGACTGAGTCCTGCTAAATTTGTAGGCTTTCAGAATTTTTTACGTCTCTTTCAAGACGCATCCTTTTTAAAAGCTAATATCTGGTCCATCGGACTTTGTCTGTTGGCTGTACTATGTAATGCAATCCTTGCTATCGCAGTATCCATTCTTTTGTGTACACTGAATCCTCGTATGCAAAAGATTTTACGAACTGCCTTGATCCTTCCCCTGGTGCTCTCCATTTCCGTTATTGCACAGCTTTGGCTTGCAATCTACCATGCAGACTGGGGACTCCTAAACAGCCTGTTGGAAGCAGTCGGACTTGGTTTTCTTCAGAACAACTGGCTGAGCAATTCTCAAACTGCCATGATCTGTATTGCAATCGTCGGAATGTGGTGGTCCTTCGGTCTGGATCTTCTGCTTTCTTACTCCGGGATCAAGTCAATTCCCGAAAGCTATTTTGAAGCAGCACAGCTTGACGGCGCTACCTTCCCAGAGGTTGTCCGCTATATTACGCTTCCTCTGCTTAGAAATGTAACTAAAACCTGCATCACTGTTTCGGCGATCGGAGGTCTTTACACATTTCCACAGGTATATATTATGACCGGAGGAGGCCCAGGAGATATGACACAGACAGTGATGATGTATATGTATAAGCAGGCCTTTTCCAATATGCGTTATGGTCTTGCCGCCTCTGTTGGTGTTGTCGTAATCATAGAAACCTGTATCATATTAAGCATGATAGGTTGGTTATTTAAACATGGAAAATACGCAGAATAGGAGGATACATTTTATGAGAATCAAACAACGCTGGATCCGTACGGTCCTAACCATAATTTTTTCTGTTATTGCTTTAACATCTGTATATCCCCTCCTGTGGCTTCTTATCAATTCCTTTAAAGACACTACAGAAATCATGACCGGAGCCTCATTCGGATTACCCGAATTTTGGAAAATAGAAAATTATACAGATGCAATTTTTAACCGCAATATTCTAAAATATTTTGTAAACAGTATCTTTATCACAGGCTTTACTCTTTTATTAACTACGATTGCCGCAATTATGCTATCGTATGCGCTTGTAAGAATGCGTTGGAAATTATCTCTAAAAGTCAATAAGATGGTTACCCTTGGAATCCTGCTTCCGTCGCAGATTGTTATTGTTCCGATATTTATCATGCTGCGGCAGATGCATTTAATTAACAATCCTTTATCACTGATACTGACCATTTCCGCTTTCAACATTCCAATGGCAACTTTGATGTGCTGTAGTTTTCTTTCTGATATTCCTCCTGAAATGGAAGAAGCCGCAGTAGTGGACGGTGCAAATATTTTTTCTATACTTTTTCGTGTGATCGTGCCAATGATAAAACCGGCAATTGCCACAATGGTAATCAATACCTTTATCAATAGCTGGAATGAATTTATTTATTCTCTTGTCTTAATCAGTGATGAAAAATATAAGACACTTCCGATCGCACTGATGAGCTATTCCTCCGGCAAATACGGAACTGATTATGGCGGAATGTTCGCCGCTATGATTATCACAAGTATCCTGCCGATACTTTTATTTATCTTTTTCAGCAATCAGGTAGAAAAAACATTTTCAGCAGGAGCAATTTTAAAATAAAGGAGGTATGACTGATGTTAAAGAAAAACGATTACTTTGATCGGGTATATGGAGGTTGGCTCGGCAAATGTCTCGGCGGCGCCGCCGGAGCTCCTGTAGAGGGTATCAAAAAGCTGCTGCCGTATAAAGACTACAAGGAAATGATCCGTCCCGATCTTCCCAATGACGATTTAGATCTTCAGCTTTTGTGGTTTGAAGTCATGGAAAAAAAAGGGCTATCCGTAACTTCAAAGGATTTGGCTGACGCATGGGAAAAGCATTGTTGGTATCCATTCAATGAATATGGAATTTTTCTTAAAAATTATGAACGCGGAATCTTGCCCCCATACAGCGGCAGCTTTAACAATCCTGTTTTTTCCGAGGGCGAAGGCTGCCCGATCCGTTCTGAGATCTGGGGCATGCTTTTCCCCGGGCAACCTCAGAAAGCTGCGAAATTCGCAAAAATGGACGGCTGCCTCGATCATACGGATAATGCGGTCTGGATTGAACAATATTACGCAGCCATAGAGGCTTCTGCATTTTTTACACAGGATATGAAAAAACTAATCCTGCAAGAGCTCTCATTTTTACCGGTTGGTTCTAAAGCACATTCTTGTGTAACAGATGTTTTAAACTGGCATAAAGTATACCCGGAAAGCTGGATAAAAACCCGCACACTCTTGATGCGTAAATATGCACATTTTGATTTTACAAATGCAGTCGTCAATTTGGGAATCGTCATTATCGCTCTTTTATATGGACATGACTGTCTGGATACTGTTATTAACATTGCTTTCCGATGCGGTTTCGATACTGACTGCACTTGTGCGACCGCCGGTGCCGTCTGGGGAATTATGTACGGTGCATCTGCAATCCCACAAGAACTTAAAAACCTTGTCAACGATGCCCTTGTAATTGGTATTGATGTAAAGCGTGATAACTTTTCTATAAAGTATCTGGCTGAAGACACTTGCCGATTAGCGAAGAAACTGGCTGACGAAGAGGAATATAAAATTGCAGATACCGACAAAGAAATAACTCTCGATATTACATATAATAAGTTCCCTGCTATCGGTTTTGAAGATACCTGTCACATTCGTGTCAAACTCAGCAATCCTACAGATCAGAAGGTCTGCGACACTTTAGCCATCACCAGTTTGCCTGACGGTTGGGATTGCGCCCCAAACGCTGTTCCCATATGTGTCCCGGCCAGAAATGAAACAGTTGTAGATTTCAAACTTGAAACTGCTACCTCTGTAAAAATCTTGCAGAACACAAATATTCTGACCGCCAGATTCGGAGATATTACTGCTAATTTCGGAATTGCAGGCTCATCTGAATGGACAGCAATCGGCCCCTATTTTGACGCACTCGAAAAAAATGACGCTCCGGAGATTCCAAGCGCCCATGGTGAAAATTGCATTCTTCCTACATTGGAATGCATGGTAAATAATGCAGTCTATTTATCCAGAGAGTATATAAACGAAAAGGATATCAGTCTTGCATTTCAAACAGAAGAAACCTGTCTGATACACGGATACGAAGATCTGCTTCCACTGGATGATACCTTTACGTTTCAAGGCCAAGGCTGTATTTATTTAAAACAAGAGTTGATTGTAAAAGAAAATGAAACCGTATGGGCAGTCATAGGAAATAACGATGGTTTCCGCCTCTGGGTAAACAATATCCTGCAAATGGAGCGCGACGAAATACGTCTATGGACTCCATACAATAATTACCTTCTTATTCCGCTTAACAAAGGTAAAAATCAAATTGCATTAAAATTACTTCGAAGAACAGAATCCCTAAAATTCAGCATTGCATTCCGAAAATATGAAGGTGAACATTTTCATCGCAAGCGCTGGTGTGTCGACATGGCTTGTGAAAAAGAGAATTGAAAAATATACAAGAAAATATCTACTCCCCTATTCCGGTGTATACAGAATAGGGGAATATTTTTTACCAGATCAGACAACCTACCACTGCAAACAGCATTGTAAATACCGCCACAAATGCATTTCCCAGTGTATATGTTTTCAGTCCGCCGGTTATGGTAAAACCTGATAGATTTGTACTTACCCAGAAACCGCTGTCATTCACATGTCCGCAGCTCAATGAACCGGAAAGACACGCCATTGCCATCCATACCGGATGCATTCCAACCGCTGTCGGAACGGACGCCATGATTGTCATTGTTGTAATAGAAGCTACCGTTCCTGAGCCCAGCGCCACTCTGAACAGAGCCGCGATTACAAAGGCGATAAACAATGCCACGATCGGTGATGCCGAAATATTCTGAATCGTTGCCGCCAACATATCCGCCACTCCCGTCCCGCTGATAATCGCACCAAAGGAGCCGCCTGCACCTGTGATCAAAAGAACAATACCACAGCTTTTTAATGCCTCAGTTGCCGATGCATCCCGTTCCTCTTTATTCATTGCCTTTGCAGAAATCACATAGGCAGCTAATGCACCAAGCAGTAATGCGATTGTTTTGTTGCTCAAAAATGTAACCACTCCCGGCAGTTCCTCCACTAAGGCATCCATAACTGTTCCAAGCAAAATCAGAATAACCGGAAGCAAAATCGGCAGCAATGCCATCCCGAATGACGGCTCTCCAGCTTTTTGGGCATTTACATGCTCTTCGTACACCTCTACACCGGTTTCGTCTTTTTCTTTATTCCAGAAACCTTTGTCTAAAAGTGTAAAGAACACTTTCATCGCAAGGATTGCCGATACCAGACCAAGGATCGTTCCTACTACAACCATGATCCCCAGATCAAATTTCAAGATTTCTGCCGCTGCCAACGGATTTGGCGTCGGCGGTACCAGCGTATGCGCCGCACCTGCGCCGATCACCATTGCGCTCACCGTATACGGCAGCGGCTTATGGATCTGACGCGAAACCGCAATCGCAAGAGGGATGAGAATCACAAATGTCACATCATAGAATACCGGAATAGACAATAAAAATGCCGTAATCCCAAGTGCATAAAGCGCATACTTCTCAGACGCTTTCTGTATCATTGTCTCCGCAATTACTTTCGCTCCTCCTGAATCAGATAAAAGCTGTCCCAAGATGACTCCAAAGCCTACCGGAAGTCCGATTCCGGTCATCAAATTGCCGAACCCCGTACCGATTGTCGTCACTGTTTCCGCAGTTCCCAATCCCGATGCCAGTCCCATAAAAATACTGCCAAGGACCAGTGCAATTGCAGGGTTTAATTTTAATTTCAAAATCGCAAACAATATAATCGCTATAGCCAATGCAAGCCATACAAAAATCATTACATCCACTATTGCCCCTCTCTCTATCATATTTGCCTGATAGTGCAACAATCTATCCTTATTTCAATCTTGCTTTCAGTCTGTCTTCTGCCTTTGTAAACTCACTGTTAAGCGCAGCATCCTCCAATTTATTTAAGGTTCCGAGATGATTTTCATGCTGTTCTTTATCCCATTCTTCTGCAAACTCTCCACCTTTGATCCGGTCATACCGGTTCTTCAAAAACTTTCTGATCTCTGTCGTATCTACGTCATTAAAACCAATCAGCTGTCCGTACTGGCTGGTATGTGAGTGGAATGGAAGCTGACGGAAAAAGCCAACCTCGGCAGCTTTCTCCATCATAACTGCCGGCTCTTTTGAAAGATACATTTCCATCAAAACCGCTTCCTCCGGATGTCCCATTTCTACTTGAAGTTTAAATGCCTCCACAAAGACGTTGTAAATGATCGGCCATGTTCCTTGCTCGGCCATTAAGTCCAGACATGTTTCATCATCGAATGTCACCTCTATCGCACCTTTTCTTGTTGCGCCGATTGCTTTACACAATGCCTTTCCGTACTCCAATGCCTTTCCCGATGCATCCTGATGCACACCTACAAATGCCGGAGATCCCTCTCCACTTTCGTATAATTCCCGTACTCCTTTTCCGATCATACGAGGGGCAGCCATAACAACATCCAAATTTTCTGCCGGTTTGATACGCTGAAATGTAATATTATACCCGGACGCAAAATTCAAAATATTGCCTGCCTCCAGATTCGGAGCGATCTGCTCTTCATAAATTTCCGGTGCAACCTCGTCCGGCAGAAGCAGGAAGATAATATCTGCTTTCTTTGTTGCTTCTGCGATCGAATAAACCATGAACCCGTCCGCATTTGCCTGATCATAAGACTCGTCATGCCGGCTTCCTACAATGACATTTTTCACACCGGAATCTCTCATATTTAACGCCTGGCTTCTTCCTTGATTTCCATATCCGATAATCGCCACCGTTTTGTCAATCACCAATCCTAAATCCGCATCATCATCATAATAAATATTTGCCATTTTTCTTCTCTCCTTTTCTTTCTTTTTTGTCTCCTCATTACATATGACATCTGATGTCTGTCTTCTGATGTTAAATTAACACTATTTTTATCAAAAGTCAATTATTTTTGTGATTTTTGTATGAATACACAATATTTTATCAGAATATTTATGCATTATATCCAAACATTGTAGAATTTTCGAAAAAGTATGGCAGACTAACTTATCGAAAATTTAGAAATTAAAAAAGAGAATGGAAATGCAGCTCTTATTTTTGCATTTCCATTCTCTTGATATCTTGTCATCCGAGATTCTTTTCCCTGAATCTCTTACTTCTCTTTTACTCTAAGGCATCTCCCAACGCAAGAGCTTTCCACTTCTCTAATGATACGACAATCGCCTCTTCCATCGCTTCTTTATCTCTGTCTTCCAACGCCCGCAAAATCGCTCCGTGGTTATTGGTAACAATGGTTGAATAATCTCTGTTTGCAATAACCAGCGACGGTTGAAACAGCTCCATAATGCTATGACCGATACTTACAATAAAAGGATTATGCGTACTTTCATAAATTGTATTATGAAATTCCATATCATTTTTTACCGTTGCTTTCCCACGCTTAAAATCGGCCTTTGTGCGTTCATGGATCTCTTTTAAATTTGCAATATCCTCCGCCGTTGCATTGTCAATTGCCAGCTTGCTCCCGGAAATCTCTATCATTTTCCGAAATTCTACGAGCTGCTCCTGACTCTCTTCTTTACTTTGAAGAATCAATTGAAAGATCAACGGGTTCAACACTGTAGTATCTACTGTTGTCCGAATGCGGCTCCCGTTTCCCTTGCAGATTTCTACAACTCCAAGCGCTTCTAACATCTTAATCGCTTCACGCACACTTGATTTTCCTACACCGAACCGCTCTACAAGCTCTGTCTCGGAGGGCAGAAACTCTCCCGGTTTGATCGCTCCGCTGATCAATCCCTCTTTTATTTTTTCCACGACCATTTTGGATAACGACTGCTTTGGTACCGGCGTAAGCCAATCCATTTTCGAATCTTCCATGTGCTGCCTCCTACAAAAGTTCCTACCGTCTGCGTCTGAAAATCAATACCCCCACAATAACCGCCAAAGAAACAACCAGCGCCGCCCCTATCACTCCGACGTTACTGCTGTCGCCCGTTTGCGGAACATTCTCCCCCTTCTTATCTGCCGTCACTTTATCATTCGGCTTATTATCCGCATGATCTCCGTTCCCCTGATTTGTACCCTGTGAACCAGGCGTCCCCGGCTTCCCTTGAGTTGAATTGTCCGAATTTGGATCATTCGGGTTCGGCTTATCCGGGTCAGGCTGCTCCGGATTGGGTTTGTCCGGATCAGGTTGTTCCGGATTGGGCTTGTCCGGATCAGGTTGTTCCGGGTTGGGCTT